>NZ_JACJSV010000035.1 GCF_014698335.1 Microcystis viridis FACHB-1342 | reverse complement strand
CGGAGAGCCTATGGCTTTAGAAACTTTCGGAATTTTTGGGTTAGAAGTATGTTGTCTTGGCATCTTGTATGTTGATTTAGCATAAAGAGTAACGAAGAGCCATATTTTGTCTGCGACTCAAGAGTTTTTATCAGAGTTTAAATCTATCTTTGTTATAGTTTCATATCTATACTTTTTCTTCCCCAAAAAATGTAATATTATCTTACAATAAATCCAGTTATTAAAGACTGATTATTTATTCTCCCTGTTCCCTTTTGCCTGTCCTGATATGTAGCCTATACTCAACAGATTAACAAGGGAGACTTAAAGCTGAAAAAAGGGGCTTCGCGCCCCCAAAAATCTTTAGTCAACCGATTAAAAATCTACACCAGACTATAGACAATTACTAAGCCCAAAACTGCGGCAAAGACAATTAAAGCGTAGAATTGGGCGCGACCATTTTCAAGGTATTTAAGACCTTCACCACTGACAAGAGTAGCTAAACCAGTTAAATTCACAGCCCCATCGATAACGCGATAATCCACTTCCATAATTTGCCGTGCGAGACGACGACAACCCTGTACAAAAACTCGATCATAGAGATTATCAATGTACCATTTGTTCAGGGAAAAACGATACAAAGCGGGGAATTTTTCGGCAATAGTTGCCGGGTCAATTTTCTTCTGGAGATACATCAAAGAAGCGACAGTAATCCCGATTAAAGCAATCCCTACCGAATTACCCGCCATAATCAGAAACTCTGTCCAATCAAAAGCATGAACTTCTTCCACCACTTCGTTAGGAACATGAATAAAACCCTCGAAGAAATTCTGCCAAGGTTTACCCACCAAACCAATCAACAAAGAGGGAACCGCCAAAATCATGAGAGGTAAAGTCATAGTAATTGGCGATTCGTGGGGTTCATGGGCATGATGGCCGTGGTTGTCTTCTTCCTGTGCTTCCGAGTCTAATTGCTTAACATTCATTGCCCCCGGTCCAAAAGCCGGAATCGCACCCGCGTTGGCTAACAGTCGCCGTTTAATCTCCTTATTAGTCCCTCTAAACTCCCCTTCAAAGGTATTAAAGTACATCCGGAACATATAAAAAGCTGTTAAACCCGCAGTACCCCAACCGATTAACCATAAGGACGGGTTCGCCTCAAAAGCTAAACCGAGAATTTCATCCTTCGACCAGAAACCAGCGAAGGGAGGAATCCCACAGATGGCCAGAGTTCCCACCAGGAAAGTTAGGGCAGTAATGGGCATATACTTGCGTAAACCGCCCATCATCCGCATATCTTGCGCTAAAACTGGCTCATGACCGACCACATCCTCCATACCGTGGATGACCGAACCGGAACCGAGGAACAACATCGCTTTAAAATAAGCGTGGGTCATCAGGTGGAATAACCCCGCACTATAAGCGCCGATACCCATAGCCATAACCATATAACCCAATTGGGAGATGGTGGAATAGGCTAAACCCTTTTTGATATCATTCTGGGTGAGGGCGATACTTGCCCCTAGAAAGGCAGTAAAGGCCCCCGTCCAAGCAATTACCGTCATCGCCGTCGGAATTGGCTCAAAAACGGGATACATCCGAGCAATCAGGAAAACTCCGGCGGCCACCATCGTGGCGGCGTGAATCAGGGCCGAAATCGGGGTCGGACCTTCCATGGCATCCGGTAGCCAGACATGAAGGGGAAATTGGGCTGATTTGGCCACGGGTCCCAGGAAGACTAAAACGGCGAATAATGCCGCTAAACTGCCGGCAATGGCTCCAGAAGAGACTAATTCCTCTAGACGTTCACCCATGATATCAAACTCGAAGCTACCGGTGGCCCAGAAAAGACCCAGCATTCCCAGTAATAAGCCAAAATCGCCGACGCGGTTGGTAACGAAGGCTTTTTGACAGGCCTCGGCAGCCGCCGGACGAGTGAACCAGAAACCTACTAGCAGATAGGAACACATCCCCACCAATTCCCAGAAAATGTAGATCTGGACGAGGTTGGGACTGATGACCAAACCGAGCATAGAACTGCTAAAAATGCTCAGATAGGCGTAAAAACGCACATAGCCGGGGTCGTGGGCCATGTAACCATCGGTATAAATCATCACCAAAAAGGCTACGGTGGTGACGATAACCGACATTAAAGCACTGAGGTGATCGATCGTATAACCCATTTTCAGGTGAAAGTTACCCGCCGATGCCCAATCGATCATTTGGTTGTAGGGAGCGTGTCCATTGATTTGACTCCACAGCAGCGCAAAAGAAAGCACCATCGACGCGCCGAGGGTAGAAATGATCAATACAGCATTCACCTGTCGCAGACGATTGGTGACTTCATTAAAGGAAATTAAGCCCGCGCCGACTAGGGTAGCGCCTACCAAAGGCAGGACGGGAACTAGCCACGCGTACTGATAAAGCGGTTCCATTCAGTAATACCTAGTTTACAATTTCACACTATTTGGTTTATCCTCATCTATTGTGACATAGGTTAATTCTTAAGAAAGTGTTTATACCTAGTTTTGCTTAATAGGGCGGCGAAAGGTCAAAGGATCTTATCAATTTGGCAGTTTAGCGAGCGGGACGGTAATTTTTAGGGAGAAGCGGGAAAATTATCGAATAACCACGAAAGCAAGGAAACAATCAAGCCAGCAGAAAAGGAAATTATCGCCACGATCGCCTCGCTACCAAGATAACGGGATAAAAAACTGCCTTGAATCTGGGCGATCGGTAGTCGCGGATTTAACCCCACTTGGATGCTGTTGGTATTGCCGGAAACGCTCACTTCTAAACCTTGTGATGCTTCGGTAATCTGCAAGTTTTCCCCCGTGGTTTTTAGTTTGAGGTTTTGGTTACTATCCTCTCGGATAATTTTTATCTGATTTAATATCTCTACCCCCGGTTTCTCGACGCTCAGGAATTGGTTTTCTTCTAGCTTAAGATCCTGTTGAGCCATCCGGATATTACCAGAAATAATTGTCGATTCCACTAAGTCATCTCTCACATTATTACCAGTGATAATCGGTCGCTCAAATCTAACATTATTAACTTTAATATTGCGCCAAAAAATAGGCTGTTCTTTATCTTGAGAAAGTTGTAAATTAACATCGATCGCTTGTTGTATTTCTAATTTAAATTCGGTGGTACTGAGATTAAATTCGAGGGGAATATCCTCTTTTTTTTGGGGTAAATTAGCAATTTTATAACCAGAAAGAGTTATTTTAATCGGGTTGCCGCTAGGGTTAAATGATAAATTTACTGGTTGAGAATTTGGCTGCAAACTAAAAGCCAAAAGATTATTAAAAGGCGCGTATTTGAGATTTTTTACTCTAGTTTCCTTTTGTAAACGGAGTTCTTGCAGGATAAAATCCGCCGTCGGGGTAATTGTTAAAGTGCTATTTTCCCGGATTGATTCAATTTCTAGTCGCTCTCGTTTATTCAGTTCGGGATCTGCAAGACTGCTAAAGGTGCCAGCGAGGGTAAATTTTTTCAGTCCCGATAGATCTATTTGGGAAAGATTATAGACATCTTTGAGCAATAAACTTTCGTTTTCTTGACAGGTAAAACTAAAGCTTTTTACCAATAAATTGCCTTCAAAGTTTTGTTTAACTGGGATAATTCCCCAAAAAATCGACAGGAAAACCAGTGCTAGAGTAACTATAAAAACTGTGCAAAACTTGAGATTTTTCCTGATAAATCGCCAGAAACTTTTAAAATTATGCTTGGACTTCATTTTAGCCACTGGGGATTATGTTCAAAAGTTATATTAGTCGGGGCATTTCTGGGAGGAGCATTATCTTGTTCTAATAAAGCTTTGACTCGCAATTCGTACAATCCCGCCTTAGCCAGTTTACCATCAGAAGTACGACCATCCCAAGTAAAGAAAATTTCTCCTTTTGGTTGCCAGTTAGGGCGAGAAGTCTCATAGATAACCTCGTTGTTCTGGAGGATTTGTAATTCTTTGATCTGGCTACGCGCATTAGCAAAAAGGACGATATCGTAGGTTTTTGCCTGATTAAAAATAACTGGCAAATAGATCAATTTACCGTCACTGATAAAGGCCGTGGCCCGCAGACTTTCAAGGGCGATATCTTCGCGATCAATAACATAGTTAGACCATTTAAATTGATAGCGAGAACCTTGGGGACGCAAGGTGAGGGGATCGAGTTGATAATTTTTTGGCAAAGAACGCACTATCACTTTTGGCGCTCGGTTATTACGACTAGGCACTTCCAACTTTAGGGAGTCAGTCATCTCCCGAATCCGGCCGATAGAAAGGGAAATAAGACTAAAACTGCCCGCAATATCGATCGGGGCTATTCCTTCACAGCGCTTATCATTATCTCTCTGGATATAGTTGCTAGATCTAGTATTTCCCGTCCCACAGTTTTGAGCTTGAATAGGGAAGAACGAGACCAAAATAAGACTAAGAATTGTTAAGTTGAGGACAATAAATGATTTTTTCATGGTACAGTCACCTGCCATTGAGCTAATTTTTGGAGAACTCGATCGATTGGGTAAGCGAAACCGATACCGGAAGAATCGATTTGGGACTCGTTAATCGTTTTAAACATCAATCCGATCACCCGCATTTCCTGATCAAATACTGGACTACCAGACCCCCCCACGGCCAGACTCACATCGATTAATAAATTGCCGCTACTAGACTGAATGCCGATGGTAATCGCCTCGTACTTCGACCAATCTTTTGATTCAGGATGTCCGATGATAGAAATCGGTGTTTGTGGGTTAATTTCGCCTTGATGAAAGGTTAAAGGACTGATATCGTCTGGTAAACCCGTGACTTCCAGCAAAGCTAAATCCAAGTTTTCTTGGGGTTCGGTGATCTGAATTATTTTAGCCTTTGCACGATCGCGCGGGAGGTTGGGTAGATTTTCGCCGTAATAGGGTTCCACTTCCAGATTATTTTCCAGATTATCGCCCCTCTGTTCCGTGTCGCGATCGACCACCACATGACGATTAGTGATAATCCACACCGTTGTTCCCCGGCGTTTGACCACATAACCCGTACCGTAGGCAGTCCCCTTGGCGTTACCGGTAAAGACAACACTGATTTTAACGATCGATCGCTTGATCCGGGTGAGGGGATCCTCTTGGCGTAGATATTTGGTGGTATTCAAAGCGATGATCTGCTCCGGTTGTTGCTGCAAGGATAACAAGCGCCGGGCCTCTTGCAGGTTATTGCTGGCAAATTCAAACTTCGGATCGATTTTCGTCGCCTTCTCGAACTCAGCGATCGCTGCCTCTAGCTTGCCCTGTTCCTGTAGGAGCAGACCCAAATTATTATGGGCAAGGGTGTGAGCGGTAGTCGGGGTGGCAGAGGTATCATCGGGTAAACTTAAAGCCCTACGGTACATTTCCTCGGCTTCCGTCAGTTTTTTCTGGGCCCTCAGCACGATACCGAGACCGTTGTAGGCATAGACAAACTTATCATCAAGAGCGATCGCCCTACGGTACATTTCCTCGGCTTCCGTCAGTTTTTTCTGGTCCCTCAGCACGTTACCCAGACCGTTGTAGGCATAGACATACTGATCATCAAGAGCGATCGCCCTACGGTACATTTCCTCCGCTTCCGTCAGTTTATTCTGGTCCCACAGCACGTTACCGAGACCGTTGTAGGCATCGACAAACTTATCATCAAGAGCGATCGCCCTACGGTACATTTCCTCGGCTTCCGTCGGTTTTTTCTGGGCCCTCAGCACGTTACCGAGACCGTTGTAGGCATAGACAAACTTATCATCAAGAGCGATCGCCCTACGGTACATTTCCTCCGCTTCCGTCAGTTTATTCTGGTCCCACAGCACGTTACCGAGACCGTTGTAGGCATAGACAAACTTATCATCAAGAGCGATCGCCCTACGGTACATTTCCTCGGCTTCCGTCAGTTTATTCTGAGCCCTCAGCACGTTACCGAGATTGTTGTAGGCAAAGACAAACTTATCATCAAGAGCGAGCGCCCTACGGTACATTTCCTCCGCTTCCGTCAGTTTTTTCTGGAAATATAGGACATTACCTATATTTTTGTAGGTTTCTGGGAGTTTTGGATCAAGAGCGAGCGACTTTTGACAGAAAATCAGTGCTTCGTCTAACTTATTTTGACGGAATAGCGCAGCGCAGAGATTGCTAAAAGCCACAGCACTGTTAGGATCAAGCTGAATAATTTGTCGCCAGATTCTTTCGGCTTCCGGGTATTTTTTTTGCGCTTGAGCGGTTTCACCCTGTTGCCATAACTGCTCTAGTGTTTGTGCCACTGTTGTCGGCGGCATGATCATCAATGCCAAAGTTAACACCCAAGCCAGCCGCACCACTTTCATAAGCTGATTTAAAATATTCTATCTATAGGTTAACAGATAGCAATGGAGTCAGGAACATTGCTGCATCTTAGTCAGTTAAGTAGGGTTTGCGGCAAAAAGTACGGGCGAAGCATTCGGATAGAAAATCTCCGGTTTTACCGATAGGTTATGCCCAAATGCTTCGCCCCTACAGGACGCGGAACCATGAAGACGCAAGGTTTTGAACCACGATTCTCTCAAAATCTTGCACCTGTTTCGCGAAACAAGACCCTAAAACCCTTACTTCGTCTATATTTCACCATTATTCAGCAAGCCCTAAGTATATCCATAACTTATACTTTTTAATAGCAGAACCGACTGAAGAGCAATATTTACCTATTCAGGTATTAGATACCCTAGCTGATCCATCTGCCAACCTAACTTAGTTGGCTGCTGATAAACCTTTTTTAAAGTGTTAATATCCCGGCTAGAAATCGGGGCAATATCTCTAGTTTGAGCGAAATACATTACATCCGTCTCTAGGGGACTATGACCCCAAATTCCCAAAGCGTGACCTAATTCGTGCCGCGCTGCGGCTAAGGCCGACCGATCGGCTAAATTGGGACTAATCTGGATACTCATCCGATGAGTTAAGCGATTTTCCTTGACAAAAATCTCGTATTGTGTTATGGCAGAACGCACCCGGGGCAGTTCTAACTTACCCGTTTCGGCATTAAAACGGACTCCCGACGGCGGTAACTCTCGTTTAATGAGGATATCGGCCAATTCTGCCCGATTTACCAACTCGATCGGCAAATACTGCCCCCATTCAGCGATCGCCTGTTGTACCAAACTCAGCCAAGAACTGCGATCGCTGTGAACATAAATCTTCACGGGAAATTGCGACCAAATCAACGCCCCCACGGGACTGATTTCCACGGCATCAAAATAATCCCCGGACTGGTTTTGCTCTTGCCATTGGGCTAAATTAGCGGGTAAAGGATGGGTTTTTAACTCCGGTAGCGACCGACTGTCGGCAATCAAAGAATAGGAAAACAGCAAAAGACTCGCCAAGGCTGCGAGTCCTAGAAAAGAGAACCGACCTCTTAGCATTTAGCGATTTAACCAGCCGGCGCTCAGTACAATAGTTAGGGTGATAAATACCGTCCCCAACGCCCAAGTCACCTGATTTAAGGTTTTTTCCGCCGTTTTTGCGCTGGTAAAAATCTGTGATTGGCCGCCAATACCGCCAATACCATCCCCTTTGGGACTGTGTAATAACACCAAAATCGCCAGAAAGGCCGCCGCCAGCGCCCAAATAATCTGTACTACCAGCACCACTGTCATGATTATTACTCTCTATTTTCCATTACAAAGTATAGCAGTTATCAAGCCGTCAGCTTTGAATTAGTTATCAACTAGGGTCCTCTTCATCCTCTATATCCTCAAGTGTTAGTGGTGCTTGGGCGCTATGGCGAACATATAACACATAAACCGTACTATCTCTAATTGTAAAAAGCACTCGATAGACATTTTTACCTTTCCCATAAAAAAGTTGTCGGACTTCTTTGGGTAGAAAAATCGTCTGTTCGAGCGCTAAAGCACAACGAGTTGGTTTCTCTTGCAGAGTAGCAATAGCATTCATTAATCCTCGAAACCAACGGTCAGCAAACTCGGCATTATAACCTCGATACCAGCGATAGGCTTTTTCGATCTGTGCCGTGGCAGTTGGGGTAATTTCAACCTGAAATACCATATTTTTCGGCCATTTCTTGGGCAAAATCGGCAAGAGGACGGGTTTTACCGGAGTTTATCTCCTCAAAACCTTGCTGAATCCCCTCAATGCTCTCTAAATACTCCATCAGTTGTCTGAGCTTACTAGGATCGATTTGATCGAGAAAAGTCACCAGCACTTGTGAGCGATCGCTAATATCATTGGGTAACTCGGTTAGGTGTATTTGTCCATCTCGATAAACACCTTCGATGGTTTTCAGCATAAAATTCCCCTTTCTTGACTTTTTACTCGTTAAAGCGAGATGCGGACGGGAGTGCGACTGGCTTTAATTTCCACTTCGGCCGGTTTAATCAGCGATCGCCCGGTCATTTCCACTGGGACGGGAATAGAGAGAATTTCCAGGATAGTGGGGGCAATATCGGCTAAACGACCATCATCCCGCAGCTGCACATCGCCACCGTGGCCAGGTATTTTTCTCCCTTCCCCTTCAATTAAAATTAAAGGAACGGGATTAGTCGTGTGGGCCGTCCAAGGATTACCCGACTCATCCACCATCGTTTCCGCGTTACCGTGGTCGGCAGTGATTAACACTGTTCCCCCCAATTTATTGATGCTACTTAACAACTTAGCCAAGCATAGATCCACCGTTTCCACTGCTTTCATGGCCGCGTCTAAAATGCCCGTATGACCCACCATATCGGGGTTAGCGTAATTGACTACCACCAGACTATAGATCCCCTGTTCGATCGCCCCACAGACCGCTGCTGTCACCGCGGCCGCCGACATGGCCGGAGCTTGGTCATAGGTGGCGACTTTTGGACTAGGAATTAATTCGCGCACTTCTCCCTCAAAGGGTTTTTCTAACCCCCCATTAAAAAAGTAGGTGACGTGGGGATATTTTTCGGTTTCCGCACAACGAAACTGTTTTAATCCCTGTTGAGCGATCACCTGTCCTAAAATATTATTTAAATTCTGGGGAGCAAAGGCCACATCTACCGGTAATTTCGGATCGTATTGGGTGAAAGTGACAAAACTAAGCGGAGAAATTAAATCTCGATCGAAATCTTCAAAATCGGGCATAGTCAGGGCATAACATAACTGTCTAGCTCGATCGGGACGGAAATTATAGAATATCACCCCATCGCCTGCTTCGATCGCCCCCGGGGCAATTCTGGTGGGGGGAATAAATTCATCGGTAATATTTTGATCATAAAATGCCTGTAATACTTCTGTGATCGATCGCCCGTCGATACCTTGATCACTGGTCATCACATTATAGGCTTTTTCCACCCGATCCCAACGGCGATCCCGATCCATGGCATAATAACGGCCACTGAGAGTCACCATGCGACCGAGTTTAATTTTATTAATATGTTCTTGAATCCGTTTAATCGCCGGCATTCCGTCGGTGACGTTGGTATCGCGACCATCGGTGATGACATGAATGCAGACATCGCTAATCCCTTGCACTTTCGCTAAGTCTAATAATCCCAGTAAGTGATCGAGATGGGAATGGACTCCTCCCTCGGAACATAAACCAATTAGGTGTAATTTGCTTTTTTTAGGGCGAATCTCGGCGCAGAGTTTTAATAAAGCCTGATTTTGTTGAATCGAACCATCTTCGATCGCATCGGAAATCCGTACTAACTCCTGTGGTACAACCCGCCCCGCTCCGATATTGAGGTGGCCAACTTCCGAGTTGCCCATCTGTCCTTCTGGTAGTCCCACATCCTTAGCGGAGGTGCGGATTAAGGTGTGGGGATAAACTTCCCAGAGACTATCCATAATCGGGGTTTTCGCCATTGCGATCGCATTATCCGACCTTTGCGGGCGATAACCCCAACCATCAAGGATAACCAGTACGACTGGGGATATAGGTGCGTGGGTCATGATATACAGTCCTAAATTAAGAGTGGATTTCCATGCACTAAGATAATATCATCGAAACTTCAATTGATCACCGGTGTCGGGGCGATCGACCCCCTAATGTCAGCAAATGATGGGTATGTCTCAAAAAAACGAAACAACTGCTTTAATAATCGCTCTTTTAGCCACTGCGGGCATTTTAGGTGGGGGTTACTTCTGGCTACAAAGTCAATGTGCTGCGGGTCAAGAATTTTTTCTCTGTGGCAGCAGTAAAAGTCCGCAAAAATCGCCAACATCGGAAAGTGCCTCCTCTCCCCTACCCCCTCCCCCTTTACCCCAGCGAGTGGTCAGTTTTGCCCCACCGACTTCTATCCCCAGTGGCACGACAATTCGCATTAACGGCTCCACCAGTATGGTACAGATTAATCAAGCCTTAAAAGCCGCTTTAACGGCCAAATTTCAGGGGGTAGAAGTCTTGACAAATGCTCAAGGATCTGATAGGGGATTAGAGGAAGTGTCCCGGGGGGCGATCGATATTGCGGCGGTGTCACGACCTTTAACCGAGTCGGAACGCTCTCAGGGATTGGCTTCTAGTCCGATCGTTCGAGATGCGATCGCTGTTGTAGTGGGGGTAAAAAATCCCTTTGCGGGGGGGTTAACCACTGCCCAAGTTAAAGATATTTTTACCGGAAAAATCACCTCTTGGTCGGAGGTGGGAGGTTCTGCTGCTACTATTCAAGTGATTAATCGTCCTCCGATTAGTGGCACTTATCAAAGTTTTCGTCAGGAAGTGCTGCAAGGGGGGGAATTTGGTAGGGGAACTAATTTTCAAATGATGGAGAGGGATGCCACTACCCCGATTTTGCGAGTTTTGGGACTGAATGGCATTAGTTACGCAACCTATAGCCAAATTGCCGACCAAAAAACCGTCAGAGCGCTCGCTATTGAGGGAATTTCAGCCAGTGAACCTAATTATCCCTGGCAGCGTACCCTTTACTACGTTTACAAAGAACCTGCTAGTGAAGCAGTCAAAGCTTTTATGGGTTTTGTGGCCTCTAGTGATGGTCAAGAAGCGATTTTTCGGGCCAATGAAGACCTACAAAAGTAGTTAGCGAGAATATCCGAAAATCTGGGAAATTTTACGCCTTGCATGACTAGGGTAAGCATTGTCTATTTTACTGTGGAGACGGGGAAGCATTGAGAATGGTTAGCTGAACACCATTATCTTTTTCATAAACGATCGCCACGGGAATGGTCAACCTGGAATCTTTTTTCGGTAGATATGAAATTAGAAATTTCTCAGGTGAGACGAATGGAGTCATAAATTAAGTTATTCATTCCCATCGGCGATTCTACTGTTAAAATCAGAAAAAAGACGAGCTTAAGGTGGTATTGATGTCTATCATTAAACGGCGCAAATTTTTGGTTGGCTTGGTTTTGAGCCTTTTTTTCCATCGATTCTCAAACCAAAGCGTTTCAGCGCAGGAAAGTCAATCAGTCAACATTCAGTGGCGCGTTCCCGCAGAACAGGTGAACACTGTTCGGGAAGAATTGAACTTTGAAGGGCAAGTCATTCCAGACAAGTCAACGATAACGGATGATCGGGGATTACCCCTTATTTATATTTTAATTGGGGCAGTTGCTTTGGGGCAGATTGCCACAACTTTATTAGAAATTTATAAAGATACTAAATATGGAGGAGTTATTGTCCGTAAAAACAAAAAAGGAGAATTGTTAATCGAAAACAACGCAAATTTAGAACGAGGGACAATTATTATCGATCAAGGTAATGAAGTCAAGATAATTTTTAGAGAAAAAAACGATCCAAAGGCAACCGAACTCATCCAAGCACTAACCCCATTAATAAAATGATGTGGAAGGAGTAAGGTAATGAAAAAGGCTTTTTGGGGATGTTTGGCATTAACGGGAATAACAGCTAGTCTTGTGGGTATAAAAATAGCACAAGCTCAGCGTAATTCCTTGATCGTAAAAGATGCTAATGGGAAAGAAGTTATTGTTTATCAAGAAAGCCATGCTTTAGTTATTTGGGCTGGAGATTATAAAAATTGGGGAAAATTAAATAACCTTCAATATGAAGCGAAAGAGGTCATAACGGCACTACAAAAACAAGGATTTCAGGTTAGAGAAATTCCCAATCCCAATCGAACTAAATTGAGTAATGGGATCAAGGATTTTATCGATGATTATGGTTATCGACAGAATAATCGTCTAGTGATTTTTTTTGCAGGGCATGGTTACACTCGTCAGCAGACCAAAGGATATTTAGTTCCCGTTGATGCACCCGATCCGATTGTTGATGAACAGGGCTTTCTGAAAGCGGCATTGTCAATGGAACAGATTAATTCTTGGGCAACTCAAATGGAGGCAAAGCACGTTTTATTTGTGTTTGATAGTTGTTTCTCGGGAACGATTTTTAAACAAAGATCTAATGGAGAGGATGCGGGAAATGCTTATATCCGAGATGTGATGAATAAACCCGTGAGGCAATTTTTAACGGCTGGTGATGCGAATGAAAAAGTTCCTGCAAAAAGTGTATTTACGCCGCTATTTTTGAGAGCATTAGAAGGGGAGGCTGATTATACAAAAGATGGGTATGTAACGGGAAGTGAATTAGGTCTTTATTTGACGCAACATCTTCCCAATTTAACAAGGGGAAATCAACATCCTCAATTTGGGACGATTCTAGATGTTAACTTAAATCGGGGAGATATTGTTTTTCGCTCATCTATAGCCGTAGTATCCCCCCAACCCAGTCCATCACCTCCCGTGCTTACGCCACCGAAATCTACACCATCAAATCCGCCAATCCAACCGCGATCGACCCTCATCTCCTCAACCACTGGCGTGGACTATACAACGCTACGAGAACTCCTGCAACAAAAGAAATGGAAAGAGGCGGATCAAAAAACCTGGGATCTCATGCTGGCGGCCGCTAAACGAGAAAAAGAAGGATGGATAGACAGCAAATCCGCCGAGAAGTTTTCCTGTGAGGATTTGCGGATGATTGATCGGGAGTGGTTAGCGGCTTCCGGTGGCCAGTTTGGCTTTTCCGTACAATTGGCTATCTACAAGCAGACAGGCAACTCGATCGGCGAATATAATAGTCAAGCCTTTGCTCGTTTTGGGGACGCAATAGGCTGGCGAGTCAACGGAAACTGGAAAGAATATTCCGATTTAATATGGAGTACAAACGCACCATCATCAGCACCCAAAGGACACCTGCCTATGCCTACAAGGGTGGTCGATCAGGAGAGGGTGGAGGCATCCAACATCCAAGGGCCGATCAGGGTGGATGGGGAATCTATATTGTATCGGATTTTTTTTCGAGTCTCCGGTCAAGATTACAGTCTATTCTCCTCTCGCGTTGCGGCTTGTGAATTGTAGCGTATAAGGCGTGTCGCAGTTTTTTCAAACTCCGATCCTACATCGTTTCCACACGAGGTTATCAGGGGTTCCGCGATTCGATACCTGTCACCGTCACCCCAGGAGGGTAAATGCCATTTTCCCCTACATAATCTATGGTTTATAATTACGATAGATATTAACCAGCGCAAGTTAGGAGTAAATACTTGTCAAAAAAGAAATTTCGTAAATCTGTTGAAAGCATTCGTTATCAAATTCTGAACCATCATCAAAAAATTGCCAATGAGGAACAAAAAGAATCCCCCGATGAAAACTTAATTAATTACTGAGAAAGAGAAATTAAAGGTTTAGAAAAAAGTTTATCTAGAGCAGAAAAGCGATTAAACAGAGGAAAATAAGCAATGATTTCAAACACTGAAAAACCCTTGAAAGTCAACTCTACCTTGGCCACTCTATTATCTGAATTAGGTGAAGAATGCGAGGCGGTTTTATTCTTACTAAGTCAGCTTAAATTACCAAGCCTAACTGATGACCAAAAAGGGGATATTTTGGCAGAATTAATAGGCTCAATTACTCACTTGCACGTTCATACCGAAAATTTACCTGATTTAATTGGAGATGAAATTTTAGCTTTGCCAGATGATCAATAATGTTATGATGATTCTTTGTTCTCTGGTTCAGTAGTAGTAGGTTGGGTTGAGGCACGAAACCCAACACAAAGCCTATAATTGTTGGGTTTCACTCTGTTCAACCCAACCTACATAACTTATCAAATCAAACAAATTCGTAATCTAATTTTAAAATATAAATTAGGAGGGAAAGATGAAAATTCGCTATGAATTAATTATTTATTGGAGTGAGGAAGATCAAGCTTTTATTGTTGAAGTTCCAGAATTAGCAGGATGTATGGCAGATGGAGAAACCTATCAAGAAGCTGTACAAAATGCTGAACTTGTTATTCAAGAATGGATTGAAAGTGCCAAACAACTAGAACGAATCATTCCTGAACCAAAAGGACGACTATTATTTACCTAATGATGAAGTTTCTCTGATTGTTTCCCCATTCCCCCTTGTCAGGCTGCAACAATAACTGATAATTTCCTCCCAGAGGTTTGAACACAATAAAAACGTCTCCTATCTGCATCGCCGCTAATCGTTTTGAAGTAACCAAAACAACCAGTAAAGTTGTCGCCAGATCATTAATATCTAACTGTTCTTTTTCGGCTTTTTCTTGGAGAATTTGCTGAACATAAGCCAACAGTCGCCGGAATATTTCCTTTAATTCCGCTTCAGTTTCAGTTGCCGCAAATGCTGTTTTTTCGAGATTTTCCTCTAAAAAATGCAGCGCTGCTTCAACTGTTATTTTCGCACCCAAATCCGAATGTTTGGCACTACCGGCCCCATCAGCCACGGCTCCAATCAAAACATCCTGACCCAATAATTTATAATCAAGGTTTTGATCCCATCATTGAGAGCCTTAATCGGTTCCCCTTGCATTGAACCAGAGGTATCTAGTAGTAGTACCACAGGACAGCGATTTTCCTGATTTTCGACAAATTCAGCCACACCAATCGGCATTTTTTTCAAGCCTCCTAATTTTTTGAACTGGGGGAACTATGGGAGTTGTAGCAATTGGGATTATCTACTTTTTGTCCCATTATATTATCTCTGCCAGTCCCATCAGAAAAGATATCTTTCCCTTAAGCTGAACGCGGGATTTGATTTTTGACTATTAGTCGCAGGGTTTGTTGCAATTCCTCGCGACTGTGAATTTCCTCCAGACGGTGAACCGGAACACCTCGATCGAAGAGAATTAAAGTAGGCAGACTACGCAGACGAAAACTATTAGCTAATTTAAAATTATTATCGGCATTGACACCGACTAATTGAATCGCATCTTGACACTCATTTTGCCAAGAAAAGAGGGTGGGTTGGATTAAACGACATAAACCACACCAAGGCGCCCAAAAATACACGAGAACCGGACGAGAAGACTCTAAAACTAGCTTAGGGAAGCTCTTTTCGTTGACAGATAGTATCATGTCTAAACGTATTTTATGAAAACTTTATTTTGATATAGAAGCCATTCTACACCAATCGGGATCAACAGGAAAGGGGTTGGGAGCAAAATCACCAATAAATTTTACTTGTTGCTTGCATTAGCCAAGGATGCGCCCACCAGAGGAGTAAAATAAACCCTGTTACTCCTAGATAGGCAGGACGAAGGAATTCTTGCCATTTTAGACTTTGCCGACCATCGATAATTGCTAAAAAGGGAACCACTGAGGTGCGTTCTTTGATCTTTAAAAATGCCTCTCCGTAACGGTCTTCTAGCCGGCGATCGCCATGCCAGACGGCAAAAAGATGATGAGCAATTAAACCTAGGGAAGTTAATAGGGTAAAGCTTGTCCCTAACCAGAGGGTGTGAGCAATACACCAGATCACCTGTCCTACCATCTGGGGATGACGGGTAACGCGCAGGATGCCGGTTTCATAGAGATGAACCTGGGGTTTTTGGATAGCGGCGATCTCCAGCAGGTTAAAGGTGGCAGGATAGAGAAAGAAAAAAGAAATGGCCGAAAGTATCCAAACTAGGGTTTTTACTCCGGTTACTCCCTGTACTTGCCAGAGAAGCAAACCATCATAACGATGATTGAAGAAATAAACTACTAAAATTACTGCTAGAGGGATACTCACAAGGGCAAATAATACCCGATACAGTCGCGCACCGATGATAGCTTCTCCCCGCATTCGTAAACTGGCTAATCCGCTATGGGCAACAGCAAAACCCAATAATAAACCTAACATGATCCAATGACTAGCGAATGCCACTTTTACCCTCTTGATTGACTAAATTTTTCTCCCAATTCTATTTTAAAGATTGATGGTTAATTTTCAGCCTCTTTTTTTTGTGTTGCCAGTATCGGGGATTCGGGGCAAAATAAAACTATGCTTCCCCAAAGCGACTCCCAAGAATATACCCAGGGAACTATCCAATTTTGCAAGTTTTTAGGTAATATGTCTTATCCCCAAAAGCGATTTGTGATGGTCTGTCAGCATTCTTCCTGTTTGGTGCAGGGTGCGTCCGAGCTTCTTTTAGCTTGGCAAACGGCAGCTCTCCCAGAAGATGTCATCGTTATGACCAGTAGCTGTCAAGGACAGTGTAGCACTAGCCCCACGGTGAGGATTATTCCCGAAGAAACTTGGTACTGTCGTGTTAAACCAGAGGATGTCAATCAGATTGTCGAAGAACATTTAAAAAACGGTCAACCAGTGGAGCGTTTACTCCATCCACGCATTCACGCTCAATAGCAGTAAACTCGGTAATCAATTTTTAGGCTATGCTTCACAATAGTCTTTTGCTCATAGGTTAACCCCTGTGAATGCCTGTGATTTCAATCCAGAGACTTAATTCTCGGATAATACATTTGTTTTAAGTAGGTAGGCGTTAAAAATTATCAGACATCCCCCTTATCAAGGGGGGCAGGGGGGATCGAACCTAAAATCCATTTTTAATTTAATTATAACCAGCTACTTAAATGATCGGGTTCCTTTCGGGATTTCCGAAGAACAAAAAAGGGGACTTAGCCCCTTTTTCTGGATTAGTTAGTTATTTTTTCGGCGATAACATCATCATCATGTTACGACCTTCTTTTTTTGGTGCTTGCTGTACCTCAGCCACATCCTCTAAATCCTTGGCCATGCGAGCCAGTAATTCTTCCGCTAGGTTAGAGTGTTGAATTTCCCGACCTCGGAAGGTAATCGTCGCTTTTACCTTATCTCCCGCTTTTAAAAAACGTTGCGCTTGGTTGACTCGCACGTTGTAGTCATGCTCATCGATTTTATAGCGCATTTTAACTTCTTTTATATCGGCTGTATGCTGTTTTTT
The DNA here is from genome assembly GCF_014698335.1 of Microcystis viridis FACHB-1342. GTDB lineage: Bacteria > Cyanobacteriota > Cyanobacteriia > Cyanobacteriales > Microcystaceae > Microcystis > Microcystis ichthyoblabe_A. Next base: position 31,721 of record NZ_JACJSV010000035.1, on the reverse strand, counting down.
CTTGGCTTCGCGGGCTTTTTTCTCCTGTTCAAACTTGTACTTGCCATAGTCCATAATCCGGCAAACGGGAGGACTTGCCGTTTCACTGACGAGGACGAGATCAAGTTCCTTTTCTTCGGCCACGCGCAAAGCTTCGGCAGGAGTAATAATTCCCAGTTGAGAGCCGTCGCTATCGATAACGCGGATTTCGGGAAAGCGGATTCTTTCGTTAATTTGGGGGAGATCGCGAGTAGTGCGTCTTTTATCTATCACAGGCGTTCTGGGTTATCTCTATTCTAGTTAGTTAATCGGGTGGAGTTTACAAAATGATTTACTTGTTATTCTACCTACTCGATCGAGTTTCTTGGCCAATTGTTAAGTTTTCTTGCAATGTTAATTTTTAGCCGCCGGTCGTCAGCCGTCGGCCGTCAGCCAGATAAGCTGTTGTCTATGGGCTTTGTTAGACTAAGACCCTATACTCTCAGGAATCGATCGGTAAGGTGCGTTCTCCCTCCTTGCGGCAGGTAACGCACCCGACAAAATCTCTCAGGAATTGATCGGTAGTTATAATATCGTTACGGCGGATTCATGTTTGTTCTGGTAAATTCCCTAGACCGAAAAGCTTACCCAATAAGGAGTTGGCTGTACCAGAGGAATAAGGTAACTGCTGTATGCCATCAACAACCATCCTCAACCAATGATCCCTAAACTACCCTTTTCTAGGAAAAACAATCAGCAAAAAAGTCATCCATCCGAACAGCCCTCTGTAAATTCTACCAAACCAGAGACAAAATCAAAACAATTGATCATTACAAGGATCGGTCAACTATTACCTTTCTGGACAAACAATCAGAAAAAAATTCATCAATCCGAACAACCCTCTGTAAATTCTACCGAATCAGAGAAAAAGACAAAACAATCGATCCTTGCATTGTTGACTTTATTATTGGGTTCGGTTATTCCATACATTATCACTAATCCCGATAAGGTTCAACTCTGGCTAACTATGTTATTGCCAAAACCTGTTTCCTTCTCTTGCGAGGGTATCACTGTTCAAATCTCGCAGAATTGGCAACAACATTGGCAACAACTTGGATGTCAATCTGTCGCAATTCCTGATGTTCCTGACGCTACCATCATCCCCAAGTCTTTTGTTAGTAATGAAAGCAATTCTCCTAAAATACTCTTGATTGTCGAAGAGCTTTATGAAAACGATATTACTTTGCAAAAATTTTACCAAAAAGAAAAAGAACAAGCACAATTATTTATAGATAACAAGAAAAACACTTATTTTAGAGGTAATGAAAAATTTCAATTCAAGGGTAATTCAGCTAACTATGAATTAGTTTATGATGCAGACAATATTAAACGAAGAGATATTGGTTTTTTATACAGTAAAAAACAATATACGATTCGTTATGAAGCCAGTACCCAAGACTTTGATAAGTATGAAAAGGAAGCGAAAGAGATAATCAACTCTTTAGAGTTAGATTCGGTTAAAGAAGCTAAATAGTCTATGATTAAAAGTTTTCGCTGTCAAGACACAGAAACCCTGCCCTCCATTGCATAACACAAACCAAAGAACCATATTTCACAAAATAGCATCCTTTTTATCATTGTCTTTCAGTCCTCGATCGCTCCACTTCTTCGATAAACTTATCAACATCAATATAACCCACATCCAGCAGGTTATTTTGAATATTTTTTATTTAACCTAACCCAGTCATAGAAAGGCTTACAGCTATTTAAGTATTTTTGTCTAAATCTCTTATGGGGGAGATATTGGATGAATTGATACTCCTCTCAATAGCTTAGTCGGACTTGAACCCAATATACCGTCAAATCATTTATAGACAAAAGAAAAGCCTGAAATACTTACCCTGCAATGGTTTTAGCTGTTTTTCAATAAATAAAATTTTGGCAAAATAATCTGCTGGGAGTAGCTCGTTAAGTATATATACTCACACCATCAAGTGCTGAATGTGGGATATAAAGGTTGGCTCCCCCAGAATAAAAAATAAAATTATCCGTGAATGTAAGAAAGTTTCTTCTTATTAACCGATAGCGAAGGGCTAACATCTTATCTAAAACTCTTTCCGCGTTTTCCCCTCGCTTTAATTTAACGATAAGTTCTCTTTCGGTATCGCAAGCTTTATCTTTGGGTTCCTTGACAAAACAAATGATCGGATAATTATCACTAGATTTTCCCGTCCGTAAAAAAGAACGACTCCAGGTTTTATCGTCATATCTTGCTTGAATAATCTCAGAAACTTCCTTGCACCGCTCTAGTGGCTTTTCCCCCGCAACTTCCTCCACCCAATAAATAAATGGTACTAAATTCGCCGTTCCGTTCTGGATCATTGTCGTGGGAACTTTTTGCTTTGTGGAGGGATAGCTTTCTATTTGACAGGTAACTTTGGGTGATTCCGTTCGCCCTTGTTGTGGGGTGAAACCATTAGAAAGCATAACAACAAATGCCAAGGGGAAATAGCGCCAGAAAACATTCATCGCGGTTGTCGCAAGCGAGAAGTATATGCCGCGATTGTATCATAATCGGTAAGGTGCGTTCCCTGTCGTCGCAGCAAGAAACGCACCCGACAAAATCTGGGGATTGCTCGATCACCCCCGCTTCCCTATTCCCTAATTCGCTCCCTAAATATCTAACCTTTGGTAGATGCTATTAAGATGATTTAGGTGCTGCTGGGGATCAAAGCAACTTTCGATCTCGTCGGGGGATAAAATGCCGGTAACTCGTTCATCTTGGCTGATAAAAGCTTTAAAATTGCCGTTATCGGTGTTCCAAGCGCGATGGGCGTTTTCTTGGACGATTTTATAGGCAGATTCCCGGCTAATTCCCTTACTCACCAAAGTTAAAAGAACTCTTTGACTGAAAATCACGCCACCGTAAACATTCATATTTCGCTTCATGTTTTCGGGATACACCAGCAGATTTTTGACTAAATCGGTGATTTCCTTGAGCATAAAGTGGGTCAAAATGCAAACATCCGGCAGCATCAACCGTTCTACGGAACTATGGGAAATATCTCTTTCGTGCCAGAGGGCGATATTTTCTAAGGCGGAAACGGTATGACTACGGATAATTCTCGCCATTCCCGTTAAGCGTTCTGAACGGATGGGATTACGTTTATGGGGCATAGCGGAGGAGCCTTTTTGTCCTTTGGAAAAGTATTCTTCCACTTCTAGGACATCGGTTCTTTGCAGGTTGCGAATCTCCACGGCAAAACGTTCGATCGAAGCCGCTAATAAGGCTAATTGTTGCACATAATCGGCGTGTCGATCGCGGGAGATCACTTGAGTGGAAGCGGTATCCGGTTCTAATCCTAACTTCTGACAGGTTAACGCCTCAATTTTCGGGTCAATATTGGCATAGGTTCCCACTGCACCGGATATTTTACCGATGGCGATGTCTTGGCGCAAGCGAATTAAACGATCGCGTCCTCGCAGCACTTCCGCTAACCATCCCGCTAGTTTAAAGCCAAAGGTGATCGGTTCGGCGTGAATGCCGTGGGAACGTCCTACCATGACTGTATAACGGTGTTCTTGGGCGCGATAACGCAGGGCTTGGATAAAATCTTCTAATTGTTCTAAAATCAGGTTTAAACTGGCGACTAATTGTAAGGATAGGGCGGTATCTAATACATCAGAACTGGTTAAACCCAAATGAATATAACGCCCCGGTTCGCCCACATATTCGTTAACATTTGTTAAAAATGCGATGACATCGTGGCGCACTTCTGCTTCTATTTCTAAAATGCGATCGGGATCAAAATTAGCTTTTGCCTTAATTTCTTCTACTGCATCCCCCGGAATATAGCCTAATTCTGCCTGCGCTTCACAGACGGCTATCTCTACCTCTAGCCATGTTTGATATTTATATCTATCCGTCCACAAATTCCCCATCGCAGGGAGAGTATAACGCTCGATCACTATTAATTCTTCCAAGACAACCGTTTAATTGTATCGGATCGGGGCAAGTCCGGGAATAGGCAAGGGGCAGCGGAGAGTTTTGTTTTCCCCACTCCCTTTTCACCGGTTAGTGTTTTAGGTTCGATCCCCCCTTAATCCCCCCTTGATAAGGGGGGCATCTGATAATTTTTAACGCCTACCTACTTATCTTGTTTAATTTAGCCTGAATCGAATCCCTACCCCCTTGCTTCAACCCATGCTCGCATTTTACCCGGATTGTTTAATCCGTAGGGATCGACGAGTTGTTTAAATTCTAGTTGTAGCGGATTAATCTGTCTGCTGCCGCCATCTTCCATGATATAAGTGTGAGGATTGGCAATGGCTGCCCCCTGTTGTTCATAGATAGCAATAATCTCATTTAATCGAGTTTCTGTGGTAAATTCTAGCAAGGGAAGACCGGCGGGAATAACTTTACCTTGAAATTTCAAAAATTCTAGGTGCATCATGATTTCCTCACCAAAATAATTATAGAGTTTCTCTACCGTGGCTAGATTAAAATAAAAAGCCTGTAGATAAGTTATTTTGGGGTTAGAACTACGCGCATGGAGAGTGGTATGATTCCAAGTAAATTCTAAGATACTGTTGCCTTTTTGGGTTTCTTCTGGCGTTTTATAGTAGGTAAGTTCACCATTATATTCTTTAATTAAAGATTCTAATGCCACTCGATCGCTGTCCGATACTATTAACAAAACTGCCGCTTTTCCTGTGGGTAAATAATCCTTAAGAGCGATAAAATAAGCGGGAATTGGCCAGGAGTGCACACTAACCATTTTCTTGACAATGCCATCACTATCACTAAGAGCTTGACCGAATTTAGCGGCGGTGATAAAATCGGCAAAAGTAACGATAAATTCTGCCCAAGGATAACAGGGAGCGAGGGCTATTTCTAACTCGGTAATAATGCCATTGGTTCCGTAGGCATGATTGACTTTTTCTACTTCATCCCCCCGTAGTTCGATAATTTTTGGTTCCGCTTCTAGGGTGACTAATTGCACTGCTTGCAGATTGCCTCTATCCTTCAATTGTCCATAATTAATCGAACCCATGCCCACACTGCCACCCCCGATAAAACCGCCAATTGTCGCCGTCCGATAGGTAGAGGGAGCCATTCTTAATTCCCAACCGATTGCGCGAGCTTGTTTATCAAAAAATGCCATTTTTACCCCCGCTTCTACCCGTGCTGTACCCGGTTCGATCGAGATAATTTTTGTTAGTTTGGTTGTGTCTAAAATTACTCCTCCCTGCAAGGGAACACATTGACCATAATTACCTGTACCCGCACCTCTAACTGTTAAAGGAATTTGGTATTTAACGCAGGTTTTAGCGATGTCAATAACCTCTTGGCTATTGTGGGGACGAATGACTAAATCAGCCCGTTTATCTTGCAGTTGTGCCTCTAAAATGGGACTAAAATGATAATAATCTAAGGAAAGTTTCGCCACTTGCCCCGGATCGGTGATAATTTCCAGATGGGCAAGTTCTTCAATGAGATTTTGATAGTTAGATTTCATGGTTAGGTAGAGATTGCTGAAAAGGTATATTGGTGGGGTTAGGAGCCAGGATTCAGGAGACAGGATTCAGGAGTCAGGATTCAGGATTCAGGAGATTATTTTTATTTATTCCCCCCACACCCTACACCCCACACCCTACACCCTACACCCTACACCCTACACCCTACACCCCAATCAGCGATCGCTCGATAAGAAAAAATTAAAAACCGATCGCCTAGGGGATCGGTTTTACTAAAAATTATAAACTTTTATTAACTTTGTTTGCTGAGAAACTGTTGAGCTTGTCTAATAGCGGCAGCGCCGATATTGAAGAAAGCCCAGCCACCAGCAATAAGCAAAGGGGTTAAAACGATTAACACTCTCCAGTCCATAGATTTCCTTCTCCTCGGTCAGTGCTTAAAAGATTGTTACTTGATTCTCATTTTATATTTATACCCTAAACCGCCCCTTTTGGGAATCCAGTATCAGTACCTTTTCCCCCATGAACGAGGGCAAGTTTAGCATAACGCTCGGCGTGTTCAATCAACTCTTGAGCCTCCTGTGACGACACTTCCCGGACGCGTTTAGCGGGAATACCCACCACTAAAGATCGCGGTGGTATATCTTTTGTCACAATACTACCCGCCCCGACAATACTACCCGCCCCGACGCGCACACCATCGAGAATCACTGCCCCAATGCCGATTAAACAACCGCGTTCAATATGGGCTGCGTGAATTACCGCCCGATGCCCGATGGTAACGTAATCTTCAAGGATAGTAATTTTGCCTGGATCTCCGTGTAGGATCGCCCCATCTTGGATATTAGTATAGGACCCAATTTCGATGCGTTCCACATCGGCACGCAATACCGCCCCATACCAAACACTCACCCCCACAGCTAGGGAAATATCGCCTATTACCGTGGCATTAGGGGCGATAAAAGCCGCTTGACTGACATCGACAATCGGCCAGAAATTAGAAGTTGATCTTAAGTTATCTAAAGACATGGGAGGATCTGCACTAAAGTCGAAAGAGAATACCCGTCCAATTTGGTTGGGTATAATATATATAGGATTATTGGTACAAAGATAACAATTTTTAGTTTAGGTTCTTCCATGATCAATGCAAGTTTACAATACCCTGTTTTTGGCCCCGATATCCATTGTCCTCATTGTCGGCAGCTAATCCCCGCCCTCACTTTGACGGATACCTATTTGTGTCCGCGCCATGGGGCTTTTGAAGCCGATCCCAAAACGGGTGAGTTGGTTCACTTGCAGTCAGGACGGCATTGGCGACTCTGGAATGGTGAGTGGTATCGTCAACACACTCACCCGGATGGTATTCGTTTTGAGATTCACGAAGCACTCGATCGCCTCTATACCCAAGGATTTAAAGCGACTAAAGTAATTATTGCCAACCGTTATCGGGATTTAGTTAGTTCCTACCTAGAACGTAACACCACTTGGCGCGGTAATGAACCGGGTGAAGCCGCTATTCCCCGTCTCTACGGTTTACCAGTAGAATTTAGTCCCGATGCCCCCGATGAACCCTGTTGGGATGTAATTAACTTTGATCTGGAAAAAGAACCGGGGGTTCCCAAACGTTATCCCTATTTTCGTCTTTTTGACTGATTACTGATCACTGAAAATGCACCATGCTTCTATTCGGACGGCTAATATCCATCGGGCGATCGCTTTTTATCAACTTCTCGGTTTTACCCTAGAGGAAAGATTCACCACGGGTTATACTTTGGCCTGTTGGCTCATCGGGTTAAACGGACGCATCGAATTAATCCAAATTCCCCAACCGAAACCCGCACCCGATGCCTTTGGTGATCAGCATTATGTGGGTTATTATCACTTGTCTTTTGACCTAACAGAAAATGTCAGCAATTTACCAGAATGGTTAGAAAAATTAACAAATAACTTTCAGCAAGCCCATCAAGAGGATGCCAATTTATATCAACCTTTAAATATTCTTTTGCCCCCCCAACAACAGATGATCGGCGATCATGTCTATGAAGTCACCTTTATTGCCGATACAGACGGTTTACCCTTGGAATTTATCCGTCGTTTAACCTAAAAAGATTGTCCCACTTCTAGGACTTTTGTTTGGCCATTGCGAGACAAAATAACCTGTTGATTGCCAACTTCCACTAAAGTCCAACCGTTGACAAATTCCCCCGGAGAAATACGGGTAGTTATGCCCTTATTATCAAATAAAGCTGTAGATCGATCGCCTAAATCCATCACCCCCACCAGGGTATTTTTCACCTGATTATTGGTAGGAATAACCGCTGCCACCGGTCGATTTACCTGGGGGGCAGCCGGTAATGGTGGTGCAGCAATGTCGGGACTTGAGGGTGTAACTGGGACAAGTTTGGCAGTAGTTTCAGGGGTTTGGGGATAAACAGGAACGTAAATTCTTTCTATGATCTGGGGAGTATTATTAACCGGTAAATTAGCGGGTGGTGCTGGTAGAACTGGCACTACTGGAGAAGGGTTATTTTTGGCAGCAGGATTGGGATCGGGGGATAAAGTTTGACTTTGCCGATCAATAATAGCAAGGGATGATTGCAGATAGGCAATAAATTTTTGATCTTCCTGGGAAATCGTGCCATTTTGAGAGATGGGGGCATTTTTTTGACTGATTAGCCATGCCACCACCCAACCTAGATAGATGCAAGCAATAACAAAAATAACTTTATCTAGGGGCATTCTGGGATTTTCTTCATAGCCCGCCGGCATATTTGTTTCACTCCTTGATCGATGCTGTAGTTTCGATTCTAACAGGATAACACTCATTTATTCTACCTCAATTTTCCTTTTTAACTCAGTGACGGATTTTGTTCACAATGTAGGGGCGAACTGCGTTCGCCCAAAAGGTACATTATCAAAGCGCAAGTCCCTAACCTGTTGGCGGCTGTTTGTAAGTGTGAGTTAGGTGTAGCAGCTTCTTAAAAGTTGCCAAACATTAATCAAGTCAAGGAGAATTTATTCTCAATTTTTATAATTGATAAAGTTTGTGATGCTTAAATAAAGAGGTTTTGACAACCAAATTAAAGCATATCTAAAGAGTTTTGAGTTAAAAGCAAAACTTCAGGTTTTCATTCAGAAGAAATGTACTAACTAATTTTCCAAAAAAAAATTAGTTAACCTATAATTATGACATATAATTAATTCGCAAGAGTTCTAATGTAAAAAACCTATACCTATGAGGGAGATGGGAGATGGGAGAGAAGAATAAATAAAAATAATCTCCTGAATACTGACTCGGAGAATACAGCTTTCTTTTGCCTTTGGCCTTTTTACTTGCTATAAAGTAGGTTTATTGAAAAAGTGGAGGGAATCATCATCCTATGGCGATAATGGCAAAATCATTTAGACAAAGACTGGCAGAGATTTTCGGGTTTGACCTGCGATCGCTGGCTTTATTTCGCATTGCCTTGGCGTTAGTGGTTTTAGTCGATTTATCGGTTCGTTTTAGCCAATTAACTGCCCATTACAGCGAATTAGGGGTTTTACCTCTAGGAAGCTTATCAAAAGTCTCTGCTAGTCCTTTTTACTGGTCTATTTTTGCTCTCAGTGACTCGGTGCTGGTGCAGAGTATCCTGTTTATTGTCGCTATAGCGATCGCATTATTGCTCTTAATTGGCTATCATACCCGTTTAGCCACGATCGCCACTTGGGCGCTAATCGTCTCTTTACATCATCGCAACCCCCTGTTACTATTTGCCGCCGATGACGTAATCCGGGCAGTATTATTCTGGGCGATGTTTTTACCCCTCGGTGCCTGTTATTCCGTGGAAAGTGCCTTAAACACCAATCCCAACCCCTTACCCAAGCGCGTAGTTTCGGCTGCCACGGTGGCTTTTATGATACAGGTGTGTTACATCTATATGTGGTCAGCGGCCTTTAAAACCAAAAGTGAGACTTGGTGGCCCGATGGTACGGCCGTTTATTACTCTCTCAGTTACGATCAATACGGTACTGCTTTTGCTGGTTTCTTACTATCTTTACCGCAACAATTACTAAAAATCCTGACCTTTTCAGCGTTAATCTTTGAATGGGTGGGTCCACTGCTTATTTTTATTCCCTTTCGCAATAGTTTCTTTAAAATAGTCGCTATTCTCTCGTTTATTCTTTTACATATCGGTTTTGCTCTCAGTTTTCATCTGGGAATTTTCCCGTTTTTGAGTGTCACCCATTGGTTGCCGATCATACCTAGTCTTGTCTGGGATTGGGGACAAAAACGGATGATAACCCCAGAAAGAGAAGGTTTAAGGATTAATTACGATCGAGATTGTGGATTTTGCAAAAAAGTTGTTCATCTTCTCCGCACTTTTCTCATTTTACCCGGCACTCCCCTGTTAGTCGCGCAAGATAACCCCTCAATATACGAGGATATGGTGGCCCAAAATTCTTGGGTAGTGGAAGATTGGCAGGGAAAACGCTGGTTTAAATGGTCAGCATTGGTTTATATTGTCAGTCTTTCGCCGATTTTCTGGTTTTTAGCCCCAATTTTGCGTTTACCGCCCCTCATGACCCTAGGAACGAGAATTTATGAGTGGATTGCCTCCCATCGTCGTTTTATGGGCAATTTCACTAAACCTCTCAAGTTTTGTCCCCTGACGATTAAATCCTCTTTACCCTTAAATATTTTGGTAATTTTCTTCTTATTGTTGACCAGTATCTGGAATTTACGCAGTTTTGTCCGGCAATCGGTCGATAGGGGTGATTTAAATACACCTTTAGTTCAATCCCTCGATCGCTTGCTCACCCGTCGTACTTTTAATACAATTGATATTCTCGCAAGAGTTACCCGTTTAGACCAATATTGGAGTATTTTTGCCCCTGGTCCGCCCCGGGATGATGCTTGGTTTCTGGCAGTCAGTCAATTAGTCGATGGTTCCACGGTAGATTTATTTAGAGAAGGACAGCCGGTAATTTGGGATAAACCCACGGATAGCGATCGCAATCGTTTGTATAAAACCATGCAGTGGCGACAATATTTTATTAATCTTAATCGAGCTATTGGTCGGTCAGTTTATGGAGAGTTTGGTCATTATCTCTGTCAAAACTGGAATCAGCAGCACAGTAGTGATCAACAGATTAAATCCCTGCAACTTTATATTATGCGGGAAAGGACTGTACCCCCCGGAGAAAAACAAGGAATCGAAAAAGAGCTACTCTGGCAGCAAAACTGTCTTTAATCAGTTATCAGTTATCAGTTATTAGTCAGATCAAAGTTATCTTGTAACTAAAATCTGATTGCCTCTTTTTCCCTTTCAAACTAACTACCGCTCAACTTTAAAAATCGCTGGAACCGCTCTGGAGACTAGCGAGGGATTTTTCAAAATTCATTCTCTGTTCAGCATTGCGGAGAAAGTAACCACTCATCATTGCCGAGGCCAATAACCGGCCCAGATGTTCGCGACTGGTACTGATAGTGACACCGAAATGTTCGGAAGGAAGGTTGCCCAAAAGTCCGATAATGTTGCGTTCCATCACTTGAAAAACCTCTTGGGATTCTGGTTTCGAGAGTTGGGCGATTGTTTCGGGACTTAAGGTCTGGACATACTGCCACAAACTCTCGGAAAATTCACTATCGGTACCGAATAAATTGTGAGGGCGATTGTTTTCTCTATACACCTTTGATCTCCTTAACTCAATTTTTTTATAAACTATCCTTTTGGTTCTTCCAATTTAACAGTTTTTTGAGATAGTGGCAGTCGGTAGAACCGAACCTGAAGGGGATGGTCATACCAAGCAAAAAACCCATCTCCAGCACAAATCAAAAACTTAACACTGATGATAACCGATCACTGTTCACTGATAACTTTTATTTACCCATACCTAAATGCTGGGCCTTTTGATAGACTTTACCCTCCGTCAGCAGCGAGGGGGCAATCACCACTTCCACCTGTTGCATTTCCTTTAAGTTCTTAGCACCTAAAGTCCCCATACTGGTTTTCAGCGCCCCTAGGAGGTTATGAGTACCATCATCTAATTTTGCCGGTCCTACGAGGATTTCGGCAATAGTTCCCGTACTGCCCACACTAATCCTGGTTCCCCGGGGTAGAACCGGACTAGGTGTGGCCATACCCCAGTGAAAACCGCGGCCGGGGGCCTCCACGGACCGGGCAATGGGAGAACCAATCATCACCGCATCGGCGCCACAGGCGATACATTTGCAGATATCACCGCCGGTAATAATGCCGCCATCGGCAATAACGGGGACGTATTTACCGGTTTCTCGGAAAAAATCGTCCCTAGCGGCGGCACAATCGGCCACAGCAGTGGCCTGGGGAACTCCCACCCCTAAAACGCCGCGAGAAGTACAGGCAGCCCCGGGCCCGATACCGACTAAAACCCCGGCTGCCCCAGTTTTCATCAGGTTAAGGGCGACTTCGTAGGTGACGCAGTTGCCCAAAACCACGGGAATGGGCATTTCTTGGCACAATTGTACTAAATCGAGGGGGGTGATAGCTTCTGGGGATAAATGGGCAGTGGAAACGACGGTTGCTTGGACAAAGAGAATATCGGCCGCTGCTTGGGCAACGATAGCACCGTATTTGACGGCACCGGCAGGGGTGAGGCTAACTGCCGCAATACCGCCTTTTTCTTGAATTTCTTGGATACGAAGCTCGATTAGTTCCGGTTTAATCGGTTCTGCGTAGAGTTCCTGCATTAAACCGACGAATTCTGCTTTGCCGACTGCGGTAATGCGATCAAGAATCGGGTTAGGATCCTCGTAACGGGTTTGAATACCTTCGAGGTTTAGTACCCCTAGCGCCCCCAACTCGGAGAGAAGGACGGCCATTTTAGTATCCACCACCCCATCCATAGCGCTGGCGATAATCGGGATTTCCCGCTCGATATTGCCGAGAGACCAACGGGTATCGGCTAAACTAGGATCGAGGGTTCGCACTCCGGGTACAAGTGCGATTTCATCGATACCGTAAGCTCTACGGGCTGTTTTGCCCCGACCAATAATTGTATCCACGTTTCTATACTATTTCAGACCTATTTAGCCTAGACTAGCAAATTTCGCACCATCTCGAAAAGCTTTTCGGTATTATGGCAAACTAGGCATCGGGAAAATAATCGCCACAGTCGATCGCTTGTTCGGTGTTGGCGCTCCTGGGTTGTACACTACATTTGAGGCGATAATCGTTGGTAAAGTAGCGGCAGTGGGAGCAAGGGATAGAGTGCATCCGTCGCGCAACTTGCCAACTATCGCGCACGGCACTGGTTAAAGACCAGCAAACTAGAGCAATAATGGCAGCGGCGATTGAAAAACGTAAAATAATCCAGATTTCCATGGCGAGCAACTAAAATTACCTGATGTGGATAGGAATCAACCGAGGCAATTGGCAGAGGGTTAGATAGGGTTTGCGGCAAAAAGTTTGTTGGTGGGGGCAGGGTGTGGGGTGTGGGGTGTGGGGTGTAGGGTTTTACCGATTTTGAGGTAGTCAGTTACCTAATTTTCAGGGAAAAAGTACCTGAATTTTACCCCCGATCACTCCAATGGTCAGCACTTTTTGAGGGAAAAAAGTCTAAAAGCCTTATCCAACAAGGTTTTTAGATTTATTCAGCCAACCCTACTGACATCCAGACTAACCGTTAGCAATCACCAGACTTTTAAGAACATTTTCGGTCATGGCCGCTATTTGATCCAATTGTTCCTGATGGCGTTTTGCCTGTTTTTTGGCTTCTACCTTGCGTTTCAGGGCTTCCCGGGCTAAATCATCGCGATTTCTGCTTAAAGCTTCGATCGCTACTCGATTCCATGTTTCTGCTTCTTGAATGGCTTTTTTGTACTGGGGGTGAATTTCATCCCAACTGACCTTAAGATTGCTTAAAGCCCCTTTTAATAGGGTTTGGGCATTGTTGGGGTCGGCTCCGATGAGGGATTTTTTCAGAGGTTCGTAGAGTCCCACCGCTTGTAAATGGGTAATAATCGGGATAAATTCTTCTATCTGTTGACTTTTGCTAATACCAGTCTTACACCAAGTGGCAAAATGTTCGCAGTTGTTAAAAAGAAGATTATATTTCTGCTCCCCCAGACGACTTAGCGCCCTTTCTACCACCACATCGGGGATAAAGGAAAATCCCACCTCTACATGGCGCACCACATAGATTTTACCGCCCCTAGCAAAGGTTTCTAGGGAAGTTCGTTCCACAATCTCGCTCGGTTTTCGGTAATGAATGACGCTACCATCACCGCAATCGATGCCATGATGAGCATAAACACCCTGAAGATTGAGCAATTCCCGATAGGCGTATATTTGATCCCCTTTAGCCATATTTTTTTAGTGATAAATTAAACAAGGAGATTATCTATTGAGTCAGTTTTTCCGGTTATTAATCTTATATTTTAGAGATTATGGATGCTTTTAGTCCCTTTCCCCCTGACTGGACAGAGAATGCCGTTCACGCCTACAATTTTTGTTGTCCTTACTGTGGGGCAAAAGCTAAAGAAGCTCAGTCCGTTTGGATCAATCGCCGCGCACCCGTTTTAGGAGAAGATTCCCGTCGTAAATGGCAGGAATTCTATCATTGTCAATGCGATCGAGTTTGGTGGGCCTGGAGTAGTGATCGACCTGCGGAAAATAAGTAATTATCAATCGAGAATCGAAAATATGGCCGATGTCTATGTTTCTTGGGATGAATACCATCGTCTGATCGAAAAATTAGCAGTAAAAATCGATCATTCTGGTTGGCAATTTGCTCAGATTGTCTGTTTAGCTAAGGGAGGATTGCGCGTCGGTGACATTCTCTGTCGTCTTTTTCGTCAACCCCTAGCCATTCTCTACGCTGCTTCCTACGGGGGGCAAAATCATCAAATTCGGGGAGAATTAACTATTTCCTCGAATTTAGCCATGATCGAAGCCCAATTAAAGAGTCCCTTGTTATTAGTGGATGATTTAGTCGATTCGGGAATCACTCTCCAAAAAACCTCGATTTTGTTACAGGAAAAATACGGGATTACCAATATCAAAACTGCGGTGATCTGGTACAAAGCGGCATCAAGAATCAAACCCGACTATTATGTGGAATATTACCCCGATAATCCTTGGATTCATCAACCCTTCGAGCGTTACGAGTTAATTACACCCAAAGACCTCCTAAGCTAAGACGTATTTAAACCGCTTATTCTGGTTCTTCGGTTTGTGTTATGCAATGGACGGGGGTTATAAGAGATGAAACCCTTATAGAAACAGACATTACCCCAACTTTTATCAATTGTTTTTTATCTAGAGCGAACTCATCAATTAAGTCTCTTGCCAGATAAGGATTTAGTCGATTTATGCCCCCCTATCGAACCATACCAAGTAACGAAGAAGCCTTATTCTTAGATTAGCCGAATCTCCCCCAATCCCTTTACTGTTGCCTCTTGCCTCTTAAATGCGCGGGCAGCTTAGTCAATGACTTAGTTAGTATTCTTGTATTATATTGGGGGGAAAACTCAGAAAAATTGCTAGAATATTAGCCTGATTAATTAATTTTCCCCTCGATCGAGTATGACTTTCTCCTCAGCCGCAGACTTTCAAGATGAATTTGATGTCATCGTCGTCGGGGCGGGCCATTCCGGCTGTGAAGCGGCCCTAGCTTGCGCCCGTCTCGGTTGTCGTACCCTTCTCCTCACTCTTAATCTCGATAAAATCGCTTGGCAACCCTGTAACCCCGCCGTCGGTGGTCCGGCTAAATCCCAATTAACCCACGAAGTGGACGCTTTAGGCGGCGAAATTGGCAAAATGGCCGACCGCACCTATCTGCAAAAACGGGTTCTTAATGCCTCTCGTGGACCGGCAGTCTGGGCCCTACGCGCCCAAACCGATAAACGGGAATACGCGGCGGTGATGAAAGGTATCGTCGAAACCCAAGCCAATCTGGTTATTCGGGAAGGCATGGCCACAGACCTGATTTTAGGGGCAAATGAGCAAGTTTTAGGAGTAGAAACCTATTTCGGCACTTGTTTCGCCGCTAAAGCCGTCATTTTAACCACTGGCACTTTTTTAGGCGGCAAAATCTGGATCGGCGGCAAGTCTATGGCCGCCGGACGCGCGGGCGAATTTGCGGCGGTGGGTTTAACAGAAACCCTAAATCGTCTCGGATTCGAGACTGGTCGCCTAAAAACTGGCACTCCTGCCCGTGTGGATAAGCGTTCAGTGGATTACTCGCGCATGGAACCGCAACCGCCTGATGACGAGGTACGTTGGTTTAGTTTTGATCCAGAGGTGTGGATCGAACGGGAACAAATGAACTGTCATCTCACCCGCACCACGGCGGCCACTCATCAATTAATCAGAGATAATTTACATTTATCCCCCATTTATGGCGGTTTTATTGACTCCAAAGGACCGCGTTATTGTCCTAGTATTGAGGATAAAATCGTCCGTTTTGCCGATAAAGAAAGTCATCAAATTTTTATTGAACCGGAAGGGCGCGATATTCCCGAACTTTATATCCAAGGCTTTTCAACGGGACTGCCGGAAAATGTTCAATTAGCAATGCTGCGGACTTTACCCGGTTTAGAAAACTGTGTAATGTTGCGGGCTGCCTATGCAGTGGAAT
Organism: Microcystis viridis FACHB-1342; assembly: GCF_014698335.1. Lineage (GTDB taxonomy): Bacteria > Cyanobacteriota > Cyanobacteriia > Cyanobacteriales > Microcystaceae > Microcystis > Microcystis ichthyoblabe_A. Next base: position 15,683 of record NZ_JACJSV010000035.1, on the reverse strand, counting down.
ACGATTATTTACCGGCAACTCAGTGTTATCCAACCCTGATGACGAAGAAGATTGAGGGGTTATTTTGTGCGGGACAAATTAACGGGACAACCGGTTATGAAGAAGCGGCAGCCCAGGGACTGGTGGCGGGGATTAATGCGGCCCGGTTTGCTTTAGGAAAAGAGTTAATTGTTTTTCCCCGGGAGGAAAGTTATCTAGGAACTTTGGTCGATGATTTGTGTACTAAGGATCTGCGGGAACCCTATCGAATGTTAACCAGTCGTTCCGAATATCGCTTAGTATTGCGATCGGATAATGCCGATCAAAGATTGACTCCTTTGGGACGAGAAATTGGCTTAATTGATGACCGGCGTTGGCAATTATTTCAAACTAAACAAGCTAATATTATCGCTGAAAAAGAACGCCTACACGAAACGAGAATTAAAGAACGGGATGAGGTGGCAATTGCCATCGTTAAGGATACGGAACAAAAAATTAAAGGTTCTCTCTCTTTAGCGGATTTACTGCGTCGTCCTAGCTTCCATTATCTCGATCTTGATCGCTATGGTTTAGGTAATCCTGATATAAATTTAGCCGAAAGAGAAGGGGTAGAAATTGAGATTAAATATTCTGGTTATTTAAAGCGACAACAAAATCAAATTGACCAAATTAGTCGCCACAGTAACCGTCATTTATCCCCCGATATTGACTACATGAAAATCGAAACTTTGTCAATGGAATCCCGGGAAAAATTAACAAAAATTAAACCCGCTACCATCGGCCAAGCCTCGCGAATTGGCGGAGTCAATCCCGCCGATATTAACGCTTTATTAGTGTATCTAGAAATGCGGCAGATGTCGGCAGTTAAAAGTTAGGAAATAATCCTGATTATCAGCGATCAAGAGTTCTTATCGGCTGCCTAATTAGCAGCCCCAATCAAAATAAATGACCGATTACTCCTGACAAAAGAAAAACCTTTACTTGTGACAAGGTCAAAGAATTTTGTGGACATCAAGAGTTGAGTCAGAAACTAGGAGCAGATTTTTATTTTGCCCCTCCTGATCATTCTTAGGAGAGGGGATTAAACGAGCATAATAATATTGCCAACGGACAGAAGGCGATCAAAAACCGACTAATTACCTTGGAAAACGGACAGAAGAATTTAGAGTTAGGGCAGTCGGAAATTAAAGGCGATATCTGAACCCTAGACGGAAAGATAGAGGGTTTAAGCTGCAAGCGGCTCGAGTTAAAGTTATGGCGAACGCGGCGGGGAAAACCACCGATCTCGCCGAAAAAGTCGGAGAATTGAAAAACCGGAAACAGATCGGGATAGTGGTGATCACCGCTTTGATCAGTTCGGTCTAGTCCTAGGTTTTAAAAGTTACCCAAAAAGACAGGCAATAATTATCCCCAAAATACTCTGGGGAGTAACCTAAATAACCAACCTTAAAAAAACTCTCTGCTAAACTTGAGTCAGTAGATGCACCCTGATGAAAAAGGAGAGTCAAAGAAAGCTCTCCTTTTTTTTTGTTGAGAAAGCAATCTGGGGGATTTAGCCGCGGTTAGCAGGTAGTTTCGCCTTGCGTGCCATGTCTTTGAAACCATTCAAACTTGGACCGGGGCGACGGCGAGACAGACTAGGAGTAATCAAGTATTTTGTCGCAAATTCCACCTCTTGCGGCTCTACTTTACCGTTAGTAGCGGCTACGGGTGCCGGTGCGCTCACAGGAGCGGCGGGAGTTTCTTTTACTTGCTTTTCTTTCTTGATAGAAGTTTTTTGGGCTTTTTTCTCGGCTACAGGGGCGGCAGCAGACTCCACAGTAGCGGCGGGCGCTTCCACAACAGGGGCGGCTGCTGCCGTGGTTGCTGTCGCTTTTTGTTCACCATCAGTTTCTTTTAGTTCTAGGTAAAAGTCAGATTTTTTGCCACCAAAGAGATTTTTTAACATCGGGGATCACTCCGAGAGTTGGGAAAATGTAAAAGACTAGGTATTTAAAAATTTATCATTGACCGGGATCAGGCAGCAAACAAGATTATTCTCTTGACAATTTCTCTGCTTCATCTATTTTTCTTTGGATAATCCCTAACAGAAAAAGTGTTTTAAAACAAGTTAAATTTACAAAAATTTACAAAAATCTAGAACGAGAAACCCCGACGCAACCAATGACAAAAACTGCTAGAGACGTTGCTGACAACGTCTCTAGATTATTTATTGGGGATTTGGTCGGATTTAGCTGGCTGCAGGTACACGGCTGCCGCTAACTCCGGGGACAGGACCACGACGAATGTTGGTTTCCGCTTCGATGGGAACGAATTCAATATGATTAAGGAGGGTAGTAACGAAAGCAAAGAGTAAAAAAGGCAAAGAGAGGACGACGACTAACCCCACGGTAGCGAGGGCGAAAATTTGTCTAGTGCTACTCCAAAGAGCTAGAGTGGAAGCGAGAGTAAGAAAAATAACGATTAACCAAACGATTATTTGTCCGTAAATATCTCCAAAGGTGAGAGTGCAAACCATGCGATAGTTACGAAAATCCTTATCCATAACAGTAAACCCGTAGATAGTCAGTTATTATCTCAGGGTAAGTCTAGAATCGTCACCTTGGTCAATATTTAAAGGTTTTTATAAACACTTGTTGATAAATCTTTACAATTACGCCCCGAGCGGGTAGCCAAATCTAGAAGTAAGAGCGGTATTGTTTGGTTGCTCTCCTAAGAATTGATAAGAATTGATAAGAATTGCTAAGAATTAGCAAAAAACTTGCCAAAATTTTGGCGAACGCTCTTTACAATTAAGTTAGAAAGGCAAGGAGGAGCAAGCCTAATGAAAACTTTTGTTGAGCGTTATCGGTCTTGGTTTAATTGGACAACCCTAGCCATGGTTGTTCTTGGTTTCTGGTTAAGTGCCAGTTTCGTCATAGATTTAATCATTATCCCCAGCTTATCCGTAGCTGGCATGATGACACAAAATGGCTTTGCCAGTGCCGGTTACTTGCTATTTGGCATTTTTAACCATCTGGAATTAGTTTGTGCGGCGATTGTGCTGTGTAGCTTTGTTGTCTTCCACCGCTATCATACCTTAATCCATCTCCCCGAACATCGATCGCTTCTATTCGCCGGTGTTCTCTTAGTAATCACCCTAATTTACACCTATTTTCTCACTCCCAATCTGAGCGCTATGGGTTTACTGGCCCCCGTTACCGCGTCGGGAATGTCGGGAGAAATGATGTCTTTGCAGATTGGTTATTGGTTTCTAGAAGTGGTTAAAGGTTTGATAGCTTTTACCCTGTTGCGCTGGTGTTGGCGAGATGCCTTTAAGTTGGCTTAGTTTTTGATGACAAGCGGGGTTCAACCCGCTTTTTTTAGTTCTAGCAATATAATCCGCCTATTTGATTCGTGAACGGAGACCCAGCACAACCGGCGAAGCCAGAAATAGAGGTGGTAAGGGACTTGCGCTTTGATAATGTACCTTTTGGGCGAACGCAGTTCGCTCCTACATTGTGGAGAAAATCCGTTACTGTAGGGGCGCAAAGCTTGCGCCCTCCGCTCGATTGGGATATTATTCTCACGCAAGTCCCTAAATTTTTTACACTTCATTTAGGCAGACTGGGGCCAAAAAGAATCAAGGAAATTTTTCAACCATAGTTGCAGTAAGGACGATAGAAGGAGGTGAATTGACAATTGCAGACACCAGTAAAGGAAAGATGGTTCTTCTCGTTTCTGTAGGGAGAATTTTCTTTCCAGAAAGATAGTCTTCAAAGCCTTGCCTAGCAAGACTCACACCAATGATAAGCAATGATTATCATACAGAGACCGCAACTTTGATAATTTGCTATCTAAGAATAAATCAGTTACAATTCTTGCAAATTAATTTCGTCTGTGAGGAAAGCTGGAAGTGTTATTAAAAAAAGCCAAAAGAAACAGCCAGATGAGACAGATATTTTCTGGAGGAATTTTCATCACATCCTGTTTGGGGACGGCCATACTTTGTGATGGGGTGAAGGCCCTTCCTTCCCCCTTAGACATTGACGCTGCTTCTATTCGGGTATCCCAGGAAAAAATTATCATTAATTCCCCCGTAGAATTAGAGAGGACAGAAAGAGTTCTGACAACCAATTCCTTCTCGACAACAGAGGGATTAGCCGATAGTAATCTGCCCTTATCCTTAGAAAATAAACTAGAGAAATCTTCCCTCGATACTCTAGCAACAGAAAAGACCGGGACAATTTCAACCCTAGAAGAATGGAAGGCGAATCTAGGGACAATGCAAGCGAGTCAGCTTTTACCAGCAGGAGATAATAACTCTCCAGAAGTCGAAAAATGGCAAGCGCAAGCATCCACCCCCGTTGATACCAATGTTTCTCCCGAATTGCAGCGTTTACGTCAAGAGTTTCTGATTGAGGAACCGAAAACCCTTTCTGCGAAACTGGCGGAATTTGTGGTTGCCCCTAGTGGCAGTATCTCTACTCCCATCGGTTTTGGAGCGAATTTTGGGCAGATTTTCGGTGGTTTCGCTTTCCAGTCGAGAACCCGTTTTACCAATCAAGCAGATGGTGGGTTAGCCCTAGGGGTCGGTTTAGGAGAACCCCAGAAAATTGTCGGTTTGGATGTAACTATGGCGATTTTGAGCCTTTTTGGTGATAATGCCGGACGGGGTAGTTTTAGCTTTAAAATTCACCGTTCTCTGCCAGAAGGTTTTGCTGTCGCCCTAGGATTTGAAAATGCTATTAACTGGGGTGGGACAGATGCCGGTAGCAGTATCTACGGGGTGGTGAGCAAATTTTTTCAGTTCACAGAAACAACGAAAGAACCCTTTAGTCAATTGACGCTCTCTTTGGGTGTTGGTGGTGGTCGTTTTCGCTCGGAAGGAGCCATCGAAGATGGGGTAAATTCCCTCGGTGTCTTTGCTAGTGCGGGTTTAAGAATTGTTGAACCGGTCTCGGCCATTGTCGAATGGTCGGGTCAAGATTTAAACGCAGGTATTTCCCTGATTCCCTTCCCGAAAGTCCCCTTGACGGTTAACCTTGCCGGTGCTGATTTAACGGGCAATGCTGGGGACGGCGCTCGCTTCGTCATGAGTATCGGCTACAATTACTTTTTCCCCCGTTAGTCGGTTTTTAGATTGTCTAATTTAGCTTTTTGAATGAGGATTAAGACCATGTTGATGAAATGGTTGACTAATTGGCAAGTTTCCCTAGTGGCGGCGGTTTTGCTGACCAATTCCCTAGTCTCTCCCGTTATGGCGCAAACCGGCAACCAATCCGATGCCACTGGGGCAATTCTTTCCACCGGTGATTTTGCCGGTCAAACTTTCCCCAGCACCAGGACGGTAACGGGATTTCAGGGGGGAGAACCGGCTCAAATCGCTGTTAATCAGGCGGCTGCTTCTCTGAATACTCTGTTAGCTGATAATAATTTAACCTCCCCCACGGGTACCCCGATTCCCGCAGCCGTTCAGCAATCGCTACTGAGCATCTTAACAACGGATGCACAGGCGGGTAATAATATCAATGCTGTCACCGCCGCTCTTTACTCAGCCCCCGGCGCACCGCCATTAAATGTTATTCAAGACTTATTGGCCAGCTTAGAGAAACTGACCAAAGATAAGAAGGTAGTTCCAGCTAAATTGCTGGCGGCGGTGCGGGCCTATAATGCGATGATTTTAGCCAGTAACGAAGAGTTTCTCCGCAATCCCCCCGCAGAACTACGAGCAATTCAAGCATTCTTAGCTAAATTGGTGCAACCCACTATTAGCTAACCGCATTTTCCCTACTGACTTGAAAGAGGGTGTGGGGTGTCGGGTGTGGGGTGTAGGGAAGGAAACCTCTTTCATCTGTGGGGGTGAAAATTTTTTCATCGGGACTGACTTCACCATAGTCTCCTTGGATTAGAGGGCTGTGGTGAAGGCTCCACGGTGGGCGCGGTGGTTGGCTGTGAGGGGGTTAGAGAAGGGGTATTTCCTCCCCCTAAAGATTCTTGGAGCTTGTCGCGCAGTTTTTTGGCGGTATCGGAGTTAGGATTAATTTTGAGAGCTTGTTCGTAGGCGGCCAGCGCCTCTTGGGAGCGTTTCCAGTAGGTCAAGACCAGACCTTTACCGTACCAAGCTTGATAGAGTTGAGCATCGAGTTGCAAGGCTTTTTCATAGGCGGCATAGGCGAGGGCTAATTGTCCTAACCGCCACATTTTATTGCCTTGATTAAGCCAGTTTAGGGGATTAGTATCGTTATTATTGGGAACTTCAAAAGCCTTGTATAATTCATCACCAATTTCTTGCAAAGATAAGGCATTGGGGGGCGAATTTTCGACATTTATCTGCCCTTGAATGCCAGACTGGGGTGCTAATTTCAAAAAAGTAGTGATGGGAATAGCGAGACTAAAGCCAATTGGCACGGGAACCTTTTCGATTTTTTCGGCTTCATTTTGTCCGTGAACCGCGATGACTCGTCCATTTATATCTAACACTGGACCGCCACTCATGCCCCCATAGGTGACACTGGTATAAACTATCTCATACCCCAACTCTGGGGGAAATATTTTCAGCAAGGATGTAATGTATTTGGGCAGCACTTTCCCCACATTGAACAATCGTTTCCGCTTGCCGATAAATTTCGGGTCGGGCCATCCAGAAGCAAAAATAAATTGTTCGTCAGCTACTTGATAGTTACCCAAGGTCGCCAATTGATAATTTTGGTCGCTCTGAAACTGCACGAGAGCTAGATCTACTCCGGGTAATTTTTTGATGCTATTGTAATCGAGCGGATATTTCTTACCATCCCAGGTAATAATTTTAAGTTGATCGTAATAGAACTTGCAGGCATCTCTAGCATCTTTACAGATCACATGACTAGCAGTAAGAACAGTATAAACCCTTCCTTCTTTGGCAATAATTGATCCAGAGCCATTAGAAGTAATTTTCCCATTTGCCCCCTCTTCTTCTGAGGGGATTAAAACGGTAATCTTTTCAGCAATTTTTTCTATCTGCTCAGTTGTTGATGCCTTAGCAATCTGAGGAGAAACCACAAACACCGCTATACTAACTAGGGCGGCGGAAATTTTCAAGAAATTGTTGCTCATTCTGGTTTAAAAATACAGTTGAGTGGAATTTACCAGAGTGGTGTGGGAGCGGGATTCTTTTCTCTTGGGGTTGACGAGGATGGAGAAGGAAAATCTTCCGAGAAAGTGGGTTCTCTATGGGTGGGAAGCGATGGGGGTGACACTGCGGGCCGTTGCCGACTGGAAGCAGATGGAGAAGATGACCCCGATTTTAAAAAAGTCCTGATAGGAATCGCCCAACTTAATCGACTCATTTGTTCCCACAGTGCCGGTGAAGTCACTGTTCCATCAGCAAAAACGTAGGATTTACCCCAGAGGGGATAAGCATGAATGCCGTTAATACCAATAACTTTACCTTGCCGATTCAGCAGCGGTCCGCCACTCATGCCATTTTTAATCTTATTGGTGTAGCCGATTTGGTAGCCCCCCGAAAAGGATTTATCACTCAAAAGCGACACTTTACCCAGGGTGAAGGTAAATCCTTGTTCTGTCGGGCGATCGCCATCGAAGGGAAAGCCAGCGGCGAAGACTTCATCTCCGATAGCGAGATCATCGACATTAGCCAAATCAGCAATAGAATAAACTTGGCTACTGCGAAAAGAAACTAAGCCTAAATCATAATCATTCAAGCGAACTGTTCTGACCAACTCACCCCGATGTATCTTGCCGTCAGGGGTTTGTATTTGCCAACCCCGATAGCGATACCGCCCTAAAACATGGTCATTCGTGAGGACTTTGTAGGAAGCACCCTGCTTTTCAACTAAAATGCCCGAACCCCAGCCTTGCCCTGATAACACCTTAACAGTAATTGCTCTGGCTAACTGACGCAGCTGTTGTTCTGAAAGTTGCTGAGAGCTATGGGCATTGGCCTGGTTAGGTTCCAGAGCAGGAGCATAGCTTTGGACAGCAAGCAAAGGTGTGGACAGTCCCAATAATAAACTGCCCGCACCAGCCAAAATTCTTTTTATAGGCCGACTCACTTGATTACTATGCTCCTATCTATAGAACTAGAAAAGTTTACCAAACAGAACCGCCTGATGGTTTTTGGGGGGGTTGTTCGGGAGAAGTCTCCGGCAGTGGAGAGGGGGACGAACCGGTGGCAGGATTTGTTTCCACGGGAGCATTTTCTAGGAATTTATTGAAATAGACAATGACAGAATCCGATGAGCTTTCAAACAAAGGATCGGTTCCGGAACCCTCCCGGAGGTCGAATAGCTGTTGGATTTTCTGGGTTGCGTCTTCCCCTCTCTTGAGGGTAAATAATAGGTTACTGCTATTTGCCCGTTCTCGTCCATGACTAGGGGAATAGATGACCGGCAGACCATTGAGATAGCCAGTGGTAATAATATCAATTCCTCTAGGTCGAGCGTCAAGGGTATTGAATCGTTTAGTTACTTCTAGACACCGTTGCTGGGGAGTGTAACCGGAACCGCTAGAATAACGAGAAACCCAACGAATCACAGGTTTGCGTTCATTAGAGCCGACTTTGACATAGGTTGTGGGAACTCCCACATGGGGGCCTGTCACTGGTAAAAGACACTCGAATCTGGTTTGAGCTTGGCTCGGTGATTGTAAGGTCAAGGCAGGTCCTACACCAATCAGAGCAATAGTCAGAGTTTTTGTCAAAGTTTGTAATTTCATTGTCCTTATTCTAATCCTGCAAAGGGACTCTACTATACACTTCAAAGGTAGCTATTATCTCTCCGCAAAACCAACAAAAGCAAGGCTTTTGCAACAATTCTTATTTTTTGGGATTACCCTTTCTTCAAACTCCTTTAAGAGAGCAATCAGATGAGTTCGTTTACCCCAAAGCAGACCAAACTTCTAACTTACTGACCACGCGACGAATCACCTCATCGGTAAACTCAATCATGGTCATTTGGCCCCCTAAATCGGGGGTTTTTTTGCCCTCGTGAATAGTTTCAAAGACACTTTCATAAATTGCCCGAGAAGCTTTACGCGCCTCGCTAGTTTCGATATAACCTAACAAAGCTGCCGAGGCTAAAATCATCGCCATGGGATTAGCGATATTTTTGCCCTCTAAAGCGGGGGCCGTGCCGTGGGGAGCTTCTGCCATAATAGTTTTAACCGCTAGGGTCTCCTCATCAAATCCCAAAACCAAACTTTCGGCCCCGGCAATACTGCCATAGAGTTGCAAGACAAAATCGGATAATAAATCGCCATCGCGATTAAGTGCCGGAATCACCAAAGCTTCGCCGTCGGTTTGTAAAAGTAGGGCAAAAGTTGCATCAATTAACAGGGGTTGATAACGCACTTCCGGATGTCTTTGGGCCGCCGCGTCTAATTCCTCTTTAAACATCCCTTCGTAGGTGGCACTAACGGTGAATTTTGGGCCGCCAAATACCCGCGCCCCGGTTTTTTTGGCCTGTTGAAAGGTAAACTCGGCCACAGCGCGACTGGTAGCCCTAGAAATGCGCGAGGTGCGATAGGCAATTTCATCGCCGGTGGCAGTGGTTTCTCGCCATTCTTTGGCCCCGTAGGCATCATCAACGGCCATGCGGACAATGGCAATGGGAGAATAAACGCCCCCAATCGGACGAATGCCGGGGATACGGCGACCGATGCGGAGAATTACCTGAGAATTCATTGCTTCTCTTAAAATAGCGTTGGGACTGCCCACATCTCCTTTAATTTCTGGGGTAATGGTGGCAGCTTTGAGAGCTAATCCGGTTTTTAGAGTCGCTTCGGCGGCCTCATGAACCACTTGATTGTTACTCTGGCGACGCTGGGCTAAACTAAGATCAAAATCGGCAAAGTTAAGCGGTTGACGAATTATCGAGGGTTGCAATACTCTCAGGGCTTCTAGTAATAGTTCTTCTCCAGTTTGGTCGCCGTGCATGACCACAATGGTGGGGATATTTTCTGTCATAGTTTTTGAGTTTTAATAAAAATTTTCAAGTATATGTTAATGCTGAATTGGCTGGTTAATCGGCTAAAAAAGATACTTTTTACCTTAATTAATTCTGTAATTTTATCAATCTTGCAGAAAAAGATATATAACAGCAAATCTGGTTATTAAAAACTGATTATTTATTCTCCCTTTTGCCTTTTGCCCCCCTTGATAAGGGGGGTTTGATCCCCCCTGCCCCCCTTGATAAGGGGGGTGCCGATAGGCGGGGGGATCTACCCTTAATAAGGGGGGTATCTGAAAGTTTTTGACACCTAGCCACTTAGAAGAAAATATATAATTAATATTATGCCCGATCGCTAATTTAATTAGCAATCGGGCGGTGGTGAGAATTAATTAACCCAAGATTTAGAAAGCTTGTTCAACTTCGGCAATTTCGGGAATCACTTCCCGGAGACGACGTTCGATGCCCATTTTTAGGGTCATGGTGGAACTGGGACAGGAACCGCAAGCGCCTTGAAGACGCAGTTTGACGACTGGCCCGTCGATTTCGACTAATTCCACGTTACCACCATCCGCCATCAGGTAGGGGCGCATTTCATCTAAAACTTGTTCGACGTTATTGGGAGTCAGTGTTAAAGACATAATCAGCTTCTGGTCAGAGATTTATTACAGTGTAAGTAAGTGGTTTCAATTAAATTGAAGATAGATTTTGTCTTTGATCCCCCCTGCCCCCCTTGATAAGGGGGGTGCCGATAGGCGGGGGGATCCGACAATTTTTAATACCCACCTACTTAGTTACTTCAATCCTAACGCTTTTTGGGCGGGAATAACCCTTAAGCTTCTAAAAGCTGTAGATTGATAAAAGTAAATTCTGTGGTGGATTTTTCGCCACCGACATCGATTGCGTTAATCACTTGACAGGAGGGTAAATAATAATTACCGATTTTTTCGTAGGTTTCCTTAAAGTCACGTTTTCCCTTTAATTCATCGGTTTTAGCATTGCGGAAAATGGCATTATAGCGAATAGAAATATAACCTTCTCCCGTATCGAGACTTTCCTCGGTATTAATAGTAAAAGCCATCGGTCCCATGACTCGACTGACTTGACAGATTTCCTGACCGCGGACCTTATAATTAGACCCCATCGCATCGCCGGTGACCAGAATTTCTACCGCACCGGTGGGATCATCTTGCCCGAAATTAAACTGGTTTTTGCCGTGGGAGGCATCAAAATTGCCTCTTTTACGGTGAGTAACGATGTCGCGCATTTGATTATAAATACTTTCTTGCACTTTCTCGTCATCAATGCCCGTTACTTCCACACTATAATCGGCATTAACTTGAATTTTGCCCGTATGGACTTCCTCCCCTTGGGTGAGGATAATATCGGCAGTGTAACCGGGAAATCCTTCATCCCAAGTGTAACGGTTTTCGTAGGCGGAGCGGAAAATATCTCGGGCGTTCGTCGTGGCTACAGTCATAATCGCTTTACTTGTGTTGATAACTCCATTTATATCATTGTCGCTGATTTTTTCGCCTCTGGCCGAGATTTCTAGCTGATCAAAAATCGGGCTAAAATAGAAAAAACTCCCCCTCAGTGACCAAGGCGATGGCAGACGAAACGGCGAAAATCAAGCTTTATCGGAAAACCTATCAACTTCCCCAACTAAATCGCCCCGATTTATTGGTTTTGCAGGATCAGATTCAAGAAAGACAGCAACTGATTAAAACTGGAAAACGGGTCCGCAATACATGGCTAGGATTGAGGAAAAAAGAAGAACCCCTCAATTTCGAGGAAACTTTTCAAGAATTAGAAAGATTAGTCGGGGATTATAACCAGTTAATCAGATTTCTCACCGACCATAAGGATGAATACCGGCGGTTTTTCCTGTCACTGACCGAGGAAATCAAGGAGGCAGTGGGGGTTAAATGCCAGAAATTGGCAGAAACAGAGCGAAAACGCCAATCTTTGGAGAATAGCATCGGCTCGGCTGAACTGCGAGATACTCTGAGACTACAGAAACAGCAGATTTTCCGCACTGTGATTCTTGTTGGTCGCGCCAGCTTGCTCATGCTCAAGAAAATCGACCTAATCAGCGAAAGTATCCAGAAATTAGCTGAAGATCAGGATACACAAAAACAGGTTTTCTCGAAAATGATCGGCGAGTTGAACGGGTACAAACAAGTGTATCAGTTGCAGCTAGAGTTAGATAGTCTGGAAAAAGAAGCGATCGAAATGGCCAAAGTAGCCATTAATCTAGAACAATACCTAAAACCAATTATCGGACAGTTTCAAGGCTTAATCGATCGAGTAGTGACCATTGACGGGGAACTTTCCCGCAGTGTCAGCGAAGTGGAATCCCTCGTCCAAAACATTCTCAGTTCCGAATCGGCGGGATCTTTCCGCAAAAACGAGAATCTATCGGCTAGTTTGCTCAATTTCCTCGTCACCAGCGAAGAAAAGCGCGGCCGTTTAGCGATCGCATTAGAGCGAGCCGAGCAGGAAGGATGGCAATGGACAGACGTGGAAATCCCCGACGAGGAAATCGAACTGGAAACCGCCATTCAACGCATCAACAACCATGTAATCGAGAGAGTTGGGAATTTTAGCACCTCCGTCGTCGGTGACTCTCCTATTCCTCCCCCTCCTCAACAAAAGACACCCCCAAGCAATAAAACTCCATTTACCGAAAACCTACCCAATCGAGTCACACTGGAGATGGTGAGCTTACCAGCAGGTCAATTTCTCATGGGATCTCCTGACAGTGATTCTGATGCTTCGGATTCTGAAAAGCCTCCACACCAAGTTAAAGTCAACAGTTTTGCGATTGGGAAATATCCGGTGACTCAGGCACAATATCAAGCAGTAATGGGAAAAAATCCCTCTTATTTTAAAAACAATCCCCAAAATCCGGTAGAACAGGTTAGTTGGGAGGACGCTCAAGCCTTTTGTCAGAAATTGAGTCAAATAACTGGCAAAACCTATCGCCTCCCCACAGAAGCGGAATGGGAATATGCCTGTCGTGCGGGGACCACTACTCGCTATTATTTCGGTGATGATGCCAATCAGTTAGGAGATTACGCTTGGTATGACGGAAATTCTCAGGATAAAACTCATCCTGTGGGCCAGAAAAAGCCCAATGCTTGGGGACTGTATGACATGAGTGGCAATGTTTGGGAGTGGTGCGAAGACAATTGGCACGATAACTCTAAGAATGCGCCAAAGGATGGTAGTGCTTGGCTAATAAAGGATAATTATTCTCAAATACTGCGGGGCGGTTCTTGGTTCCTCAATCCAGATTACTGCCGTTCCGCTTACCGCAAGTACGACTACCGCCGCGACGACCTCAGCAACTGCTTCGGTTTTCGGGTGGTGTGCGGTGCTGGGAGGACTCTGTTTCCCTTTTTACCCTTTTTACCCTTTTTCTCTTTTTCCCTTTTTCCCGCCTAGCGGCGGGTCGATTTTTTTTTGAGAAAATTGAGGTAGCATGAGTAGAAAACGGGTTTCTCGGAGAAACCGGTTTTCTGTGGGTTACTCAAGGGATTTAGGATAATTTGTAGGTTGAGTTAAGGTTCGTAGTTGCGCTTTAGCGCTTCATGTTGTCCGCACTACAGTAACGGCAAATTTGGCTTCAGCGTCCAGAAAGAAATCTATGAGAGTCTCCGTGACACGAGAGAATATAATAGTGAAGTGTGGAAAAATTTCGGCGATCACATCGGCTGGAAAAAAGGAGAAAATTGCTTGTCTTACTCTGACCTAATCTTTAACAAGAATGCTCCCAAAGCTCATTTCCTTATTTGTATTTTTCACATTTTTTCAAAAAAATGGTAGATAAACAACTGAAAACTGTTATCTGGATTGGAGCATCAAAAAAGGAGCTATTAGAATTTCCTGAAGAGGTTATTGATGAAGTTGGCTATATTCTTTATCGTGTTCAGAACAATCAGAATCATCCTAACATCAAAGCCTTAAAGGGCTTTAATGGTGTTTTTGAAATAGTCAGCGATTATCAAACCGATACCTATAGAACAGTTTATGCCATCAAACTAAGCAATGCTATTTTTATTCTCCATGCCTTTCAGAAAAAATCAAAATCGGGGATTAAAACACCAAAACAAAATGTTAATCTAATCAAAGAACGCCTGAAAAAAGCACAGGAGATCGCAAAAGAGCAACAATAAATACCAAAAAGGAGATAAATGATTATGACAGAATATACTATTAGTTCGGGAAACATTTTTGAAGACTTAGGCTTTGCTAATGCAGAAGAAAAACTCGCTAAAGTCAAGCTGGCTTCAGTGATTTACGATCTGATTACTGAACAAGAATTAAGCGAGCAGGAGGTCAGTCAAATTTTGGGGATTGACGAGGCTAAAATTTCTAACTTAAAAAATGGCAGATTGCAAAAATTTTCTCTTGAGCAGATGTTTGACTTTCTAGTAGCATTAGGTCAGAAGATAGAAATCTTAGTAACTCCCCAAGCCTTAGCAAACTCTAGTTTAAGTATCCAGGTCATGTATCGAAATCAATCCTAATCTAAGCGCGATCGCCGATCTCGTAAGATGCGTTAATGTTAATGTAACGCACCTCAACTAACCTATTTTAGCTAATCCTTGTAGTAAAAAGAAACAGGACACTGGACTTAACCCTTAACCTTACAAAAGTCATCATGAATATTCAACTTAGTAACCCCGTTGATCGTTCCCTATCGCCTCTAGAAACCGCAGCTTTGGCTGATACGGGAGCCTTGCATCTCTGCATTCCTGCACATATTCAAATTCAGTTAAAATTAACTGAAATCGATCGCAAAGAGGTAATTTTAGCCGATGGTTCCCGTCAACTGGTTCCCTACGTTGGGCCGATCGAAACTCGTTTCAAAAACCGCGTCGGTTTCGTCGGTGCTTTGGTGATGGGGGATCAAGTATTGCTTGGTGCTATCCCAATGGAAGATTTAGACTTAATCGTTATTCCCGCAACCCGGACTATTGATATTAACCCCAATAGTCCTAATGTAGCCACCTCGATGGCTAAATAGATAGGCCCCAGAAATTATATTAATTTATCAAAGTTCCGAGAATAATTTACTGTTGATTGATAGCGATCGAGATTGGGAAACCATTATTAAAATGCGATCGCTTTGAACTTTTCCTATTCCCTTTGAGTTGCTTGTCTAACCTGTTCGATCTCTAATTCTAAAGCTTGCGCTAAGTAGGTAGGCGTTAAAAATTATCAGATGCCCCCCTCTGTCCTTTAGTCACATCTTTCTTAACATTTTAAACCTTTGTAGCACAAGGCTTTCAAGACTCGGTTAACAATTTGTAATATTCCTTGTTGACACCCTTACTGACAAAGAAAAAACTGAAATCAAGTCAGGACAAGAGTTGGAGTGCTTACTGAAAAAATTGTTAAGAAAGATCCCTATAAGGGATAGCTTATTAAGGGGGATCCCCCCTATCCATTAGTCAGATCTTTCTTAACAAAAAGAGAAGAAACTTAAAAAAAGGGGAAACGATTGATAGGTATAGTTTTGAAAGAAGGAATTAAGGTGGAGGTAAGCAAAAAAATGGAGAAATGGGCAGCCCAAGAATTACAGTATGCAGACCTAGGGGACACCAGAAGAAAGAAAAGGTTAATCAGTATCGTAGAAAACTTGGCCAGCCAACCTAGTACAAGTGTGCCACAAGCTTCGGGAAATCTAGCCGCAGCGAGTGCCACCTACGACTTTTGGAATTCCCCCTATTTTCACCCCTCAGATATAATTGCCGCCCAAGCCAAAAG
>NZ_JACJSV010000034.1 GCF_014698335.1 Microcystis viridis FACHB-1342 | reverse complement strand
GAAACTATCTCATCAAATTAGTCCCCCCATAGAACCCCCTTGAGCCATCTTGCACACTTTTCTCTTTTTGTCAAATTTTATGTTAAGAAAGATGTGACTAATGGATAGCCTTAATAAGGGGGGCATCTGATAATTTTTAACGCCTACCTACTGCCAAGATTTAATTCTATGCTAACACGCTGCTCGAAATTATCTTTTCTCTTGGGGACCTGTTCCCTATTTCTCTGGGTAAACCATCCCGTCACCCTCGCAACCCCCATCAGTCAAGACAATTCCCCCCCTTCCCAGTTTATCTGTCCAGCAGACTTAGCCACCGAGATCGATCGCATTTTAGACCGACCCGATTATCAAGGCGCTTACTGGGGAATTTTAGTAAAATCCCTCAATTCTCAAGAAAATCTCTATAGTCTCCACGAAAATAACTTTTTTACTCCCGCTTCTACTGCGAAATTATTAACCACTGCTGCCGCTTTCAGCAAATTTAACCGCGATTATCGTCTGAAAACCCCCATTTTAGCCCAAGGCAACCCCCCCGATTTAGAGACTTTAACCTTAGTCGGGAGGGGAGATGCAACCATAACCACAGAAAAGTTAGAAAAATTAGCAGAAAAGTTAAAAGCAAGGGGAATTAACTCAATTTCTCGTTTAATTGTCGTTGCTAGTCCTTTTGTCGTCTCCGATAGTCAAAAAACATGGGAATGGGAAGATGTCTTTTTTGACTACGCAGTTAGTGCTTCTAGCTTGGTTTTAAACGAAAATTCCGTCACTTTAAGGCTTTTACCGCGACAATTGGGGCAAAGCTTAGATTTACAATGGTCTGATCCCATTGCCGCTAAACAATGGCTAATTGAGAATCAAACCAGCACTGCAGCGCAAGGAACCCCGAATACTTTGGCAATTAAGGGCAATTTAGCCAATAATCGCCTGATTATCACTGGTTCTCTGGCTATTGATAGTCAAGATGATTTTAATTTAGCTATTCCCCAACCCTCGGAGTATTTCCTCGATCGCTGGCGTAATATCCTCGAAAAAACGGGAATTACCGTTAAAACCGCCGAAATTAGCTCAGAAATTCTCGGCGATGAAATCACAAATTTAGAATCAGAACCCCTAGCATATTTGGTGGAAAAAGTCAATAAAAATAGCGATAATTTACTAGCCGAAACCCTACTACAAATGCTCGGCGGTGTCTCGGGATTGCAAGAAACTTTAACAAAACTGGGAATTAACAGCGATAGTTATAAAATCGGCGATGGTTCGGGGCTATCACGACAAAACCTGATTAAACCCAATACTTTAGGTCAAATATTACAACTAATGGCAGAAAATCCTGATTATCGTCGTTCTTTAGCTATTGGCGGCATTGATGGCACTTTAACCAATAGATTTCGCCAGACTCCCCTAGAAGGACGATTACAGGCAAAAACCGGGACTTTAACCGGAGTTATCGCTCTCGCCGGTTATCTAGAAACCGCCGACAATCAACCCCTAATCTTTAGCATAACCGTCAATAACAGCGATAAAACCGCCACCACCCTCAGAAACGGCATCGATGAGGTGATTTTGCTCCTAGGACAGTTAAAACGCTGTTAATATTGAGGAGGCAAAAGGCAAAAGGCAAAAGGCAAAAGGCAGCTTTGTTCTCCCCACTACCCCAACACCCAAACCCGCAACTAATTCGATCGAGCCATTTAATCACAGAAGACTGTATACTTTTGTAAAAATTGCTTCTAGCTGACCTGTAGATTAATCGAGGGAGTTATTGATATATGTATATAGTTCAGGTTGCCTCTGAGTGCGCCCCAGTGATTAAAGCTGGGGGATTGGGGGATGTGGTATATGGATTGAGTCGAGAATTAGAAATTCGCGGTCATTGCGTGGAGCTAATCCTACCCATGTATGATTGTATGCGCTACGACCAAATTTGGGGCTTACACGAGGCTTATCGGGACCTGTGGGTGCCTTGGTACGGTGGCGCAATTCACTGTAACGTTTTTTGTGGTTGGGTACACGGGCGCTTGTGTTTCTTTATTCAACCCAATTCGGGGGATAATTTCTTTAATCGCGGTACTTACTACGGTTGTAAAGACGATAATATGCGTTTTGCCTTCTTCTCTAAAGCCGCTTTAGAATTTTTGCTCAGAAGTAATAAACGTCCCGATATAATTCATTGTCACGACTGGCAAACGGGTTTAATTCCGCCCTTACTTTTTGAAATTTATAAATATCATGGTATGGGCAATCAGCGCGTTCTTTACACCATCCATAACTTTAAACATCAAGGATTTGGTGGTGCAGAAATTCTCTGGGCAACAGGATTAAATAACGATTCTTATTACTTTAGCTATGCCCGAATGCGCGATAACTTCAATCCTTTTGTGATTAATTTTATGAAAGGTGGTATCGTCTTTTCCAACTATTTCAATACCGTCTCACCCCACCATGCTTGGGAAGCACACCACACCGATGTTAGTTACGGTTTAGGCCATACAATTCACCAGCATCAACACAAATTTACTGGCATTCTCAACGGTTTAGATTACAATATCTGGAACCCAGAAGTAGATAAATTTATTCCTGCACCCTACGGTATTGATAACTTCTCCGAGAAGGCACGCAATAAGAAGGCACTGCGAGAAAGACTCTGGTTAAGAGATGAACCAGAAAAACCCTTAATTTGTTATGTCGGTCGTTTAGATGACCAAAAAGGCGTACATTTAGTTCACCATGCCATGTATTATGCCTTAGCTCGCGGGGCGCAATTTGTCCTCTTAGGTTCCGCCACCGAATCGTTAATTAATAACTGGTTCTGGCATGAGAAAAATCACCTAAATAATAACCCTGATGTCCATATTGAATTGGGCTTTAATGAGGAATTATCTCACCTCATTTATGCGGGGGCCGATATGATTGTGGTTCCCAGTAATTTTGAACCCTGCGGACTGACACAAGTAATCAGCTTAAAATATGGAACCGTTCCCATTGTCCGGGGAGTTGGTGGTTTAGTTAATACGGTTTTTGATCGCGATTATGATACCTATCACAAACCCGAAGAACGCAATGGTTTTGTCTTTTTTGATCCCGATAATAATGCCCTAGAATCAGCCATGTCCCGGGCATTAGAATTGTGGTACACTCAACCGGAAGAATTCCAAAAATTAGCGATCCAAGGCATGGAATGCGATTACTCTTGGAATGGCCCTGGGGAAGAATACGTTGCCCTCTATGAAATGATTCGCCACAAATAAACTGTCTTGTCTCTAGCAATTCCCTGGCAATTATCAACAGAAATTCGAGGAATAGATTTGTTGAAATTACCAGGGTAATTGCTTTAGTTCTGACCGATTCCTGACTCCTAACCCCACCAACAAACTTTTTTAGTAAACCCTACTTAGTAGAGCAGAAATGTTAACTTTGCTTGGTATTCTTGGGTGAGGGGATGACTAACTCCCAAAATCTGAAATATGGCTAACATGGCTTTTCTTGCCCCATCCTGACGATATTTTCTACTTTCTTCCACCAGACTGATCAGTTTATCTAAAGCGGCGGCATAATCTTCTTTTAAAGCGAAATTAATCCCAGTAAAAAATATCGGATCGAGGGGATTATTTTCTGGTTTTAACTGTTGAAATTCTAGGAGAGTTTTCCAACCTTTGATAACAGGATTTTCCTCTTTAATAGCACTGATTAATCGATAGGCATCTGACCATTTTTCCAGACGCATGAGAAATTTTACCGCCATAATAATTAATCGCGGTTCGTTGGGATATTTAGGGAAAAGACGATCAAATAATTGTTTAGCTGCGGGCAAATTATCGAGGGCGATCGCTTCTTTGATTTCTGCTAATCCTGTTTCTAATTCCGATTGTAAATCGAGACGGGAAAATAAGTCTCTAATTTGTTCTTCTGGCAAAGCACCGACAAAACAGGGTAACACTTCTCCCTTGCTGACAATTCGCACATCGGGAACTCCTTCTACATCGTATTGTTCGGCTAATTGAGGATTTTTATCTATATCTATTTTGGCTAGGATAAAATTATATTCGCTTGCCAGTTTTTCTAGCATCGGTTTTACCAATTTACAGGGTCCACACCACAGGGCATAAAAGTCTAAAATCACTGTATTTAGATAGGACTTCTCGATCACTTCACTGTCAAAATTTGTCCCATCTACATCGATAGAATATCCCATCTATTTCTCCTCTAATAAATTATTTTTCAGCTAGTTTTGTCTCACTTACCTCTTTTACCCAAAGGGCTAATCCTCCCCCTCGTCCCCGGGCTGCTATCATTGTTTCTGTGATCAGAAAATAGGCAAAAAATGCCTGTTTTTTGATGCTTTCCTGATAAAAATTAGCTTCGCTTACCTGGCCATTTCTAATAAAACCTGAATAGAGAGAGCGATTAAATAGGGTTAAGTTGAGCCGGGTGAAATCAAAGGCAAGAAGACGGGTTTTAGGAAAAAACTTAACCGGACCGCTTACAGATAGTTTTACTGCCCCTAAAAATATCTGATTGCTGACGGTTCCAGAGACAAATTCTCCCAGTTCTAAGCTCTCATTTCTTTGGTAAGAGATGGTAATTTTTAACCAGGATGGGAGATAGCGCCCCTTACCCAAAACAATTCCCGCTCTCTTTTTCGCTTTTTGAGTTCCTGTGATCAAGTATAATCGCCAAGTACCGACTAAAGCCTCAAAAGTAAGATTTTCTTTAGTTTTTTTATTGTTTTTTTCTGTTGCTAAGAGAAATTCTAACAATTGAGATACAGGAGGGCGATTATTCTCCTCAAGTATTAGGGGTGAGTCGAGATTTATAACCATGATTTCAGACAGTGCCAAGATATTTTAGCTGAAGCTACCAAACTCGAAAAAGCGAGCGATAAACCGGTTGACCCTTATTATAAGTGGACTTTTCCCTTTCCGTCGGTACGGGGAAAATATTTTCCGCTAACCAGGGGGTTTGATGTTGCCGAACAAAATGGGGATGTGCTTGAAATCTCTCCGTCATTTCCAGGGCGATCGATTCCACATCCGACTGTAAAAAAACCCAGCCTCCAGCTACCATATACTTAGCCAAAGCTATGACTAATTCCGGCTGCACAACCCGACGCTTACTGTGACGCTGTTTAAACCAAGGATCGGGAAATTGAATCGACACCCGAAATAACTTATCTGCGGGCAAAGATTGCAGTAAAATTTCTGGGGTAACATTCATATTGCCAAAAACAAAAGCGAGATTTTTTAATCCTAACCTTTCCCGTTCCTGATTCGCTTCAATTACTAAAGGTTGACGAATTTCAATCCCCAAAAAATTAATTTCTGGATATACTTGGGCCATTTGTAACAAAAATTTACCCCGCGCACAACCAATATCAAGATGGAGAGGTTGCGTCATATCCTGATAAACTTGATTCCAATCGGGGGGAGCGATCGGATGGCGATATTTATGACTTAAGGGATTGACGTGCTGACGAACGCGAACTTTAGCCAAAGATATTTTCTCCTCATTTCTCCTCGATCGATCTAGTTTACCGATATTTAGCCCAATTGAATGCGATGAATTTCCGTTTCGCCATTCTCAGCGATCCTCATATCGCTTTACCCACAACCATTTTGAACCATTCTAATCGCTTTCATCTGGTGGAAGTGAGTATTCCCGCTTTAAAAATTGTTTTAGACCATCTCATCACCCTTAACCTCGATTTTCTGCTGATTGCTGGCGATTTAACCCAAGATGGTGAACCAGAAAATCATCGTTGGTTAGCCGATTGTTTAGCCACTTTACCCTTTCCCGTCTATGTGGTGCCGGGTAATCATGATGTTTTGAGTTTAACCGCAACAGAAAACCAGATCGGTTTAGGAGATTTTCCCTTTTATTATCAACAATTTGGTTACAGCGATCCAGAACAAATATACTACCAAAAAGAAATTTTACCCGGAGTGCAATTAATCGGTCTTAATTCTAATCAATTTGATGAGCAAGGTAAACAAATTGGCAGTTTAGATGCAGAACAATTGCATTGGTTAAAACAGATTTTACCATCGCTAAAAAACGATCTAGTGATGGTAATGATCCATCATAATGTTATCGAGCATTTACCCGGACAAAGCAATCATGAATTAGGTAAACGCTATATGTTGGCTAATGCGGTAGAACTGCTCGATATACTACAGGAAAACGGCGTAAAATTGTTGATTACTGGCCATCTCCACGTGCAGGATCTGGCTTTTACTAGAGGTATCTATGAAATTACCACCGGTTCTCTCGTCAGTTATCCCCATCCCTACCGGGTGTTAGAATATTGCGAAAACACGGGAGAATTAGCCATAGAATCCTTTCATCTGCAAAATATACCCGGATGGGAGAATTTACCCGCTATTTCTCGGCAATGGTTAGGCGATCGCTCTTATCCTTTTATGATGCGTTTGTTAACCTGCCATCCCCTCAATCTTCCCATGAGTCTAGCGGAGGAATTAGCCCCAAAATTACGCAATTTTTGGGCAGATGTGGCCCAAGGTGACACAATCTTCGATTTTAGCGATTTTCCGCCCCTAGCACGCCGTTATTTCTACGCTTTCAGTGCCATCGATCCCCTCGGTAATCCTCATTTTATCGACAATCAAGCCGTAATTAGTTTCAAGCATCAGTTTAGTTATCAGCGCTCAAACTTTCTGCCGGAGATGGGAGAATAGCTGCAACAAATAATTAACTATAGCTTATAGTTATGGTACGCGGCCGCTATCTTGGCAGAAAATATCAAAAAAAATCAATAAAAATAAATGGAAGCACTTAAAAAGGAATTAAAAAAAATCGGTTCTCTTGCCCTCTTTTTTTTCTTGGCTTTCGGTTATATTCTTCTGATCATGAAATTATTTCTGGAAGAGTATTCGATTACCACCTACGTGTTGGGTAAAGCGATCGTAGGAGCGATCATTGCCGCAAAAACCGTGGCCATTCTCGACGCAGCCATGAAGCTAGAATGGTTAGAAAATCGTCCCCGTTACGTTAGTGTTCTGTATCGAACCTTTGTTTATACCCTAGCAGCACTGATTCTCGGCTCGATCGAGGGTTTTCTGGAAGCTTATCGGGTAACGCGGGTGATTTCGGAGGCAATGGCCAAATTTTGGCAAAGGGAAAGTTTCTCTCAAATCCTTGCGGTTACTCTCTGTCTCGCAGTGGTTTTTTGTCTCCACAATCTCTGGCACGAAATCGATCGCTCTTGGGGTAAAGGCAAATTGAGAAAATTTTTTCTCGATCGCTCCTAGAGTACAGCAGTTATCTTAATGGTGAGATGGCAAGTTTTCCTTTTGGGGAGTTGTTCGTCAGGAAACAGGGATTTAGGGAGATAGGGATTTAGGGAAATTTCAGCTAAATTCCCCACTACCCCCCGCAACGCGCACGCAGTGACCACCCCACTACCCCACTACCCCACGAAAAACTTGTTCAGCAAACCCTATTTAAGCAGTGTGTGCGATCGCCCTATCTTTCGCGGGCAACCCCTGCTACGATAAAATACGGGTGAAAAATTGCTAATCCAAGGAGTACAGACGTGATTGAACCTTTAGTGCTAGGGATTGTCCTAGGCTTAATTCCCATTACCCTAGCGGGTTTGTTCGTTGCCGCCTATTTACAGTACAAACGGGGCAATCAATTCGGCTTAGACTAAATCTATCACGCCAATCCCCCGAATTGAGAAAATCTCCCGTCAAGCTAGGCACTAGACGGGAGATTTTCAACAGGACAAATTTGCCGCTTAACAGATTGTGGCTGCCAGCGTTGCCATCCCCGCAAAACTTATCTGTCTTACTGGGAGAGCGATCGCCTAAAACCAAGAGCTACACGGCTGTTAAACTAGGAAAACGAATAACGGTTTCCGTGTATTCGGGAACCCATCCGGCGGTAGTGGTGAAGTAACGCACTGCTTTAACTCGTTTACTGGCAGTGAGGTGAAACCAGTGTTCGCTATGGGCGGGAACATTGATGTATTCTTGAGGTTGAATAGTTAATTCCCCCTGAGAACCATCGGGAAAGACGAAGCCAAAAACCCCCTCCCCATCAATGATATAACGCACCTCATCGTCAGCGTGGGTGTGACAGCGCTCGAATTTGGCCAGTAAAGTGTCGAGATTGGGAATTTCAGGGTGTAAAACGATTAAATCTCTAGCTTGATAACCCGCTTCTTGCTTTAGTTGCTCAAAATAACCGTCTAAGCTGGTTAAAACTATTTCTTTTTCTTCGTCAGTCAGAGAAGCTTGCTTAAGTAGCTGACGGGTGGCCTCGTTTTCGATCGGCCAATAGTTTAAAGTAACATTTAATTTGGCCAATTCCAGACTAATATCGGCTAACTGGGTATAGGTTGTCCCATTCTCTAAGCGTAGTATCGCCATTGGTTATCATCCTCAAGATTACTTTTTTCATTTTAAAGTTTTCCAGAGGCAAGCCGCTCGATTTTTTACCCCTCGAGCCCTTGCCAGTTCCTAGGATTTTCTGCTCAAAAATGCTATTATGGTCTATATCTGGGGAATTAGCTCAGTTGGTAGAGCGCTGCGATCGCACCGCAGAGGTCAGGGATTCGAGTTCCCTATTCTCCATTTTCCAGAGATATTAACCGCTTTTCAAGGTTCAAGAAAGATTACGAACCAGTCTCAACTTCCCAAAAAGGCGTTACTTTTATTTCTGGGGAGAATAGCAGAGGATTACTGACAGAAAAGCTAAAAGATTTGACTTGTGGTGGTAATTTTCCTTGAAAAAATGCCATTAATTCCTGATCATTTCTCGGTAAATGACTAAGGATAACTCCATTAGCTGAATTATCTTGAACAAAGCGAAAATTGGCTTGAGTTCCATCGAGATAATTAACGTTAATTATCACGGGAGGGATTCTAAATATTTTTTTGATTATTTTACCGAACCAAGAATATTCAAATTTAACTTGAACACGAGTAATCCCACTATTACGAGTAGGTAATTCATAGACTTGATCCCAAGTAACATTAGTAGTCTCTCCTAGAGGGGTTGGAATGCAACGACTGACTTTTTGTTTTTCTAGAAGATAAAAGTTGGTTTTGATTGCGGGGACTTGGAAGGGTGAATTTACCGAGTCAAGTTGATAATTACAAACCACATAGGAAAAGGCTTTAGGTTCATCAAAAAAAGGATGTCTGCGATCAATAGATTGAAAGTGATAAATCAGATAATCTCTGGGAGATTTAGATAAGCTTTGGTAATTTAGTTCATCCAGTTTTTCTGTATAAGCAGAATAGGATTGAATAATCGGCCGCGGTTTCCAATTAAGCTGATTGCCCGGAATCAGTGAAAATTCCCAGGGAATTATATCAATAGTTTTGCCTTGCACTTTTCCCAGCACAGAATCGGGTATTTTGGTAGCGGTAGCAATGACTTGTAAATTTTGAGTTGTACTCCTTTCACCTCGCATTTTTAATTCTCTGGGATTAAGCATAGAGGAAATGACAACCCCGATATTATTAACCACTCTATCGGGACTGAAATTACTCCACTGGTGAGCATTTTCCAATATAGTCCAATTAGGACTAGAGGTGATAATAATACATCCCAAAAAAATTATTCCCCAAGCACAATAAGCAATTTTCTTAAACCGAGATTTTTTAATAATTATTGTATAGAGAGAAGCTAAGACAATAACCACAAGTGTAAAAACAACAACGTGAGCATCTTGCCGAACAAATCCATGCTTAAATGATAAAAATATGGGAAAAATATAGGCAATAGCCAGACTAATTTTTTGGTCTATAATTGCCAGAGACATTAAAAGCAAACTTAAGGCAAAGCAGAGCAAAGCAATTAGTAAACGCGGGTAATTTCCTACAATACTCATCGCACTGGAATAACCAGAAGAAATTTGCCAAGAATTGCTTAAATATCCGATGAGAGAGGGAAAATTATCTAGATTAATTGTTTGGATAAGAAGTAACCCATAAAGCCCATAAAATACTAACAGAGGTAAGAAGTTAAGTAAGTGGTTATGATTAAATAGAAGATAGATTCTGCCTTTGATACCCCTTGCCTCTCTTAATAAGGGGGGTGCCGATAGGCGGGCAGATCTGACGATAAACCAGAGAGTTAAAGCCACTCCTCCAGCAATGCAAAAATTAACTATAATGTGGATAAAGGCTCGGTTAGAGGCAGCTGGATAGAGAAAAATAAAGGCAATGGAAGGAATGCTTAAAGTTAAGTTAATACCAGCGAGAACATTTTTTATAACTATCGATGGTGACTTCTGAAAATATCCCCGAACAATATTAACGATTATGTAGATAAACAGGCTGCCTGCTAGATAAATTCCTAGAGTTAGTTTGGTGAGTATAGAGAACCCAGTGATCATGCCAATAGCTATAGCTAAATAATTGATGTACTTTTGAAAAAAGTTATCAAAAGACATGAGTATCAGGAGGATAAGTGTCATCTGATAATCAACAGTAAAGCCGATACTGTTGTAGGGATTTCCTACTAGAGTAGCAAAAATAATTGACAGCACAAAAACTATTTGATTGCTATAGTCCTTAATAAATAATAATCTGAGAATAACTACTGCTAATAGACAAAGGTGTATCAACCAGCGAAAATAGATAATTTGGGAAAAGTTGTGATTTAAAGATGTGCCATGAATCAGATAGCCTAGGGGTCCATAGGTGAAGATAATATCTTGGCCAAAAATTAACTGTTTATGGGCAGCATCACTAATAGCAAAAGCCCAAGAAGCATCTAAGCCCCTTTTTAACCGATCAATAATAGGCAAATTTGCCAGAAAAAAGTAGGCAGTAATAATAATTAGTATTCCCTTGACGAATACAGGTAAATCGAGAGATTTTTTTTGCATAATTTTTGAGTTAAAAAATTCCTTTTAATTCCTTCTCGTGATTATAAATCCAATCAAAGATATCTTGGATTAATTTTCTACCGTCTCGCTGGGGTTGCCATCCAGTTATAGAACTGATTTTGCGGGAATCAGTGATAAAAATTGGCATATCTCCGGTGCGATTTTCGGGAATTGCCTCAATCATTATACTATTGCCCGTGATTTCTTGACATAGTTTTGTAGTTTCATAAAGGGACAAGGAAAAATCTTGCCCACCCCCCACATTAAAAGTCTGCCCTTTGAATTGTTCTAAATTAGCAATCTGAATATCGATTAAATCGAGTAAATCAGCTACATGAAGAAAATCTCTAACCTGTTTCCCTGTACCCCCATAACCGATATATTTTAAGGACTTCTGAAAGTAATGATTAGCTACCCAAAGGGCAAAAACTCCCTGATCAACTTTTCCCATCTGCCAAGGACCGGTTAAAACTCCACAGCGATTAATTAAAGTTCTTAATCCGTAGGCATCCCCATATTCATTAATAATCAATTCCGATGCTAACTTAGTGGAACCGTAGAGAGAACGGGGCAAATCTAAGGGAAATTGTTCACTGATACCAAAAGCAGAAACCCCAGGTAAATCTTGCTGTTCAGATAACTGAAAACGAGTATCTGTTTCTGTATAGTTTAATTGATTAAGATAGGCGATAGGATAAACTCTGCTGGTGGAGAGAAAAATAAAATCTGCTTGGGTTTGTCTAGCTAATTCTAAACAGTTAATCGTTCCAATTAAGTTAGTCTGCAAAACATAGCCAGGAGAAGTATAACCAGCTAAAACGGAAGGTTCTGCCGAACATTCTAGGATTAAATCCACTGGCAAAGCGGCTGCTTCTAAGTCTTCCGCATTTCTGACATCTCCATGAACAAATTCAATTCCCGCCTGTTTAAGACGGGGAATATTCAACTCGGAACCGCGACGTTTTAAGTTATCTAAGGCGATAATTTTCCAATCGGGATAACGTTGGGCTAATCCTAAACCTAAAGAACTACCCACAAAACCCGCACCACCAGTAATTAACACTTGCCTAGTCATCAAAAATACTCCACTAGATGATAATTATCAAACAACTTGATTTTTTTTCCGTTTGCGCTTATAGTCGCCTCTAGAAAGGTGTTTTTCTAACCAGATAGAGAGAACTATAAATAAATAACGACTGCCCATTTCCTTGAGTTTTAACTTGGAAATCCCCGTGGTACGATTGCGCCAAGTGATGGGAATTGTCGTGTAGGAATATCCTCGCACGATTGCTTTTAAGGGCATCTCTACTGTTAAGTTAAAATGGTGAGATAGTAGAGGTGAGATTCCTTCGATAACATCCTTACGATAGATTTTAAAGGCGTTAGTGGTATCATTAAATTTTAGCCCAAATAAAACTTGAATGAAGAGATTAGCCAAACGATTAACGATTAACTTGTGTATGGGATAATCAATAACTTTTCCTCCCCTGATAAAACGAGAACCAAAAACGCAATCGTAGCCTTCTTGGAGTTTATAATAATAGTCCACCATGTTATCGGGAGAGTCGGAATTATCTGCCATTACTACTGCCACTGCATCACCGCTAAAATTTTCTAATCCACAGCGTACCGCAAAACCAAAACCGTTGGGATAATAGTTATTGATGTAGCGAATCCGATGATTTTCTTGGTTGATTTTTTGCAGAACTGCTTCGGTGTTATCTTTGCTATTGTCATTAACAACTAGGATTTCATAATCAATTTTATCCCGTTCTAAACGTTCGGATATTAAGTGAGCAGTGCTTTCGATGCAATCTTCTTCGTTGTAAGCAGGGATAATTATTGATAAGGTTTTTACTGCATAGTTATCCCTTGATTGACGTGGGTGAGAGTAACCGTCCATCTCGAAAGCTGGTGCTAATCCTTCGGGATAGTACATTTCTGTCTCATTAGTCTTATTCTTAGGTTTAAAAATTAGGCTATCACTGGCGACATAATTAATACCAGCACCCAGTAAAACCCCAATCATTGTGTTAACTCCGGGGCTAACTCCTAGCCAGTTTAAGAATGGAAATACCAAAAAAACTCGCAGTAAAACTGCTAAACCTGCCGAGAGATGATAGAGAGGAAGTTGTATCAAAATTACATCTCTAATTGTCCAATCTCCCCCAGTCCACACCCAGATTCTATAGATAAAGAAACTAGCAATTAAAGATATTTCTATCGAAATAACATTAGCAACATTCTTCAGAAATGGGGTATTAAATCCTAAGTCGTCAATGAACCAATAAATGAAGAATAAGTTGATTAAAAATGCCACTCCCCCAGCAATGAGAAATCGAAAAATTTTATTATTGTAGATTTTAGTTAACATAAGGAACTCAACTCAATATAAATTACAGATAATTATCTCTTATTTACCGTGTCTTGTTGTGTATATATCACAATGTTTGTTAGAAAAAACGGGCTTGTCATTAGGATTATACAGGCTATTTAAATATTTTTTATCTTCTCGGTTTTCTTTTGTTTTGCGGCAAAAAACTATCGCCTCAACTTGATAATTAGCTCTTGATAACTTATAGAGAGCATTTTTTGATTCTTCCTCACTTGCTTCACTATAAATCATTAAGGCACGACGTTGACTATAGTAGGGTATCAATGAACTCCAATAATCTCCGTAGATTAACAAAACACCATCAGGAGAAGTAATACTTTGGACTTGAGAGGCAATTTCTAAGTAATTGATACTATAAAATTTTGTTTTAGGATGCCAGAAAGCTCGATAAAATTGCAGTTGTGATAACAAAATTAAAGCTAGGAAAAACCAGCCTACAGACTGCCAAATTTTCCGTTTTTTTTCTATTAATCCCATGATGGTAAATCCAGAAGCACCGAGGAGAAAGATAGCATTAGCATAGGGATAATAGTTATGAACAAAATGCAAATTGGTAAAAATGGCAACTGTCAATATAAATAGTAAACTTAAGCCATAACTTAGTAACTTTTTTGAGGTGAAAATTGGTAATATTACTAAAGCCATAACGCTGATTATCAATCCGCCAAAAACGTCATTTAGAGTCCTAGTTAGATAATTTCTCCACTGTGACCGAGATAATTTTTGAGCGATAGTTCCAAAGTTCCAATCTCTCAAAGCTTTCGAGGTGATAAAATCTGCTGCCATGGGATTGAGTAGCTTTTGGGCATCGGTAAAGTTAACCCAAATTTTGGCTATAAGGAAGGGTATGATTATAAAAACAACGACCGGTATCAATAAATCTCTCGCTAAGTTACGAGATGACTCTTTCTTAAACCAATTAGCACCTATCCAGACAGAAGCTAAAATTAAAAATCCAGCCATAGTCGTTACTTTAGTTAGACTGGCAGCGATTCCACAAAGACAGGCTAGTAAGGCAATAATTGGCGATTTATAGCGAAAATAAACAGCAATACAGGCAAGATAAGCTAAAGAGAAAAATAGGGCGGTTGATTCAATCATGAATGTTCGCGACCAAAACAGATAAAGAGGACTGGCTAAAAATAAACTCAAAAACAGCCAACGGAAAGCTCGCGCTACTTGTAAATAAGATAGGATTACATATATAGGAATCAAACTTAAATAAAAGAAAAAAGCACTCACAAATCTACCAGTTTGATCTATCGGTGTCTGCAAAAGCTTAACTAAAATAGCCACTATTCCTTGATAGAGCGGAAACTCCATCGGAATTGACCAAGGCACTCCTAAAACAGGGGTTTCATAGGCTAACCAAGGACTACCTTTGAGTAAATAAAAAACCGAGATGGCCGTTTGAGTTTGACGAAAGGCGTGAGCATCTATCAAAGGATTATTCCAGCCTCTGCTAATCCCCCAAAAACTATGGATTAAGCAAGCTGCAAAAATTAACAATAATATTTTCTCAGTCCATGATTTAAAAGCAAGCATATTTGACCATCTCCAGTTTTTTAAACCCATAGACGCACAGACCCAGATAGTTTTGACATAGTAATCTAATGATCTACTATAACCAACGGCTAACGTTTTGACTAAAAATCTCTTTGAGAATATCTGTTACTGTGTAGGTTAACTGCCAATCAGGATAATGATTTTTAAACTTACTCACATCAGAAATCCACCAGATATGATCACCAATGCGATTAGTCTCCACATACTGCCATTTTAACTTTTTATCCGCAATCGCTTCACATTCTTGAATAGCTTCTAACATGGAACAATTACTAAAGCGACTACCACCGATATTATAAACTTCTGCCACTCGCGGAGTCTGATAAAAATGATAGAAAGCATTGACCAGATCGTAACTATGAATATTATCGCGTACCTGCTTACCCTTATACCCATAAATACTGTATTCTTTGCCAATCATCGTACATTTCATTAAGTAGGATAAAAACCCGTGTAATTGGGTTCCCGAATGACTTGGACCGGTTAAACAACCGCCACGAAAAGAGGCAGTTTTCATCTCAAAATAACGCCCGTATTCCTGTACTAATACATCCGCCGCCACTTTTGAGGCACCGAACAAAGAATGTTTACAAGCATCAATACTCATCAACTCGTCAATACCTTGAGCAAAATAAGGATGACTTTCCGAGATTTCCCAACGTAATTCTTTTTCTACTAAAGGCAATTCATTCGGTCTATCCCCGTAAACTTTATTAGTGGAACAGAAAATAAATACTGCTTGGGGA
This sequence comes from Microcystis viridis FACHB-1342, assembly GCF_014698335.1. Classification (GTDB taxonomy): domain Bacteria; phylum Cyanobacteriota; class Cyanobacteriia; order Cyanobacteriales; family Microcystaceae; genus Microcystis; species Microcystis ichthyoblabe_A. Next base: position 33,324 of record NZ_JACJSV010000034.1, on the reverse strand, counting down.
CAGTGTTGACGAGTATTTTCTAATAATACTAAAGTTCCGTTAGCATTGACACTAAAATCCATATAGGGATCCTTAGCTGCCCAATCGTGGGAAGGTTGCGCCGCCGTGTGGATAATTAAGGATATATCATGACTATAGGTTTTAAATATATCTGCAATAGCCTCATGATCGCGAATATCTACAGCATGGTGAATGTATTTATCCCCGTAATCTTGGGATAATTTGGCTCGATTCCACTCCGTTGAAGCGTCTTCGCCAAAAAATACCTGACGCATATTATTATCAATTCCAACGACGGTATAACCCCGATCACAAAAAAACCTCACTGATTCGGAACCGATTAAACCAGCAGAACCGGTTACTAGAACGATCGCCATAACTATATCCTGAATTTTTTGCCTAGTTGTTCAGAAATTTCTCAAGTTGAGAAAACTTTCTCCGACTTTACTAGATAGGTTCGCCTTTGTCAATTAAACCCGAGGAGATTCCCTTAACTGCGGCAATTCCCTGAAAAATGATCGTCTCATCTACTAGGAGCGATTTAATGGCCTTTTCTTGCCAGTAATCCCTAATTAAGTCCCCATCTCCCCCCGTTAAAATTATCCCGCTCTCTGGATATAAATTTAACCATTCCCGACTGAATTTTTCTATTCCCGCCAAAATTGTATAAATTATCCCACTTCTTATCCCTTCTGCTGTTTCTTTTGCCCACATCTGGGGTAATCTTTCCGATAAGGACACCTCTGGTAAGGCTGCCGTCCGTTCCCTTAAACTGGCTAATTGCACCTTTAACCCGGGTAAAATTGCCCCCCCCACTAGCTTTTTATCCCCATCCACTCCCGTAAAAGTTAAGGCTGTTCCCGCATCGATGACTAAACAGGGAAATCCGTATTTTTTTCCCGCACCTAAGACAGCTAAAGCTCGATCGATGCCGAATGTCGGATATAAATCCAGTAAAGGAATATCTTTTAAAGTAATTATCCGTAAATTGTCATAATTTGCCCATAATTCTTTTTGGCTAGGAACCACAGAAGCGACAACCAATTCACAGTTACATTTATTTGTCAAGAGTTTAGGGAAAATTTGTTGCAAAAATTCATTACTTGGGGGTTCCCTCAGGTGGGGAGTATCGAGACAAGCTAACAGGGTTTGACCGCGAAAATACCCCCAATGTAGCCGAGAATTGCCGATCATCAACCCTATCCAGTCAGTATCTTGCTCAGTCATTTAGTTAGTAGGAAGTATTTTCAGTGAACAGTGAACAGTAATCAGTAATCAGTAATCAGTGAAAAGACAGCACTGTTAATGCTATTTAATACTCCTCACTTACAGCTTTTCTCAGATACATGAGGTTCGTTCTTGCAGCTGAAATACTTGATTAGCAAAGATCAGCTTGTGCCTCACCTTTACGGGAAAGGCTGTCTTACTCTTCACTAAAAACTCACATCTGATAACTGATCACTGATCACTGATCACTGATAAGGCCGATATTTGGCGGAATTATCTAGAAATCATGACAAAAGTTTTTTAATGGTTGCACAGGCAAGAGAATAAGATAACCTAGGTATAGAATTTAACAAAAAATCTGGTTAACGGACATTGATCAAGTCGATAGCGCAGTGTCAAACGAGTTCTTTTCCCGCTCAGGTATGGCAATTAGATCACGGCTTAACCGTAATTCATCAGTACTTACCCGTGACTCCTGTGGTGGTAGTAGATGTGTGGGTTAAAGCAGGTGCGATCGCTGAACCCGACCCATGGTTAGGTATGGCCCATTTTCTCGAACACATGATCTTTAAGGGGACGAAAAAACTTCCCCCCGGACTCTTTGACTATTTAATCGAAAATTGTGGCGGCATGACCAACGCTGCCACCAGTCACGACTATGCACACTTCTATCTCACCACCAGTGTTGACCAAATTGAACATACCCTACCCCATCTGGCCGAAATTCTCCTCCATGCTGAGATTGACGATGAGGAATTCTATCGGGAAAAAGATGTAGTTTTAGAAGAATTACGCGCCTGTTATGATGATCCCGATTGGATTGCCTACCAAACCCTCTGCGGAAGTATCTATCAAAACCATCCCTACGGACGCTCTATTCTAGGCGATCAACCCCGTTTAGAGCAATTAACCCCCAATCAAATGCGCTGTTTCCATCGCACCTATTATCAACCAGAAAATATGTGTGTGGCGATTATCGGGGGAATTGAACCCCAACCAGCTTTAGAAATTATCCGGCAATCTTTTCGGGAATTTCCCGTCCCCTCGGAATCCCCCTCCCATCTAGTGGCTGCCGAACCCCCCCTGATCGAAATTCGTCGTTCCCAAGTATATTTACCCCACCTAGAACATTCTCGTCTCTTGATGGGATGGACTGGACCAGGATGCGATCGCCTAGAAGATGCCTTTGGATTAGACTTGATTTCGGTAATTCTTGCCGGGGGACGCTGTTCGCGCTTAGTGCGACAGCTGCGGGAAGAAGCGCAAATCGTCCTCGATATTAACAGTAATTTTTCCCTGCAACGAGATTCCAGTCTCTTTACCATCGGTGCTTGGCTATCTAGCTCAGAAACTGAGACAATTGAAGGCATTATCTGTGAACATCTCCAACATCTGCACGATGATCCCGTCACCCCCGCAGAATTACACCGCACTCAACAGTTATTAGCTAACGATTATATTTTCTCCACAGAAACCCCGGGCCAATTAGCCGGACTCTATGGATATTATCAAACCCTGAGAGCTGCCGACCTAGCCACGATCTATCCCCAAGTTATCCAAAGTTTGCAACCATCAGATCTACAACGTCTGGCTCGTCAGTATCTCTCCCCGGAGCGATATGCTATTACAATAATGCAACCCTGTGAATAAACGATGTCCGCTTCCCCCATTCACCGCTTAACCTTAGAAAATGGCATCACCCTTTTAGTGGTGGAAAATACGGCCGTGGAGTTAGTTGCAGGGAGGATTTTTCTCAAAAATGCGGGTACTCGTTGGGAAAAAACCGAAAAAGCGGGTTTATTTCGTCTTTTAGCCGTGCTGCTCACCAAAGGTACAGAAAAGTTATCTTCCCTAGAAATTGCTGATCGCGTTGAGTCCACGGGGGCCGGTTTAAGTGCAGACACGGGGACTGATTATTTTGTGGTTAGTTTAAAGACTGTTACCAAGGATTTTTTAGATATATTGCGTCTAGCGGCGGAAATTATTCGTTTTCCCAGTTTTCCCCCCCCAGAAATCGAATTAGAGAAAAATCTCACCCGTCAAAGTATTCGCTCTCAATTGGAACAGCCTTTTAATGTAGCTTTTAATCAATTACGCGCCGCTATGTACCCAGATCATCCCTATGGTATGTCTTTATTAGGTACGGAGGCAACGGTTTCGCAATTGCAACGGGATGACCTGCTGGCCTATCATAGTCGCTTTTTCCGTCCCGATAACTTGGTAATTAGTCTTTCTGGCCGTATTACCCTAGAGCAAGCAGTAAAAGCAGTGACGGAAATTTTTGGCAGTTGGTCAATTCCCGATCTTCCTTTATCTAGTTTACCTCCGGCCGCTTTTGATTTTCAGCCCACCTGTTTAACTACCGTCCAAGCTAGTCAACAGGCGATCGTTATGTTAGGATACCCCGGCTCTTCTGTGCAAGAGGATGATTATGCGGTTTTAAAATTATTGAGTACCTATCTGGGGAATGGGTTATCTAGTCGTTTATTCGTGGAATTGCGAGAAAAACGGGGATTAGCCTACGATGTTTCCGCTTTTTATCCCACCCGTCTCGATTCTTCCCAATTTGTCATTTATATCGGAACTGCACCCCAAAACACAGCGATGGCCCTGTCGGGATTGCGTCAGGAAGCAGAAAGGTTATATAAAGTAACTTTGAGTGAGGAGGAGTTACAGTCAGCTAAAAATAAGTTATTGGGTCAATATGCTCTCGGTAAACAAACTAACTCCGAAATCGCTCAATTATACGGTTGGTATGAAAGCTTAGGTTTGGGGATTGAATTTGATCGCACTTTCCTGGATTCTATTAATCAGATTACCCCCGAACAAGCGCGATCGGTAGCCAGTAAATATTTTCAAAATCCTTACATTTCTCTAGTCGGTCCAGAAAATGCGATCAACGAAATTCTCTAGTAAGAGCAAAAAGCAGCAACAAAAAACTATTGCCGCTGCTATTTTTGATTAACTCCCCGGGTGGGATTCGAACCTACGACCAATCGGTTAACAGCCGACCGCTCTACCACTGAGCTACCGAGGAAGGCTACTCACAATTAATAATTATAATCATAAGTCCCTCAATAATGCAAGTGTTTTCTGGATTTTTTCTCAAAAAAATTTCCGGTGCCGGTAGCGGTGGGCAGAGAATCGACTATTGTGGAGATAAGGACACCATTAAGTCTAGTCTATGCTTGCCCATCACCGCCGTCCCGTTTCCTTCTGTCTGCTCTCGACAGATCTACCCATCCTCTCCTCTTTAGACACTGCCGCTACCCTCTACCAAAAGGATCGCCACCGGTTTCATCTTCTCCTCAATCAACCCCCAGTCGCTCTCCCAGAAATAGAGACACTTAAACCCAAAAATAATCAAAATAAATTAATTTGGCTAGAAATTTCAGCCAATCGGGTAATTATGACCATGCAGGGCCAGGGAAAATTCGCCTATCGTCATTTTTGGGAGCAAGGGGTTTTTGGTGTCAGTCGCTACTGGTTAAATGCCGAAAGTTCTCAACCGGGTTACGCTTTTCGCGTCCGCAACTATACCCGTAGTCTCAAATTAGAGGGGGATAATTTCCCCGAATATTTGCGTCTAGAGTACGAATTATGGTCAGATAACCTGATTTTAGGTCATTATGTCCTTCATTTGCAGGTACACCAATAAATAGGGTTGGCTGCATAGAGCTAAGTAGCTGGTTATAATTAAATTAAAAATGGATTTTAGGTTTGATCCCCCCTGCCCCCCTTGATAAGGGGGGTGCCGATAGGCGGGGGGATCTGAAAGTTTTTAATACCTATCTACTTAAAAACCTTGTGGGATAAAACTTTTGGACTTTTTGTCCTCAAAAAGTGCCAGCCGGTGGCAAAATTTAGGCACTTTTTCCCCGAAAATTAGTTAATTGTCGGGTGGATTGAAGACTTAGTGCTACACTTCCCGAAAAGTCTATTTTATTTGAGCTTGTTGTTAGGAATCCACTTAAAAGAGGTTGTTTAATCTGGCTAATAAGCTCTTGGGTATGATATGGGAAAAAGTTCCAGCAATTGCGCTAAAATGGAGCAGTATGCCGAAAGTTTCCACCTATCGTTACTCTGAGGACTGTTATACAGAAAGTTTCTGTATAATATGTAGTTCGCCAACCAGCCATGATTCTTCGCATCTTTCGTGTCGAGATTGATCCATCAACCCGTTCCGCTTTTGAGGCCGGGTTTCGATCCCTGTCCGTCGATGCAGTCACGCGAGCCCCCGGCAATCTTTCGTGCGAGATTGGGATGCCTACTCGATGGGCGCCCAACACGTATTCCATGATCACCCGATGGCGCGACGAAGATGCTTTGGTCGCCTTCGCAGGGCCGGAATGGAACACACCAGTGATTCCCGCCGGTATGGAGGCTTTCGGAAGAAAGCTGTCCGTAGAGCACTACCGGATTGACGATTCTCCCATCGGCGAACAACGCAATGCAGCGGACTCGCGATAAAATCGGGCGGTGTGGATCGTCCAAGGTCGCGAGCCGCTGATTGCCAACGTTATACATACATTACCCGTAGCAGAAAGCAGCAGCTATCGCCGTAGGGTGCATTCCCTAATGCAAGTCCTGCTACAAAGCGCTCGCTTTTGGGGAACGCACCATGCACATTGATGGCAGCTGTCAGTGGGATGCCGAAGAACGTAGTGCGATCGCCGTAATCTTCTTGATTAAACTTTAAAACTGCCATTGCTTGGGATAGGAACGTCACTGGCGATCGCTTTTTGGGGATGAGGAGTGCGATTGCTGATCTTGTCGTTTAAGTCGAGGTAACAAAACCCAACAAGCTTTGTTATAATATTTTTGTCATAAAGCAAGACTTATAAAAATAGATTTATGCCAGAAATTACTCGATTTTATGGAATTATCATTAAAATCTTTTTTGCCGATCATCCACCTCCCCATTTTCATGCGATTTATGGAGAATATAACGCCCTATTTAATCTGGAAACCTTAGAAATCATTGAAGGAGACTTACCTAATAGAGCTACAAAAATGGTTGTAGAATGGGCAACAATCTATCAATCAGAATTATTGAAAATGTGGAACACTCAAGAATTTAATAAATTACCACCTTTGAAATAAAACAATGCTTTACCCCAAAATAACATCAGCCGAAATCATTGAAAATTATACTCTATTGGTGCATTTTTCTAATCATCAAGCTAGAAAATATAACTGTGAAAATCTACTAGAAAAAACGATGTTTTCTTCCCTTAAAAACTATGCTTTCTTTAAAAACTTTCAACTTGATCCATCAGGTAGCGGAATCGTTTGGAATGATGAAGTTGATATAAGCGAGTATGAAATTTGGATCAATGGAATTGAACTATGATTGCCGATCTTGTAGTGCGATCGCTGTCATCTTGTTGATTAAACTTTAAAATTGTCATTGCTTGGGATGGGAACGCCAAGGGCGATCGCTTTGGGAAGGATCAATTTTTGGGAAATGGCGATCGCTTTTTTTTCATTAGTTCTAACTCATGCTGATTTTGATATAATAGCCATAATTGTTTGACATCTTAAGAGAAAAAATCATGATTAGAGCGATTAAACAGAAAGGAATTGTTGGTAGAGAAGGAAAAATAGAGCTTTATTCTGCGGAACTAGAAGAAGGAACAGATGTGGATATCATTATTTTAGTATCTGATCCTGAACCCGATACAACCGAATATCTTCTTTCAACAGAAGCCAATCAGCGTGAATTATCCGAAGCTATTGACAGAATAGAAAAGAAAGAAAACTTAGTGACAATTACTGTAAAAGAATGGCGTGAAAAATATAGTATTTGATCCAAAAGCTTTTAAACAATTCAATGAATGGGCTATAGAAGACAAAAAACTCTATAAAAAAATCGTTGATTTAATTGACGACATATTGCGCCATCCTTTCTCTGGAATCGGTAAACCCGAACCCTTAAAACATCAACTCAAGGGTTATTGGTCAAGACGCATTAATGATGAACATCGCTTAGTTTATAAAATTACAGAAACAGAAATTATTATTATCAGTTGTAAATTTCATTATGACTAGGCTCAATGTAATCGCTGTCATCTTGTGGATTAAACTTTAAAATTGCCATTGCTTGGGATAGGAACGCAAATGGCGATCGCTTTTTGGGCTGCAGCAGGAGCGATCGCATCTCTCTTAGGGTAGAACGCTGATGGCAATAGTCAACAGCCTACCGGGAAAAGCTAGATTTTGTCACAAAATTTAGTATTACTTAGTGCTGTGTATAGAGAAGTTGCGAATTGTTAACCCTAGCTTTGCTAGGAACGCAAAATATGATATTGTGACACCAAGTCCGTAAAAAACGGCAAGGTTTTCAGTTTTTTAAAACATCAGGTCGCTACATTCTACAGCTATTTTCGCTCAAAAAAACCGATTTTCTAGGCATTTCTATGACTTATCTTGTTGAAAATCCTTCTACAACCTTTTATTCCTATACCGACACGGGGGTTGATCCCCTAAAAATCGCTCACGGAGTTTATATCACGGTTCACGGACATTTTTACCAACCACCGCGAGAAAATCCCTATCTAGACAGAATTGAACGGCAACCGAGCGCCCATCCCTTCCACAATTGGAATGAACGCATCCATCACGAGTGTTATCGTGCCAATGCTTTTGCGCGCATTTACAATGACCGGGGGGAAGTGCTCAAAATAGTTAATAACTACGAATATCTCAGCTTTAACATCGGGGCCACCCTCATGTCATGGATGCAATCCCACGATCCCGAAGTTTATCAACGCATCCTGGCAGCGGATCAAAAAAGTTGTCAACGCTTAAACGGTCATGGTAACGCCATCGCCCAGGTCTATAATCATATCATTCTGCCCCTAGCCAACAAACAGGACAAATACACCCAAATTCGCTGGGGAAAAGCCGATTTTCAGCACCGTTTCGGCCGGGATCCCGAAGGAATGTGGTTAGCAGAAACAGCCATTGATTTAGCCACAGTGACAGCTTTAATCGATGAGGGGATTAAATTCACCATTTTAGCCCCTTCCCAGGCCCTGCGCTGTCGTCCTTTCCCTAGCGACCATGATCCCCATCCCCAATGGCACGCGGTGGCCGGAGGTCAAATCGATCCCACCCGTCCCTATCGCTGTTACATCCCCGATGGTCGTTATCTGGATATTTTCTTCTACGATGGTCCAATTTCTCGCGATATGGGCTTTAATGATGTCCTAGCCAGCAGTGATTTTCTCGTCGGTCGTCTGGGACAAGCAATTAAAGGGGATCATCGTCCCTCCCAGTTAATCAGCGTCGCTACCGATGGGGAAACCTTCGGCCACCACAAACGGGGGACAGAGAAGTGTCTTAGCTATGCTTTTACAGAATCTTTCCCTAAAAACGGCTGGACAGTCACCAATTTCGCCCATTATCTCAGTATTTGCCCCCCCACTTGGGAAGTGGAATTAAAACCCGTGACCGCGTGGAGTTGCGTCCATGGCGTAAATCGTTGGCAGGATGACTGTGGTTGCGGGGGAGGGGGAAATTACCAGCAAAAATGGCGTAAACCCCTGCGGGAGTCCCTAAATTGGCTCAGAGATGAGTTAATTAAGGTCTATGAGATTCAAGGACAGGAATTTTTCCGCGATCCTTGGCAGACAAGGGATAACTACATTGCAGTTATTTTAGATCGATCCCCAGACGCGATCGAACATTTCCTGGCTGTGCATCAAAGTCGTAACCTGAGTAAAAGCGAGAAAATCGATGCTTTGCGTTTATTAGAAATGCAAAGACAAGCTTTATTGATGTTTACCAGTTGTGGCTGGTTTTTTGAGGAAATTTCTCGACCTGAAGGTACGCAAATTTTGAGATATGCTGGCCGGGCCCTGGAATTAGCTGGAGAAGTGGCCGGAATTCAATTAGAAATGAATTTCCTCAGTCGTCTAGCTTTCGCCCCCAGTAACGTTAAGTTATATCAAGATGGGGCTGATGTCTATCGACAATTGGTCACTTCTGCGCGGGTCGATTTGGAACGGGTGGCGGCCCATTACGCCATTAGTTCCCTATTTACCAATTATCCCAGTCATCATCGGATTTATTGTTACAATGCCCGTCAATTAGATTATCAAAAACAAGCGATCGGGTCTTTAACTTTAGCGGTGGGACAGGTGGAATTAACCTCGGAAATTACCCAAGAAAGTGAACATTTTGTCTTTGCTGTTCTACATTTAGGAGGTTGGGATTTTTACTGCTGCATTCAACCGTTTAACAGTCGGTTAATCTACACCAATCTTAAGGATCATCTCTTTGAATCTTTACAACAGGCCAGTGTTTCGACCATGATCGTAGAAATGGGGCGCGGATTGGGAGAAAACTTCTTTGCTTTACCCCATCTTTTTGCCGATGAAAGACACCGAATCATGCAGAAGGTGACAGCCGAAACTAAAAAACGTCTCGATCAATTATACACCCAAGTTTATCGGGATAATTACGGCATTTTAGCGGCTTTCCAACGGGATGAGCTGCCCGTACCTCAAGAGTTACAGGTAGCGGCCGATATTGCCATTTCTCACCGTTGTTTACAGGTGATTAATGCCCTAGAAAAAGATTTTGAGCATCGGCAAGTGACGGAGAATAATCTCGATCAATTATTTGCTATTGCTAAGGAAGCCAATCATTTACACTGTCAATTAAACATCCCCGAAGCGCGTCAAATCTTAGAAAGTCTGCTCTGGCAATCTCTTGGGAAATTATTACACGATGGCGATCCTTTAACGGCGGAGGAGGATACTCGTCTAATCACCCGTTTAATTGAAGTTAGCCAACAATTAAAGCTAGGATTATCCCTTGATCGCTCTCAGGAGTTATACTATTATTATTTCCATGATCGTCTAGTTCCTAATTCTTTGCGGTCTAATTTAATAGGTGCTGCCTGTCCCTGGCCGATGACTCAATTAAAGTGGTTATTACTATTAGGACAGGTGTTAAAAGTTGATGTGAGTATTTGGCTGTGAAATCAGTCAAAGGGTGGGCAATGCTCACCCTTTAATGATTAAGTGGGTTATACTAAATCCGGTTATTAAAAACTGATTATTTATTCCCCCTTTTGCCCCTTGCCTTTTGCCTTTTGCCCGTCCTGATATATAGCCTATACTCAACGGATTTAGTATTAGGTGATGATTGCCCTGAAACTCAGGTTAACCCAGAGACTAAACCCTTAGATTTATAATGGATCATAAGTCTCTCATTGAAGGTTTACATGACTATCACGCCGATTTATACCGCCTCAGCCAGCACAGTAACCCAGTATCCCGATGCTTTTGGGCGTTTTGGACGCTACGGGGGCAAATACGTCCCAGAAACCCTGATGCCAGCCTTAAGTGAACTAGAAACGGCCTATAATCAGTATAAGGACGACCCCGATTTTCAAGAAGAATTAAATCAACTGCTCAAGGATTACGTCGGCAGACCTAGTCCCTTATATTTTGCCGAACGTCTCACCGCCCATTATGCCAAAACGGACGGTACTGGGGCGCAAATTTACCTAAAACGGGAAGATTTAAACCATACCGGGGCCCACAAGATTAATAACGCCCTTGGTCAGGTTTTATTAGCCAAACGCATGGGTAAAAAGCGAATTATCGCCGAAACCGGGGCAGGACAGCACGGCGTGGCCACCGCTACGGTTTGCGCTCGTTTTGGTCTAGAATGCGTGATTTATATGGGAATTCACGACATGGAACGCCAAGAACTCAATGTTTTCCGCATGAGACTGCTTGGCGCAACGGTGCAACCCGTGGCCGCCGGGACGGGAACCCTGAAAGATGCCACCTCGGAAGCGATTCGCGACTGGGTAACAAATGTGGAAACTACTCACTACATCCTCGGTTCTGTGGCAGGTCCCCATCCCTATCCGATGATGGTGCGCGATTTTCATGCGATTATTGGTCAAGAAACTCGTCAGCAAAGTCTGGAAAAATGGGGCGGTTTACCGGATATTCTCCTCGCTTGCGTGGGGGGTGGTTCTAATGCTATGGGTTTATTTCATGAGTTTGTTAAAGAAACTGCCGTGCGTTTAATTGGTGTTGAGGCTGCCGGGGAAAGTATCGCCTCTGGAAAACACGCCGCCACCCTTACCCAAGGTCAACCGGGGGTTCTACATGGAGCAATGAGTTATTTATTACAAGATAGCGAAGGTCAAGTTATCGAGGCCCACTCCATTAGTGCCGGTTTAGATTATCCCGGAGTCGGGCCAGAACATAGCTTTTTAAAAGATAGTGGTCGCGCCGAATATTACAGTGTTACCGACAAGGAAGCACTAGAAGCTTTTCAACGAGTTTCCCGTTTAGAAGGGATTATTCCGGCCCTAGAAACTGCCCATGCTTTAGCCTATTTAGAAACTCTTTGCCCACAAGTAAGTGGTAGTCCTCGCATTGTTATTAATTTCTCTGGACGGGGTGATAAAGATGTGCAATCGGTGGCTAAATATTTATCGATGAATGGTTAACAGTGAGCAGTTATCAGTTAACAGTTATCAGAGGGACAGCTATTGTGCATCTAAATTTTATATTCATTTTGACCTATTCTCTGTTCTAGACTAGCTTAATATGAAAAGTTCTTTTAAGAAGGGTTATCAGTTAGGAATTTTGATGCTTGTATCGACAAGTTTAATGGCCTGTAGTGCCTTAAACTATAGCTCTTTTACGGAACTTGTACCATCTTTCTCTCCCGCTCCTTCTCCCTCTCCTTTAGATGCGGCAACTTTACTTGTTTTAGAGAATAAAATTTATCAACAGGTCAATCGCTATCGTCAATCTCGCAATTTATCTCCCCTACTGTTAAATCGGACAATTTCGCAACAAGCAAGATTACATAGCCAACGTATGGCCGCGGGTTTAGTTCCTTTTAGTCATCAAGATTTTGACAAAAGAGTGCAAACTATTGGCGTTTCGGTTCCCTATGAAGCGGTGGGGGAAAATCTGGCAGTTAATCAAGGTTATGATGACCCAGTAATGATTGCTGTGGATGGTTGGATTAAAAGTCAAGGTCATCGGGAAAATATGAAGGGAGATTTTGATAGTACTGGGATTGGAGTAGCGACGGATAATCAAGGAAAATTGTACTTTACTCAAATATTTTTAAAACGTCAATCCGCTCCCGTTTCTACTAATCCCCTTAGCTACGATTCTATCGGGAATCAATCTTTTTTAATTACCCTCGAAGAAAACACTAATTATCAAGTTAATCGCTACCGAATTTCTCAAAATTTACCGCCCCTACGTCTCGATGCTCGTATTAGTCATGAAGCTCGCTTATTTAGTCAAAAAATGGCCAATAAACAGGCTCCTTTTAGTCATGATGGTTTTGAGGGAAGAGTCAAGGCAGTACAAAGGAAGATTCCTTTAGAAAAAATGGGCGAAAATTTGGCTTTTATGAAGGGATATCCTGACCCCGTTAGCGTTGCCGTCAAGGGTTGGATTAATAGCCCCGGTCATCAAAAAAATATGGTTGGTGATTATAATCTTACCGGTATCGGTATCGCTAAAAATAATGCTGGTGAATATTATTTTACACAACTTTTTGTTAAAAAGCGTTGACAAAATGGTCATGATGATATTTAAATTTAATTATCAGTTTTTAAAATCAGTTATCAGTTATCAGTTAAGTAGTCGGACATAAATTCTGTGGTCTATCTTAAGAAATGTAAATTGCCGCAATTCTTACTGACGACCGACTCGGAGACTCCTTACCCCACAGTTAACTTTACTTTTGTCCAACTACTTATCAGGGAAATAAAGGCAGTCGTGCGATAGGCAAAAGCATGACAAATTTCCCTCCTATCTCCTATCTCCTATCTGCTAACTATATGAACTTAGACAATTTTCAAGTGTGCGATCGAGATTTAAGCGATGACCTATTATCCCGTTATCTAGGGGTTAATTCGATCGCTGTAGATACAGAAACTATGGGATTAATCCCAGGACGAGATCGACTGTGTTTAATTCAACTCTGTGATCCCAGTGGTTTTGTCACCGCTATTCGCATTTTTAGGGGGCAAACAGAGGCTCCTAATCTCAAAAAGGTCATGGAGGATGAGCGGATAGAAAAAGTCTTTCATTTCGCCCGTTTTGATGTGGCTCAATTGTCCCAAACTTTTGGCATTGCGACTCAACCGATTTTCTGTACCAAAATCGCCAGTAAACTGGCTCGGACTTATACTAGCAGTCACGGTTTAAAAAGTCTCGTGCAGGAATTAGAAGGCATAGAATTAGACAAAACCGCTCAAAGTTCTGATTGGGGAAATGCCGTTAATCTTACCCCAAAACAACTGAGTTATGCCGCCAACGATGTGCGCTATTTACTCTCAGTGCGAGATAAATTAATTGTGATGCTGCAAAGAGAAGAAAGATGGGAATTAGCCCAAAAATGCTTTAGTTGTATCCCCATCTTCACCGCTTTAGATTTACAGCAGTATAAAGATATATTTGAGCATTAGTCAGCAAAAGTTACGGTCTATTTAATAAGTAAATAGAAGATAAATTTTGTCTTTTATCCCCCCTGCCCCCCTTGATAAGGGGGGTGCCGATAGGCGGGGGGATCGCCCTTAATAAGGGGGTATCTGACAATTTTTAACACCCACCTACTTAGTATGATTGACTCCCAATCGAACTTTAAAAACCCAGTTATGGATTGTTTCTCCCCACTTCCCACTTCCCTCACTGATGACTGATCACTGATCACTGAAAATACTTCCTAGGGCTAAAAGCTGCCAAGATCAGAAAAAAGACCGCTATGATCGAAAATGGAAATCATCGTCATTGGTAGAGAATAGGTAAAAAATCTATGACATCTTATGCGGCCTCCTCTGCACGAGCCGAAATGAGCGAACTTCGGCGCCTAAAAACCCTGCTACCCCCAGAATTACAAAGCTGGGTAACGGTAGAAGGTTCCACAGAGATTAACCCCCCCCTGATCCGTTGTGAAGAAATTGGCAGAGATGAGGTAGAAATTCAGATAGATTTGGCAAAATGGGAAAATTTAGCCATCGATCAGCGTAATTTGCTCTTTTGGCATGAAGTGGCCAGGATTCAAAATGATAGTATTCCCCGGGAAGGCTGGGAAATGGCCGCCCTCGCTATTGGTTTAGGTGGTGCGGTGGGGGAATTATGGGTACAGGACGGTTTATTATTGCTCTTGGCCATGGGATTGTGTGGGATTTCTGGTTATCGTCTCTGGCGCAAAAATAATGGCGATAAAATTCTCAAAGAAGCGATCGAAGCCGATGAAAAAGCGATCGCCTTGGCCACTCGTTTCGGTTATTCTCTTCCCAACGCCTACAAGAGCCTAGGCAGTGCCTTTAAAACCCTAATCGAACAAACACCTAACCGTCGTCTGCGTAAGCGTTATGAGACCCGTTTAGATGCCCTAAGGAAGAGTGCGGCGAAAGCGAAATCCCAAACCCAAGGCCGTCCGCCTTTAGGTGAGATTCGTTAGCCGATAATCACAGGTAATCTGTAACATTGCCTATTGGTATTTGGGGAAAAGTGTAGTAAACATTTAAGTGGGTCATCAGGCCTTGTTCATCTATCAAATCATCTTTTTGTGTCGATGACTTCCCAAATCCCTGAAACGCGTTTTCTGATCATTCCGATGGAGTATCCCATTTTGCGGATACCCGATCGCTTGACTGTCCTGGAAGCATTACAGTTCAAGGATATCTTTCACCATCTCATCACCCAAACACCCACTCCCGAAAAAGTCATTCTCGATCTCAATGCCACTCAATTTATGGATAGTAGTGGTGTGGGTGCTTTGGTGCATAATCTCAAAGCGGCCAGGGCAGAAAATATCGAGTTAGTGCTGGTTAACGTCCATCCCCCAGTGATGGGGGTTTTATCGATTACGGGACTAGATCAATTATTCACTTTTCAAACCCCCCCCCTAGCACCCCAAGAAAATGGCTTTACTGCCACTGAAAACCATCTACTGAAAACCCATCCCTCGATTCGTAGTTGGTTAAAGCGCGGTCTTGACCTTGTTGGTGGGATCGTGGGTTTATTGATCACGGGGGTTATTTTTGTCCCCATTGCTATCGCTATTAAGTTAGATAGTCCGGGTCCGATTTTTTTTAGTCAAACCCGCTGCGGTTGGTTGGGAAAGCAATTTAAGATTCTTAAGTTTCGTTCCATGTGTGTGGATGCAGAAGCACTCAGGGATAAAATCCCCAATCAAGCGCAGGGAGCTTTTTTTAAGAATAAAAATGATCCCCGGATTACCCGGGTAGGAAAATTTTTACGTCGCACCAGTTTAGACGAATTCCCCCAGTTTTGGAATGTGATCATTGGTGAAATGAGTCTTGTTGGCACTCGTCCTCCCACCCCCGATGAAGTGGAACGCTACGATGTTCCCCAATGGCAACGTTTAGATGTAAAACCCGGTATGACGGGAGAATGGCAGGTGAATGGTCGCTCTCAGGTGCATAATTTTGAAGAGGTAATTCAACTAGATTTGCGCTATCAAGAAAATTGGAGTTTAAGCTACGATCTACGACTGATTTTTAAAACAATTTTGATTCTCTTTCAAAAAAACAGTGGTGCCTTCTGAAGTCTTAATTTCCCCTTCTTTCCCCCTTCAATTCCATCTACAAGTCCGGACGGAATTGGCAGCTCTAATCCCAGTCCTACAATGGTTTGAATCCCACGGCTGCCCTTTTTTACCTGAGTCGGTGCTTTGGCAGTGTAAGGTGGCTTTAGCAGAAGGATTTACTAATACTGTCCGTTACGCTCACAAAAATTTACCCCCAACTACACCCATCGATCTAGAATTAACTTTTTCGTCCCATTCTCTAGAAATAAAAATATGGGATCACGGTCAACCTTTTGATCTGCAAGCAAAACTTGATTCTCCACAACAAGATCCCGTCGCACCTTTGGAAATGGAAAGCGATCGAGGATTACTTTTGATGCGTTCTCTTACTGATACTTTACAATATATCCGCACTGGCGAAGGGAGAAACTGTTTAATTCTCCAGAAAAGTTTTTAAGTCAATTTATCCCCTGCTAGAAACTCTGTCCATAGCACAGGTTTCCAGACGAGAAAAAAGAATTATCCCACCCCCCACACCCCACACAAGGGTGGGGAGATGTCCAGGGGGTGCTTTGAGAGAGAAAGTAATTTGATCGTAGTATAACCACTTGTTATTAACTCGCCAACCGACTTTTGACCCAAAATCGTTCCATTTTTGTTGATCATAATTGCCGCTTCCTCCCAAACTTTCATAGATTCTTTTCTGAACAGATATACCGAATTTTCCCTGACTATATTTTAACCAGAGTTGATTGATAGTGGCTAAATCTTCACAGGGAAAGTTATCTATGTCTTCTATCTTAAGATATTTTTCTTTAGTTCGATCGGCAACTTTTAAGAAGAGATTAGCCGTTTCTTGATCTGCCTCTTGCCATTTTTCTTGCGCTAAGAAATCCCGTAGGTTAGTGTAATCAATTTCCTTGGCACTTTTGAGGTTAATTTCCTCCCTGGTGGCGGCTGGAAAAACTGGCAAAACTGTTTCTTGAATTGTATTCTGTGATCGGGGTTTTGGCGGAATCACTACGGCTAATTTTACCGCTAACTCTTGCAGGACTTCCCCGGCTGATTGATAACGTTTTTTGGTGCCAAATTCAATTAATTTATCTAAAATTTTACCTAATTCAACACTAACAGGATTATTAATCAGGTGCTGTCTCCATACCCATTCATGTTCACTCACATCGAATAATTCAAAGGGAGATATTCCCGTTAATAAATAGATACAAGTGACTCCCAAACTATATAAATCACTGCTATTAATCGCTTTGCCATTACTTTGTTCTGGAGCGATATATCCCGGCGAACCGATCACTGTTCCTGTTAGAGAAAGATTAGCAATGGTTATAAATTTAGAGGCACCGAAATCCACTAAAATTATTTTATTATCGCTGGGTCTCCTAATTATATTAGCTGGTTTAATATCTCGATGAATGACTCTTTTGGCATGGATAAAATCAAGAATTGGCAAAATTTCTAATAAAAGATGTTTGATCTTTTCTTCATTGAAAACTCCTTCGCTTTGTAATTCTTGTTCTAGATTTTGTCCTTCAATATATTCTTGAACAAGATATTGTCGCCCATCATTGCCGGTAAAATAGGCATAGAGCGAGGGAATTTGTGGGTGTTGACCGAGATTATCTAAACTAATCGCTTCTTCTCTAAATAATTCCGCAGCTTTCTTGAGAGCATTACTATCTTGAGCGCTAGGAAAAAATTGTTTAATCACACAATAAGGTTGAGAAGGTTTATCCTCATCAATTGCTTGAAAAGTTTTACCGAAACCTCCTTGACCAATTAATTTTATAGCACGATAACGATCTTTTAGTAATAATTGAAAGCGACATTTTTGACAGAATTTATCCGTAGGATCATTGTTATATAGACAATCGGGATTAAGACATAAACTCATTGTTAGTTCAAACAGGGATAGGGAAGCTGTTTCAGTAAACTGATAACTGATAACTGATAACTAAATCGAGGTTTCTTCCTCTAGCCAAATTTCTGGCTGTTGATTTAATAAAAGCTGGGCTGCCTCTAACATATCATCAACAATATCGCGCAAATCTTTCTTATTATCGATATAAGCTTTTAACGCTTCCATCGGATCTAATTGATTACCCACCCCTAATTCCGGTAAACGGGGACGGGTTAATTGACTAATTAATTCCGCCCGAATACTATAACTATGGGCAGTTTTTAACGCTTCGTCAAGCTGATTGGTGTTGATTAGTTCTAATTGTTCACTGCGAATTTTATAAACTAAGCGGATAACTGCTTCCTGAATATCGTGTTTTTTGAGAGCTTTCAGCAATTCTTTTTGGGGGTTTTCTGCCTCGGAAACATCCACTTCGATGGAACGGAAAGGACGCACGGGTAAAGGACAAAATTCCCATTTAACCTCTCCTTTAGCCACTTCTATTAAAACATAGCCCTTATCTTCTTTTTCCTCGCTAAAATCCACTCGATCGATGCTCCCCGGATAGACAATGGGCGGATCATTGCTAGGATTAAGATTTTGATGTTTGTGAACATGACCGAGGGCAACATACTCGAATTGTGGACGATTTAGTAGCGATAAAGGCACGGTAAAACCTTTACCAACCGCTAAAAGTCTTTCTGCTCCTAGACTAGCTCGATCAGCCATTAAATGGGCTAATAAAACTGTTGGTACACTTGTATCTAATTGGCGAATTTCTCCTTCTAACACCGGTTCCAAACGGTTAATTAATAATTCATTTACCCCACTCAAGGATAAACCCTCGGTTTCGGGACGGGTTAAGAGAGTGGCGCGGGTTAACCAGGGTAAAGTAATTACTTGGATATCGCCGTTGCGGGTGGTGATGCGATGGGTGGTCAAGCGATCGCCAACAATAAAACCCGGCACCGCTAGGGTACGATAGATGGAGAGACTGACACCGCCATTACCATGAGAATGTTGATCGTGATTACCCACTAATAACACTGTCGGGATATTAGCATCGGCAAGACGACGGAATTGACTGGCAAAAGCTTCGTGAACAAAAGGAGGAGGAGTGGCATCGGGAAAGGCATCTCCCCCAAAAAGCACTAGATCCACAGGGGTGGCAATAGCCCGATCGATACAGAGGCTTAAACTGCCCATAAAATCCTCGAAACGAGTATTTAATCCCGTTTTTGGATTTAAACGTCCATGGGAAAAACCGCTCCCCATGTGAATATCCGATAAGTGCAGTATTTTAATCATAGTAAAGGAAAAACAGGCGTAATTAAGTACACCTGTTCGGGATTATTTTCCTAATTTTTTATCGCCATCTTGACGACGGCGATCGCGCCATTCTGTAGTCGTCAGGTAGAGAATGCCACCACTGACGATAACGAGGAGAATTAAGGCGACTAGAAAGAGAGTGTTCAGAATCAAGGATGTTTCCATGGTATCTATAGATTACCTAGAAACCGTTACGACCCCAAACCACCATGGCGATCGACCAAGTGAACAGGGCGAGAATGCTAACCCAACCAAGTGTCAAAATATCCATAATTGCCTTTGTTAAACGAATTACTTGCGAGTTGACACTCTCCGCCCTAAAAGTGCGGAGATTCTTGGGCTGAATCTTGCCGCTACTAGCAAAGCTAATTTTGGTCTTACAGTTTCATGTCTAGTCCGACTACACCTACAAGGTAAGCACTCTTAAAGACTACTCCCCAAGCGTAAATTTCTGTGTGTCCCACAGTATTTAATTGTTTTTCGCTCTTACCATGTGGACTTACGATGAAAGCTTTTGTACCAGTGATGGTTAGAGATTTAGGGATTACGGAGTGTCGCTTGTTTCCTGCGTTCCCAAAGTCAACGACTCAATTTAATGCTAACATAAAGTCGCCCTAAAGGGCGAGGTTTTCAACCCAAATTTTCGATAATACTTCATCAGTGACTCCGTTTTAGAGAGGCGATCGTGCAAATTACGCTCAAGGAAAGAATCGAATCCATACAGGTGGGGAGTATCTCGGCGCTGGCTTTCCTGGTTCCCTATCTGCTATTTTTAACTGTTGATCGACTATTTTTAGGGGGATCGCTTACAGTAATTGGCGCTTTTGTCAAGATATCCGGGGCGATAATTAGCGGATTTCTCTTCGGTGTCACCTATCGTTATGTCGTCCGTAACGACGATAATCCCCATCTCAAAGATGGTACAGTAGCAGCTTTTGCCCTAGTCCGCGGCCTAGTTCCCCTACAATTATCCACAGACTTGCTCGCTGACAGTGGGCAATTAAGTCTCTTTCTGGGAGAGAGCTTTATCTGTTTTTTATCCTCTCGTCTGCTCTTAGAGTTGACTAAGCTGCGTCAATAACCGATCATCTTTTTGCCTATCGGGAGTCAGGAGTCAGGAGATAGGAGTCAGGAAATAGGGTGATAAGGTTTTGGGGTGATAGGGTGATGAGACAACTTCCCCACACCCCACACCCCACACCCCACACCCCACACCCCACACCCCACACCCCACACCCCACACCCCACTTCCCCACACCCCACACCCCACACCCCACACCCCATGGCTATTTGTATTCCCGTTAATTTACCCGATCGCTCCTATAATATTCTGATCGAGAAGGGCAGTTTAGCCAATCTCGGTGCAGAAATGAGCCGGTTAAACTTAGGTAAAAAGGTTTTATTGGTTTCTAATCCCGAAATTTTTGACTATTACGGACATACAGCCGTTAATTCTCTAGAAAAAGCGGGATTTACCGTTTTTACACATCTGATCCCCGCCGGCGAAAATTATAAAACCCTCGATTCGATCGCCCAAGTTTATGATACTGCCCTCGCTCACCGGTTGGAACGTTCCTCGACTATGGTTGCCCTCGGTGGTGGTGTGATCGGGGATATGACCGGATTTGCGGCAGCCACATGGTTACGGGGCGTTAATTTTGTCCAGGTTCCCACCACCCTGTTAGCGATGGTAGATGCTTCCATCGGGGGTAAAACCGGTGTTAATCATCCCCAGGGCAAAAATCTGATCGGGGCGTTTTATCAACCGAAATTAGTTCTGATTGATCCTAGCGTGCTTAAAAGCCTACCCGTGCGAGAATTTCGCGCTGGAATGGCAGAAGTGATTAAATACGGTGTAATTTGGGATGCTGAGTTATTTCAACAGTTAGAAGACTCGGACAATTTAGCCAGTTTTTCTCAGATCGATGGCGAGCTATTGCAAACAATTATTACAAAGTCTTGCCAAGCTAAAGCAGATGTGGTATGCACAGACGAAAAAGAAGCGGGTTTGCGGGCGATCTTAAACTATGGTCACACGATCGCCCACGGCATTGAAAGTTTAACGGGATATACTAGCGTTAACCACGGGGAAGCGGTGGCCATGGGGATGGTGGCGGCAGGAGCGATCGCTGTTAAACTGGGAATGTGGACCGCCGGGGAAAATCAACGTCAAACCGATTTAATCGAAAAAGCCGCCTTAGAAACCCGTATGCCGCCTTTAAATGCCGATGAGATGGTAAATGCTCTCACTGCCGATAAAAAGGTTAAAGATGGCCAAGTTAGATTTATTTTACCAACGGCAATCGGCCAAGTCACCATTAGCGATCGAGTCACCCCTACCCTGGTGCGGGAGGTGTTATCACCAACCGAATCCGGGCAGTAAAAGCTTTTTCAATTGTTGCATCGCTTGTTCCGTAACATCCCGGTATTTTAAATCTCCCACGAGAATACGTCCCATCAGTTGACCGGCGATCGGCCGTTTAACGGCGACATTGTAGGCGATTTGGGTAAATTGATAGAATAAACCGGCTAATTTAGCCGCTAAAGCCATATCTTCCCCCCATTCTTCCCGAATTATCCGACTATAGCCCGCTAAAGCCCGATGATCTCCGGCTAAAGCTCGATCGATCGCTTCGGCTGCCTTAACTCCCGTCAAAATTGCCGGACGGATACCCTCTCCGATGAGCGGATCGAGAATCCCCGCCGCTTCCCCTGTAATTAGGGCATTTTGGGCGTGTAGCGGTTGATTTCCGTTCCAAAGGGCTAAAGCATAATCACTATAGCGATAATCCTCTAAATTCCAGCCCTTTTGACGGGCATAATTTAACAGTTGTTTTTTCAGATCCTCGGATTTGATGCTGCCCTTAAAACAAGCACCGCTAATTGTGTAACCATTAGACTTGGGAAAAGCCCAGATATAACCATTTTTTAGGGAACCAAAATCAAAAAAAGCTTTTTGGGGGGGAATAGTCGCTTCTGCGTTAGTAATTTCCAGAGTAGCCCCGATCGCTTCGTTTTTTGCTGGTAATCCCAACCAGCGACTGGTATTACCCTTAACACCATCGGCAGCAATCAGATATTTACCTGAAAATGTTCCTTGAGATGTGGTAACTTGCCAGTGATCTTGGACAAATTTGATCTGGGTAACTTCGCTGTTATCTTGGATAGTTGCCCCGACTGCGATCGCCTGTTGACCTAAAAAATCATCGAAACGATCCCTTTGTACCATCCACATCGGTTCTAGCATATTTAACTTAGTGGTGACGGCATCCCCCTGTTTCCAAGTAAACTGTACTTGCGTGACGGTATTCTCGATCACGGGGGTAAAATCAAAATCAAACCACTGCTTAATTGCCGGGGATACCCCCCCACCACAGGGTTTATAACGGGGTAATTTCGATTTATCGAGGATCAGAATCGATCGTCCCTTTTTAGCTAGATGATAACCCGCCGTCGCTCCTGCTGGTCCCGCACCGATGATAATACAGTCAAACATTTGTACTAATTTAAGTCGTTGAACAAATTTATAGACAATTTACGCTATTTTGGGCAACTTGTGTTGAGTCTGGTTTCTTGTCCCTTCCTCAGGCGGTTGAGCTTGCCTCTCTAGTTTCTAACTGATTTATCCCCCAATGTCCAAGAGAGTCTAATCTCTGGCTTTTTTGGCTAATTGATCAATTATCTTCACCTGATCAATCGTATAATCAAAAAAACTATAACGGCTCGATTATATCATGAAAATTGTTTCTATTAAAATAAAAAACTATCGTATGTTTAAAAATATACACATAAGAAATATTCCCCCTTTTTGTGTGATTATTGGAGCTAACGGCACGGGAAAATCTACTCTATTTGATATTTTTGGGTTTCTGCGAGATGCCCTTAAAAACAACATTCGCCAAGCTTTACAAATTCGCGGCGGTTATAGAGAAATTATCACTAGAGGTCAAGAACAGGAAGATATTGAAATCGAGCTGCAATTTCGCATGAAAATCTTAGATACAGAACGTCTGGTTACTTATCAAATCATAATTGGACAAAACAATAATCGCCCCGTTATCAAACGCGAAATACTTCGCTATAAACGGGGTGAACACGGTAAACATTTTCATTTTTTAGATTTTCAACTTGGTCAAGGATATGCTATCACCAACGAAGAAGATTTTAGTAAACCGGATAAAGAACTCGATCGAGAAGAACAACAGCTAGAATCTAACGATATACTAGCAATCAAAGGATTAGGACAATTTCAACGTTTTAAAGCCGCTACAGCCTTTCGTTCTCTGATTGAAAATTGGCACGTTTCTGACTTTCATATTAGCGAAGCTAGAGGAAGTAAAGAAATATCTTACGCTGAACACTTATCCCCCACTGGCGACAATATAGCTACAGTTGCTCAATATATTTATCAACAATATCCCGAAATTTTTCAGCAAATTCTCGAAAAAATGAAACAACGAGTTCCGGGTATTTCCTCTGTGGAAGCCAAAGAAACCGAAGACGGTCGCTTGATTTTACGTTTTCAAGATCAGGCCTTTAAAGACCCTTTTATTGATCGCTATGTTTCTGACGGGACTATGAAAATGTTCGCCTATTTAATATTACTATTCGATCCCAATCCTCATCCCCTACTCTGTGTCGAAGAACCAGAAAACCAACTTTATCCTACTTTATTAAAAGAACTAGCCGAAGAATTCGCCCACTATAGCGATCAGGGGGGTCAGGTATTTGTTTCTAGCCACTCCCCCGATTTTATCAATGCGGTTCCACTAGCTAGTATTTTCTGGCTAATTAAATCCCAAGGTATCACCCAAATCCATAGGGCTGCCGATAGCGAAATCCTCAAAAACTTAGTAGCGGAAGGCGATTTACCCGGCTATCTTTGGAATCAAGGCTGGTTTGAAGGAGTAGAACCCTCATGAACTATGATATCGTATTTTTGCTAGAAGAGTCATCTATAAAAAATGTGTTAGAAGAACTTTTGCCTAAACTTATTCTCCGAGAAATCAGCTATATATGTATTAGTCATCAAGGTAAACAAGACCTAGCAAAATCTATTCCTATAAAACTCAAAGCTTTCAATAAATCTAGTCCCAATACCAAATTTATTATTGTCCATGATCAGGACTCCCACGATTGTCAAAAACTCAAAAAAGACCTAGGAGAAATTTGTCAAAATGCCAGTGATGCTCAAGTCTTAATTCGGATTATTTGCCATGAATTAGAATCTTGGTTTCTGGGAGATTTAGCAGCGGTGGCCAAGGCGTATAATTTAAATAGTCTCGGCCAAAAACAAAATAAAAGTAAATACAGAGAACCGGATCTGCTTAACTCGGCCAAACAAGAATTAAAAAAGCTAGTGAAAGAGTATTATGCAGGAACCCACTCTAAACAGATTGCCCCCCATCTTTCCCTAACTGAAAATAAATCGCGTAGTTTTCAAACTTTTATCCAAGGTATCAAAAATGTTGTGGAAATGATACAACGCCCCAATCCGAACCCGAACTAAAATAGACCTCGACCTAATATAATTAAAAGCCTGTAAACTCCTAACTAGAGTTGGCTGAAAAAATCTAATACCATTTCTCTAAATTAAAACTACACATCGAATTTAAGTCACCCTTTTTAAGGGGGATTTAGGGGGATTAAACTTCTGTAGTCAGACTTTGGAGAATTGGTATAAAAATCTTGTTGGATAATATCTTTAGGCTTTTTTAAAATCAAAAAGTGCTGGCCCTGGGAGTGAGCGGGGGGAAGATTTAGGCATTTTTGCGCCCAAAAATATTCCCCCCGGCAGAACCGAGGGGAAAGTGGTAAAAAAACCGCTAATCTAGCAGTTTAAGGCTAAGTCTTGGGATTCTTTTTTCAAGAGATTAACGAGGGTTTCATCCCCATTCTCTTGAGCGATTTGTAAACGACGTTCCAGACGAAGACGAATATTGCTCAGATGGACGCTAGAAAGGGTTTCCTCTTGGACGACAATAGGGGGGTTGACAACCGGCAACGGACAAGTGCTTGGGATGACTTGTCCAGCAAGATGAGGACGGGTGCTGTAGGCAACCCCACGATACTGACGATGCAGTTTCGGCTCTAATTGGAGCATATGGCGAGGATAATGGTGATTCCAGTCTTGACCTCGATATTTACCCCCGATATCTCCAGTCTTCATCTCCAAGGGGAGAGAATCCCTTTCATACTTAACTCCTCGATAGGCTAACATAATATCACTGACTCCCTGCAATGCTTTAAAGTGACTTTAATCCCCCTTGTCGTCCCTATTTAGGGTCAACAAACGAAAAGATCTTATTTCTTATTCTGTATCTATTTTTACATTTTGTTAGGGAAATTGAAAAAACTTTATAAAAATTTAATATTTTCTAGTTGGCCATAGTATCCTTTTCCGGCTGAGTTTGGTTGCCCACCAAAGGAGCCTCTAGGGATTTGAGGATTAAGGGGGATGATTGCCAGATTTTGAGCAATTTTTAACCTCTTCAGGGATAAGATAGTGCTGGTGTCCCCTAAACATTCATCTATGAGCGGCTTTATTATCAAAATAATCTTGATATCGGCTTTAATTTCCCTGGGAATTAAATATCTTGCCCCTTTATTATCGATCGCTCCTGGTCCTCTTAACACTTTAATTCTGGTTTTTACTCCTTTTCTGCTCACGGTTTTTGCCCTCTGGAGACGGACAATAACTGATTAGGAATTTTTCTCCTTACTCATCATGACTTTTGGCAGCAGCTTCGGTTTAGTCCTGTTAGTCTTTTGTCTGTTGATTCTCTGGCAGATTCGACAGATTCTTTTATTATTATTGATGGCGATTCTTCTGGCTCAGATTTTAAATTTGGCTGTGACTTGGTGGCAGCGTCATCACCTGAAGCGTTCCTACGCCCTAATTATCACCCTTTTTGGCTTCTTTATTGGTATTATCGGTATTTTTTTAGTAATTATACCCGCTTTAGTCCAACAATTTCGCCAATTATTTAGTTTATTACCCCAAGCGATAGAAAGACTCTGGGGACAAGTGCATCGTCTTGAGGATTATCTCGATCCTAGTCTGGCCAGTGTCTTTCCAGACTTTAAAACGCTGCTGGCTCAATTACAACCCCTAATTAACCAAATTGCTGGCCGGGGTTTGAGCATTTTTTACGGTACTTTTGGCATTATCCTCAGCTTACTGCTAATTATTGCCCTGAGCTTGATGATTCTCGCCGATCCTGCCGCTTACTACCGTTGCTTTCTGCGTTTATTTCCCGCTTTCTACCGTTCTAGGGTACGATCGATCCTAGAACACTGCGATCGAGATTTAAAAGCTTGGCTAAAAGGGATTTTCTGTCATATGTTGATTATGACCTTGGGCAGTTGTTTGGGTCTATCCCTGATTGGCATTCCCCTCGCTTTTTCCCAATCTATTCTCGCAGGATTTCTCACCTTTATCCCCAACCTCGGGCCGGTTTTAAGCACGATTTTACCCTTTTCTATCGCCCTTCTGGAAGCTCCCTGGCAATCCTGGGCGGTTTTACTACTCTACAGCAGTATTTATCTGTTAATTCAGTATTTCGACCATCATCCACCGTTGCCCATTTTAACAGTGCGGTCGCTCAAGCTCTTACCCGCTTTTACCCTGTTGGCCCAGTTGTTTTTTGCCTCGATTTTTGGCTTTTTAGGGCTATTTCTGGCGGTTCCCCTGACGCTTATTGCTCGTATTTGGCTCAAGGAAGCTTTGATCAAGGATATTCTCGATCATTGGCGGATTAGGGATAAAAAATCTTAAACTGGGGATCTAGGATTCGAACCTAGGAAATGGCGGGACCAAAACCCGCTGCCTTACCGCTTGGCTAATCCCCATTGGACAGACCTTTCTAATATTAGCATTTATCTCCCCGGTTTTGTCAAGAAGTTGATAAAAATTTTTTACTTCGGGATTGAGAGACGCTATAAACAAGGGAATAGAGGGATTAAGGAGAAAAATCTATGGATAATAGCGCACAAAACTGGTACATTGTTCAAGAAAATACGGGAATTTGTCAGATTATAGCCCTAGAAAACGGAAAAACCCCAGTTAATGGTCAATACTGGGGTCCTTTTGCCGAGCGGGGAGAAGCGATCGCCCGTCGGGTGGGTTTAATTCGAGCGGGCAAATGTCAACCTATTGTTTAGCGGTATTGGTGGGCGTTTTCTTGCCTTCAGTGATTTCTTTTTCCAAGATTTCAAAAGCTTTCTTGAATTGAGGATCCTGGAAAGTTCCCACCCGATCCCGTTCCTGTTGAAGATTTTTGCGCTCTTCCTCGCTCAGTTCCGACTCCACATCCGGATGAATACCATCTTTATTGATGTCGCGTCCGTCGGGGGTGAGATACTTGGCAATTGTCACCGCTAATCCGGAACCGTCACTAAGACTGCGTACCGATTGCACTAATCCCTTACCAAAGGTTTTCGTACCGACAATAACCGCCCGATCATGATCCTGTAAAGCTCCGGAGAGAATTTCACTGGCACTGGCGGAACCACCATCGACGAGAACAACTAGAGGTTTATTAGTCAAAGCTTGATTGTTGGCCCGTTGACGTTCCGTCACCCCTTTGCGATCAACCGTAGAGACAATTAAACCATCGGGTATCCACATCCGAGCGATTTCGATGCTGGCGTAGAGTAAACCGCCGGGGTTGGAACGCAGATCGAGAATATAACCCTTCACCTGTTCAGCTTCCAATTCGCGAATCGCTTGACTCATATCGCCACTAGCTTGGGCGCTAAATTGATTGAGACGGATATAACCGACTTTACCGATCGGGGTGTTTTCTGTGTGGGCGCGTACCGGGTGAATTTCAATTTTAGCCCGGGTAAGAGTCAATTCTTTCTTCTCCTCACCCCGTTGAATCGTGATCTTAACGCTTGTCCCCACTTTGCCGCGGATCATGCTCACCGCTTGATCGAGTTCCATGTCTGCGGTAGATTTACCATCGATAGCGATAATCACATCTTTGGGCAGCACACCAGCTTTAGAAGCGGGAGTATCTTCAATGGGTGAAACCACGACTAACTGCTTAGTTTTCTCATCTTTGGTCAATTGAATCCCTACCCCAGTCAATTCTCCCGATGTATCGATTCTCATATTGTTAAACTCTTTGGGATCCATAAAACGGGTATAGGGATCATTGAGAGTTTTCAACATCTCGCGGATAGCGGTGTATGCTTCCTCTTGATTTTTGTAGGAACGATTTAAATACTGATTGCGGATGGCGTTCCAGTCCGATTGATTAAAAGTGCCATCTAAATAAGTGCGGTTGATGATCTGCCAAACCTCATCAACGGTTTCCTTGGGACTTTCCTGAAAAAAAGCTTGACTTTGGGAGAGTCGGAATCCCGCCCCCGTGACGGCGACGGTAGACAGGACCACTGCTGTAGCACCGAGAACAAGTCCGCGTTTGTTGATAACCATAGGTAATTTTCGGATAAATTAGGCTGTTCTTGCCGGAACGCTCTTTCGGGCTGACCGTCGAAATATCTTGGCAAAAAGGAGCGTTTAGGTTTAATGGAGACAGACAAAAGAACGCCTGTAGACTACTACTGTTATAACATTTATTATCTCTTTCTTTGTCAAACTGGTTATTTGAGTAGCGATCGAGTTGCCAGCAGCCCACCTCGCGACCTAAGATAGGGTTGGCTGAATAATGGTAAAAACCTTACAGGAAAGGGCTTTTAGCTTGATTGAGAGCTTCCCAAATGCACTTAAATCTGCTAGAATCTCTTAAAACCCTTGCATCACCCTTGCATCTTCTCTAATTAGTGCTAATGTACCGTAAAAGTGAGTTACCCTCAACCCCACCAGAAAACTTCGAGCTGCCCTTTGAGGGGAAATTATCCCAAGATAATCGTTGGGTAATTATGGCCAACCTCATTCCCTGGTCAGAATTTGAAGCGGGATACGCATCACTTTTTTCAGAAGAAATGGGCGCACCAGCCAAAACATTTAGGATAGCAATGTCCGCCTTAATTAGGGTTTGCTGAAAAAGCTTTTCCTGGGGGCAGGGTGTGGGGTGTGGGGTGTGGGGTTTTACCGATTTTGAGGTAGTCAGTTACCTAATTTTCAGGGAAAAAGTACCTGAATTTTCTCCCCGATCTCCGCAACGGCTGGCACTTTTTGAGGGAAAAAAAGTCTAAAAGTCTTATCCAACAAGGTTTTTAGATTTATTCAGCCAGCGCTAATTAATTTCTAAAAAATCTTGCAATTTTTTTAGATAAGTAGGGGCATCTTCTAACATGGGGAAGTGAGCAGTATTAGCCATCTCCACATACTGGATATTATTATTCAAATCCGCCGCCATTTTACCCATTTTGGCAGGGATAATAATGTCTTTTTCCCCTGATACTAAAAGAGTTGGTATTTTAATCTCGGCAAATTTACCTGGCATAATTTCCACTGCTTTTTTACTCACAGATGTATAAATTGTGCCTAGGACGGCCTCGTAATCTGCCGCTAAAAAATCTTCTAAAAAAGCAATTCTTTCTGATTTTGGGATCGATCGATGCAAAAATCTTGCCATAAATAATCGATCGGCAAAAGGTACTTTTAAAAACCAATCATAACGAAACTGTACCACATACTTACCGAATTTATGAAAGGCAGCAAAAGCCGCCTTGTCCCTGTGGAGAAACCCGGTTTCTTTGTCTATAGAGCGATCGCAATTAGCCCTAAACCAATCTAACAGGTAGGTTGACTGGCGCGATTAGTTTAAGTTTAGACATAATTGTGTTAATTATGTTTTTTTAATGCAGATGAATAGCTTGGCAATAAGGCTATCATCAATTATAATTAAAATCAATAAAAACAGATCAGCGATATTTGAGAATAATTGTAATTATGAAATTTGTGTTAAGTTCTCAAAATGTTTATGACTATTTAATCGACCAAAAAATCTGCGATCGCTCACAAGAAAATCCGGGAGTAGAGCAGATTCAGGCTAAAAATTTTAACTTATTAGTGACTTTACCAGAGGGGCGAAAGTTACTGGTTAAACAAGAACAATTTATTAATTTAGAAAAGGAAACGGTGGGTGAGTTTTTTGGGGAATGGCGAATCCCCAAATTTCTAGAGAACTTTCCTGAAATTGACCATTGGCGTAGTTTTCTGCCAGAATTACTGCTCCACGATGCTGATAACTCAATTTTAGTTTCTACTTATCTGGATAATTATCAGGATTTAGCAGAGTTTTATTCTAAAGAGAATCTCTTTCCGGCTCAGGTTGCTACTCAAATCGGCAGTTGTTTGGCGACAATTCACCGTGATACCTGGAATCAGAGTATTTATCGGGAATTTTTTGTCAAAGAAGAGTTTGCTGGAAAACCGAAAGTATCTCCGCTATTATTAGAGAGTTTGGAAAGGATCGGTCCTGAAATTTTTGGCATGGCTCCGATGGATGGATTGAAATTTTTTGCACTTTATCAACGATATGATAGCTTAGGAGAAGCAGTTCATCGAGCCAGTGAAACTATTTCTCCTGTTTGTCTGACTCACAATGACATCAAGCTGAATAATATTCTTCTGAATCGAAACTGGGAAGATATTAATGGAAATGTGATCCGGTTGATTGATTGGGAAAGGTCTGATTGGGGAGATCCAGCATTTGATTTGGGAATGGCGATCGCTAGTTATCTACAAATTTGGTTGGGTAGCTTGGTGATTAGTAATTCTCTCAGTATTGAAGAATCTTTGCGACTAGCCACTACTCCCCTAGAATTACTGCAGCCATCTATCGGTGGGTTAACTTTAGCTTATTTAGAAACTTTCCCAGAAATCTTAGAATATCGTCCTGATTTCCTAAAGCAAGTAGTCCAGTTGGCTGGTTTTTCTTTAATTATTGCAATTTTAGCAATGGTTCAGTATCAAAAAACCTTTAATAATACGGGGATTGCTATGCTTCAGGTAGCCAAGGCTTTGTTATGTCGTCCTGAATCATCAATGCCTACGATTTTTGGGGCTACTGCTACTCAGTTAAATCAGATTAATTCTTCTGTTGTTGGCCAAGTTTAATATCGTTGAGTATCTTGAAAAATTATGTCATTACTTAATTCTCAATTCCATCATTTAGCCCCTGAGGTTAGAGGTCGGTTAAAGGAAGTTTTGCTAGATATTGTTGAAAATCTCGAAATTTCCGCTGATTTTTCGATTCGTCATCCTGATTATCAACCCTGGGAACTGCCTGCTGAGATGTTGTCTCGGATTCAGGCTTTACCGAAGGAAATACAGGATAAATATATGAGTTTACAGTTGAGGAGTTTTCTTTATGGCATTTATTATAATGGGTCGATGCAAGCATCGCAAGCATTAGGTTCTGAGAATAAGGGTCAGCAATTAGATTTGGAGAATAATAGTTTTGCTGGCGTATCTATGGATTTTTATGGGCAGTTAGAGGAAGCGAATAAGGGTGAGGGTTATTTTGATTCGGGTTGGTCGGTTTTGAGAGAAGAAACCGATGGCAGTTTGGCTGTAACTAAGGGCGGTTTGCGGTTACATATCCAACGGGACAAGCATCTTCAAGAGTCTGAAAAAGCGGCGGCTGTGGGGGATGTTGTGTCAATTTTGATGCCTAAGAATTTGGTGCAAAATGGCTTTTATATGGCGGTGGGTAATGCCGGTTTACAGAGAGAGGAAGCGATGGTGCGGCTCTATTTTAATGTTACTCCCGAAGGCGCGGTGGCTGTGATGACTGGGTTGACTGAAAGGTTAAATGAGAGGGGGATTCCTTTTAGTTTTAAGGCTTTATATAATCCAGTTGATTATCAACGATATGATGCTGGGGTGCTTTATTTTGGCAAAACAGATTATGAGTTGGTGAGGCAGGTTGTGGCTAATGTTTATCAGCAGAATCAGTCTGTTTTTAAGCCTGAAATACCTTTATTTACTCTGGAGTTAGCACCGGGATTGGGGTTAGCGGAGGAACCGGACAAAAAGTTTGGCAGTGAGGAAAGTTTTGGGATGAATCGCTGTCAGATTATAGCCAATGGGTTGTTGATGGCTTGGCAACAGGAGGACAATTCTGCGGCGGGTCGGATTGCTGCTATTTCTGAGCAGTTTTCTGGGTTGGGGATTGATTGGCAGCGTCCTTATTTGAATGCTGATTCTGAGGATGTTTATCAGGGATTAGAGTTGGCAAGCTGATGCTAAGAGAAAATCAGAAACCGGGTTTTTACTATTTTCCTGAGTTATTCTGGGTAAAGCATAGAAAAAACCCCGGTTTCTTTCTTGGCGCAGAACTCGGAGACTCAGAAACCGGGTTTCTTTTTCGGGTAAAATAGGCTTATCGCCTTGCTTTTACTCTGGTTGGCAAAAGCGACCTGTGACTCGCTCATATTCATCTTCCAGTAACCACATAAGACTTTCTTCGTAAGTATCGCTGGTAAAGATAGATTGATAGTTTTGTGCGGGATTTTGAATCGAGAATTTACCGGATTGTTCTTTAACTAACATCAGAATATAGGGGGGTGAAAGCCAAGGATCTACCCAGATTTCGGCAAATTCCCATTGTGTTTTTTCTGTTGGCGTAATTTGCGTTTTTGCGTTTTCAGGATTTTGTGGTGCGCGGTCTGGTACGAGGTATGACATGATATTTTCCTGTGCTTTTTTTTATTTTTATTTCTC
Organism: Microcystis viridis FACHB-1342; assembly: GCF_014698335.1. Lineage (GTDB taxonomy): Bacteria > Cyanobacteriota > Cyanobacteriia > Cyanobacteriales > Microcystaceae > Microcystis > Microcystis ichthyoblabe_A. The sequence continues at coordinate 646 of NZ_JACJSV010000034.1, read as the reverse complement.
CATAGTGGAGAGTGATTCTCGTTCCATCTAATTTTAGGATATACCCAATTGGTTCGGCAAAAAATAATCCATAGCGTTCGTATTTGTCTTCTGAATCTGCTGCTCCCGTTCTCTCTCCTCTTTGCTTAATTTCCTCTGCCACTCTCTCCATTGTCTGGCGATTGTTAAACAAATAGACGATTCCTTCGATTTCCAGTTCTCTTTGGGATTTTTCGGTTTCGGGTAAATGTTTGTCAATCAGACTGGTTCGGTTTTCTAGATATATTTCTCTGTTAATACCACTCATGTGATTTGTTTAACTAGCCATCTTACTATAACAAAAAGCGGTAAGGGTCGCTATGCCGTCAGGCTTATCGCCTATCTTAAAATAAAGTAGCAATCGGCCCATCGCTAAAGTTTAGTCTCATTAGGGCATAGGGCTATTTTTTTGACCCACCACCCCCCGAACCCAGAGGAGAGAGATATAAAAAAGACATAATTGTGTTAGTTCTGTCTCAAAAACAAAGCTCGGTGATACGAAATCATGGGAATTTGCGGTCATAATCCGCCAATTCAAAAATGAAACGCATCAACCTCAAGAGTTGACAAAGAAAGGCTCATCAGGTACTGTCTGATCATTAACAAAAACAAATCAGACCCAAAATGA
>NZ_JACJSV010000033.1 GCF_014698335.1 Microcystis viridis FACHB-1342 | reverse complement strand
TCATAATACAGTGAGTTCTTTTCTTCTTCCGTGAATTCTAGGTTAATCATGTTTTTAATGAGTGCTTTGCTTCTAATTATGACTCTTGAACTATATTATTGTCTTTGAGTAAAAAATGCAAGTTATAACCGTGCAAAGTATAGAAGTATTGGGCAGCCAAGGAATGATGGGGGAAATGTTGCCGGCTTGGCTTTATAGTGGCGGTCATGCTACTCTCGTGAGCTATAACCACAAAATACCGCAAGATCACATTGATTGGCTGAAAACCTTGCCTCTTTACCTCGATTTAGGCGATATTTGGCTGGTTCATGCCGGTGTTTATCCCCATTTACCCCTAGAAGAACAAGATGCTACTCATTTTTGTTGGATCCGCGATGAATTCCACAGTATGCCGGAACCTTTTTTTAGTGATAAATTAATTATCACTGGCCACACGATTACCTTTACTTTTCCGGGGGTAAGTCCGGGGCAATTAGTCGCCGGTGCCGGTTGGTTAGATATCGACACGGGAGCTTATCATCCCCACAGTAATTGGTTAACTGGATTAGATATCACTAATCGTTTGGTTTATCAGGTTAATACCAAAGATAAAACCAGGCGAAAATTCGATTTAGAAGATATAACCACCTCAATTAATCCCGCCGAAGTCTATACTAAAAGAGTGCAGCCCACCCCTTAAAAATAACTGTTATTAACAAAAATATAATTCTCGGACGGGGAATAATGTCAAATCCCCCCAGATAGCTCAGATATTAATCCCTGGATTGAATAACGCGAACCAGCAGCTTAGGCTATTGGGATTCTTTGATCGTAGGTTCTCAAGAGCGGTAAATTGAATAAAGAATTGTCCAGCTTTCCTTCACCCATGACTCTCCCCTCGGATTTTCCCCTAGAACCACCGGCTACCAATAAAGATCCCCATCGTGATTATCGCGGACTCGATCGCGATAAACTCACCCCCATGTACCAGCATTATGTGGAGGTAAAAGAAACCTATCCCAATGCCCTTTTACTGTATCGTGTGGGCGATTTTTTCGAGTGTTTCTTTCAGGACGCGGTGATTATCTCCAGAGAATTAGAATTAGTTCTCACCAGCAAGGAAGGGGGTAAAGGGATTGGGAGAGTCGCCATGACCGGGGTTCCCCACCACGCCCTAGAGCGCTATAGTCGTTTATTGGTGGAAAAAGGCTATGCAGTGGCGATTTGTGACCAAGTAGAGGATTCAACGGAAGCAGCCGCCGAAAAACGACTCGTAGAACGCGCTATCACCAAACTGCTCACCCCCGGAACCCTCACCGATGAGGGAATGTTAAACGCAAAAAAGAATAATTTTCTAGCTGCTGTGGTTATAACCGGAGAAAATTGGGGATTAGCCTATGCAGACATCTCCACCGGAGAATTCTACACCACCCAAGCCAGCGATTTAACGGCTTTAAGCCTAGAATTAACCCGTTTACAGCCCTCAGAAATCCTTTTTCCCATCAATGCCCCCGATTTAAACCGTATTTTGCGCCCCGGGGAAAAATCCGACCATCTCCCCCCCTGTTTACCCGATAGTTTTTGTTATTCTCTCCGTCCCCAAAATATCTTTACTCTCACAGAAGCGAAAAATCGTCTCCTAATCACCTATAAAATGCGTTCCCTAGAGGGGATGGGCTGCGAACATTTACCCCTCGCCATTCGCGCAGCCGGAGGCCTATTAGAATACATTGAAGATACCCAAAAAGCCAATCAAGTCCCCCTACAACCTTTAAAAACCTACTCTATCTCGGAATTTTTGATTTTAGATGGGCAAACCCGTCGCAACCTTGAAATTACCCAAACGGTGCGCGATGGTAGCTTCTATGGTTCTCTATTATGGGCGATTGATCGCACTTGCACGGCCATGGGTAGTCGGGCCTTACGTCGTTGGTTACTGCAACCTCTCTTAGATTCTCGCGGTATTCGCGCCCGTCAAGATACTATCCAAGAGTTAAAGGATAATCCCTCCCTGCGCCAAGATATTCGGCAAAAATTAAGGGAAATCTACGATATAGAACGTTTAAGCGGTCGTGTAGGTGCAGGAACGGCTAATGCCCGCGATTTACTTTCCCTAGCGGCATCTTTAGTCAAATTAGCCGATTTAGCGGCTTTGGTTGCTTCGGGAAATTCGCCCTATTTGAAAGCTTTACAGCAAATTCCCGCCGATTTAGAAAAATTAGGCCAGCAGGTGATAGCGCATCTGGTGGAATCTCCCCCGCTGCATCTGAAGGAAGGGGGGGTGATTCGCCAGGGAATTGATGCCCAATTGGATGCCCTCCGGCGCGACTATCAGGAAGTAATCGATTGGTTTAAGAATCTGGAGACGACAGAAAAAGAAAGAACGGGTATTAGTAACCTTAAGGTTAATTATAACAAAACTTTCGGTTATTATATCAGTTTACCCCGCAGTAAAGCTGATTTCGCCCCAAAAGATTATGTGCGTAAGCAAACTTTAGTCAATGAGGAACGTTATATCACCACCGAGTTAAAGGAGAAAGAAAATATAATTCTGACGGCAGTAGATGAATTAAATAAGTTAGAATACGAGATTTTTAGCGATTTACGCCGTCAAGTGGCCGAATTTTCCCCAGAAATTCGGGAAGTGGCCACAAAAGTCGCCGCTTTGGATGTATTGGCAGCATTGGCAGAAATCGCCGTTTATCAGGGATATTGTCGCCCAGAAATCGCCGATGGTCGTCTTATCGATATTAAAGATGGTCGTCATCCCGTGGTGGAACAATCCCTTGGGGCCGGCTTTTTTGTGCCGAATTCGATTAATTTGGGCAATCAGGAAGGTTTAGAATACCCCGACTTGATTATTCTCACCGGTCCCAATGCTAGTGGCAAAAGTTGTTATCTGCGACAGGTGGGATTAATTCAATTGTTAGCCCAAACCGGCAGTTTTGTCCCAGCAAAGTCGGCCAAAATCTCCATCTGCGATCGCATTTTCACCCGGGTGGGGGCTGTGGATGACCTCGCTACCGGCCAATCCACCTTTATGGTGGAAATGAACGAAACTGCCAATATTCTCAATCACGCCACAGACAGATCATTAGTATTATTAGACGAAATTGGCCGGGGGACAGCCACTTTTGACGGTTTATCCATAGCTTGGTCTGTGGCCGAGTATTTAGCCACGGTACTGCAATCGCGGACGATTTTCGCCACTCACTACCACGAACTGAACGAATTAGCCTCAATTTTAGAGAATGTGGCCAATTATCAGGTAACAGTCAAAGAATTACCCCATGAGATAGTATTTTTGCACCAAGTACGACCGGGAGGTGCGGATAAATCCTATGGTATCGAAGCGGGGAGATTAGCCGGTTTACCAGCTTCTGTGATCGATCGTGCCATGCAGGTGATGGGTCAAATCGAAAAACATAGTAAAATTGCGATCGGTTTGCGTCAAGGAATTAAGAAAATTAAACCGGTTAAGTCGGATAATTCCCCCTCTCTGCAGCAGTTAGATATTTTTGATGACAGTAAGTAGTAGTGCAAAGCTCAACTTTGTGTCCTTTGTGGTTAACGAAAAGGCTGCATCTCGATTTTGCAGAAACACCGATAATCAGCAATTATCAGTGACTCTTAAACTGGTACAAATATATGAACAATCGCGTGTAAGCATCCCACCGAAAAACTAATGCGCGGGGGGTTTGGGGGCGGCGCCACGCCCCCAACGGGGGGTTTGGGGGGTAGAACCCCCCAAAAACTTGGATTGAGCAATAAAATCGCAAGTAATACTCAATCCCTTGAGTATAGTTTACATATCAAGAAAAGCACTACTACCCCCAAAGGGTAGGGTTGATTCATGAATCAACCCTACATTACTGAACGAGTACGGAGGGAGTCGAACCCCCGACACCCAGGACCGGAACCTGGTGCTCTATCCTCTGAGCTACGTACCCACGATAAAATACCATTACATTATACCACTAGCCGGCGCAGTAGAGCAGAAATTTCCCATGACTAGCGATCGCTCTTTAAAATTACTTATCAGTAACGATGACGGTATTTCCGCGCTAGGAGTCCGCACCCTTGCCAACACCCTCGCTGCCGCCGGTCATCAAGTCACCGTAGTTTGTCCCGACGGCGAGCGCTCTGCCACCGGTCATGGCTTAACCTTACACCATCCCATCCGGGCCGAACAGGTGGAAGGAATTTTTCACCCCGATGTGATTGCCTGGTCCTGCTCGGGAACCCCCGCCGATTCGGTAAAATTTGCCCTTAGTGCCGTCCTCAAAGAGCCTCCCGATTTAGTTTTAGCTGGCATTAACCACGGGTCTAATCTCGGTACTGATATCCTCTATTCTGGCACGGTTTCCGCGGCCATGGAGGGATTAATCGAAGGTATTCCCAGTATTGCCGTTAGTCTGGCCAGTTTTAAAGCTTGTGATTTCCAACCGGCTGCGGATTTTGCCCTCACTTTAGTCAGGAAAGTTACCCTTAACCCTTTTCCTGTTCCCACTTTACTCAATGTCAACGTCCCTCCGGTTAGTAGTGCCGAAATCAAGGGAGTGAAAATCACTAGGCAGGGATTGCGACGCTACGAGGAAACCTTCGAGAAAAGACTGGACCCCAGGGGTAAAAGTTATTACTGGTTAATTGGGGAAGTGGTGGAAGATATCGAACAACCGGACTACAGCCATTTACCCCCGGAAGTGCCTACGGATGTACGCGCTATTGGCGAGAATTTTATCACCATCACGCCCCTACAATACAATTTAACTGATGTACAGGGTTTTCAACATTTGCACCGGAATTCTTGGCTTGATTGAGGAGCATCTCATGATATTCTGATTCAATCATTAGCGTTTGAGAGCCTATGTCCCCTCAATTTAATTTTCAAGAAAACGAACTCGAAGAAGCGGATGTCATAACCCTCTGGGATGAGCAAGGTCGATCACTAGACTGTTATATTGAGAATGCCTATGAAACCGATGACCTTACCTATATGCTTCTTGTCCCCGTGGATACCCCGGTGATGATTCTAGCTTGGGATGAGGAATCGGAGGAAGAAGAATCTGATGCCTTCTTAATCGAAGATAGTGAGGAAATTGAGCGGATTTTCGCCGATGCTAAGGCAGTTTTAGCAGAATTAGACCTATTGCTCAAATCCACTGCTCACACCTTAACCGTTAGTGGTGAATTACCTCCCCTAGAAGAAGATAATGTTCTCAGTTTAGAAATCGATAGCGATGCTCCTTCCTCGTCATCAGAGCCGGAAGAATTGCAATTTCTCGCCAGTTTCTTTTCCGAAGACCAAAAATACTCGATTTACAGTCCCCTTGCTCCTTTGTTATTCTTAGCTGTCGGTGATGGGGAAGGGAAAGTTGAATTAGTTTCCCCCGATGATGACGGTATGGGACCGATTCTAGAGGAACTTTTGTTTGATGAACTCGATTAATTACTTGATTTTACCAAATCCGCCGACCAAATTTATCGATAAATCTAGTTACAGTATATCTTTCGGGATTTCATCATCATTGCGATTAACACGGATTTGGTATTTTTTCTTTAAATTACGGCGTTTCTCATAAAGATGAAGTATAACCTAACTTGGTATTAACGACCGGCTCCTGTCTCCCCAAAATAAAAACCTCATACCTCACTATTAAGATAAATGCTATATCACCACAACTAGGGGAGAGCTTTAAAGATTAGCTATTTTTCTGGTGATAGTGAGGATGAAAGGTTTCCAAGCAAGACTGATTAAATAACCCAATCCTGCCACTAAAATAATTGTCGCCCCCGAGGTGAGATTTAAACTATAGGATAACCATAAACCAACCAAAGTAAAGACAATTCCTAAGATAATCGCTAGGAGCATCATTGCCTTCATATTTTTAACAAATTGTCCACTGATAGCCGCAGGAATAGTTAACAAAGCAATTACCATAATTAATCCTACTACCTGCATTACTGCCACAATAGTTAAAGCGGTTATTCCCATTAAACCCAAATAAATTACCTCCACGGGAATATTGCGAATAATCGCAAAGGTTTCATCAAAAGATATGGCTAACAACTCCTTATAAAAGATACTAACTAAGGTGATAATTAATATATCTATGCCCGCCATTATCCATAAATCATCCCTCGGTACAGTTAAAATACTACCAAAAAGATAACTCATCAAATCAGCTTTATAACCGGGGGTTAAATCAATAAAAATTACCCCAATCGCCATACCAATCGCCCACATTACCCCGATTAAAGTATCAGCTCTCTCCCGGATGCGACGCTGTAAAAACCCCATGCCTAAAGCCGAAAAAAAGGTAAAAAATATCGCCCCCACCACAGGATTAATCCCAAAAAAATAACCGATTCCTATCCCTCCATAGGCAGCATGAGCGATTCCCCCACTGATAAAAACCACGCGATTAACTACTACCAAAGTACCCACAATCCCACAGGCAATACTAACTAATATTCCTGCGGCAATCGCATGGCGCATAAAATCAAATTGTAAAGCCTCTAGCATAGGGGTGTGGGGTGTGGGGTGTGGGGTGTGGGGAGCTTTTTCAGTAAACAGTAAACTCAAAACTCACATCTGATAACTGATAACTGATAACTGATTATTGATAACTTTCAATTACTTGACGAAAATCGCTTTTTTGTTTGACTCCGCGCATTTCCTTGACTAATTCCCGGTCCTTAAAGAATTGTACCGTGGGAGTACCGGTTACTTGACCCATTTTGGCAATTTCCGGGTCAGCTTCGATGTCAATTTCCACAAAATAAATTTTGCCATCGTACTCATCGACCACTTTATCTAAAATCGGTTTCAGGGTTTTACAGGGGCCACAGGTGGGAGAAACATATTTTACCATTAACAAGCGATCGCCGTCGTGGAATAATTTCCGCAAAGCATAACCCCCAACGTGACGGGTTTTGTTAATATCAAAAGTTTCCTCCGTATCGGCCGGGGTTTCGCTAACGGTTTTCGTCTCGTAATGTTCAGAAGTGGCTGATTGACGGTATTCTTGGATTAAATTATGCTCCGATAACCATCTTTCTGCCAATAACGCCGCCATACACCCCGTACCTGCGGCAGTGATTGCCTGACGGTATTCGTGGTCCTGCACATCTCCGGCGGCAAAAACCCCCTCGACGCTGGTAGCAACAGTCCCCGGTTTGACTTTCACATAACCCACCTCGTCTAATTCTAGTTGTCCTTGGAATAGGGAAGTATTGGGAGTGTGACCGATGGCATAAAATAACCCTCTAACGGCTAATTCCCTGATTTCTCCCGTTTGCGAGTTTTTAATGCGTAATCCCTCCATTTTACTGCCTGTACCGAACACATCCAGTGCTTGGGTGTGAAAATGAACAGTAACTTTCGGATTATTTAACACCCGGTCCTGCATTGCTTTCGAGGCACGCATCGCTTCCCCGCGTATCAATAAATGGACGTGAGAGCCGTATTTAGTTAAATATACGGCTTCTTCGGCTGCGGAGTCACCGCCACCAATGACAGCGAGGTTTTCCTCTCTAAATATCGGTGTAGCACCGTCACAGATAGCACAAGCGGAAATGCCGTTACTCCAGAATTGGGACTCGCTGGGTAATCCTAAGCGTTTGGCAGTGGCTCCTGTGGCGATAATAATACTATTGGCCTTAACTTCCCGGTCCGTGGAACGAATGGTAAAAGGACGCTGACTTAAATCCACCGAGATAACATCTTCGGTATAACATTGGGTCCCCCATCTTTCGGCCTGTTCCTTCATTCTTTCCATCAGCTTCGGACCGGTGATTCCTTCGGGAAAACCGGGGAAATTTTCTACTTCTGTGGTGGTCATCAGTTGTCCCCCCGGAATGCCTCCCGCTTGGAAACCCTCAAACATCAAGGGTTTTAAGTTCGCACGTGCCGCATAAATCGCCGCCGTATATCCCGCCGGTCCCGAACCAATAATGACTAAATTCTCGACAGTCATAACCGTAAATGCAACTCATAACGACTACGCTTTTTATTATAGCAGAATCAGTTACTGGTTATCTGTGTCATATGCGTCCTAACCCACCAAGAAGTAGATTTCTGCCTAAAAATCCAGAATATCTCGGATAATAGCTTTTAAATCGGCATCAGCAGGACGTTTGACAAACTGCTCATGGCTGTAAATCCAAACCAGTTTAATTGTGTAGGTAGTCGCGCTCACCAAATACATTAATCTAATTTGCCCCGCAGCACCTTTTGAAACCCGGATATCGAGCTTGTGAAAAGTCCAGCCTTCCGGCAACCGAATTTTCCCCGGTAGAGGTTCCTGGCGGGAGTTATGGGGATATTGGTCATCGATTAAATCCTCTAAAGTTTTGGTAATAAGTTCAACAAAGCTATTTTTGTGAACTTTTGCCAGTTTTTTGAAAGAGCGCTCGAAGTTGTCAGAAGATTCAATCGAGAAGGGAATTGAGCCAGTCATGCACTTCTCCTTTCCCAATAGGATGAGAAGATTCCGTCGCCAATGCTTCCTTCAAAACTTCAGACATGGCTGCTTTGTAGGCCGGATGTTCCTGTTCTATCAAATCAAGCTTTTGATAACCTAATGCTTTCATATCATCAAGGAGAATTGGCTCTGTGGAACTTTCTTCTGGTGGCAGACCTTTACGAGCCTTTTTCCAGGGAAATTCTGCGTGAGTCATATCACTCAACCTATAGGCGTGGTAGTTACCGAAATATTGCCAAATTTCTGCTAAAAGTTCTTTTTTCTCCGATGGCAGCCCAGACAAGGATTCTTGGCGAGGAATTGGTAATTGTTTAGCCTCAAAATCACTGTAGAACTTATAAGCAGCAGGACAAACCGGACCGTAACGCCATGCTTGAATTTCCTCCTTAAACAATGGTTCATCGTATAGGGCCAAATGCAAGCTCTGTGCATAATATAAAAGCTTTTGGACTTTCATATTAGTCATTTCAGCGTCTATACCATCCTCGTAAGCTCTGATAATAAAGTAGCGAGCCACAGTCAGGCAGTCAATCATAGCTCCACAAAATTTTTGGAATATCGACCTATGACCATTGTAGAAGAAATTGACAATTAGTACAAATGTATAAAGAAAGCTTAACAATGCTCATCGGGTAATGGACGAAGTTTTAATATTTGTCGTTACTGACTTTACCAGTGGGTGAAGTCTGCCGCAAATTGAGATAGGGATAAAAGCTTAATACGGGTATCTTGAGCAACTTTTTGGCGCATTTGAGCCGTATTATATCCCCAATCGGCTAAATATAAGCCCACGTCGTTTAAATCTGCTTGTTGCTCCACTAACTCCAACGCATCGAGACGATCCTCGACAAACCACAAATTAGCGGGAGATTCCGGTAAATCAGCCAGTATTTGCTGAATAGTCAGGTATTTCGGCTGTTTAATTTCCTTGCCAATTAATCTCGCTGCAGGAAAATTAATTGCTACTTTTTGTAACAATTGCTTGACAAAACGACTTTCTTTTGTAGTGATAATATAAACCAAAAAATCCGAGTCTAAAAGAGAGTCCAGGCGATCGATCGCGGGTTGATAAAATCGGTGTAAAGTTAACCAAGACTCTAGATCCGACTCAATCCATTGATCCCTAAGACCATCGAGAGCATTTGAGAGAACTTTTTTCGCTATTTTATCCCTTTCTAGCAGATTTTGTCGAATTAACGGCCAATTATTTAAAGCTTCCTCGTCGGGAATATCGAGAACGAGCGATCGCAACAGTAAAGGCATTTCCCAACCGGTTTCGATAACGGGACGAAGTTGCGAAAACCTCGGGAAAAAATCCTCGGGAATTATTTCCGGCCAAAGGGTTTCATAGGTGCGTTTGCTAATCTGAAAATACTCGATCATGCCATCACAAAGAACACCATCAAAATCGAGTGCTAGAATACGGGGGGATTGATTCATAAATGCTGGTTTAATCTCAATAATGGCAGTATAGCGCAGCTATTAGCTATTCTTTGCTTCATCGTTGACATAACATAGCTGTCTGATGATTTCGGTGACAGAATTTTTCAGTCCCTCTACATGAATCCAACCCACATATACAGCATATACAATATTTTGATGATTGTCCTGTATATAAACATGATGCACACGATATAAATCTGAGCTTAAATAAATATAACCACTGGCATCTTTGAATTTACCTTCTAGTAATATTTTTTCTTTTAAAGGTTTCATTTTTACCACATCTTTAGTCACCCCAGATATTTTGGCTATTCTTTCTATGGCAAGAGCAACACAAGTGTTATGACTGTAACTATTACCATGATTATAATCCTGCTGATTAAAATAAATTGTCTCTACGATATTTTTAGCCACTTTATCTGATGCTAGGTAATAGGTATGAGCATTAAGGGAATTTAAGACAACGGCAGCAATTTCTACAGAATCAAAAATATTGCTGGTCGCTTCTAGATAATAATCGCTTATCAAAATCTTGGATACATCGTTTATAGAATCAAAAAGAGGACGAATTGGATAAGCAATAATATCGGAGGAATTGATCAGATTATTCCAGCGCAAACGCTGGCCTTGATGCTGGCTAATAAATTTTTCAATTTGATTGGTATCAATGCCTAAAGTTAAATTTAAAAATGGGATCGGTGAACCCATTGTTGTTACACTAGATAGGGAAACTTTGCCCCGTTCTTTACCGATAAGATCACGAATTTCATGAGCGGAATCTTTAGGATCAAAACGCTCAGAAAATAACAGATCCCAAAGGATTACAGTACCCAAAGAATGGGCGACTATATGTAATTCGGTTTCCTGGGGATAAGCTTGAACAAGATCGATTAATTGGTCGGCAATAATGCGGCGAATTTGGTTTCCTCGATCGCTGCCTAAATAGCTAAATGCGTCACCGATAAAATAAGATAAATACTCTTTTCTAAAATTTTGATAGCGAAAGGATTGCTCGGGGTTAAAATTACTATTTTTCTGTTTTTGTGTCTGTAATTCTTGGTCTATATCTCGCCATAATTTTTCGGTTCCTTTGAGAACATTTCCCCAAAATCCTGCATAACAGTAGGGAATAATCTGATTTTTGCGTTTACATTCTTCTTCAATTAGTTTAATTAATTTATTGGCATAACTAGCGTCTCTTGTGGCCACTCCATGAATAAAGTAAATCAGCATAATAGATTTATCTCAATAAGCGGTGATCGGAATCTCTCTTAATATACCCTTCTAGCTTCAGAAAAATATCAGGATGGAGCGAGATATAGTAATATATAATTAATTAATGCGATTTGTCAAGAGATGGTCGCTTAGGCCTTGCTAACCCAGCCTAGGAATTGCCATATAATACAAATGCCCGCTATTATAGAATTATATTTTTCCCTTTTAACTTAGTCTTATGGTTTCACAACTAGATAAAACTAACGTCACTGAAATTATCTACCCCGATAGCGATAGTCAACCTATGGCCGATAATACCCAGCAATTTCGTTGGATCACAACAATTAAAACTAATTTAGACTGGCTATTTCGCGAGCAGTCTGATGTCTTTGTTGCGGGGGATTTACTTTGGTATCCCGTGGAAAATGATAATAAACTGCGTCAAGCGCCGGATATCATGGTGGTTTTTGGAAGACCAAAAGGGGAAAGAGGTTCCTATCGACAATGGCTAGAAAATAACATTAGTCCCCAGGTGGTTTTTGAAATCCTCTCTCCGGGTAACACCCTCACGGAAATGGCCAAAAAACAGCTATTTTATCAGCGTTATGGGGTCGAGGAGTATTATCTTTATGATCCCCATAAAAACGATGCCAGTGGTTGGATAAGAGGGGAAAATCAGCTAGAAATTCTGGAAACTCTCGATAATTGGGTTAGTCCCCGTTTAGGTATTCGGTTTCAGTTGGGGGAACCAGAAATGTTGCTTTTTTATCCCGATGGACAAGCTTTCACCAGCTATAACGAGGAAAAACAACGAGCGGAAAGATTAGCCAATAAACTGCGGGAATTGGGCATTAATCCCGACCAAATCTGAGAGGATGTTTCTTGGCTACTATTAAAAACGGATTTGCTCTGAGAGTGCCTATTGACTAGAGGTAATACCGCGCTGACGTAATTGGTCGATAAAAAATTCTTCCAGGGAAGCACGAGCTAAATTAAGACTGATCAAGCGAACATCCATACTAGACAGGGCAGCCAGAAAAGCATCGGGTTCTCCCTGTAGTTGTCCGTGCCAACAATTATCGCGCCAATGCAAACCGAGGAGCCATTGCTGTAGTTGCTCCTCCCCACCACCTTGAACAATCACCTGATAGACATCAGCACGACCGAGAATTTGGTCGAGGGAACCGACACAGAGTAATTCTCCCCGGGCCAACAGGGCAATGCGATCGCAAATTTGTTCCACATCGGAGAGAATATGAGAGTTAAAAAAGATGGTTTTCCCCTGTTGTTTGAGGGATTGAATAATTTCTCGCACCTGATAGCGACCGATAGGGTCCAGTCCCGACATCGGTTCATCGAGAAAGACTAATTCTGGATCATTGATTAATGCTTGAGCTATACCAATCCGTTGCATCATTCCCTTAGAATACTGACGCAATTGCTTTTTCTGGGCAGTTTTGCGGTCTAATCCCACTAAATCCAATAATTCAGGAATGCGTTTTTTCTGCACAGAAGAGGGAATTTGAAAAATGCTGGCGATTAATTGCAGGAATTCCCAGCCGGTGAGATAGTCGTAGTAGTAGGCATTTTCAGGAAGATAGCCGATGCGTTGCCTGACTGAGCGATCGCCAATTGGTTGACCGAGAATCAAGGCCCGTCCGGAAGTGGGTCGGACAATCCCCAAAAGGGTTTTTAAGAGCGTGGTTTTGCCGGCCCCGTTCGGGCCTAATAATCCAAAGGTTTCGCCCTCATGGACAATTAAAGTACAGTTTTTCAAGGATTCGATTTTCTTATTTAACCAGAATCCCGTCCGATAAGTTTTTTGTAAGTTTAACGTCTCTAGCACAGTTTGACGGCTGGTATTCGTCATTGTTTTGGAATCATCTCTCCGACACTTTGCCTTTATTATCCCCAAATTGTCAGCAGTAATGTCAACGGTATCAAAATAGCCCAGTTTTGGAACCCAGAAAAATTCCAACTGGTGTTGAGAAGCGGTATCAGTGCAGTTCTGGGCTATTGCCAGCTTTCTTCTCTGGCATTGGTGTGCATTAGCCGCTAAAATCTGTTAGACAGGTAACGTTGACACTTGAGCGGCAACTGGTACAATAGTGCGAACGCTTATGGAAACCAGACTCTTACACAAACACAGCATGAAACAACTCCTCAATTGCCTCAATTCCCTGACAGTGGCCAGTGTAGCCACTATCGCCTTGGCCTACCCTGGCATCGCTCAAGTTAATCTGTCTGTTTATCCCGCTCCTTCCTCGTCGAACGAATCCATCGAATTATACGTTCCCCCGCCAGAAAACAATAACACCAATAATAATACCTGTACTCAATTGATTGGGGCAAATATCGATAAAATTATCAGTCAAGCTCCCAATCAGTGGGGTATATTAATCGAATCTATCGATCGCCAAACGGTTATTTATAGTCATAACGCCGATCGCTATTTTATCCCTGCTTCTAATACAAAGTTATTTACCACGGCTGCCGCTTTACAAGCGATGAACCCGGAAACGACAATTCAAAAAAAATCCCTGCGCGATTGGGTGAATATCACTAATCAGAGAAGTAATAATTTCTACGCTGACACTCTTTTTCGCTTTATCGGCGGTTCTAAAAGTGTTACTGCCATCTTGGCACAATTGGGCATCGATCCCAGTGGTTTTCGTTTAGCTGATGGTTCGGGATTATCCCGCCGTAATAATGCTACTCCCCGCTCGATCGTGGAAATTTTGCGGGTGATGTATTATTCTCCTAATCGCGATACTTTCTATGCTTCCTTACCGGTAGCGGGAATTAGTGGCACCCTGAGAAACCGAATGCGTCAGACGGCCGCTACTGGCACAGTTTACGCTAAAACTGGCACTCTCACCGGTGTGCGGGCCCTATCGGGTTATCTAGAAAACCCCAACCAAGAACCGATGTTATTTAGCATTATCGTTAATAATCAACGGGTTTCCGGACAGGCTCTGGTGAAAGCGATCGATACTATTGTTCTACAGATGACCGAATCTCGTTCCTGTCAAGCTCAGTAGACATCTGCTAAAAATCCCCTGTCTCCCGACTCCTAACTCCTGAATTCTTCTCTATGCAAGAGGTCTAATCCCGGGGCGATTCTCGCGAGTCAATCCGATTTTTTTTGCGGAACTGATGGCCAAATTCCCTTAACCCGAGATGGGGTTAATAATAGCCATAATCTGCTTCAGTTTGGGTTTGGGTTTGGGGGGAGAGATATTCAAAATTAGAAGGATCTCGCAGAAAACGAAATATTTCTTCTTCGAGACGATGAATCAGATAGGGTTCTATGGAACTAGAATCGCGTAAACAGGCTAAATAGCCTTCAACGTATAGCCGGATCTCATCAAAACGCGAGCCACGGTGCCAAAGATCCACCATGTCATCGGTTAGTCTTTGATAGTAACGAATGGATTGGGTATCTTGGAGCATGGGCAGTAGAACAAAAAAAAGAGAGTGGGGGTAAGTGTTTATGGATCATCGTAGGGAGAATTGCTTCGGTCCCCGATATCTCTATTGTACCCACCAAATCGGCAAAACACAGGCGAGGGAATTTTCAGTGATCAGTAAAGGGTGTGGGGTGTGGGGTGTGGGGTGTGGGGTGTGGGGTGTAGGGTGTAGGGTGTGGGGTGTGGGGTGTAGGGTTTGGGGTGTGGGGAGAACAAAGCTGCCTTTTGCCTTTTGCATTTTGCCTTCGTATAGATTATTCACGGTTTCTTTGTCTTTTTGCCCGTTCAATTTGTGCTTGTAGTTCTGCTATTTGTCGCTGCAATCTTTCGCTTTCGCTATCATTAGCATCAACATTAATTGAGCTTTTTACCCCTATTTGGGCATAGTTTCCCTGGCGAATTTGACGATAGGATTCCGAGTTAAACCATTGCTGTAGATACTGGATTCTTTCCACGGAAAAAGGATGAGTTAAAAAGGAACCATTCCCACCATTATAAATGATAAATTTATAAATCTGGTTTAAGTTATCTTGGTCTAATTGTCGATAGGCTTCTCCTTGGCGAATAAATTCTTCTAAGTTGCATTCATGCAGATATTTTTGGCTTCCTCCTGCACATTTCATTAAAGTTCTCAAGACTAAATTTAAATCATCGGTAACTAATAAAGCCGCTCTGTCTGCTGATAATTCGGCTTTTCTGCGCCATTCATAAAAGGCATAAACTAGACCAGTAGTAATGGCTTTTCCTAGTCCTAAAGTGATGTCCCCAAGAAAATTAGCCGCCCCCATCACCCAAAAAGACATTTGAATTAAAATACTATGATCGCATTTTAAATGACCTAATTCGTGGGCAAGAATTACTCGAATTTCTTCTTCATCTAAGAGGTCTAAAAGAGCAGTATTAAAGACTATATAGGGATGTTCTGAACCCAAAGAATAGGCATTGGCTAAAGGGTTTTGACTGACATAAAGATTCGGTTCTGGGAACATATCCAAATCCCGCAGACATTCGCGATAGATGCCGTATAAAGTGGCGTATTGACGAGGACCAACTTTTAAATCATTGCCCATTAATAAAATTTGTTGGGGACGTTCATAGAGATATTCGGAAAAACTTTTCGCTAATAAATCAAACCCCGGAACTGATCTTAAGGCCTGTTCAGCTTGCTGATCTAGGGGATGTTTAAAAGCTTGACTGGAGATATCAGGATAAGTTGGCATATTTTTTCAAGGAGAAAGGAGTCGTTAATCAGAAATAAACGGGTATTAATTGCCAAGTTTTTGAGTTTTTCTTGCCAAATTTTTCGAGAGAAGTGAGGGGGTTATAGTCGGGAACTACTTCTAGAGAACTCCGACTTTCTCAATAGGTTTTTAACTCTGCAAAATTGCTGATTCTAGAGTTGATTTTGGTGACATAGAATAGACCTGTGGGAGAAATGAGCTTTTTTCTTGTTAACTATCCTTAGCAATAATTCCTAGATTAGATAACAAAGCTTGTAGGTTAGTTTGCACGGTAGCGGGTTGGTATCTCTTAATAGTTTCTAGGGAATTATCAGCGAGTTTTTGCCACAATTCCCTATTATCATAGAGTTCGATCACTGCTTGGGCAAATTCCTCGGCAGTATCGGCAATTAAAACATCCTGGTGGTCAATTAATCCCATACCTTCGGCACCAATTCTTGTGGTAATAGTGGGTAATCCTAGGGAAAGACTTTGACCTATTTTACCCTTCATTCCCGCACCAAATCGCAGGGGAGCAACAAAAATACGACTCTTTTGAAAATAGGGTTCTACTTCGGGAACATAACCGGTGACAACTACTTGATCACTGGCTAATTCTTTTACTTCATCCTTGAGGTTACTTCCCAATAAATTAACGGTAATATCGGGACGGGATGCCCAAACTAAGGGCATAATTTCTAAACATAACCACTTAACTGCATCAATATTAGGAGGGTGATTGTAGCTACCAATAAATACTAAACCCGATCGCTGGTCAAAAGCAACTTTTTCTGACAGGGAAATTTCTTCATGGATATTGGGGATTACCCAAACATTTTTCACTCCTAAAGAGGATAAAACCTGCTTTTCGTCTTCCGTTACTACCACGGTTGCTTCCGCTTGATTAGCATAGTTTAACTCTAATTTCTGATAGGTTTCCCAACTCCAGCTAGTATTTTGATAATTGGGATCGAGATAGTCTTTTTGCCGTTTTAAACGCAGAAAATGCAGGTCAATTGTATCATAAATAATTGGCACTTTTGTTTTTAAGCGAATTAAGTCCATATACTTATCGCACAATTCGGGACGACACAACCAAACTCCATCGATCAGAGGTAAATATTTGATTAATTTTTCTTCTAGATTATATCTTTGCGCTGTGCCATAAATAACCTCAATTCCCAGCTGTTGTAGGACGGAAGTATAGGGTTGTTCAGGATAGCCATTATCGGGAAAGAAAATCACTGAATAGCCTAAATTGAGCAGTAGCTTAAGAATATTTAATAAACGCACACAGCCGGATTCTCGATCGTATAGTGGAACGTAGGAGTCAATGACTAAAATTGTCGGTTTTCCTTGTAAACGTCGGGCAGCTTTCGGTACATTATTAGCATCGTTATCTAGGTGTTTAGTTAATACCTTTGACCATTTTTCTCGAAACTTAGTTTGATTAATAACTTGATATTGTTTGATCCCACTGGAAAGGTCTGTTCCCGAGGTGATTCCTTCGTAGTGAATAACGTTAGATTGGGGTTGATAGAGGACTTGATAACCCAATTCTCGGATGGCAAAACATAAGTCTGTATCTTCATAATATGCGGGGATAAAGTCTTGAGAAAAACCACCTAATTGCTTAAATAATTCCGTAGGAACTAATAAACTGGCCCCCGAACAATAGTCCACGGGACGCACATAATTATATTCTGGTTCATCGGGACTATCTAAGCGTCCATAATTCCAACCATCGGCAGAATTCCAGATAATTCCCCCCGCTTCTTGTTGTTTACTATTAGCATAAATTAACTTAGAACCCACCGCACCAACTTGGGGATTATTGACAATTAATTTTAATAAACTTTCTAGACAATTTTCCAGAATACGAGTGTCGTTATTGAGAAAATATAGGTATTGACCTTTTGCTTGACTAGCTCCATAATTACAGGAACGAATAAAACCAGAGTTCTCTGCATTAGTTAATACTTTAATTCCTTTAACTAAAGTGGCTAATTGTTCTAAGGTGTCATCAGTGGAAGCATCATTAACAATGATTATTTCATAAGCTAAATCAGAACTTAAGTTAACACTCAAGGATTCCAAACAGTTAAAGGTGTAGGCAAATTGGTTATAAGCAGGAATAATAATCGAGACTAAAGGATCATCACTACTGGCAATTTCTAGGGGTCGGGGTTCAGCTAGTTTAGCACTTTCGATCACCTGTTCTTCAAATTCAGAGGAACTCTTTCCTGTGAGAATTTTGATAATTTTTCGTTTCGTCTTTTTCAGTGCTGGTTTCCATCCTTCCTCCTGGAGACTAAAGACAAATTTTTTCAGCAGTTTTTTAACTTTGAAAATAATCATTATTACCATAAATACTCCTCTGGAGAAAACCAATCTTGTGCTAAATTTAAATCTCTTTCTGCTCTAACAATAGCTCCTTCCTTTAATTGTTGCTTGAGGTAGTTTCTCTGTGGTTCCATAATATATAATTTAATCGCTTCATTAATTAAATTATTATATTCTTTTTCAGGATAATCACTACTCGCCAACCATCGATCGAGAAGTTGCATGGTATCTTCAGGGAGAGTTATCTGAAGTTGTCTGGCCATTTTGTCTTTCCTAACCATATCTAGACAATAACAATTATAAACCCCTAGAGCGATTTTAGTTGCTGTCGGGATAAATTCTCGGGGCTGCGGCGATTAATTTTTGGGTGTAGGGGTGTTGGGGATGGCTAAAAATCTGTTCAGTGTCACCCATTTCAACTATTTTACCCGCAGTCATCACCGCAATTCGATCGCAGAGGAATCTCGCTAACCAAAGATCATGAGTTATAAATAAATAAGTTAGATTAAATAACTTTTGTAACTCTAACATTAACTCTAAAACCTGTGTCTGAACACTAGCATCGAGCATACTAACCGGTTCATCACAAATAACTAATTCTGGACGAGTAATTAAAGCGCGAGCAATGGCTACCCTTTGCTGTTGTCCCCCCGATAACTCTCTAGGATAGCGTCGATAAAATTCCTCTACCGGTGTTAAACCGACTCGATCTAACATTTCTAAAACCTGTTTTTTAGCCGTTTCTAGATTAACTTTTTGATGGATAAAAAGCGGATCGGCGATACTTTCTCCCACCGTCATTAGAGGATTGAGACAAGCGAGGGGATCCTGAAAAATCATCTGTATTAAGCGTCGTTTGGGACGCATTTTTTCCCCCGATAAAGGGGTTAAATCTTCTCCTAAAAATTCCACTTTTCCCCCGGTGGGTTTAATTAACTGTAATAGGGTTCGCGATAGGGTACTTTTCCCACACCCCGACTCCCCAACTAAACCGAATATTTCCCCTCGATACAGTTCAAAATTGACTTCATCCACCGCTTTAATAAATTTCTTTTCTTTTTTGAAAAAACCATCTAAAAAGTTACCTTCTAGGGTATAATACTGTTTTAAATTATCCACCTTTAACACCGTTTCTTTGCCTTTAATTGCTGTTGATTTTTCCTCGCGTAACTGTAGGTGTAAAGCGGCGGCTAAAAGAGAACGGGTGTAGGGGTGTTCAGGTGTATTAAAAACTGTTTTTACCGCTCCCGATTCGACAATTTTGCCCCCCTTCATCACCGCTAATCGATCGCAATATTCTCCCACCAGCGCTAAATCATGGGAAATTAACAATAATCCCATCTGTTCCTCGCTACATAAACGCTTTAATTCCCGCAGAATTTCCGCCGAAACCGTCACATCTAAACTGGTGGTGGGTTCATCGGCAATAATTAACTTAGGGTTTAATAATAAAGCTAAAGCAATGGCCACTCTTTGCCGCATTCCTCCGCTAAATTCGTGAGGATATTGGGACCAACGATTAGCGGGAATTTTTACTTTTTCTAGGACAGTACAAGCTTGACTTTTAGCTTGACGATAGGTTAAATTTCGTCGATGAGCTTGCAAAGTTTCCACACAATGATCGCCAATAGTCATCAGCGGATCCAGTCGCGTCATCGGATCTTGAAAGACTAATCCCACCGCTTCCCCGCGAAACTTTTCCAACTGTTTGCTAGACAAAGATAAAAGCGATCGCCCTTCAAAGGTAATCTCACCTTCCACGTGAGTGCGATTGGGTAATAACCTTAAAATAGCCTTACCGATGGTCGATTTTCCACAACCAGATTCACCCACTAATCCCAGAGTTTCCCCTTTGCCTATACTCAAAGATACCCCATCGATCGCCCAGGAGGGAGAACTTAATTCGGTCGGGTAGGCAATTTTTAGGTTTTTAATTTCCAACATGAGGCGATCGGTAACGATAAAAGTTAGGACTTAAGTAAGTAGTTATAATTAAATCGAAGATAGATTTTGCCTCTGATCCCCCCTGCCCCCCTTGATAAGGGGGGTGCCGATAGGCGGGGGGATCCCCCTTGATAAGGGGGGTGCCGATCCCCCCTGCCCCCCTTGATAAGGGGGGTGCCGATAGGCGGGGGATCCCCCTTGATAAGGGGGGTGCCGATCCCCCCTGCCCCCCTTGATAAGGGGGGTGCCGATAGGCGGGGGGATCCCCCTTGATAAGGGGGGCATCTGATAATTTTTAACGCCTACCTACTTAGGGTCAAGTATGCCACACAAACGGCGATCGAGCATTTAATCACTAATCGACAACTGCCCCTAACAAAAGCCGACAATACCCCTTTAAAGTCGCCACTCGCTCGCTAATTATCTGTAAACGTTTCTCCCGTCCTTGCCGGGCCGAGGCCAAAAATAACCAATCCGTCTCCAGCAATCGCCACGATCGATATAGTTCCGTCTGGACTGTGCGCCAACGATTAGCCACCTCGGGGCTGAAATTGTCATCATTTAGTGACAATATCTCCCCTTCTAGACAGGTTTGTAAAGCTTGAAAAGATTGTAACCCCGTGGAAGCATCCCCATCCAGAAGGGCAAGACTGAAATCCTCCAGTTTTCTTAACAAAGATTTGTAGGCTTGATGGTAATTTGTCGGTAGCATCCAATACAAAGCGCGTTAGAATTTGTTACATAAGATTAACGATTTGCCGTCACGGTTGCAAGTCCTCTCTCCTCTCAACCAGAGACAAAAACTTAAAAGAATCGCATCCTTTTCGCCGATCGATCCGATGCCAGTGTTAGAGAGTTAAGTAATCTGGCATCCCTTCGGCCTAATAATTTTCTAGTTATCCGTCTCCACCACCCCTATTATCCCCCCGATCCAACCATGAACGCCATCACTGCCACCCAACCAGAAACCCTCACCGCCCTTCCCCGAGCCACGGAACCGAAAAAAGCGTTAGTTTTACCCGATTGGCTGCAAGAATGCCTAATTACCTACGAAAACGACCCCCAGAATCCCGATAGCGATTTAATCTGTCGGGCCTTTAATTTCGCCTACAAACTCCACGAGGGCCAGTATCGCAAATCCGGGGAACCCTATATCGCCCATCCCATAGCTGTAGCGGGATTACTGCGGGATCTGGGGGGTGATGGGGCAATGATCGCGGCGGGATTCCTTCACGATGTGGTGGAAGATACGGAAGTCACCCCCGAAGAAATCGAGGCTAGATTCGGTGTTGAGGTGCGTAATTTGGTGGAAGCGGTGACAAAACTCTCCAAATTCAACTTTTCTAGCAAAACTGAACGGCAAGCGGAGAATTTTCGCCGAATGTTCCTGGCGATGGCTCAAGATATCCGCGTCATCGTGGTCAAATTAGCCGATCGCCTGCACAATATGCAAACCCTCGAACACCTCAACCCGCAACAGCAGCAACGCATCGCCCTCGAAACTAGAGAAATCTTTGCTCCTCTGGCTAACCGTTTAGGGATTGGGCGATTTAAATGGGAATTAGAGGATTTATGCTTTAAATACCTCGAACCCGATGCTTATCGCACCGTGCAGTTATTGGTATCGGAAAAACGTATTGATCGAGAGTCCCGCATCGAAACAGTTGTTAACACATTGCGGGAAAAATTGCAAGAAATTGGCATAAAAGTTCTTGATTTACAGGGTCGCCCCAAACATCTCTACGGCATCTATCATAAAATGCACAATCAGGGTAAAGAATTCGAGCAGATTTATGATATCGCAGCCGTCCGCATTATCGTCGAAACTAAAGAGGAATGTTATCGTTGTTTAGCCGTAGTTCACGACCAATTTACTCCGATTCCCAACCGTTTTAAAGACTATATCGGTTTACCAAAAGCTAACCGTTATCAATCCCTCCATACCACCGTTGTTGGTTTAAATGCCCGTCCCCTAGAAGTGCAGATTCGCACCCTAGAAATGCACCATGTTGCTGAATACGGTATTGCAGCCCATTGGAAGTATAAAGAAACTGGTTCTAGTCAGACAACTTTAACCGCCGAGGATGAAAAATTCGCTTGGCTGCGTAATCTGCTCGACTGGCAAAAAGACCTTAAAGATGGCCAAGAATACATGGATGGCCTAAAAAATAATTTCTTTGAAGAAGATATCTATGTTTTCACCCCCAAAGGTGATGTGGTGGCCCTAGCCCAAGGCGCGACACCGGTAGATTTTGCCTATCATATTCATAGCGAAGTAGGTAATCAGATGAAAGGGGCAAGAATTAATGGTAAATGGTCAGTTCTTGATGCTCCCTTGCAAAATGGTGATCTGGTGGAAATTCTCACCAGCAAAAATAGTCACCCTAGTTTAGATTGGTTAAATTTTGTCGTTACTCCTAGCGCCAGAAATCGCATCCGGCAATGGTACAAAAAATCACGACGAGAAGAAAATATTAGCCGAGGTCGTGATTTATTAGAGAAAGAATTAGGTAAAACTGGCTTCGATGCCCTGCTGAAATCGGAACGAATGCAATCGGTGGCTAAACAGTGCAATTATGTGGCAGTAGAGGATTTATTGGCGGCTTTGGGTTACGGCGAAGTTACCCTAAAAAATGTGGTTAATCGTCTGCAAGAAACAGTTAAAAATCAACAGGAAATTTTAACGGTCAAAAATCCGCCCGATGTCCTAACTGATTCCCAATTGATTCTACCACCTTCTCCCGTTCAAAGGGCTTTACCCGTCAGTAAATCACCGATCGCCGGTGTGGAGGGATTAGTCTATCGTTTGGCTGGTTGTTGTTGTCCTTTACCCGGAGAAAATATTACTGGTATAGTTGCCCATGCGGGGGAAGGTATTGTTATTCACCGTCAGGGCTGCTCGAATGTGGAAAAAGCCGAAGCTGAACGCTTAATTCCTGTTAGTTGGAACCCTATAGATGACCAGGGACGTTATCAAACTTATCCGGTAAATATTCAGATTGAAGTGATTGATCGCGTCGGGGTTTTAAAAGATATTCTCTCTCGTTTAAGTGACCAAAATATTAACGTTCGCAATGCCGGAGTTAAGACTAATTTCGGTAAACCCGCTTTAATTTCCCTGAAAATTGAAGTAAAAGACCTGCAACAATTTGAACGCTGTGTTACTCAAATTAAGCTGATGAGCGATGTTTTAAACGTTCGTCGCATCAGTCAGGTAAAAAGCGATCGAGAGTAAGTTAAACCTAAAATTTCTGCTAATATCCCCCAAACTTCAGAGCGCCTTAGCTGTTGAAGTGCGATGCTGACACTGACTAAAACCACGAGGGCAATATCTGCACTTTTTGTCACCGAACAGCGTAGGATCGATAATGAATCTGAGCGCAAAAATCCCTATGTTATTATCCCCACTCTCAGTCATCAGTTTTCTGATTAGTTTTCTGGTGGTTGCCCTGATTAAACAACGTTTTAGCCCAGGGCAGAATTAGGGGTGTTATTTATGTCGAACTCAGGCTCTCATAGTCTATAGCATCAAAAACACCATCGCTTAGATACAAGCGCCGGCTGTTAGGGGGTTGCGGTTGTGCGGATTTCCCGATCGCACCACGCCAGATTCTGATCATTTGGTCTTGTTCTTTCCAGAATGCCCCCGGATAGGGATGGGTGGTGGCACGCACCAGACGGTCCACCTCGGTGACGGTCATCGTCGGGTAAATTTGCCCATCTTCGGGAGTCCTTCCAGGCCATTCAGTCGCTTGAGAGTCATCTTGTGGTCTTGGTTGTAAGCGATCGCTAATTAGTTCTGGCCAGATGCGACCGATCAACTGCTGGTGAGCGATCGCCACCCGTTGATAAAGAGTCGTTGCTGTTTCATCAGCAGCGATCGCTAATTTTTCCTGGGCTAAAATCGGGCCTGTATCCACCCCTTCATCTAATTGAAATAAAGTCACTCCTGTTTCAGGTAATCCTTTGATAATCGCCCAAGGAATAGAAGCGCGACCGCGGCCTACGGGCAGCAGTGTCGGGTGCATTCCTAGTACACCCCTTTTTACTGCCTGAAGAACTGGTGGTTTAGCGATTTGAGACCAACCAATGATGAACAGCCAATCGATTTCTCTCTCTTGCAGGGATTGAATAACTTCTGGAGCGTTGACACTACGAATTTTTACAACTTCTATACCTCGCTGCTGACAGAAAGAATCCACATAAATCCGCCCTGATTTATCTTGAGCGAGGTTATCTTTGAGAGTAATCACTAAGTCTAGTTTGCCACCTTGTTCGTAGATGGTTTCCATACAAGCAAGACCCAATTGTACACAGGTAACAAAAGCAAATTTCATAAAAACTGACCTTAATAAACTGGAGGTTTTTTAGTTAGATAACCAAAGGTTCTAAAAATGATAGTTACATCTCCCCAAAAGGAGATCTTACTGGCATACTTACCATCCCATTCTCCCTTTTCTAAATCAGGCATATTATCGTAGGAATTGACTTGTGCTAATCCCGTTAACCCCGGTTTACAACCAGTGGAGCCGTTTCGCTCTCGTAAGCTGCACAGGTCTGTTTGAGAAGGTAGGGCAGGGCGGGGGCCAACTATACTCATATCCCCTCGTAAAATATTAATTAACTGGGGCAGTTCATCTATATTAGTCCGACGAATAAATTGGCCAATACGAGTAATCGTTAAAGAATTAGCCTGCGCCGAAGGAACTTGGGCTGCATTAACCCCCATACTCCGAAACTTCAGCAGTTCAAACAATTTTCCCTCTTGGCCGACGCGCTGTTGTCGAAACAGCGGCGAAGCACCATCCTCTAGATAAATGGCTAGGGCGGTTAATAACATGAGCGGAGATAGAATTAATAATGCGATCGCCGCTAAGACAATATCTAAAAGACGTTTTCCGTAAGAACTATACATAGATCAACACCAACTTTCACAATTTAAGCTAGAGAAAGAACAGCGAAAACCCAGACACGATCAAGTTTTCCCTTTGTTACTTTTAACTTTTTACTTGGTATAACCTCTAATCCCCCCAATTGTCAAAGCCTGAAAAGCAGTTTGAAAGGCTTCGGCATACTTCATTCCCGCTTGTCCACCTCGGTAGGCAGCTAAACCCGTCAGGATTTCAGGGCTACGAGGGTGAGGAAAATCTCTCATCACTCCTCGATAAGAACGCAGGGCTTCGATTTTTTGTTCCAAGCAAGTTTCGCCGATTTCAAAGAAAGTATCGGGAGAAAAGCTATTGCCTTGCACGGGAAAAGACCAATCCGTCGCCGATAAAATCTCCATAAAGTATAGTCCCCGTAAGGGGGGTAAGTCCGAGCGACGCTGAAATAATCTGGCAGCTGCCTGACAAGCGATCGAGGTATGATGGTGGTCATTGTTCAGATCGTGAGGATGATGAGTAAAGATAATATCTGCCTGAGTTTGCTGGATGGCCTGCTCGATAAACTGCACTAGCTCTAGATGGGGAATCGTATTAAATTGTATATTCGGAAAATTACCCAAAATTGCGCTTTTAAAACCAATTATCGTTTTAGATGCCTTAATATCTTCCAATAAATCGGGCAAATCGGGACGCTGACGGCGGGCATCCACCTGACCAGATAAGATACAAGGGTACACGGCAACGCCCTGAGCGGCAAGAGCGGCGGCAGTGCCACCACAGCCCAAGACTTCATCGTCGGGATGAGCTACAATAATTAAAACTGTCATGCTTCTCTGGGGAAACTTATAGGTCAAGACAAGAAACTCCCTCTTATCTTACTATTGATGGTAAAATTTGCGGGAAATCTAAATGACAAGAAAGCCGACTAAGTATTTTATTGCTCCATTGTTAGGGCTAATCGCTCCTATAAAGTAAAGGGCGCTTGCCAATCAAGGTTTTTTTGAATTTGCCTAGTATTAAGACGGAAATTGATGAAACCCGCTTTTGAACTCCACGATTTCTTGCTGTTGCCTAAAAAAGAGTATGATTAATCATCATGGCTAGTTGTATTAGTTGTCTGATAGCAAAAAACAATGAGAAATATCGGTAAGACTTCCATGACCTCTCTTGTTAGTTAATTTGGTAGAATCTTTGAGTATTACTATATTAGTGTTAACTACTTAGGAAACCTAGGAACATGGCTGAGTTTACCTCTGATTCTAGGATTAATTGTTCTCGGAGAAATTTATCTGAACAAGAGAGTTAGCGAGCAGAATTTATCAGTGACAAGAAAAGAATAATTTTTTTTGCTATGGACTGAGGGGTTATTCAAACCTAGAGAATGTTATACTAAATCCTCTTGAAAGATTATAGGAAACGGGGGGTAAGGAGCAGAAGTAATCACTCAAATAGTTATTAGCGAAAGTCTTTTATTTCACTCAAACACTGATGGTTTTAATCTGGCAAAAACAAAGCTATTTATCTCTTATCCCTCCTAACCAAGAGAAAAGAAAAAATTAATATTTATCGGCCAGGGTTAGCTGATATGATTAGGGAGATGACTATCATTCCCAAGTCAATGAGCGCAAGAACATTATTCGATAAAGTCTGGGACGCACACACGGTTAAGATTCTTCCCAGTGGACAGACACAATTATTTATCGGACTGCATCTAGTGCATGAAGTCACCAGTCCGCAAGCTTTTTCGATGCTAAGAGAAAGAGGTTTAAAAGTATTATTTCCCAGACGGACTATTGCTACCGTCGATCACATCGTCCCCACCGAAAATCAAGCACGTCCTTTCCTTGACGATTTGGCCGAGGAAATGATCCGAGCGATCGAAACTAATGTTCAAACCAATCATATTCCTTTCTACGGCATAGGTTCCGGCAATCAGGGCATAGTTCATGTGATCGCTCCCGAACAGGGACTAACCCAACCCGGGATGACGATCGCCTGTGGTGATTCCCACACCTCCACCCACGGCGCTTTTGGTGCGATCGCTTTTGGCATCGGCACTTCCCAAGTACGCGATGTTCTTGCTACCCAAACCCTATCCCTATCGAAATTAAAAGTGCGTCGAGTGGAGGTAAACGGCGATTTAAATCCCGGGGTCTATGCTAAAGATGTAATTCTTCATATTATCCGTCAATTGGGCGTTAAAGGCGGTGTTGGTTATGCCTACGAGTACGCTGGTAGTACAATTGAACAGATGTCCATGGAAGAAAGGATGACGATTTGTAACATGGCGATCGAAGGTGGGGCCCGATGTGGTTATATCAACCCCGATCAGATCACCTACGATTACCTCAAAGGTCTTGATTTTGCGCCTAAAGACTGGGAAAGTGCGGTTAATTGGTGGGAAAGCATTAAAAGCGATGCCGATGCGGTTTATGACGATGTGGTGGTCTTCGATGCCGGTGAAATCGAACCCACCGTTACTTGGGGGATTACTCCGGGCCAAGGAATCGGGGTTAACGAAGTCATTCCCACTCCCGAAAGTTTACCAGCCAGTGAAAGAGCGATCGCAGAGGAAGCCTATCAATACATGAAACTCACCCCCGGCACCCCGATTAAAGGCACAAAAATCGATGTCTGCTTCGTCGGTAGCTGTACTAACGGCCGGATCAGTGATCTGCGCGAAGCGGCCAAATTTGCCCAAGGTCATCGTGTGGCCCCCCATGTGAAAGCTTTTATCGTCCCCGGTTCCGAAAGAGTCAAAAAACAGGCGGAAGCGGAAGGATTAGACCAAATTTTCCTAGCATCAGGCTTTGAATGGCGCGAGGCTGGCTGTTCCATGTGTTTAGCCATGAATCCCGATAAATTGCAGGGAGATCAGATCAGCGCTTCCTCCTCCAATCGTAATTTTAAAGGTCGTCAAGGTTCCGCTTCCGGTCGTACTTTGTTGATGAGTCCGGCGATGGTGGTAGCGGCAGCAATTAAAGGGGAAGTCACCGATCCCAGGGAGTTATTACAGTAGTTATCTCAATGGTGAGATAGGAGGCAGGAGTCAGGAGTCAGTATTCAGTTATCAGTTCACTGAGAAAACTCCCCACACCCCACACCCCACACCCCCCTCCCATCTCCCTTCTCTACAATAATTACTCGCAACCAGAAATACCTTGGGTTCATATCATACTTTGTGCTTTTTGTCAAAAAAACTTTTTTTTTGCAATAAAACTACACAAAAAAAAGATCATCGTTGTGGGTGAAATTGACTAATTTACCCGTCTTAATTAGGATCACCTTCTAGGTGTGGCAAGGGTTTCAACCATTGCTGCCCAAAAAAGCATAGAATATCCCATTATGAAATTCTATCAAATCGCTGTAACTAGCATAACGTCGTTGTTAAATAAAAATCTTTCTCAATTAATTCTTAAGAATTTATAAATATTGCGGAATGTTAATTTAAATATTCTCAAGTTTTTGCAGTCAATAAATAACTTTTGCTTATCTTTGTCGGAAAATATAACTCCTGCAAAAATCCCACATCTACCATTTCAGTCCCGATGAAAAATTTTTCACCACCAGAGATGAAAGAGGTTTCCTTCCCCACACCCCACACCCTACACCCCACACCCCACACCCCACTTCCCACTTCCCACTCTATTTTAATTTGACCGCCATAATTGCCAAGCTTTAACGAGATTTCCCCCCATCAAGGCAGCCACTGCATTTAAAGTCTTAATTTCCTCACTATCGGGATTTAATTGTCTAGCTTTATCTAAGACTTTTTGGGCTGCTTGCGGTTGCCAATCGTAGAGATAAATAAAACCTTGATAAGCATAATGATAGGGATTATGGGGGTCAATTTTAATCATTTCCTCCGTGGCTTTTATTGCCCCTGCCACATCCTGTTGTAGTACCTTAGAAATTGCTAATCCGTAGGCTAAAGATAATTTATCGGGGGGGTTTTGTTGCTGTAAACGATAGGAAAAAGCCTTGTCTGCTTGCAGCACATAATCCTGAATCGAATCGTATTGATTGATACGATTAGTTAACTCAAAAATTGGCTCAATACCCGTTAATCCTTGACCAATATTAGCCGACTTTAAGCGCAATTGGGTGACTAAATCTAATTGGGGCGTTGCTAACTTGGCAACTTGAGGATCGATGGTAATTTCAGCATTAGTTTTAATCGGATAGGTTTCGCCAGTTTCCCGATTGAGATAGACAGCAGATAAGCGATAAACTCCGGGGGTTGCTGCCGACTGCATGGCAGTTTTTTCAGTGACTTCAAAACCATTTTGTTGCTCTTCTGGAGTTAATTTTTTTGCCATTAATCCCCCCATAGCAATACCATGATCGTGCATCCAATAATCCTTCCCGTCCACTTCTTGCCAGGTTAAAATCACTACCCCTGACTTTAATTGTTGCCAGTCTCCTGCCCATTTATAAACCACGGGAATGGCTTGATTAGGAGAAGCTTTTTCGGCAATGGCAATCTCTCTTAATTCAACCCGTTTTGGCGCATTTTCAAGGGGTTTAACCGTGACGGAGGGGTCTATTTTACGGTGTAGGGAAAGGGTACTATCATCCGGTAGCTGCCAAGTTTTTTCCACTTGGAAATCTGAACCAGTGGCGACTCGATTAACAATTTTTTTCTGGAGATCGGGGACGGAACCCTGTTCACCAGTTTTAGTTAAAAACCAATCTAAAGAATTGACATCCTTTTCGATATCTTCTTCCCTAACTCCCACCTGTCTCCCAGCAACCTGGAAATTATGTTTACCACCGTAGAAAGAGAAGGTATGTTGATTTAATTCGGGGGTGGAAGGTAAAACCCCTAGAGTGCTGCGAAGATAGGGAGAATCGGCTAGAATCTCTTTAACTACTTCTTCGTGCTGCCAACCAGTTTTTAAATAGGGATGGTGTTGTAATTCGGGACTAAAAACGTTAGTAATTATATCTCCCCCCAAGGGGAATAAATTTAAGCTGGTGAGGATAGCGGCAATAGTTATCGTTCCCCAACGGATACCAGGTCCAAAACGACCGCGCCAAGATAATAAACCAACGGATAAAATTAAGGATAAAGTCGGTAAAAGCGGCAAAATATAACGAGCATCTTTATTGATATTGAGGGATGATAATAGGTATCCCCCCAGCAGAAAAACTCCTAACCAAATCCACACAGGACGATTAACCTTATCTTCGGTTTTTCTATGACGTAAGGAGATTAATAATCCCACCAGGGGAACTAATAACAATACCCAAGAAAGAAAATAGGGTAAAACTTGGGCGTAAAATGTCCAGGCATCAGGACTGGTAAGAGGCGGATCTCCCTCCAAAATCGCCGAATCTACCGTGGCACGTTTGCTCGCAGTTAACATTAATAACCAATTCGTCCGATACCAGGGAAACATTAGCAATGCTGCCGTCAAAAAACTCAGCATTAATTGCGCTAGATTACCCCAACGTTTTCGCCGGAGATTTTCGCCCAATACCCACAAAATCGGCAAAAAGAGGAAAAATAGGGCGGTTTGTTTGACTAACATCCCTAAACCGAAAGAAATCCCGAAAGCGATCGCTTTTAGCCAGCCTTGACCACTAAATCGCCACCATGTCAAGCAGAAGTAAGAAAACGTTACAATTGCCGCTAAGGGAAAATCTAAGAGATATTCGAGGCGATAATAGTATAAACCGGGTAGAAATTGACAGATTAAGACCGCCCATAAAGCCACAGTCCCATTAAAGAGGATAATTCCCAATCCATACACAGAAAAGAGCAGTAGGGCGCTATAGATGGCCATTACCCACATACCCGCGTCAAGACTAATACCAAAGAGATTAAAGAAGGGAATCGTTAAAAGATAGGTTAAAGGGGGAATTTTCGGCGACATTAGCCATAAACTGCGCCACCAATCCCCATCAAACCAGCGCGGATTTTGGAAAGCTTGGGTATAGATAATCCCACCGTTGAGATAATCGGCCTGATCCCAAGCAGGAATAGTATGATCGAGACTAAACCAGAATCTATCAACTAATATCCCCAATATCCAAATAATACTGACAATAATTAATCCCTGTCTCCCCTCTAGCGATCGCTTCAAAATGACTTCTCCCTAGTGCAACTCTCAATTATTCTGCCACGCTCTCAAGCGCCCCTGAAAAAATCGCCAGCAAGAAACACCAGACCGATCGGGGTAAAATAAAGATTTAGTGAAAAATTGTAACAGGAACTTGACAAATGCGAGTGGTGATCGTTGGTGCAGGGTTAGCGGGAATGGCAACAGCTATCGATCTGGTCGATGCGGGCTGTACAGTAGAAATCTTAGAATCTCGTCCCTTTGTCGGTGGAAAAGTCGGTAGTTGGGTAGATGCGGACGGTAATCACATCGAGATGGGCTTGCACGTCTTTTTTGGCTGTTACTATAATCTTTTTGAGTTAATGAAAAAAGTGGGCGCTTTTCAATCCCTACTGCTCAAAGAACACACCCACACTTTTATCAACGAAGGGGGAAAAATCGGCGAATTAGACTTCCGTTTCGCTGCAGGTGCGCCTTTTAACGGTTTAAAAGCCTTTTTTACCTCCTCCCAACTCTCGGCAGCCGATAAAATCTTTAATTCTCTGGCCTTAGGTACCAGTCCCATTGTCCGCGGTCTGATAGACTTTCAAGGAGCGATGAAAACGATTCGGGATCTGGACTCGATTAGTTTTGCCGATTGGTTTCGTAGCCATGGCGGTAATGAAGGCAGTTTAAAAAAAATGTGGAATCCGATCGCCTATGCCTTAGGATTTATCGATACGGAAAATATCTCGGCCCGTTGTATGCTGACGATTTTCCAATTTTTTGCCGCTAAAACCGAAGCTTCCGTCCTGCGGATGTTAGAAGGTTCCCCCCACGAATACCTGCATAAACCGATTATTAACTATCTGGAGGCCCGGGGTGCCAAAATCTCTACCCGTCGTCAGGTGCGGGAAATTCTCTATTCTGGAGAGGGCGAAAATCTGCAAGTTAATGGCATGATCGTCGCTAACGGAGAAACCACAGAAACTATCACCGCAGATGCCTACGTTTGCGCTGGTGATGTCCCCGGTATTCAGCGTCTCATTCCCCAAGATTGGCGAAAAATGCCGATTTTTGACAATATTTTCCGACTAGAAGCCGTCCCCGTCGCTACGGTACAATTGCGTTTTGACGGTTGGGTGACGGAGTTAAATGATGCCGAAAAACGCCGACAACTGCAAAAAGCGGTGGGAATTGACAATCTTTTGTACACCCACCAAGCGGATTTTTCCTGTTTTGCAGATCTTGCTCTCACCAGTCCTAGGGATTATTATCGCCCCGGAGAAGGTTCTTTATTACAGTTAGTTTTAACCCCTGGGGACCCTTTTATTAAAGCTAAAAATGAAGATATTGCCCAGCACGTTTTAGCGCAAGTCCACAAGTTATTTCCCTCCTCGCGGGAGTTAAAGATGACTTGGTTTAGTGTGGTGAAATTGGCCCAGAGTCTCTATCGGGAAGCACCGGGGATGGATGTCTATCGTCCCTCGCAAGCGACTCCTATCCCTAACTTTTTCCTTGCTGGTAGTTATACCCAACAGGATTACATTGATAGCATGGAAGGGGCCACTTTATCGGGTAAACAGGCAGCCAAAGCGATCCTACAACAGGCCGAGCGCCAGAAATCTTTAGCCACAGTTTGATTAAACAGCCAGCAATCTCGTCTCTTGAGAAGGGATTGCCTCTAGACTTGTTTTCAGTGGCAAAAGATACCGCTATAGCTAACTTGGCAAGTCAGCCCCTCAGGCCAAGCTATACAAAAAAGACCGATCGAGCTAGACTCGTAAAAAGATCACTCCATCTAGAAGGCTTACCCTAGACTGGAAAGAACATCGGAAAAATCTCGTCAGAAATAGGAGTCAATCGAGTTTATGCCAGAGCTTGCTGTACCATTAGAGCTTGATTTCACCAGCGAAACCTATAAATCAGCCTACAGTCGCATTAATGCCATCGTTATTGAAGGCGAATACGAGGCCAATAGCAATTATATTCAATTAGCAGACATCCTCACCGATAACAAAGAAGAGTTACACCGTCTGGCAAAAATGGAAAACCGTCACATGAAAGGTTTTCAAGCTTGCGGCCAAAATTTGCAAATCACTCCTGATATGGAGTATGCCAAAGAATTCTTTTCCTCTCTGCACGATAACTTCCAAATTGCCTACGCAGAAGGTAAAGTTGTCACCTGTTTATTAATCCAATCTTTGATTATCGAAGCTTTTGCGATCGCTGCCTATAATATTTATATTCCTGTTGCTGATCCTTTTGCGCGTAAAATTACTGAAAGCGTAGTTAAAGACGAATATTTACACCTCAATTTTGGCGAAGAATGGCTAAAGGCGAACTTTGAAACCGCTAAAGAGGAATTAGAAGCTGCAAATCGCGCTAATCTACCCATTGTCTGGAGAATGCTCAATCAAGTCGAGGATGATGCTCGCGTCCTCGCTATGGAAAAAGAGGCCCTCGTGGAAGACTTTATGATTAGCTACGGGGAAGCGTTAAGCAATATTGGTTTCAGCACCCGTGATATCATGCGGATGTCTGCCTACGGATTAACTGCCGTCTAAAGCTTGAGCATCGAGATTTCTTTTTTTCCCCTGCTGCCGCTCAACACAGAGCGGCTCTTTTGTGTATTATATTTAAGAGTCTTAACGATTTCTTAGCAATATCCTAATTTTTATCTAGTGCCATCTAGTCTAACGAAAGAACAATCAATGTTTGGTCTTATAGGTCATCTTACCAGTTTAGAACACGCCCAATCGGTCGCCGACGATCTAGGTTATCCTGAATATGCTAACCAGGGATTAGATTTTTGGTGCGCTGCCCCCCCGCAAATTGTCGATGATTTTCATGTCACCAGCATCACGGGGCAAACCATCAGAGGGAAATATATCGAATCCTGTTTTTTACCGGAGATGTTGTCGAATCGTTGGGTAAAGTCTGCTATTCGTAAGGTGCTAAATGCCATGGCACTCGCTCAAAAAAGTGATATCAATATCACCGCACTCGGCGGTTTTTCTTCAATTATTTTCGAGGAATTTAATCTCAAAGATAATCGACAGGTGCGCAATATCGAGCTAGATTTTGGCCGTTTTACCACCGGTAACACCCACACCGCTTACGTCATCTGCACTCAGGTGCAAACCCTCGCTGACAAAATGGGCATCGATTTAGCTCAATCTACCGTCGTGGTTTGTGGGGCCACCGGAGATATCGGCAGCGCCGTTTGTCGTTGGTTAAATGAAAAAACCGATACAAAAGAACTAATATGTGTGGCACGCAATCAAGAGCGTTTACAATCTCTGCAAGAGGAGTTAGGACGCGGTAAAATTCTTCCCCTAGAGGAGGCTTTACCCCTGGCTGATATCATTGTTTGGGTGGCTAGTATGCCTAAAGGGGTGGAAATTGATCCAGATAAACTCAAGCGCCCCTGCATTATTATTGATGGTGGTTATCCGAAAAATTTAGGCACGGTGTTAAATGCCCCCGATGTTTCTGTGATTAAGGGCGGCATTGTCGAGCATTCCCTCGATATTGACTGGAAAATTATGAAAATCGTTAATATGGATATTCCCTCTCGTCAAATGTTTGCCTGTTTTGCTGAGGCGATTTTATTGGAGTTGGAGGGTTGGCAAACTAATTTTTCTTGGGGACGCAATCAAATTACCGTCCCTAAAATGGAACAAATCGGTGCAGCTTCCCGCAAACACGGGTTTCAACCTTTGTTATTTTAACTAATATCTCCAACCCCCCACCGACCACGGAATTAGAAGTTTCAGGCGAAAAATAATTAGAGTAAGTGCTTGACTTTAGCGGCGGCTTGGGTTATGCTTGTTTCATGATGGGATGTTTGTGTTTACTTTTGAGTGCTTAGATTCCAATTATGAATAAACTCTTTTAAAAATATTATGCCAAAATCTGCCCACAAAAGCAAGCAAAATTTTGCCATCAATTGTTAAGTTTTGTTAAGAAAAATAACAATAGTGACAAGGGATAGGACTCCCTTCGCTGATCAGAGGGCTTTTGGGGTAATTCTAGAAGTGTGGGTCTGATTTTTAGCCTTCCAGCAAAGACGACAAAACGACTAAACCCTATGAAAACTTGGTTAGAAGATCGCGGTATTTTACCCGCTTACGGTGGTGGGGTAATCATTGGCATTACCCTCTGTTTTTTCGGAGCGGCGACCAATACCATGGCGGGATGGTTGTATGCTATCTCTGGCACGACAATCGCCATTTTAATTTTATCGATAATTTTACCCCGTCGTTCCCTTCTTCCCCTGAAAGTGCGTCGTCTTGCCATTGTACCCGTAAGTGCGGGAGACGATCTTAGTATTAGCCTAGAGATAGAAAATACTAGCAATCAGCCGATAAATCTGTTAGAAGTGACAGATATCCTGCCTATAGTTCTCGATCAGCCAAAAATAACCCCAATAGAAACGATTGCCCCCAAAAGTTGCCATCGTTGGACCTATTATTTACCCACCAGTAAACGGGGTATTTATCACTGGCAAGAAGTACAATTAAGAACAGCAGCCCCTCTCGGTTTATTTTGGTGTCGTCGTTGTCATCAAGCAGCGGCTAAAGCTTTAGTTTATCCCCAAATTTTACCCTTGCAACAGTGTCCCCTGATCGATTCCCTCGGTCAAGAGATGGCACAAAAATTAGAAAATAAT
Source organism: Microcystis viridis FACHB-1342 (assembly GCF_014698335.1). Classification (GTDB taxonomy): domain Bacteria; phylum Cyanobacteriota; class Cyanobacteriia; order Cyanobacteriales; family Microcystaceae; genus Microcystis; species Microcystis ichthyoblabe_A. Next base: position 17,962 of record NZ_JACJSV010000033.1, on the reverse strand, counting down.
CGCTATTATCAAAGGGCGAGTCAAGGACTGACCCGTAACCTGAGACAATATCGCCAGGGTGATTCTACCCGTTTAATTCACTGGAAAACTAGCGCCCGTTTGGGAGAATTGCAAATTCGGGAATTAGAAGTGTTAACGGGGGGACAGGAAGTGATTATCTGTCTCGATACCCTCTGTGATTGGCAAGAAGACAGTTTTGAACGGGCGATTATTGCCGCTGCTTCCCTCTATTTTTATGCCCATCGTCGGCAATTAAATGTGAAACTCTGGACCGGTGAAACGGGTTTAATTCAGGGGGAGAGGATCATTTTAGAAACTTTAGCCAGTATAGAGGCAAAAGCTAGTCAAAAAAACGCTAATCTGCCTAATTTACCGCTAATTTGGTTGACAAGTAACTTCAATTCCATCGAACAACTCACCCCCGGCAGCCGTTGGTTATTTTTCCTCGCTGCCGATTCTAGGGAGAGTCCTTCACCCTTAATCCGACAGTTTAGCGGATTGGCGATCGAACCAGAAATTTCTCTACAACAACAATTGCAAAAACCCCCTCGTTGAGAAAATTTCTGTTCACAGTCTAGATTGAGAGGAAATTCTCTGGAAAAAAATGCCAGTATCCCGGAAAAAGATGTTATGATAGAAAGGACTCGGACTCATGCGATCGCAACGCCTTAACCTTGTCAGGACCGGAAGGTAGCAGCAATACGGGATGCTTGTGACTGGCGTGATCTCCGGGTCTTTTTGTTGCCTGTGACGGTCACTGTCGTGAACGCTTTCAAAACTTTTCGATCGCTTACTGCCGAAACTCGTCGTCAACTACTCTTTCTCTTCGTCACGGCGCTGTTTTTCTGGATAAGTATCACCACTCTTGTCCCCACTCTCCCCATCTATATTGACTCCCTAGGCGGTAGCAAACAAGATATCGGCTTTGTCATGGGGGCCTTTGCCATCGGTTTAATTTTATCGCGCAGCTGGTTAGGCAATCTAGTTGATCGCCGCAGTCGCAAATTAGTGGTTTTATTTGGAACTATTGTCGCCGCTACCGCACCCCTCGGTTATCTATTTTTTCGCGATCTTTCCTCTTTATTCGCCGTCCGCGCCTACCATGGTCTCAGTATTGCCGCTTTTACCACTGGTTACAGCACCCTAGTGGTGGATTTTTCCCCCGTTCGTCAACGGGGAGAGATAATTGGTTATATGAGCTTAACTGCACCCATAGGCATGGGAATCGGTCCGGCTTTAGGCAGTTATCTCTACGAATCGATCGGTTATGACGGTTTGTTTCTAGTTTCCGCCACTTCAGGAGCGATCGCATTTCTCTTGGGTTTCTCCATTCAAGAACTGGACTTCAAGAAAAAATTAGCCGAAATGAAGGCAGAAAATCGGACAATTGAGCGCAGTTTCTGGGCATTATGTCAAGAGCGGGCTTTTTTAGTCCCTACCTTAGTTTTTCTACTGGTTGGTACTTTATTCGGTGGTTTAGTCGCTTTTTTACCCCTGTTTCTCCTCGAAAATCAGATACCTTTTAGTCCTGGTCTATTCTACAGTTGTGCGGCAGTATCGGGCGTAATCGGGCGGATTTTGTCGGGAGGAGCCAGCGATCGCTATGGACGCGGTTTATTCATCACTATTAGCGTTTTTTGCTATGGTTTATCCATGTTGGTTCTATCTTCTGCCCGATCTCCTTCGGCTTTAATTTTAGCCGCTATTCTCGAAGGTACGGGAGGGGGGATTTTATTCCCTATGTTACTGGCTTTAATCTCCGATCGCTCTGGGCCCCAAGAACGCGGCCGGGCCTATTCTATCTGTGTTGGCGGTTTTGATGTGGGAACGGCCTTAGCAGGTCCAATTCTGGGGGTTTTAGCAATTTCCTACGAAACTATGTTTAGTTTATCGTCAGGATTAGCTGTTATCGCTCTCTTTCTCTTTTTTACTCTCTCTAACCCCACTATACGCCATTCTTTTCTCTTCGCTTTCGGTTTAGAAAAAGATCGTTATGCTCTGCGCGGACAATTACAATAAAGCTTACTGAAAAAGTTTTTCCTAGAGCAGGGTTATTTAATAGGTTTGAGGTGAAAAATTATCGGGAATATCTAATTCAAATATTTGGTCGTGAATCTGAGCCACATAAAGCCCTTCTTGTAGAATTTTTTCGCGTAATTCTGGGGATAAATCAACGGCTGCTAATATGCCATAGAGTTTTTTATCCTTGTGTTCAGGAAAAAAGCTGCGAAACCGTTGCAAAATACTTTTTAATTGAGTAATATCTTCCTGTCTAACATGACTTTTAACCTCAACGATATAGGCAATATTTAGCTCACCATTGCTATAGGCAAGAACATCAATTTCTAGGTGTTGTCCTTCTTTACTGACTCGGACACTGGGACTGATAACCTCCATACCAAATTGTTGTCCGAGAATCGTTTCCATTGAAGGAAGGGCAAGTCCTTCGGTAAAGCTGCCGAATTTTGCACCGAGTCCCCCAATTTGTTTGCCCAGTTCTTTGAGTTGTTTGTCAGTTTCTTTCTGTTGTTGGGCGTTTTCCTTCTGTTGTTGACTAACTTCCTTAAGTTGTCGGTCAGTTTCCTTGAGTTGTCGGTCAGTTTCTTTTTGAGCGGCAGTTAATTCGGCTAAGAGTCGCCATACGTCTTCGGATGTAGTTGCCATGATGATTTTTTCTCTCTGATTTGGTCTATTACTATTTTACTAAATTTTGCCGATTCATGAAGAAGAGAGTGTTTCTGCCTTTGGGGAAGATATAGCGATCACATCGAAATTTTTAATAGGTTTGAGGCTGAAAATTATCGGGAATATCTAATTCAAATACTTGGTCATGAATCCGAGCCACATAAAGCCCTTCTTGCAGAATTTTTTCGCGTAATTCTGGGGATAAATCAACCGCCGCTAATATGCCATAGAGTTTTTTATCCTTGTGTTCAGGAAAAAAGCGGCGAAACCGTTGCAAAATACTTTTTAATTGAGTAATATCTTCCTGTCTAACATGACTTTTAACCTCAACGATATAAGCAGTATTTAGCTCACCATTGCTATAGGCAAGAACATCAATTTCTAGGTGTTGTCCTTCTTTACTGACTCGGACACTGGGACTGATAACCTCCATACCAAATTGTTGTCCGAGAATCGTTTCCATTGAAGGAAGGGCAAGTCCTTCGGTAAAGCTGCCGAATTTTGTACCGAGTCCCCCAATTTGTTTGCCCAGTTCTTTGAGTTGTTTGTCAGTTTCTTTCTGTTGTTGGGCGTTTTCCTTCTGTTGTTGACTAACTTCCTTCAATAGTAGTTCAGTCTCCTTCTGTTGTTGACTGACTTCCTTGAGTTGTTTGTCAGTTTCTTTTTGAGCGGCAGTTAATTCGGCTAAGAGTCGCCATACGTCTTCGGATGTGGTTGCCATAGATAATTTTTTCCTTCTGATCTGGTCTATTGCTATTTTAGTCAATCGCGCCGGTACTTCCTAATTTTTAACCTTCCATGCTCTCTTTTTTGTCAAGTACATCTTATACCATTTTAGATGAGCTTACCCTAGCAACCTTAAGCGAATACTACCGTGCGATTAGCGTAAACTAAAACGCGATTTTGCAAGTGTAAACGTACCGCTCGCGCTAACACCACCCTTTCTAAATCCTTACCTTGACGAATTAAATCTCCCACGGTATCGCGATGACTAACTCTGACCACATCCTGCTCGATAATTGGCCCCTGATCGAGATCGGCAGTGATATAATGGGCGGTGGCTCCAATAATTTTTACCCCTCGATCGTAAGCCCGTTGATAGGGATTAGCTCCCGCAAAAGCCGGTAAAAAAGAATGATGAATGTTGATAATATTGGGAAAAAAGTTAATAAAATCTGGGGTGAGAACCTGCATATATTTAGCTAAAATCCCTAAATCTATCCGGTATTCCCGCAGTAACTCTAATTGTCTGGCTTCCTGTTCAATCTTGGTTTCGGCGGTAACGGGAAGATGATAAAAATCAATACCAAATTGATTGGCAACTGAGTGTAATTCTGGATGATTGCTAATAATTAAAGGAATTTCTGCCCTAATTTCTCCCCCGTGTTGTCGCCATAATAAATCGAGGAGACAATGATCCTGTTTTGTCACCCAAATAGCTAGACGCGGAACAGTATCGGAAAAATGTAAGGACCAACTAGCCTGCAAAGGTTTGGCAATAGCGGCGAAAGCTGGTTCGATCATCCCACGGGGTAAATTAAACCCCTCTAATTGCCATTCTATCCGCATCAGGAACAATCCTGCCGAAAAATCCGTGTGTTGGTCAGCGTGGATAATATTGCCGCCATTAGCGTAGATAAAATTAGCGATTTTCGCCACCAGACCAATCTGGTCGGGACAAGAAATTAACAAGGTTGCAGTGGTACCAGTCATAAATTATCGGCGGCAAGAATTGACTTTTTCTACCCCTAATTTATTACAATTTTAGGCACTTCGTCCCTTTGATACACAAAAAAGATCGTTTGTCAACAGCGATCGCCGATTAAATTTCTAGTTAAACTGATAGGCTCTTCCCTTGCTCAGAAGTGGCAAAATGCCGCTCGATTAGGGAGGGGACATCTTGGGGAGCTACCTGATTATAATGCTTTTTATCGGGCATAACCACCAGATTCGGGCCTTTTTTGCACTGTTTTAAACAGCCGGTTAATTTAATATTCACCGCTTCTCCCAGTCCTTTTTCCTCTAAACTACTCTCTAACCTTTGGCAGACTCTCGCACCGCCATTTTTCCAACAATCGGACTTCTGACAGATTAAGACGGTGGCTTTTTTCGCTTTTGCCGGGGTGACTTCTGGGGTTTTTTCGCCGGATAAATGCTCAATCCCTAGTACCCTCAGTTTTAATTTTCCCTTTTTTGAACAAAGACTACTTTCTCCCGTCACTTTTAGCCATGAGTGGAGAGCAATATTGAGAGGTATGTGGTCTCGCAGTGTTTTTTCAGGCTTAAACCAATATTCCCGTTTATCAACACTGATTCTCAGGTATTTTACCTTATATCCGTCCTTGAGGACAAAACCGAGGAATTGACCGACCACTTGAAAGGGAATCATGGTAGTTGCAGATTTTGACATACTTTCTCACTTTTTACTCTTAGATTGCTAATTTTTCTCAAGGATTATGCTTGCCAACAGGTTTCCAGCCAAGGGATTAAACAGCCTCGGGAGGCCTCCACCTGTCGCAGGACAATCCACAGCTATAAAAGTTGAGCGGAGGCATCAATGCGAACCGGCAAAAGCTGATGGAGCGAGCATTGACATTCAATGTTTAGGGCTTGCATCTGGTGGTAAACCTGCCAGGGATCCCAAGCACTAAGATTGAAGATTTTCTCACCTTTCGATGGCCATTTGTCTATACTCATGGGGCTTTTAATTGAGAACTATTAGCAATATAACTCTAGGCTGATGTTCTCAGTATAACCAACAACTGCAAATTATTATCAATAACTTGCAGAAAAAAAGTTATCCGGTAGCGGCGATCGGCTAAAATTTTGCTTGTCCGCTTTGCCGATCCCGGAATCGCTACCGCCTACAATTGTCAAAGGGATAAAAATGGAGATACCAAGATTTATTGACGAAAATTATGGATAAAAAAGCTCAAAAAACCGATAATTCAGCAGTTCTCTATTTTGATGGTGGTTCTCGCGGCAATCCGGGGAGAGCAGCCGGTGCAGCGGTAATAGTTTTAGCCGAGGGTAATTCCTTGACTACGAGTAGATATATGGAGAGAGCCACTAATAACGAAGCTGAATACACAGGATTGATTATTGGATTGGAAAAAGCCCAAGAATTAGGCTTAAAAAGCCTAGAAATTCGGGGAGACAGTCAATTAGTCATCAATCAAGTTAAGGGAGACTGGAAGGTAAAAAGCGATAGTTTACGTCCCTTTTATCAGCGTGCTTGTCAATTAGTCACCCAATTCGATCGCATTAGCTGGCGCTGGATTGAACGAGCTAAAAATAGTGTGGCTGACGCTGCTGCTAATCAGTGTATGGATGCGGCGAAAAAATCGCCAGAAAAACCCGAGGAAGGCGAAACTAATCTCGATATTCTGCTCCAATCCCTGAAACCAATCCTAAATACTGAAGAATTCGTTTTCTCTTCCCTCACAGCAACAGGACTGGAACAGCTACAATTAACCCCTATCTGCCAATTTCGGGAAGAGGAAGGAATAACGGTGATTATTCCCCGTCAGCAAGCCGATCGCAAGAATTTACAGTACAAATATATTTATAGACAAATTACTCTTTCTGTGCATTCTAGTTTAGCGGCGGTGGGATTTTTAGCGGTGATTAGTGAGAAACTGTCCGAAGCGGCAATTAGCGTCAATGTCATTTCTGGTTATTATCACGATCATTTATTTATCCCTAGGGATAGGGTGACAGAAGCGATGGCTATTCTCGAAGAAATTAGCCGCTCATAACAGTTATCAGTTATCAGTTATCAGTTATCAGGTGTGGCTCTCTTATTCTTTGTGTGATCTCGCGTAGCGAGCGCGTTGCGACCAGTTTAACTTACTATAGAAGCGATCAATCTTTGTGTCCTCTGTGTCTGGAGTGGTTCCTTCCACTCCCTCGCCGGCAAGACTGTATCTTAGAATACATTTTACCCACCAAACCTAAGAGAGCCCAGATGTGAGTTTTCAATTCACTGATACTAAATCTGGTTATTAAAAACTGATTATTTATTCTCCCCTTTGCATGAGTACCTCTCCTCATAACTAGCCTATACTCAACGGATTTAGTATGATTACTGATTACTGTTTACTGTTCAGTGAAAAAATAGGATTTATTATTATTTGCTCTCCTCCGAGGAATTTTTCACCGTTTCTTCTAGGATAACTACCGGTTCTTTTTCCCGCTGCTGTGAGCGGATGATATCGATGGTACTTTTCAGCACACTAGCGATGGGAACTGCTATCAATAAACCGAGAATTCCTGCCACTTTGCCACCGATAAAAAGAGATAGAATAATCCAGACGGGATTAAGTCCGATCATACCTCCCATTAGCCGAGGGGCGATGACATTATCATTAATTTGACCGACAATAATAGTCAGGGTCAAAACTTTTAACCCTAACCAAAAATCTTGAAACATTAGTAGGGTACTAATGCCAATAATGGTAAAGGCACTGGCAAAAGGAATTAATGTAGTTAGACCGATCGCCACCCCGAATAATAGGGCATAATCGACCTTGAGAATGACAAAAACAAAAATTTGAGCCAGGCTGAGAATTCCCGCTAAAATGGTTTGACCAGCAAAATAGGTTTCAAAAGTTTGACGAATAATAGTTCTTAATTTGAGATTCCAGGGAGCAGGAATCCAGCTTAAAATTCCCTCCCAAATTTGTTCGCCATAGAGAACCAGAAAGACAGTTATAACCAGAACAAAGAGAATGTTTAGGATACTGTTGATAGTTCCCAGCACAAAGCTCAGTAATTGAGTGCTAAGAGTTTGTAAAACATTGGTTAGTCGTTCCGATAACTGGGTGATTGATTGCTCGATATAAATCGCATATTTCTGAGTTTTATCCCACTTTTCTAAATTTTGTATCTGTTCGGTTCCCGACTCGATCCACTGGGGCAAACTATTGATTAAACTGCTTAATTGTTCGACAATCTGGGGAATTAAAATTAAACCTAAAACAATCAAAATTAATAGGGCAATTAAAAAGACAATAGCGATCGAACCACTGCGATTAACCCCGCGTCTTTGCAGTAGTTTGATGGGAACATCTAAGACAAAAGCTAGTAAACTAGCAGTGACAAAAATACTGACTAAGGGTTCTAGATAGCTAAATAATTGGAATAATAACCAACCATTGAGAAATAAAAGCGGAAAAACCAGACTTAGCCGCAACCAACGAGGTAGTTGCTTAAAAAGCTCTATCATTAATTTTGTCCTGAGAGAGTATCGATGTAAAAAGAGACTTTTCCAACCAGAAATCCTCTTTCAATCTACCATCTCCTCGCCACTTTTCTAGCTCCAGTAACCCTGAAACTCTTATCTTAACTGTATGGAGCTAAGCGGATTCGAACCGCTGACCCCCTCAATGCCATTGAGGTGCTCTACCAACTGAGCTATAACCCCGCGAAGACCATTTTTGAATATAGCTTAAATAGAATTACTTTGTCAAGGGGTGACGAGAAAAAAATTTGTCCCTCACAATGCGATCGCTGATAAGACAATGGTGAAACAATCGCCTCCATTTAGACAGGAGCCGAAATTTGGGTTAAATAGGTTAAACAGTGGCCCATGAGGAAATAAACTACTAACATAGCCGCTGCCGCTGCTGCCACCAAGGTTCCCGCCAGGATCAAGGAAAACTCTTGCCTGTCGAACGCTTGCTGCATCAGATGCAATGACCAAGCCACAAGACCGAGGTCAAAGATGAGAATCGGAACTAACATATTTTAAATTTTGTTAACTTTCCTCTATTCTAATACATAATTTTCTGGAGGGATGATCGGAGGGAAGTTAAAAATAGGGATTTTTTGCTGGTTGCTCGATCGCGGCTGTCAGCCGTCAGCCATTAGCTTTCAGTAATAGGTCTAAATTTTGCTCTTCTTGGTTTGCAGCCTGAAAAAATCCTTTTCCCGAAAAAGCGACTCAATCACCAGATTAAGTTCTGTAAATCTTGTTCTCATTTTCCCTAGCTAACGCACGGGGACTTGGTGATTTTGCAGATAATTTTTGACCTCAGCGATAGTTAATTGACCATAATGGAGCAAAGAAGCCAATAAAGCCGCTTCTGCTCGGCCTTCCGTCAATGCTTCGTAAATATGCTGACAATTACCCGCTCCTCCAGAGGCAATCACAGGAATCTCCACCCTTTCTGCGATCGCTTTTGTCAAGGACAGATCGTAACCCGCTTGCGTGCCGTCAGCATCCATACTGGTAACTAACAACTCACCCGCCCCGCGTTTTTCCACTTCTTTGGCCCATAATAAAGCATCAATACCCGTATTTTCCCGTCCACCCCGAACATAAACCTCCCAACCGGGGTTATGCACATCCTTGCGTCGTCTAGCATCGATCGCCACCACAATACACTGTTTACCAAAGCGATCGCTGGCTCGATCGAGCAATTCCGGCTCGCGCACGGCAGCCGAGTTAATGCTGACTTTATCGGCCCCGGCTCTTAACAAATTTTTAATATTTTCTAAGGATTGGATGCCACCCCCCACGGTCAGAGGAATAAAAACCTGTTCCGCCGTGCGATAGACTACATCAATAATCGTGTCGCGATCTTCATGGGTAGCAGTAATATCAAGAAAAACCAACTCATCAGCCCCTGCCTGATTATACAAGCGAGCTAACTCCACGGGGTCGCCAGCATCCTGAAGATTGACAAAATTAACCCCTTTAACTACCCGACCTTTATTGACATCCAAACAAGGCAAAATCCGCTTCGCTAACATATCCTAGACTCTTGATTGTAACAATGGCCATCAAACGATCGCACAATTCCCCCCCGGCAGCCGAGGAAAATCTGCTCACTCCCAATCCCACTATAGAAGAAACGGAAAAAGCAGAAGCGCAGATTCGTCCACAATCCCTAGAGGATTATATCGGTCAACAGGACTTAAAGGCTAATCTAAAAGTCACCATCGCCGCGGCCAAAGCTAGACAAGAAGCGATCGATCATTTGCTCTTCTACGGACCGCCGGGGTTAGGCAAAACCACCATGGCTTTAATTTTAGCGGCTGAGATGGGAGTAAATTGCCGCATTACTGCCGCCCCCGCTTTAGAGCGTCCCCGGGACATTACCGGCATCCTGATCAATCTTCAACCCCGGGATATTCTTTTTATCGACGAAATTCATCGACTGAATCGGGTGACGGAGGAGTTATTATACCCAGCTATGGAGGATTATCGCCTAGATGTGACGATTGGTAAGGGTCAAGCAGCGAAAATTCGCAGTATTTCCCTGCCTCCCTTTACTTTAATCGGTGCTACTACCAAAGTTGGCTCTTTAACTGCGCCTTTACGCGATCGTTTTGGCATGATTCAACGTCTGCGTTTCTATACGGTCGAGGAATTGACAGCAATTATGCTCAGAAGTGCCACTATTTTTAATATTCCCATGACTGAAGCAGGTGCGATCGAAATTTCCCGTCGCAGTCGGGGAACTCCACGCATTGCCAATCGTTTATTAAAACGGGTGCGCGACTATGTGCAGGTGAAGGGAGAAACTATTATCACCCCCCAGTTAGCCGCTGAGGGATTAAATCAATTAAATGTGGATTCTATGGGTTTAGATTGGACCGATCGATTAGTATTAAAGACGATGATCGAACAGTTTCAAGGCAAACCCGTGGGATTGGAAGCGGTAGCGGCAGCCACGGGAGAAGATGCCAAGACAATTGAGGAGGTGTATGAGCCTTATTTATTACAAATAGGTTATCTTCATCGTACTCCCCGGGGCCGCGTAGTGACGGCAGCGGCCTACGAACATTTAGGTTTACTGGCGAAATTGCCGAAAAATAAGGATCGGAGTTTACCTTTGTTCGAGTTCTAGTTTTCTAGATAGGGTTGGCTGAATAAATCTAAAAACCTTGTTGGATTAAGACTTTTCGGGGGTAAAATTCACGGTTCTTCCGAACTTACACTGTAGAAAATTCCTCAAGCTCACTCTCTGCACAGCAATGCTCTAAAGTTGATAAATATCAATTTAACAAAAACTCAAAGCCTTAGTGTACAAGCTTTACAATCATAAGTTGTTGATAGTTTTACATAACAGGTTCGGTAGAGCCAAATTCACACCCCACTTCCCCACTTCCCCACACCCCACACCCTGCCTCTAGGAACAACTTTTTCAGCCAACCCTAATTACCAGCGTTTTAGCTCACTTGTGTCTTTAAATACTGCCTTGACTGCTTGAAATCACACAAGCCTTTATGTAAAGACCGTACGATCAAGATTGTAGTAAGTTACATTGTTGCCATTGCTTGCCGCTTCCAATCTAGACTGTATTGGGATTTGTCAGAGCTATGCAATAGTGAGCTTTTATAGTCAATGATTTTTTAAGTCTGTTAACGTCCTATGTCTGGCCTAAATAAAGAAAATCTTAAACTAGAAACTCTTACCCTGTTTCAAAAATACCAAAAAACAGGGGAGAATCAGTTACGGGATCAAATTATCCGGTTAAACCTAGGATTAGTCAGAAGGGAAGCTCATCATTGGGTCAATCAATGCCATGAAAATTACGAAGATTTAGTGCAGGTTGGCTGTATGGGACTAATTCGGGCGATCAAACGTTTTGACAGCAGCAAAGGTCATGCTTTTAGTTCCTTCGCTATTCCCTATATTCGTGGCGAGATTCAACACTATCTGCGCGATAAAGGTTACACAGTTCGCATTCCTCGTCGTTGGTTAGATTTAGGGAGACAAGCGGCAAATATGCGTCGGGATTTTCAAACTATCCACAATCGTCAACCCAATGATACGGAAATCTCCCTCGCTTTAAATATTTCGATCGAAGAATGGCAAGAGGTAAAACTGGCTTTCCAAAACCGTGAACCTCTTAGTCTCGATGCGACGGTTAATAACGATGAAGATAATAACACCTGTTTAAAAGACATCGTTCCCGATCCTGGTTATCGCAGCTTTCAACTTTGTCAAGAGGATCGCATTCGTTTACAACAGGCACTGGCTCAATTAGAAGAGAAAACCCGTTATATTCTCGAATTTGTCTTCCTTAAAGATCTTACTCAACGGGAAACCGCCGAACAATTAGGCATTAGTATTGTTACCGTCTCCCGTCGGGTGAAAAAAGGTTTAGAAATGCTCAAGGAAACCATGCTCCAAGAGGCATTTTAGCCCAATTATCGGTTCTCATAGCAAGTCCGTTATTAACTCCCAATTCAACTTTAAAAACTCAGTTATGGATTTTTTCCCCTGCTCCGATGCTCCTCTCTCCCAGCTTATCTTGGCTCCAATAGCAAGTAATTTAAAACCCCGGCTAAATATTCATACTGCTCGATCGAATTATAGTAGTGAGCAGAAATCCTCACAATTAATGATGCTTCTCCCCAGGGAATTATCGGCACTTCAATCTGATATTTTTCCCACAGTTGTCTGGATAAATCTTCTGCTATCCAAGCATAACTAGGAATTAGAATTGAGGACATCGATCCGATCATTGATTCTGGACAGGGATAATTGACCTGCAAGGCATGACAAAGCAAATTTCTGGCTTTTAAAACCAAATTATGATTCCTCGCCATCAGACCCAGTAAACCATCAATAGAGAGAGAATTTAAAAACTCGATCGCTTTTGGCACTGATAAATAAGCGCTGGGATCATCGGTTCCCATCCAAGCAAATTCTAACTGAAAACGGGAACGATCTTGTCGAGGAGAATTAGCCCCATGGCTAATAGTTAAAGGTCGAATTATTGCCTGTTTATCCCCGCGCACATAGAGAAAAGCAGCCCCCTTGGGACTACATAACCACTTATGACAATTAGCAGTATAATAGGTGGGATTAATTGCCCCGATATTAAGGGGTAAAAAACCTAAAGCATGAGCGCCATCGATGAGAGTATCAATACCCCGATTATTTAATTCTTGCACAATTTCTGCGATTGGCCAAATTAAGGCCGTGGGACTGGTGACATGATCTAAAACTACTAATTTTGTCCGAGGAGAAACAGATGCTAAAATTGCTTGACTAATTTCTAAAAGAGACTGTACAGGAAAGGGAATTTTAGCGATAATTACCTTTAAACCCCATCTTTTAGCTATATGTTTAACTGCATTAGCACAAGCATTATAGGTCTGATCGGTGATCAGAATTTCCTCATTTTCCTGAAAAGTTAAGGAATTTAACACCGCATTCACTGCTGTGGTTGCATTGGGAACAAAGACTAAATCATCGCTATTTACTCCCACTAAATCCGCTAATTTTTGCCTAGCAATATCTAATAAACCCTCTAATTCTCTCCCCAAAAATGCTAAAGGTTGTCTTTCCATTCGTTCCCGCAATTGTTGCTGATAATCCAAGACTATTCTAGGGGTTGCACCATAGGAACCATGGTTGAGAAAATAAATATTATCGGGAATTAACCAAGAATTTTTAGACATAATTTTATTTTATTGAGAACTAGAAAAAATAGCTGAAAAATTGCCTATTATATTCAGCTTTTAACTAGCTAGTATATTTATGATCGACAATTTCAGTGACAAAAGTTTCTCCATCCATGAGAGGATGATTTTCTGGAGATTGATATTTTCCCGTTTTCACTTTCTGTTGGAGATGTCGGTTCATAGGTATTATGACTATCTACTGAGAAAATCAGCTTGATCTTAATTTTAAGCTAAATATCGACAAAAAAAGCTCTCCAAGAAAAAGGAGAGAGAAGAGAACGAGTTAGAAAAAGTTATTAATGTAACCATCCTTTCAGACGACGTGCGACTTGAGGACGACGTAATTTTCGCATCGCTTTAGTTTGAATTTGACGTACTCGTTCCCGAGATAAATTGAACATTCCCCCCACTTCCTCTAGGGTATAGGGTTGACTGGTAGCTAAACCATAACGGAGGGAGATAACATCTTTTTCCCGTTCGGTGAGAACATCACTTAAAACTGCGAAAATTTCTTGACGCATCATCATCTCATTCATTTTATCTTCGGGAAGTTGTAGATCATCATCTTCCAAAAGATCCACTAATTCCGTATCTTCTCCCTTCCCTACACGATGATTTAAAGAGAGAGATTGACGACGCAATTGTAATAATTGCCGCAATTGTTCGGGAGTTATTTCTAACGCTTCCGCGAGTTCCCGTTCATTGGGATTGCGCTGTAAATCTTGCTTGAGAATGCGCTGCGCTTTTTTGAGTTTATTGAGTTTTTCGACAATGTGAATCGGTAAACGAATTGTTCGCGCATCGTTAGCAATGGTGCGGGTGATTGCTTGTCGAATCCACCAATAAGCATAGGTAGAGAATTTATAACCTTTATTAGGATCGAATTTTTCGGCCGCACGGTTGAGTCCGATCGCACCTTCTTGAATTAAATCTAAGAAAGGAACCCCGCGATTTAAATAGCGTTTAGCGATGGAAACCACCAAGCGCAAATTAGAACGAATCATCTTCCGTTTAGCTGTTCGTCCGCGATAAAGACGGTTTTCCAGTTGACGTTCATTATCTAATTCTAAAGCGATCGCCCATTCTGTTTTCGTCGGGGGACGATGTAAATTTTCTTGCAGTTTTTGGCGTACTTCTTCCGCTTCCATGAGAAACTTAACCGAGTAGGCTAATTCAATTTCTTCTTCCGCACTAAGCAGGGGATAACGAGCCATTTCTTTAAAAAATGCGCCAACAGTATCTTCATTGCTGCCTTTATCGTATCCCGTTCCACTACTCCCACGAGTGTTTTTTAGGGTTTCCGGTAAAGATTCAGTCATATCCTCGTCAGTTCTTTCATTAAAATCCACGCTGTCCAGTTCTAAAGGATTTGTCTCCAGGGCAATGATTTGATTAAAATTATCATCAGCGGCTAGTTTAGAGATTTTCATAAGCAGTTATGGATGGAGTGGGGTTATAATAGGGGGGAAAAACTTAGTTTCTCCCAATGGGCTGATTGTTACATTGAATTTTCGGGGAGCAGATTTTTTAAACGTTTTCTTAATTAATGGCGGCAATTTCTGGGATATAATTGCGCGATTCTGTGTCGATGGTTACAAATCGCCGAACCAGACAATAAGATTTTCTGGTGAATGGGAGGAGCTTTTTGTGTTTCTACTCATACACTCTAACTAAGGTTTTTGGTATTTGACTAGGTAAGGATCACGCTTCTTAACAATCAAGATAGCAGTCAGCTTTTTATTACTATTCTTAGCTTTTTCTATTGAGAACCATTCTCACCTTTTGACTAACTATACTGGGATTTAATAGCTAATAGTCAATAGTTATCATTAACATTATCAATGCTTAAGGGTGGATAAAAATTCTTTTGGGAAGACTTCACGGGCTAAAAATCAAAATTTGTGGGCAAAAAAGCAATATTTAAAGTGTTTTTGGAGAAAATTAACTGGTTTTATTCCCCTCAAGCTTTAAACTATAATTTAAATACCCCATTCTCCCCATCTCCCTATCACCCCATCTCCCCACTGACTATGCTCGATCGCCATGCTACCCTGACTGTAGCGGAACCTCGCACACCTTACCAATTAACCACAACTGGGCAACCGTGGTTAGAGGTTTTGGTAGATCGTCCTTATCCTAGAGATAGTCAAGAGGATCAGCAAATATTAACCTATAGTATCCCCCGGGATTTAACGGTAGAAATCGGCGATATTTTAAGCGTTCCCTTTGGTTCTCAGGTAATAGGGGGAATTGCTCTTAGATTTCTCGAAAATTTGCCCCCAGGACTAGAAGAAAATCAAATTCGTCCCGTGGAAGAGGTGATTGCTAAGGGCTTTTTCCCCGATAATTATTGGCAGTTATTGACGAAAATCGCCCAATACTACGCAACGGATTTAATCACCGTTGTTCGCGTCGCTTTACCTACGGGTTTACTGCGAAGTTCCCAACGTCGCATCAGATTAAAACCAGCAGCGATTCCCCCCGGTGCGGAAGTTTTTTGTACTCCCCTCTCCCGTCAGATTTTATCCCTGCTCAAAAATCAAAAAGAAGGCGATTATTCGGCGAAATACCTGCAAGAAAAAGTAAAAAATGCCAATTACGGTATCCGAGACTTAGTTAAGCGCGGTTGGGTAGAAAGTTATCTAGAAGCACCCAAAAGTACCAATATTAAACAAAAAAAAGCCATTACCCTGCTAATAACCGACTTTCCTCGGGATTTAACCGAAAATCAGCGCAAAATTCTCGAAATTTTACGTCATCAGGGAGGAGAAATGTGGCTGCCAGAATTGGTAAAACTTGCGGGGACAAAACATTTTAAACCGCTCATTGACAAGGGTTATGTGGTGATTGAGGATCGAGAATTTCTGCGCTTATCCTCGGCGATTATGAGCAGGGATCAACCAAAAACACTCACTTCTAGTCAAAAACAGGCTTTAGAAGCCATTCAAACCCTAAAAGGTGGTGAAAGCGCTCTCTTACATGGAGTGACGGGATCGGGTAAAACAGAAGTCTATCTACAGGCGATCGCACCTGTCCTAGCAGCGGGTAAATCTGCCTTGGTTTTAGTCCCCGAAATTGGATTAACACCGCAACTAACCGATCGCTTTGTGGCCCGTTTTGGCGATCGAGTCTATGTTTATCATAGCGCCCTCTCGGAAGGAGAAAGATACGATACTTGGCGACAGATGTTGACAGGAACCCCGCAAGTTATTATCGGGACGAGATCGGCGATTTTTGCTCCTTTACCCCATCTAGGGATGATTATCCTCGATGAAGAACACGATAGCAGCTTTAAACAAAGTCAATTACTTCCCACCTATCACGCGCGTACCGTGGCTAAATGGCGCTCTCAATTAAACCATTGTCCCGTAATTTTAGGCTCGGCCACGCCATCCCTAGAAACATGGCTAGAATCCCAAGTTAATCCCCGTCTTTACCTATCTTTGCCCGATCGCATCCAAAATCGCCCCTTACCGCGGGTGGAAATCGTCGATATGCGACGGGAATTGCAGCGAGGCAATCGTTCCCTCTTTAGTCAATCCCTGCGTTCATCTCTGGAAACCCTGCGCGACAAGGGAGAACAGGCAATTTTATTCGTCAGCCGCCGGGGACATAGTACCTTTGTATCTTGTCGAAGTTGCGGTTATGTGCTGGAGTGTCCCCACTGTGATGTCTCTCTCTCCTACCATCACACCGAACCGGGAGCGCAAGAATTACTCCGCTGTCACTACTGCAACTATGGTCGCATCCATCCGAAACAATGTCCTGAATGCGGTTCTCCCTATCTAAAATTTTTCGGTACTGGCACTCAGCGAGTCACCCAAGAATTAAGCAAAGAATTTCCTGATTTGCGCTGCTTGCGTTTTGATAGTGATACCACCCGCAACAAAAATGCTCCCCGGGAACTATTAAAACTATTTACTGATGGTGAATTCGATGTCTTAGTCGGAACCCAAATGCTCACCAAAGGATTAGATATAGAGCGAGTTACCCTAGTAGGAGTAATGGCAGCCGATGGTTTACTTTATCACTCCGATTATCGCTCCTCCGAACGCGCTTTTCAAACCCTCACCCAAGTAGCAGGGAGAGCAGGAAGGGGAGAAACAGAAGGAAAGGTAATTATCCAAACCTATACCCCCGAACATCCCGTGATTAGAGCAGTGCAAACCCACGATTATGAGGGTTTTGTCGAGACGGAATTAATGCAAAGAGAGGGTTTAAATTATCCTCCCTACGGCAGTTTAGTCTTAATTCGCTTTAGTGGTTTAGATGGGGAAGCAGTGCAGAAAAGTGCTGAAAATGTCGCGGAGGAATGTGTTAATAATTTCGGTTCTGATTGGGATATTTTGGGACCTGCACCCGCAACAATTATGCGCGTGGCTAACCGTTATCGCTGGCAAATTCTGTTAAAATTATCGGGGGAAAAGGCTGATATCGGTCGTCTTTTTCTTCCCCTAAAAAGCTTAGTTTTACCCAAGGTAAGTATGGCGATCGATGTGGACCCCTTGACGATAGAATAATCAGGGATGGATAATGCGCTCGCTATTGTTCACGGGTGCAACCAGTTATCTAAATCCGTCAAAGTGTTAAAGTCTAATAAGGCGAGTCCTAAGTCTTCTAATTGCTCCACAGGAAGGTTACGGATGGTTTCCTCAAGATTTTGCGGTATTTCACCGAAACGTCGCTGAAGTTGACGGAGGAGTAAATACGTTTCTCCCTGTTGTCTTCCTTGTTGAATACCTTGCTGTACACCCTCTTGAACCGCTTGTTCCCTATCCTGTTGGTAAAGTGGAGCTAAACGCATAATAAACTCCCTATCCTCCTGTGTTTTTTTCGATAACGCTTCTAAATT
>NZ_JACJSV010000032.1 GCF_014698335.1 Microcystis viridis FACHB-1342 | reverse complement strand
TTTCTTGGCGACAAAATCTAACTCTTCGCTAAAGGGTTTCTGACAATTACCGCACTTAAATTGACGACGATTAACTTGTAGGTACACTGGTTGACCTGAGAGCGGTAAATCTTTGACTAAATGTCGATGATTTTGGTGAAGTTTATCGCTCTCTAACCCACAACGAGGACAGGCTGCTTTTTTATTTTTCGATTCGATTCGGCAAACTATACCGATATTTTCTAGGTGTAGATAGCCTTGAATAGACGTTCCTTTTAGGTTCAAAAATTTGTCAAGTATCATAGGTAAAATACTCTGGTTTTTGGCTATTATATCAAATCTTAACTCGATTGTCTATCTTTTGATATTAACCTGTTTGTGCCTTAAGTCCTTCTCTGTATGGATTTCAGCTACTTTTGAGCTTAGGTACTCTCATCGAATTTTATTTTAAGTTAATTATTTGCATAACAATTCCCGAAGAGCCGAAATTCGGCTCTTCGTTACTTGGTATGGTTCGATATGGGGGCATAAATCGACTCAATCCTTATCTGGCAAGAGATTTAATTGATTAGTTCGCTCCAGATCGCAAACAATTGACAAAAATTGCGGCAATGTCTGTCTCTATAAAGGTTTCATTCCTTATAACCCCGTCCATTGCATAAGACAAACCGAAGAACCTTACTTTCTGGCTTATTTTTCTGATTTGGTCGGCAGAGAAAATCCAAAGATAAAAAGTCTGCAGCTAGTTTAAACATGAATTGAACCCTCCTTAGGAAATGGTTGTGAGAAAGGCTGAAATTAATTTACAGAAAAGAAACGGCCAACCTATGACTAACTTTTGTTACCGCTCAACTAAACTTACTCAAACTTACTTAAAAGCCTGAAAGCTTAGTCATTCGTAGTGGGTCAAGCACTACAGGATTAAACGGCAAACCCTTTATTCCCTGGTCAATGACATCAGGAATTACTTTTCTAATGATGTTAAATGCCCCATTGACATCGGCATTTAACAACTGATTTGTTTCCATTTTATAAAGTCCCCTAGCTAACCTTTTTCCCTTAAATAATGGTTTTTCTTCACCATATTTAGGTAACTCATCCCTATCTAAAGCAATGGATTGTGAGGTATAGGATTCTTCAGTTATTATAACTTTTATTCCTTTTAATTGAGCTTTGTAGGTTAACATTTCTATTAATCTATTATGGGGAATATTGACAAATTGTTGATTATTCCTTTTTCCTAGATTAAGAGATTGTTTCATCCACTCATTATGCCCAATTATTAACGTCCCTATTTGATGAATAGTACACCAATCTATTACTCTTTTACTGGCTGTGTGTAGATAATTTTCTACTCGACAGTTTCGTTTATGGGTCAGGAATAGCAATCTCTTAGATGAGGGTTGATTATTTTGGGTTTTCAGTTGAGATTGTAAGCGGGAACGTTGTTTGTTGTAGAAGGTGTTAATTGCTTTTAACGGTCTGCCATTTACCAAAAGAGGTGCTACACCTGTTTGATTTGTAGTTACAGCCATTAAGTTATTAACTCCTAAATCTATCCCAGCTATCTCTTGTTTATCTGTGGTTTCCGACCGTCTTTCATAGACTATTTCAATGACATAACAGCTACTTTTGGGGACAATTCTCACCTCAATTATTTCTCTTCGGGAAGTGGTAATTTTTAAGTCGCTCATAGACAAGTGACAAATTCCTTCTTTTAGAGGTTTTTTATAAATTGATTCCTGAGAATATATCAGCAGGTTTCTTCCTTTGGTTTTGTCCTTATACTTAATAATTTTGGGTTTTCCTAAAAATTTTTCAGGGTGTTTTTTCCAAGCTCTAAAAGCGGCAAAATAACTAACCCAAGCTTGCTCCAATCTTCTGATTATCTGCTTGCTCACTTTCGTGGGTAAAGCTAAATAATCTGAGGTTTTAGATACCAGATAATAGAGTTGATTGAAACTCAGTTTTTGGGAGTTTTCAAAGAAATATTGGCGATAATGGTAGTTAGCTAGATTGAACAAATTTTTTGACAAAAAGGCATAATGGTCGATTTCTGACCAGAAGGGATGGTTTTGACTGATAATATGACGTTCAACTAGCTTCATATCTTGATTATACCTGATAAGTAGTCGTGCAAAATAAATTTCCTAGTGAAAACAGGCAAGAGGCAATAGGCAAGAGGCAAAAGCTTTATCGAAATGTGTAATTAATTTTGCTTAGGTACTTAACGTTCTTAAAATCTATCGGTGGCAAAAGTTACTTATTTTAGTTATATAGCTACAGGAATGAGTAACTTTAAAAAGCTTTAGTTAGGTTTTTGGTTTCTGTGGTTAACCCCTAATAGGCCAGGGTGAGAGCATCTCAAACGCTATTGACAATTGACTTGTGATCCGCGTCGGCATTTCAAGTGATACCAGTCAATCATCATAGTTACGAACTCGACCCATTTGGTTGATTTTTGCTTAACAATTGAGATGGCAAATTCTACTTAAATATGCCTGAACCGGCCTCTGGGTAAGCAACTCACATAAAGTTTATTTGATCAAGGATTGTTAAGATTGGCTTACCCTCCTAATGGGCCGATTTAATTTACTAAAGCTTAATCTAATTAACAAGATATTGATTTAGTTAATACAGGTTTAATCTCGATTAAGGCAATAACATTATACCATACATTTAAAAAAATACAAGCGTAAATTGGTTTTTTTAAAATCTTTTTATAGACGAGCTTAACTTATCTTAAAATGTAGTGTACGGCTTACCTGCCATCCTTATTTGACTGACGGCTAACTGCTATATTTTCTGATGATGATATAAATAGCAACAACTATAGACGAATAGCTATGAGCTTTGGTGAAGAATTTCAATTACTGCTGCGGGCGCGCTATCCTCTCATCTATATTACCACCCTAGAAGAAGAACGTCTCGAAAAAGCGATCGCCGATATTGCCAAACAGAGCAATAACCGTGCTGTCTATGTCTGGGATTTCGTGGATGGTTATCAAGATAATCCCAATAATGAGAACTTTGCTCGGCGTAATCCCCTGCAAGCTCTTGAATTCGTCGAAAAGCTGCCGACTAACATCGCCGCCATCATGATTTTACGCGATTTCCAGCGCTTTCTCGAAGATATTTCCATCGCCAGAAAATTGCGTAATCTTGCCCGTTCCCTGAAATCTCAGCCTAAAAACCTAATTATCGTCGCTCCCGAACTGTCTATCCCCTCGGATCTCACCGAAGTAATCACCGTCGTCGATTTTCCCCTCCCCAGTGGCGAAGAAATTAAACAGGAAATTCAGCGATTAATCGCTGCCACCGGACAACCCGTCAAAGAACCACTCCTCGATGAATTAGTGCTTTCTGCCCAAGGATTATCCCTAGAGAGAATTCGTCGGGTTTTAGCTAAATGTTTAGCCAGTCACGGCAAAATTGAGCCAGAGGACGTGGAATTAATTTTGGCAGAAAAACGCCAATCGATTCGTCAAACCCAGATATTGGACTTTTATCCCGCCACAGAGCAGATTTCTGACATCGGCGGCCTAGATAATCTCAAAGATTGGCTGATTCGTCGCGGTGGTGCTTTTAGTGAACGCGCCCGCGCCTACGGTTTACCCAATCCCCGGGGTTTACTATTGGTGGGAATTCAAGGAACGGGTAAATCCCTGACAGCGAAAGCTATTTCCCATCATTGGCACTTACCCCTACTACGTCTAGACGTGGGGCGTTTATTTGGCGGATTGGTGGGAGAATCGGAATCGCGCACCCGTCAGATGATTAATCTCGCCGAAGCTTTAGCTCCCTGTGTGCTGTGGATAGACGAAATCGATAAAGCTTTTGCCGGAGCGGAGGGAAAAGGCGACGGAGGAACCACCGGACGGGTTTTCGGGACTTTTATCACTTGGTTAGCGGAGAAACAATCGCCAGTTTTTGTCGTCGCTACGGCTAATAACATCCAATCTTTGCCCCCGGAAATGTTGCGAAAAGGACGCTTCGATGAGATATTTTTTGTCGGACTACCTAGCCAAAAGTCCCGCGAGGAGATTTTTAGCGTTCATCTGGGGAAAGTCCGGCCCCATAATCTAAAAAGTTATGATATAAAGCGACTAGCCTACGAAACTCCCGATTTTTCGGGGGCAGAAATCGAACAAACCATCGTGGAAGCGATGCACATCGGGTTTAGTCAAAATCGCGACTTTAGCACCGATGATGTGCTTGAGGCCGCTAGTCAGATTATACCCCTAGCCCGCACTGCTCAAGAACAGATCCAGTTTCTACAGGATTGGGCCAAGTCCGGTAAAGCTCGTTTAGCCTCTCGCGATGATCGTTTTAATGTTAATCCTAACAGTTAATTTAGCACCAATATGAAGCGTTTATCTGGTTTATTACAATTTATGGTTGGTTTTGTCCTGGGAGTGGTCATTTTAGTCGGTGGGGCCACTGCTGTCGCCTATATACTTCTCTCTGGTATGAATTCTAATCCTCCTAAACCCGTCTTTACCGAGGAGAAAAAAGAGGAAACTAAGGAGGAAAAAGCCGCTAAACCCATCCCCACTACTCCCGTCCAAGAACAACCCCAAGCTGAGGTGAAAGAGTCTCCCACAGCTGCCCCAGCACCAAAAGCTGCCCCGAAACCCAGTCCCGAAGAAACAAAAAAAGAAACCACATCCGAGGGTTATCAAGCGCGGGTGACATGGCAAAGCGGTTTAAGTCTGCGCTCGGAACCTACCAGTGAATCCACTCGTCTCGGCGGTCTGGATTATAATACTAAAGTCAGTGTGGTGGGAACCAGCAGCGATGGGCAATGGCATCGCGTGCGTCTGTCCGATGGTCGCGAAGGTTGGATTAAAGCGGGTAATATTTCTAGAGTCCAGTAAATAGGGTTTGCGGCAAAAAGTTTTTCCTGGGGGTGGGGTGTAGGGTGTAGGGTGTGGGGTGTAGGGTTTTACCCATTTTCAGGGGGTCAATTACCTAATTTTCAGGGAAAAAGTCCCTGAATTTTCCCCCCGATTACTCCAATGGCCGGCACTTTTTAAGGGGAAAAAAGTCTAAAAGTATTATCGAACAATGTTTTTAGATTTATTCAGCAAACCCTAAATATTTAGGGTTTGCTGAATAATGGTAAAACCCTTTTAAAATAAGGCTTTTGACCTGTTAAAATCCGATGTTCATGCTGCGAAAATCGGATTGGGACTCTCAAAAACCTTGCATTATCCTTCTTTTAGTACATAAATTGGTACAAAAAGAGAGGGCAACAAGGCCTGAAACTCCCGACTCCTGACTCCTGACTCCTTAACCCCACCAACAAACTTTTTCAGCACACCCTATTTAGAAGGGATAGATTTAGAAAATCTATCCCTTTCCCTTAATTCAAGAGCGATTATCGCGATTAACTTTTCTGATTAACCAATAACTTGCCGCTAAAGCTAAGGTTCCCACGGTGAGCGCAATTAAATCATCTTTACTGTATTTGTTGGGATCGAAAATAATAATTTTTCGAGAGATGGCAATTAAAGCCGTAACTACGACTAATTCAACCTGTACGATGTGTTTTCTTAGGTAAGCAGTGATGTTTTCTAATAACTCTAATGCAATTAAAATATTGAGAAATAAACCGAAAATTTCAATTAAAGTTTTGCCAAAAAAACCGATGGGTTCCGTAGTAAATAAATCTCGGATTAGGATAACTACTAGATCATAAAGAGAAACAATAATAACAATAATTAAGGCTACGGATAAAACCTTAGAAACTAAGTTTTCAACGACATGAATCGACTTCATAAAATTTTCATCGCGCCATTGTTGACCGAAATTGATAAGTAGTTTCCGTATCTGTTTGAGCATGATCAATTAAGTAAAAAGTAAAAATTATTATTGTATTTGATTGCTAATTGTTCTATTTAGTTGACAAGTAAGCTGATCCCCCCTTAATCCCCCCTTAATAAGGGGGGGCGTTGATCCCCCCTTGATCCCCCCTTAATAAGGGGGCGTTGATCCCCCCTGCCCCCTTATTAAGGGGGGTATCTGACAATTTTTAAAATCTACCTACTTAGAAATAATTTTACTTGAAGAAGGCTTCCTTAGAAAAAAAATCTAGGTGCGATCGCTATTAAGTCAACCGCACCCCAAACTAATACAAATGCTCGCATCTAGCTGACATCATCGTGAGCGAAACGATTATAGAGGAAGTCGAGGGCATAGTTACGCAGACGATAATATTCCGGATCCTCCATAATTCTCTCCCGATCGCGGGGACGGGGGAAATGAATATTCATCACTTCGCCGATTTTCGCTTCCGGTCCATTGGTCATCATTACCAGCTTATCAGCGAGGAAAAGAGCCTCATCGATATCGTGGGTAATCATCAAGACCGTACAGCGTTTATCTTGCCAGATTTTCAGCAATTCTTCCTGTAATTCCTCTTTGGTAATCGCATCCAAAGCGCCGAAAGGTTCATCAAGAATCAACACTTCCGGACGGATAGAAAGGGCCCGGGCGATCGAAACCCGTTGTTTCATCCCCCCGGAGATTTGGGGAGGGGTTTTGTCCATAGCTTCGGTTAAACCCACCATAGCTAAATGGTCGCGCACGATCGAGCGTTTTTGTGCCTCTGGAGCATTGGGAGACACCGCATCTACCGCGAGATAGACATTTTCAAAAACGCTTAACCAAGGCAATAAAGCATAGTTTTGAAACACTACCATGCGATCGGGCCCGGGTTTAGTAATTGTCTTACCGTTAACTTTAACGATGCCATCGGTGGGAGAAGAAAAACCCGACACCATATTTAATAGGGTCGATTTACCGCAACCAGAGTGACCGATCACGCAGATAAATTCACCTTCATTGATGCTGAGATTAACATCCTTGAGGACGGTGTAGGGGCCTCTGGGAGTGGGATAAACCTTAGAAACTCCTTCAATGGTAACAAAAGCTTCTTTAGTGGGGGTCTGGGTTACTCGGTTAACGGTGTCGGTGGTGGTGTACATGATTAGTCTTTGGGGGAAATTAGATAATAGGAGCAATGGCTAGGGATAATTGGCTAGGAATTATCCCCTTAGTCGATTTTTAGGCAATTTTGCGAGATTCACTGGCACTAGGACGAGCATCAATAGCCACTTCGGCCATGGTGACGTTTTGTTTGATCTCTAAACTATTGAGATAACCGATCGGATCCTCGGCATCAAACTCGATACCATCGAATAAAAGGATCGGTGTGCGACGATATTTAATATCCCCTAGACCCAATTCCCGGGCCGCGGTACTGAAGACACCCACCCGACAGACGCGTTCGAGAATTTCTACCCAGTTACGCGGGAAAGGAATGTGGCCCCAGCGTGCCATTTGGGTCATCATCCAGAGGTGTTCGGTACGACTGGGACGATTTACCCCATCTCCATAGAACAGATGGTGTGCATATTCTTTCATCGGTCGATCGAGACTGCACGCATAGGAGTTGGGATCACCCAGTTGGATATAATCGATATTGGTACTAAGGTACTGACGACTGGCGAGGATTCGACGAATTTCTTCCTGATTCCCTTCCTCGGCACAGTAGCGACAACCTTCCAGCAGTGCTTTAACTAAAGCGACGTGGGTATTAGGGTATTTATTGGCCCAATCTTCCCGGACTCCCAGGGCCTTACCCGGGTGGCCCTGCCAGATTTCTAAGTCGGTAGCGACAGTGTAACCGATATCTTCCATAGCGGCCCGTAGGTTCCAGGGTTCACCGACACAGTAACCGTCAATACTACCGGTTTTCAGGTCGGCTACCATTTGGGCCGGGGGAATAGTTTCGAGGTGAACGTCTTTATCGGGGTCAATTCCCGCTGCCGCTAACCAGTAACGCAGGAGCAAATTGTGCATCGAGGAGGGGTGAACAATGCCAAAAATATGGCGCTGCTCCTTCGATTCCAATAGCATCTGTCTTAAGGCGTTACCGTCAATCACTCCCTCGTCATAGAAGCGTTTAGCGAGGGTGACACCGTTACCGTTACGAGTCATAGTCAGGGCGCTGACAATCGGCAAAGGTTGCTCCTGATAACCACCGACGGTTAACCAGGTGGGCATTCCTGAAGGCATTTGCGCCCCGTCGAGGAATCCCCCTGCGATCCCATCCACAACCCCTCGCCAACTGGTTTCCCGGACTAAATTCACCTCATCTAGACCATGTTTAGTAAAGAATCCCTTTTCTTTGGCCACTGCTAGGGGCGCGCAAGCGGTGAGGGGAACAAAACCGATTTCTAGATTGACTTTTTCTAAACCGTGACGGGCAATTACTTCGACTTTGCGAGCGCGTAGTTTTTTGATCCGTTTTTGTTGGTTGAGGAAATAGATAATCTCACTCCGGAGACTGTAGTAACTGGGGTGTTCCACCACTTCCATGCGTTTGCGGGGACGGGGGATATCTACTTCCAAAATACCGCCAATTTTTGAGCCGGGACCGTTGGTGAGCATGACGATGCGATCGGATAATAGCACCGCTTCATCCACATCGTGCGTCACCATTACCGAGGTCATTTCGTATTCTTCGCACAGCTGCATTAACTGTTCCTGTAGATTACCTCTAGTCAGGGCATCTAACGCCCCAAAGGGTTCATCTAAAAGTAGGACTTTCGGACGAATGGCTAGGGCGCGAGCGATCGCTACCCGTTGTTTCATCCCCCCCGATAATTCGTTGGGACGTTTATCCACTGCATGACGAAGATTGACCAGATCGATATATTTTTCGACTTCGGCTTTTCTTTCTTCTTCTGACAGTTGGGTGAGAACTTGATCGACGGCTAGAGTGATATTTTCTTTGACGGTTAACCAGGGTAAAAGGGAATAGTTTTGGAAGACTACCATGCGATCGGGCCCTGGTTTTTTAATGCTTTGACCTTGCAAAGTCACCACTCCTTCCGTGGGCAAATCTAAACCAGCGATCATGTTTAAGAGGGTTGATTTTCCGCAACCGGAGTGACCGATAAGGGAGATAAATTCCCCTTTTTTTATCTGTAAATCGATACCTTTCAAGGCCACATATTCACCGCCACCACTGAGGGGGAATACTTTATCAATGTTATCGACAGCGACAAACAAACTCATAGTTTTTTTCTCCTTAAATTGGCTCAAGTTTTAGTTATTTAGAAATGGGGAAAGTTTCCCCATTGATTCCCTATTGACGAACGATTTGAGTTTGCAACCAAGCCATAAAGCGATCGAGTAATAAACCCACACCACCGATATAAAACAGCGCAAGAATAATATCGCTGATGTAGTTATTTTGGTAGGCATCCCAGATAAAGAAACCGATACCGACGATACCCGACATAACAATTTCCGCCGCAATAATCGCTAACCAAGCTAAACCGATCGCAATTCTCAAACCAGTGAAGATGTAGGGAAGGGCCGAGGGAATTAATATCTTGAAAAAGAATTTTTTGCTGGACAATTGCAAGACTTGTTTAACGTTGATATAGTCTTGGGGAATTTGTTGGACACCGACGGTGGTATTAATCAAAATCGGCCAAACTGCGGTAATAAAGATAACGAATAAAGCAGCAGGTTGGTTTTGTTGTAAAGCGGCCAAAGATAGGGGAACCCAAGCAAGAGGAGGAACTGTTCTCAGGAATTGGAAAAGGGGATCGAGTGCCTTATTTAAGAAAGAATTTAAACCGACCATAATCCCAACGCCAATACCCACCACTGCGGCAAAAAAATAACCGATTAATACCCGTTGCAGACTGGCTAAAGTTTGCCAGAATAGTCCTTTATCAATGCCCCCACGATCAAAGAAAGGATACATTAAATAAGTACGGGTACGCTCATTGGTGATTAGGTCGGATGGGGGGGGTAATTTGATTAATCCCACCATCGAGACTAATTGCCAAACAATCAGAAAACCCAAGGTACCGATAATAGGGGGAAGAATGTCTTGGGAATGCTTTTTCCAGAATTTACCGAAGTTGAAACCACCTTTACCTGTTCTGCTGACGCTACTTGCCATTTTGCCGTTTTCCTTTGTTGAAGATAAAGTTACTTGATTGGGAAGAGAAGAAAACATTTTTGGGATTGATAGACTAGATATTTTATGCACCTAGCCTATCGAGAAAAGCTCGCTATTTTTTGATCGCCAAGCTATCGAGATAAGCTTGGGGATTGGCAGGATCAAAAGTTTTGCCATCAAAGAATTTTTCGACACCGCGGGAGGTACTGGTGGGAATATCAGCTGCGGGAACCCCTAATTCTGTGGCTGCCGCTTTCCAAAGATCCTCGCGGTTAACTTTGTCGATTAATGCTGAGGCAGTGGTTAAAGTTTCTTTCGGCAAGAAACCCCAACGAACACTTTCGGTTAAAAACCAGAGATCATGACTCTTGTAGGGATAGGAAACGCTACCGGCGGGATCTTTCCAGTAGAAAACCCCTTTATTTTTGTCGGTGATTTCCGGTTTACCGTCACCCATTTTCTGCATTCCTTTGAGGGGACCGGCGATAATTTCTTCTTTGAGGTTGAAATAAGCCGGTTTAGCGAGAATTGCCGCCGCTTCTGCCCGATTTGCCTCTTGATCGAGCCATTGCTGCGCTTCCATAATTCCTTTTAACACCGCTTTGGTGGCTTTCGGGTTTTTATCCACCCAACCGGCGCGGATAGCGAGGTATTCTTCCGGGTGATAGGGCCAGATTTCTGCGGTTAAAGCTGACATAAAACCGATCTGATCAGCCACAATTCGCGCCGGCCAAGGATCACCGGTACTAAACGCATCCATGGTTCCCGTTTTCATGTTGGCCACGGTTTGGGCTGCGGGTACGGCAATTAGGTTAATATCCGTATCGGGGTTAATCCCACCGGCGGCTAACCAGTAACGAATCCAGAAGTCTTGATTAGCTTTCGGGAAAGTATAGGCAGCTTTGAAGGGAGTTCCCGTCGTTTTCATGCCGAGGATGTAATCTTTGGCGGGTTTCAAGTCTAAACCGATATTTTTGCCCTCGTGTTTACCTGCGATCGCGATTGCGTTACCCTGGGTGTTTAACTGCGCTAACACATACATGGGGACTTTAACGTTATTTTTGGTGATTAGTCCCTCGGAAATTAGGTAAGGCATGGGCATTTGCCACTGTCCTCCGTCAATTCCGCCCGCATCTGCCCCAATTTCGACGTTATCTCTAGCGGATCCCCAGTTTGCTTGTTTGGAGACTTCCACATCGGGCATCCCGTGTTTAGCGAAAAAGCCTTTTTCCTTGGCAATAATTAAAGGTGCGGCCTCAACAATAGGAATATAACCTAATTTAATTTTGGTGGTTTCGGGGGCCTCTCCGGGAGCCACCGCAACGGGAGAAGCAACCGGGGAAGCGGGTGCGGTGCTGCTGGTTCCACCCGTACTGTCGGGAGGATTACCCACACAACCTTTCAGGACAACAGCCCCTGCCGCTGAAACTGCCGCTGTGGTTAAAAATTTCCGTCTCGAAAAATTTGACATAGAATCTCCTACCTGCTTGCTAAAGCAAATATGTGTGCTGAATTATGGGTAAAGGAATCCCTCGCTAAACTTTCCTTCTAGCCTGTGCTATAGAAATTTAGCTATGGAATATTGAATCTCGATTGAACTTACTAAATAAGTCTAGCGGAATTTGGAAAAAATAATTAATCCGAGCGAGAATTTTATGTACAAAAATTTAATTCGATTGATAAGAATTAATTAAGACCATTGATATATCTAGCTTCTAGCCACTTAAAAAGGTTTCCGTAGGGCGCTGGAGCAGGGGAGTGGGGAATTATGAATTATGAATTATGAATTATGAATTGGGGAGAGGGGAGAGGGGAGAGGGGTGATGGGGAGCAGGGAGGTGGGGAGAAACAATAAAATGAGCCAAGGGTAAGTTTTGGGAATGCGGTTCCTTGCGGCTTGGTAGAATGGACAATATGCTTTCACCCCAAAGTAATGACCAGATCTAAAAAGCCTAAATCACCGAACTCCTCTGATTCGCCTACCTCTCCTTCCTTGGCTCTGTCTTCCCTACATTTTCGTCTCCAAGCTTTAGAGGAGGAGCATCAGTGGCTCCTCAAGCAGATTGGCAGAAAACGCAACGAACTGAAGAAATTCCTCGACCAGATGCGTTCCTTAGCGACGGAGATTTTCCAGAGAGGGCAACCTCTCTATGAAAAACTTACCGACCTCGACCGCGAAATACACGCCCTTTTTGACGAAATCCTCACCGCTAGAAAATTGGGGCAGCAGACAAAAAAAAGGATTCTCGGAATTTACGAGACACTTCAGTTAACGGGGGTGATTAGCCCGAAATTTGACGATGGAGATGAAGAACTAGACGAACTTTTCGGAGACGAAGAACCAGAAGGAGCATCGGAGCAATCCGCGCAGGATTTCTTCTCTGGGGGAGACTCCTATAACCGTCACGATGATGGAACAGAGCTATCACCTGAAAGCTCGCCTAAATCTCCTGAATCTAGACAAATACGCCGCACTTTCCTGAGAATGGCCGAGATTTTTCACCCCGACAAGGTTACAGACCCCGAAACTCGGATGCGTCACAACGAGATTATGAAGGAAGTCAACCGTGCCTATAAAGAGGGAGATATTGCCAGACTGCTGGAAATCGAACGACAGCATCAAATGGGGGACTCTTTCGCGGTTGAAGGCTCATCGGAAAGCGACCTCCAACGACAGTGCGAGAGGGTTGAAACCAATAACGAACTACTTAAAAAGCAATACGAGAACCTGAAAAGAGAACTGCGCTCGGTGCGAAATACCCCGGAAGGCGAGATGGTGAGGGCCAGCCGCGCTTGTGAGAAGGATGGCATCGACCCGATTGAGCAAATGCTAGAGGAGATGAAATTACAAGTTCAATCCACCGAAAAAATCTATAATTTTGTCCGTGACTTCCGCGATAAAAAAATAACGGTTAAAGAGTTTCTGCGCGGACCGGTCAGGATGGGCAGAAGCCCGGAAGAGATGGAAGACATTCTTGATCAACTTCTGCAGCAACTTCGCGGAATCAGCCGTTGAAGAGAGAAAGCCAGTATTTAGGGTATGCGGCAAAAAGTTTTTCCCGGTGGCCGAGTGTGGGGTTTTACCTAATTTTCAGGGAAAAAGTCCCTGAATTTTCCCCCCAATCACTCCAATGGTCGGCACTTTTTGAGGGAAAAAAAGTCTAAAAACCTTATCCAACAAGGTTTTTAGATTTATTCAGCAAACCCTATATATTCTCGAATTAGTTAGGCGATTAGCTTTAACGCCAATTCTCCCACGATAATCCTTGAATACGAGCAAATTCTTGGGGATTGGCCGTAATTAATTTAAGATTATGAGTAATCGCCGTTGCACCGATTAACAGATCGTAAGCACCAATGGGAGTGCCGGATTGTTTGAGAGCTGCTCTAATTTGAGCGGCGCAAATCGCTTCTTGATTGCCAAAGGCAAGAATTGAGATAGAAGCAAGAAATTTGTCAAGAATGGGTCTTATTTTCTTTGCCTTCGCTGGATTAAGAAGTAGTCCATATTCGATTTCCATTAAAGTTATCGCAGAAACGGCAATTTCCCTAGGAGAGTGATTTTTGATCTGCACTAGAGTGTTGCTATCACCTTTGACAAAATCACTAATCGTACAAGTATCGAGCAAAACCAGCACTAAATCACCTCATCTTCTCTAGGTGGGGAAAGTTCCTCTCTATAAGCTTCAAAAACAATAGCATCACTTATACCTTGAAAATTAAGGATAGTTGACGACCATTGCGACTGTTCTTTTGTGGTAATTAAAAGCTGTATTGCTTCTCGAATCAAAGCATTCTGGGATTTGCCTGTAGAGTGAGATAAAGCCTGTAGTTGCTGACTTAATTCATCTTCCAGATAAAGATTGAGGTTCATAACTTAAATTAAGCAAGTATCAATTAACTTTATTATAACAGGATAACTTCTTTCTTTTCTGGGCTGAGATATTTATCAGCGTTTACTATTCTAATAGCAACCTGACCAGCTTTTTGAGCAACTTTACTACCCATAATATCACACCACCTTCCCAACTGATAACCGATAACTCTTGAGTAACGCACAGAAAACGGGTTTCTCGGAGAAACCCGTTTCTGCTCATGCAAACGACAAAAAGGCGAATAAATAATCAGGATTAAGCTTTTGTTACTCCCGATCAACCTTTTTTAAACCACGCCTTAAGTCTCACTAATTTCCTGTCGTGGGTCATCCTTGGGTGGATGGAGTTGGCCGGCTATCCATTGCCGTCGGGCATTCTGGATAAAGGGTTGAATATGGTCAATCGAAAGAGGGGCGGAACTGAGGAGTTCGGGATAGTGACAGTATTCACACCGGAACCTAGCGCGTTGTCGAACAATATGGTAGAGCGATTTAGGAATGACCATTTACTCTGGCGGCAATGACAGCGTTGATGTAGCTGAAAATTTGGTCGAGTTCGCCAATCGCTTCTAGCTCAAGGACTTCCTCCGGGGTGAGATCATCAGCTTTTTTTTTGTCAAGAAGCGTCTGCATCCGATCGCCCAGTTCATCTGTAAATTTGAATAGGGTGAGATTATTAATCTGTTGCACCCGCAATCCTTTGGGAATCAGGCTAGAGGGTTTGACAAGAGCGCTCATGGTTGTAGCTGGCTTTTTGAGCAACTTTACTGCCCATAATATAACACCACCTTCCCAACTGATAACCGATAATTCTTTCATTGCCTTAATAAAATTTAACATTAACGCCATTTTCTCAAAAAAATCGACCCGCCTAAGAGCGGGAAAGAAAAGAAAAAAGAAAAAATAGAGAATGAGGGTAAAAAGGGAAAAAAAGAGAAAAAGGGTTAGAGAGTTCTCCCGAATACGCAGACTACCCGAAAACCGCAGAGGTCGAAGTCGCCGCAGCGGTAGCTGAATCTTGGTTAATTGTCCAACGGTCTTTTTTAATGGCATTTCCCACAAGATTATGGCAGTAATCCGCCAGCTGCCATGGCTACAATTCCCCCCTAAATGCCTTTTGTAAAAGGGAATTAAAGAGATTGTCATGATATTGCAGATTTAGATCCATTTTTTGTCGTTGAGACTGTAAGTTCAGTACAATATTTTGGAAGTATATTTGTTTTTCCAGAGGTGGCATGGGGATCAAAAAATTTTTGACCATGCTAAGATTAAGATTCGGCTGATTTCCTCCACGTCCAAGTTCTCTAAGTCTTTCGTATGAAAGCCTTAACAATGTCCATAAATAAAATGGCGCATATTTTTCGCTTGGCATAATTGCTGCACAAGCTTGATTAGTCGCACAAGGTAATCCCAAGAGTGCTGTTCTTCCTCTAGTTGCGCCCTGCCCATACATAGCTATCAAAATAGTATTTTTGGGGAAAATGGATACTTGTGATGCTCCTTTTTTGGTTAAAAACTCCTCAGTTTCTTTAATTATCAATTCTCTTACTTCAGTCGTTTTTACCCATCTAATATCTCCGCCATAGTTTTCTTCATCTTCACGACTTGGAGTCTTGCCAGTTTTTACATCTGTTATCTTTCCAATTTCACATATCTCCCACCCTTTCGGATTAGTAACAGGATCACCGAACATCTCTAGGAAAGTTGATCGCAATAACTCCTCAGTCAACCGAATCGCCTCCTTGCGCTTGCGTCGCACCCCATCCGCTTTATCTAAAATTGCCGCAATTCTTCGCTGTTCTTCGAGGGGTGGGAGGGGGAAAAAAGTTCTTTTCAGAAAGCGGAAATGTCTGCTATAGCCGACATCAGGGAGATTCAGCGTATTCAGAAAATAATACGCAAATTTAGGGTCAATATTATTAGCCTCGCTCAATACCTTGACACCATCAGCCCCTAAAGCGAATGGTTTGGTGATAAATTTGAATATTTTTGTATGGTCGCCAAACAGCACACATGGAAGTCTTATATCGCATACAGCTTGGTATTCGTTAGTATAACCACCAATCAAGTCTTGCCCCTGATCTATTATGGGAATATCTCCCCTTTCTAAATAATCTCCTTTTGGAATTTTGGTTTGTCCCCCTGTCATATCTTTAAAAGCTTTAGTAAATGGAATTACATCCCAGTGTTTTGGAAAGCGCTTGTACTCTCCAGATAATAAATCTCTATTCATCCCAACATCTCCTTATAACGCGCGTAAAACCAGATCAATCTTATTTTCAAACATAAATCAAATATCCTTTCGGTTGACTAAAACGGTGGGTTACGACGGATTGTTAGATTGACTTTAACGCCTAGATTGTTGCCGTCTAACCCACCCTACTATGAACTCTTCTTCCCCCTTTTTAAGGGGGGTTGGGGGGGATCGAACCTAAAATCTATTTTTAATTTAATTATAACCAGCTACTTAGGGTCGCAGATACTAGAAAAAAATCAAGCCACTACAGTGGCACCCCTGAGATAATCTTCTAGTTGGCGACCATTATCGTGACTGAGATTGCCTAGAGGTAAAGTTTCGACGCTAAAAGCTCTCACCTCGCTAACTTCTAATGTATCTTTGATCTGAAAATTCCCCGCAGCTGTAACTTCAATTAACACTGAAATGGAGTGAATGCGCGGATCACGCTCAAAAGAGGAATAAACCCCGACTAAACGCCCTAAACTGACTAAATTTAATCCTGTTTCCTCTTTTAATTCCCTTTGAGCAGTATTAAAAATATCTTCCCCCCAATCGATCATTCCCCCCGGTAGGGCCCATTTGCCGGTGTCTCTGCGTCGGATTAAAACAATTGTACCATCAGCAAGCAGCGGAATTATTGTCACCCCAGTTACAGGATGACGAAAGATAATTCCCATCACACTTTTAATAAAATGCCAAACACGACCCATAGGAATTAGGAGATAGGAAGATAGGAAGATAGGAAGATAGGGAGATAGGGAAATTTTAACTAATATCCCAAAACCCCAAAACCCCAAAACCCCTAACAATATCAATCATGATCGAGAATGGCTTTAGCTTGAATTAAAGCCGATCGCACTTGTTCAAAACCTGTGCCACCATAGCTATTACGGGCCGCTACCACCTGACGAGGAGCGATCGCGTCGTAGATATCGGCCTCAAAAGCCGGATGTAATTCTTGCCATTCCGTCAGGGTTAAATCTTTCAATAACTTACCCGCTGCCAAACTGCTTTTAACGACTTTCCCGACTAAATTATAAGCTTCTCGGAAGGGAATCCCCTTACTGGCTAAATAATCCGCCACATCCGTCGCATTAGAAAAATCTTCCGCCACCGCGTTAGCTAATCGGTCGGTTTTAAATTGAATCCCGGTGGCTAAAAGTACCGTCATCGCTTGCAAACAAATCCGCACGGTTTTAACGCCATCAAATAACGCCTCCTTGTCCTCCTGCAAGTCTTTGTTATATGCCAGGGGTAAACCCTTCATTAAGGTCAATAACGCTTGTAAATGCCCAAAAACCCGCCCTGTTTTGCCGCGCACCAATTCGGGAACGTCGGGGTTTTTTTTCTGGGGCATAATGCTAGATCCCGTGGCACAACTATCGGTGAGAGTGATAAAACTAAATTCTTGGGAAGACCAGAGAATCATTTCTTCGCTCAAACGGCTCAGGTGGACCATAATCAGACTAGCGGCCGTCATAAATTCAATAGCAAAATCTCGATCGCTGACTCCATCGAGACTATTGTTATACACCTGCTCAAAATCGAGTAAATTGGCACTGTAATGACGATCAATCGGAAAAGTCGTCCCCGCTAAAGCGCCACATCCTAGGGGCGAAATATTAGTCCTGGCGCGAATTTGCCCTAATCTTTGGTGATCCCGTTCGGCCATTTGAAAATAAGCGAGGAGATGATGGGCTAAACTAATCGGTTGAGCGCGCTGCAGGTGGGTGTAACCGGGGATCAGGGTTTCCAGATGGTTTTCAGCGTGATTGACTAAAGCTTGCTGAAAATTGCGAATTTCTTGCCTAATATCATCAATTTGTTGTCTAAGATACAGACGTATATCCGTTCCTACCTGATCGTTCCGCGAACGGGCCGTGTGCAGTTTTTTGCCCACATCTCCCACAATCTCGGTTAAACGACGTTCCACGGCAAAATGCACGTCCTCTTGATCGATGCCGGGGTTAAAATTGCCGGTGCGGTATTCTTGACGAATTTGTTCCAATCCAGAGACGAGACTATCAGCTTCTTCGGGGCTGATAATACCCGTATAGGCGAGCATTTTAGCGTGAGCGATCGATCCGGTGAGATCATACTCGATTAATTCGATATCAAAGCCAATACTGGCGTTAAATTCTACGATCGTAGGATGGAGACTACCTTCAAAGCGATCGCTCCAAGTTTTCTTTGCTGTCACTGTTTTCGTTAGATGATTGTGGATAAAGTTAACCAAAATATGCTGGACAATTTTGGGGAATAATCCGGTGCTGATAGCATTACCGCTTCAGGTTAGAAAAATCTCCAACCCTACAAACATAAGAATAGCAAGAATTGCTCGCTCTGGCTGAATGCCCATAGGCGAAAAGCTAATAAGAAGTAAAACCTCGAAACATATAACCGGCAATGAAACCGATTAATAGGGCCCATGCTTGCCCAGTTTTGACGAAATTTGAGAAGGATTTCTGAACATTGCCGATGATATCCACGTCTTGCTCGGAAATAGTCATCAAGACATTGGTAAGGGGCGAAAAGTCGATCGAGACGGATAGATGATGGAAGATGTCGATCACGATGGCATTCCTCAAAGACGAAAATCTACAGAATAAGTTAACATGAAAACGACTAAATCAAAACCGCTTTTGTCTCCCTGGTGGTGAGTTGGAAAGGAGGTCACTTTCAAGATGATTGAGATTGCTGGTAATAGGATAATAGTAAATTGCCCGCTTTTGCTAAATCTTGCCCAAAGGCGATAATTCCTTCTTCGTGACCACTCATCACTAAAATTTGTTGCTCCTCTAGACGCTCTTCTTGACATAAACGGATAATTTCTGCGGCCATTTCTGGGGTTCCATAGGCGATATTTTCTTGAGTGGTCGGCACTCGATACATTAAATTTTGCCACAGGGGGCGATGGTGAATATGAATCACCCCATTAATCTGGGGATTCGCTTCATAAATCGCTGCATGGGTGAGAGTTTCTGAAGAAGCGGCGATTGTCCCCCAACAAGTGACACGATTTTCTTGCCAATCGTAGTCTATAACCGTGGTGTAATGGGATTCATTTAATACTGGGATTCCCCCGGTGTTAGTGCCAGAAATAATGATTTCTTTGTCTATTTTTCCTCGTTGACTCACATTCCCAAAACCGATTCCGTTATCGTATTGACCGATTAATCCCAGTCGATAGAGGCGATTGCGCCAATAATTTAATTCTGCAATCTCTGAGCTTATTAAGGGACGGTCAGGAATCCAAGTACAATTGTATTTAACGTAGCCTTCGTCAATCATAGATTTTTCTGAAAATATTCGGGATAACTTTGACAAACTTTCTGCACAAAGTCCTGGAGAGGATAGGAAATATTGGCGATATAATTATCTTTAATTGCTTGAGAAAATAGGGGTAAAACTTCCGTATCTAAGGCGGGGTTAAATAAGTTGATAGGTAGAATTAAATCGGAACATTCCCGCACATCAATGGTCTCAAAATTATCGGCTATAATTAACCAGAGAGGACGCACCCAAAGAGCCGAACGACTTTCGATCACCTGAATTACTTCTCCGTATAAAGTTCGATTTTTGCAGAATAAACTAACAATTTGATGGGGAGTGAATGTGTTCATAGACAATTCTAGTTTTCCTTGATAAGCTAAGACGCATTTTAACCGCTTATTCTTAGATTAGCCGAATCTTCCCCCAATCTCTTGACTCTTGCAAGAGCCAACAGTAAAGAGTATCTCATCTCCACAAGCAATTTAAATGCGCGGGCAGCTTATCTTTCACTGATCACTGAAAAAAGCTGGCCACTTGCCAATCCCTTGCCAGATCGGGAAAAAACGGCTCTTCTAGGTTGTGTGTGATAAGTTTAACTTACTATATGATTGATCGATCTTTGTGTCCTTTGTGTCTTTGTGGTTCGTTCCACCCCCTCTCTAGAAGGAATGTATTTTAGAATACATTTTACCCACCAAATCCAAGAGAGCCAAAAAACTCCGTTAGAATACGGAAAGCCGTTTACAAAACGATACAAAATCATGACCGTTGCTTACCCTCGTAAATTCAAGAAGACGATGAGCGCTCGCGACATCATGAAGCGTGTCATTAGCGATCGCGAAATTCATCTTGTCACCCTCAACCGCTACCGCTACAACGAACAACGTAGCTGTAAAGACCTGACCGAACTGATCGAAACCCTAGACGGACAACCAAAAGAACTGATCCAGGAGCTTTCCCGTCACGTCGCCGATGAGGCCCGCCATGCCTACTGGTTAACCGATTTATTAATCGAATTGGGGGCCGATGTGGGGAAACCGCCGGGGTTGTCCTATATCGACGAATTTGAACGTCTTCTCGATCAAGATCAATTCCAAGGCGAAGAACAAAGGGAAGATGGACTGATTGCGGCCCTAGCGGCAATTAACGTCACGGAAAAACGGGGATGCGAATACTTTGCCGCCCATATTTATGCCCTCAAAGCAGGGGAACAAACCCCGGAAAATCTGAAAATTCAGGAAACGATCGCCAAAATCTTTCCCGAAGAAGCGGGCCATGTGCGTTGGGGTAATCGTTGGTTAGCCAAAATTGCTCAAAAAAGCCCCGAACATCGGCAAAAAGTCGAAAAAGCTAAGGCCAAATACTCAGCGATCGAACAGGCCGCCTATGAATCGGGGATGGATATCACCCTGGGGGCAGAATTGCGCCGCTTCGGTCATTTAATGGAAATCGCCGCCACTATGCCACTCTGGGAACGTCCTCAATATCTGATGGAACGTTTACCCCAAACCCTTCTCGACCCGAAATTGCAATTATTCCGGGTAGAAGCGGCTCAAAAAGCCTGGAATCGTGATCCACAAATGTTTATGGAACGCTTTTTACCGATGTTTTTTAATGCGGACGGCAATATCGGCAAAAAAGAGAAAGTCAACTAATTTAATCTTGATTTTCGGGGGCAATCCTTCAGCGATCGCTGAAGAAATGTTCATCGAGGATCGAGAAAATCAGCTATTGTTTTAAATAGGGGTGAGTTCTCGGCTTTGGGGCCAGAGAAACACCACTTTTTTACTGTTTATTTTGACTTTTCTTTTTTAGATTATGCGTCTTTTAGCTTCCTTTGATCGCT
Source organism: Microcystis viridis FACHB-1342 (assembly GCF_014698335.1). Taxonomy (GTDB): domain Bacteria; phylum Cyanobacteriota; class Cyanobacteriia; order Cyanobacteriales; family Microcystaceae; genus Microcystis; species Microcystis ichthyoblabe_A. Next base: position 32,604 of record NZ_JACJSV010000032.1, on the reverse strand, counting down.
ACCCCGATAGTGTATCGTTAACCCTAGAACCAGTAGCCACCGACTCGCAAAAATTTGATTTATATTTAACTTTACACCTACAAGCTCAAATTCAATCTCTCCTTGGCGGGGAAATCAAATGGGGACTAAAAGGAGGAAAATTAGATTTTCTTTTAGTTAATTGTCACCTAACACCAAATCCTCTTTCTAGTCAAGAGTTATACATAAATCGTATTAATAATCATCAATGGCGGTTATCTTTCAAAAGTCCTCAGTCAATATTTACAGGAGCGCTCGAAAGGATTAACCTAGGAACCGTCAGTGTGGAGGAAGAACCTTATCATCTGACGGTGCAATTTTCGCTGACAGCTGCGGATATCTGTATCACGGAAACATCGGGATTATGGAAACACGATCTAAGTCCCAATAAACATAGTATTTTAGAGCGAAAGTTAGCATTTTTCCTAATGGAAAATCAATTTGATGCTTTTTTAAGTCGTATTTCTTTGGGTTCATCGCAGGTGGAATTAGATAATGTTCTAGTTGAACCGCAACCGGCAGCATCAGAAAATTTAGAGAAATTGCAGACACAAATCGAGGGAATTTATGCTGCTGTTAGTGATGATTTTCTGAAATTAGCCCAATTAGCTGAACTCAATCCCCTAACGGATTTTACCGGGGCAAATCTCCTAGCAGCGGAATTAAGTGGCATATCTTTAGGCATGGCTAATCTCTATCAAGCTAATCTGCGGGGGGCTAATTTAACCGATGCTGATTTAAGCGAAATTAATGGCAGTCATGCTAGTTTTAAGGGAGCGGATTTAAGCGGAGCCTTATTAGCTAATGCCGATTTAAGTTATGCTGATTTTTACCGTTCTAGTTTGGCTTTAGCTAATTTAATTGGCTCCAATTTAGAAGGAGCTAATTTGGTTGAAGTCAACATCACTCAAGCGAATTTTAGCGGGGCAAAAGTGCAGGGGGCAAAGTTTGCCGATAACGTGGGGATGACTGAGGAATTGCGGGAAAATTTACGCTTGCGCGGAGCTTTCTGCGATTAGTCAACTATGATACTAAATCCGTTGAGTATAGGCTACATATCAAGACAGTCAAAAGGCAAGAGGCAAAAGGCAAAGGGGAGAATAAATAATCAGTTTTTAATAACCGGATTTAGTATGGGGCCTCTAGATGACACCAAATCCCCTCACCGCTGACGGAAAACAGTGTCATCTAATCAAAAAAGAAGATTAGAGATTTTCCTCGGCATCTATGCCCAATTCCCGCAGTTTAGCCGCTAATTTCGCCGCTTTTTGCTTTTCTTGCTCGACTTGGTTTTCTGCCTCTAAAACCCGATTTTCTGCCTCTACAGCCCGATTTTCTGCCTGTTGTGCCGCTTCTGCGGGAGTGGGTACTAATTCGCCTTTGGAGGTAAAATAGCGCAATTTATTGGCAGATAAACCCAAATATAAGCCTAATTGTTGACTCCAGAGCCATCCCTGGGGATTGGGGGTAATCGGTTGATATTGACCGCTAATTAGGGTAAATCCCTGAAATTCTAAGCTTTCTGGGTCAAACCAAAAATAATCGGGAGTGCGAAATATATCCTGATAAATTTGTTTTTTCTCCTCTCGGTCAACTTTGGCGGTACTATCGGAGAGAATTTCGATAATTAAATTGGGATATTTGCCCTCTTCTCGCCAAATTACCCAACTTCTGCGGTTGGGGTTGGGATTTGTCCCCAAAACGACGAAAAAATCTGGACCACGGAAGAATTCTGACTTTTTCTGGTTGGGACTGTAATAAATGGTTAAATTGCCGGCGGCAAAATAATCTTCTCGCTCGCGCCACCACCATTCTAAACACTGAATTAATAAAATAATTTGTTGTAGATGTAGGTTACTTTCCAAGGGTGGTTCATCACTCCAAAATTCGCCTTCTGGGAAGATTATCTCAGGGTTTACATGGGACTCCACTAGGGGTAAGCTTTCAGCGATAGTCATGGTTAGTCCAACAGAGATAGGTCAACAACTTATTATAAATCATTGAAGGGATTTTTTGAGCAATTGTAGCAGTAGCAATTGAGGTAGAATATTCCTGTGGGTAAATCGTCATTTTTCCCTTAAACAATACCAGATCGCAGGGCAATTACGGCCGCTTGTACTCGGTCGTCCACGGCCAATTTATTCATAATTCCCCGCACATGGGTTTTAATCGTATTGGTGCTTAAATAAAGTTGTTCGGCGATTTCAGCGTTACTTTTGCCCTCAACAATTAACTTTAAAACCTCCATTTCTCGCTCCGATAAAAGTGCTAGATTGGGATTAGGTTGCACTGCCGGCGGTTTGAGATTATCCATGACTAAACGGGCAATTTGAGGGTCTAAATAGGTGGCCCCGTCCTTAGCTGCTTCAATGGCGGCCAAAAGGCGATCGAGACTCGCTCCCTTGATACAATAGGCATCAGCGCCACTGGCCAGAGCTGCGATCACTTCCTGTTGGAGAGTGTGGGAAGTGAGCATGACCACATGAACATTAGCTAAACCCTCCTTAATCTGTTTAGTTGCCGCAATGCCATCGAGACGGGGTAAACCGATGTCCATGACCACTAAATCTGGCCGTAGGGATAGGGCTAATTGTACCCCTGCTAGACCATCACTAGCTTGACCGACGATCTCAAAATCTGGCTGTTCACCGAGCGCTTGTTCTAAACCTAACTGCATTAAAGGATCGTCTTCAACAATTAAAATCCGCATGATCTTTGAGTCCTAAAAGGAAAATGTACGGTTTTCACCCATCTGCATGAAGCAGAACTACTCCTAGTTTAGGCAATCTGGAGAGAGATTAACAGTGATTCAGTGATTCAGTAACCAGTGACCAGTAACCAGTGACCAGTAACCAGTGACCAGTGACCAGTGACCAGTGAAAGATACTAAATTTATTGAAAATTGAAAACTTAAACCTAATAACTTAAAACTTAAACCTAATAACTTAAAACTTAAAACTTAAACCTGATAACTGATAACTGATAACTGATAACTGATAACTGATAACTGATAACTGATAACTGATAACTGATAACTGATAACTGATAACTGATAACTGAAAATGCTGCGGATTTCATCAGATCGGTCTAAAATTGTGCTTGTTGCCCTAGCTTATCTGGGTGTTGGTTGGCTAGGCTATCTCTGCTTAAATTTAGGGTCGCGACCTGCCCCAATTTGGATGAGTGCTGGTATTGGCTTAACTGCTGTTTTTTTAGGGGGAAAAAGGCTAGTTTTAGGCGTTTTTATCGGAGATTTGCTTCTAACCTTCTTTTTAGGGGGCAGTTGGCCCATAGCTCTATTTTCGGCGCTCGGTAGCAGTGTATCGGCTCTGTTAGGGGCGCAATTCCTACATTATCTGAGATTTTCCGCCACTTTACAGCGTATTCGCGATATTCTCTTACTGGTATTTTTAGCGGCCTTATTGGCCTCGGCAGTTAATGCCACTATCGATACTTTTGCCCGTAGTTGGCTAAATACTTGGGATTGGCGGCAATTTGGACAGTCTTGGGGCATGATCTGGCTCGGAGATAGTACAGGGATCTTAATGACCACGCCGCTGCTGTTGCGTTTTTGCTTCAATCGTCACTCCCTGCGGGAACCCCGGCAACCCCAACGCCTTGGCGAGGCATTACTTTGTATGAGTTTGCTAACGGTGGTGACTTTCGTGGTTTTTGGTGGTCAACAGGATTTTCTTAACCCCGATTGGAGTATGGTGCAGTACCTCGAATATCTGCCTTTTCCTTTTGTGGTTTGGGCTGCTATGCGTTTTCAGACCTGGGGAGCGGTAATAGCCAATTTTTTAGTATCTATTTTAGCTTTGATGGGATTGGTCGGGGGAATCAGTCCTTTTATCCTACAAGCCCCCGACCATACCAGAGGTGTCCTGATCTTACAAATCTTTTTGGTCATTGTCATGTCAACTTCTCTGTTTTTATCGGCGGCGATTACCGAAAGACAACAGATCGATCGAGCTTTAAATGAAACTTTAGAACGGGAACATTTAGTCACACAAGTTGCTTTAAAAGTCCATCAATCTTTAGATATAGATCAAGTTTTAAATACCATTGTTGGGGAAATCAGAAATTTTCTCGATGCCGATCAAGTCTATATCGGTCACTGTCAAGAGCGGGGTTGGTCTAAGGTAATCGCTGAGTCCCGTCGTCCCGAGATTCCCTCGCTGATGGGTTGGTTTCCCGAACCAGAATTACTGGAAGAATTGGGACAATTATTTTCTTTAGATAAGTTAATTATTGCTGATAATACCGCTAAGGTGCAAACGCTGCCCACTCTCAAGGGTTATTATGAATACCTGCAAGTTAAATCCTCTTTAGTTTTACCTCTAACGGTTAATAATCAACATTTAGGTGCTTTAGTTGTCCATCAATATTCCCATCCCCGTCATTGGCAAAAAAGCGAGGTCAAATTATTAGAACAGTTAGCCACCCAAGTTTGTATCGCTATCGGCCAAGCGCAACTATATCAGAGGGTGCAAAGCTTGAATAATAATTTAGAACAGGAAGTGGCAGCTAGAACCCTAGAACTGCGAGAAAAAGTCCGGGAAATTCAGCGTTTATACGAAATGAAAACGGTTTTTTTACAGGCAGTATCCCACGATCTACGCACTTCGATTATGGGATTAGTGATGTTATTAAAAAATTTCCAGTGTCGGCAAACAGAAAAAGTAACTATCTCGCGAGCAATGCTCGATCAGGTGGTGCGTAGTTGCGATCGACAATTAACTTTAATTAATGCTTTATCAGAAAATCATTTTGCTGAAGAACGGCCTTTAATCTTGCATCGTCAACCTCTATTTTTAAAAGAACAGGTGGAAATTTGGCTGAAAGATTGGCAAAAAGATTTTGATTTATACCAAGCTACTTTTATTAATCTTCTCCCCGATAACTTACCCGCTATTGATGCCGATCCTTGTCAGCTAAGAAGTGTTTTTGAACAATTATTAAATAATGCCTTAAAACATAATCCTTCACCAATTCAATTAGCTTTAGATGCTCGTATTGACCAAGATATGCTCTACTGCACTTTAAGCGATAATGGTATTGGCATGGATGAGGAACAATGTCAACATCTTTTCCATTTATATGTAAGAAATCTTCATAATCAACACCTAACGGGGATTGGTTTAGGTTCCTACCAATGTCGGCAAATTATCGAGGCTCACTCTGGGAGAATTGGAGTAAAAAGTACCCCGCGGGTTGGTTCACAGTTTTGGTTTACTTTACCCCTTGCTCATCAAAATTCTAGAGTAATTAAGCAGGAGTTAGTCAACAGTAATCAGTGATTTGTAACGGGATCGAGATGATTCTGCTTATCGCTCTTCTGGGACTCTGGGGTATATAGAATCGCCAATTTAGACTTGAATTAGCCATTTTATGTGGGTTGCCTACCGACAATTAAGGCATATTTGAGGAGAATTTGCCATCTCAATTGTTAAGCAACAATCGACCAAATAGGTCGAGTTTGTAACTATTCTGATTGCTAGTATCCCTTGAAATTCTCACAAGGATCACAAAATTGGCCAATTGTCAATAGCGTTTGAGATGCGCTCACCCCCGGTGGTGAGGATGTCAAACAATCATCAAAAATAGCAGCGGTTGCCCCCTAGTTCTATAATCAGATCACGGCTAATTTGATTGGCTATCGACCCTATTCATGTCTATCTCCCCACCCCGTCCGGGTTACACTTTACCAGTTTTTGCCTGTGCCAGTGCGATCGCATCTCTCCAGCATCTCCACGGCGAAAATGAGCTAAATTCCGTTACTTTTAATCTTTTAGAACCGCCAGAAACCGTTACAATTGCCATCGAACAAGTTGCCCAACTTAACCCCGATGCTGCCCTAGCTATCACCCGCAGCGATCCAGGGGACAATTTAGATTTAACTAGAAATACCCCTATATGGGCGTTAGTAGAAAGAAAAACAGGTAATCAAGAGATAGAGATTCAAGGAGGCGCAGGAATCGGCCTACAGATTGATAATAGCGGAAAATCAGCTATTTATAGTTATGCCCAGCGTCTGCTGCAAGAAAACCTCAGACCCCTGTTACTGCCCCAAGAAAGCATCAAAGTGACGATTATCCTGCCAGAAGGCAAAAAACTGGCCACAAGGACTTCTAACGCCGCTTTTGGGGTGGTAGAGGGATTATCTTTGTTGGGTACCACCGGCATTTCCCAACCCCTCAGCGCTCCCGGACAGTTGGAAATCTTTCGCGAGCAATTAAAAATTTTATCTCTTCGTTTCGATCGCTTGGTGTTTTGTATCGGGGAAAATGGCTTAGATTTAGCCCCTCAAATGGGTATTAATCCTGATATTTTGGTAAAAACAGCCAATTGGATCGGGCCGATGTTATTAGAGGCACAATTACAGGGAATCTCTGAAATTCTTTTGTTTGGTTATCACGGTAAATTAATTAAACTTGCCGGGGGAATCTTTCAGACTCACCATCATCTCGCCGATGGTCGTCGGGAAATTCTTACCGCCTACGCCGCTAAAATGGGTTTAGCTACCCCCCATCTCCAGCAAATTTTTGACAGCAGCACCAGCGAAAACGGTCTGGAATATCTGCGTCAATTAGACCGGCAAACGGGAGATAATTGGGTGGAACGCATCTATGGAGAAATGGCTAATACTATCGATCGCCGTTGCCAAGAATACGTTTATAACCACAGTAACGGTCATCTTGGGGTCGGTTGTATTTTATTCGATCGCTCTCGTTCTTTGATCAGCAAAAGCGAAAATGGCCTTAAATTTTTGCAAAATCTACCAGTTACTCCCCAGTGACTGTGCTATGATCGTGGGAATATTTAGGGCTTGCTGAAAAAGTACGGGCGAAGCATTCGGATAGAAAATCTACGGTTTCACCGATAGGTTATTGCCCGAATGCTTCGCCCCTACAGGACGCGGGCCGATGAAGACGCAAGGTTTTGAACGACGATTCTCTCAAAATCTTGCACCTGTTTCGCTCGTAAAGCCCCAAAACCCTTACTTTGCCTACATTTCACATTTATTCAGCAAGCCCTATTTAGTCTTAAAAAATGAAACTAATAAGGCGATGCTATTGTAGCTTATTTTCAGAAAAATAGCCGATTTAGTTTACAAATCTTTAACCTTTTCCTGCCAGTTTCTTTTCTTGATCGTAGTGACAACTCAAACCCCCCTTCCCACCCCCCAAGAGACTTTGCCCTCAGAGTCCTTCACTAATAGCCTTAATCGTCAAATAATCATCATTCTTGACTTTGGCTCCCAGTATTCTGAATTAATCGCCCGCAGAATCCGGGAAACGAACGTTTACTCCGAAGTTCTCTCCTATCGTACCAGCGCCGAACAATTAGCCCAAATCAACCCGAAAGGAATAATTCTTTCGGGCGGTCCCAATTCCGTCTATGATCCTGGAGCGCCCCACTGTGATCCCGAAATTTGGAATTTAGGTGTACCCATCCTCGGAGTTTGCTACGGGATGCAATTGATGGTACAGCAGTTAGGGGGCAGGGTAGAACGGGCAAAACGGGCCGAATACGGCAAAGCATCCCTATTTATCAACGATCCTACCGATTTATTAACCAATGTCGAGGACGGTTCCACCGCTTGGATGAGTCACGGGGATTCCTGCGTGGAATTGCCTGCGGGTTTTGAAATTCTCGCTCATACCGATAATACCGATTGTGCGGCCATTGCCGATCACGAGAAAAAACTCTTTGGAGTGCAGTTTCACCCGGAAGTTGTCCATTCTGTGGGAGGAATCGCCTTAATTCGCAATTTCGTCTATCATATCTGCAAATGCGAACCCACTTGGACCACGGAAGCTTTTGTCGAGGAATCGATCCGAGAAATTAGGGCAAAAGTGGGCGATAAGCGAGTTTTATTGGCTTTATCCGGCGGTGTGGACTCCTCTACCTTAGCATTCCTCTTGCATCGAGCGATCGGTGATCAACTAACCTGTATGTTTATCGATCAGGGATTCATGCGTAAGGGTGAACCCGAACGATTAATGCAGATATTTAACGAGCAATTCCATATCGGAGTCCAGTATGTCAACGCTAGAAAGCGATTTTTAGCGCAAGTGGCCGGTGTCACCGATCCCGAAGAAAAGCGCCGTCGTATCGGCCATGAATTTATTCAGGTGTTTGAAGAAGAATCGAATCGTTTGGGACCCTTTGATTATCTGGCCCAAGGAACTTTATATCCCGATGTGATTGAATCGGCCGATAGTAATGTGGATCCCAAAACCGGGGAAAGAGTAGCGGTTAAAATTAAAAGTCATCATAACGTTGGTGGACTGCCGAAAAATCTCCGGTTTAAATTAGTCGAACCTCTGCGAAAATTATTTAAGGATGAGGTGAGAAAATTAGGCCGATCGATCGGTCTTCCAGAAGAAATTGTTCGTCGTCAACCTTTCCCCGGCCCTGGTTTAGCGATTCGCATTTTAGGGGAAGTCACCGCAGATAAATTAAATATTTTGCGCGATGCAGATTGGGTGGTGCGCGACGAGATTAATAAGCAGGGAATGTATCACGATTTCTGGCAAGCTTTCGCAGTTTTATTGCCTGTCCGCAGTGTGGGAGTGATGGGAGATCAACGTACCTACGCTTATCCTATTGTCCTACGTTTAGTCAGCAGTGAAGACGGAATGACTGCCGATTGGTCCCGGGTTCCCTATGATTTATTGGAGACAATTTCTAATCGTATTGTCAATGAAGTTAAGGGAGTTAACCGCGTGGTTTATGATATTACTTCTAAGCCTCCCGGAACTATAGAATGGGAGTAGTATTGAATTATTGATTGATTATTAGTCCCGTCCAAATATTGGGGCGGGATTTTTGCAGAATAGACAATTGAGGAGATTAATTACTACCATGGCACAGTTAGAGATGTTGGAAGAAAGAGAAGCGGTGGATTTTGCCGAAGAAGAAGAAGATATTGCAGGAGAATCAGCAAACCAAAAAAAGCTACAACTCAAAGAAATCTCCGAGACTGTTGTTGCCAGCAGTGATTGGACTACCGCAACGATCCGCGATCAATTAATTCGAGAAAATATTCAACTCAATCCGCGCTTTCAAAGACGAGATGCTTGGAATATTACTCGTAAAAGTCGATTTATTGAATCCCTAATTCTAGGGTTTCCAGTCCCACTGATTGTCTTAGCTGCTAATAATAAGGAAAAAGGTAAATTTATCGTTCTTGATGGCAAACAACGCCTACTAACAATTTTACAGTTTTATGGTGACAGTGCCACACCTAATAATAGTTTTACTTTAAAAGATTTAGAATTTCTAGATAATCTCAATGGCTGCCAATATCAAGATCTAAAAAATGACTTCAATTTAAATGATTTCTTAGACCAACTGGATAATCAAACTATCCGCACGATTGTTATCCGTAATTGGAAAACGGAGAGTTTCCTCCATAAAATTTTTCTGCGTCTCAATGTGGAAAATACCCCTTTGTCTTCTCAAGAATTAAGACAAGCATTACACCCAGGGGGTTTTATTAATTTTTTAGATGATCGAGCGATCGAAAGTCAAGCATTAAAGAAAATATTTAAATCTTCCTATCCCGATTTCCGGATGCGCGACACTGATATATTATTGCGTTATGTAGCTTTTCATTATTATTTATCCGATTATCGCGGTGATGTTAAGATACTTCTAGATAAAACCTGTCAAAATTTCAATCAAGAATGGGAAAAACGCTCAGATGAAATTATCAATGTTGTTGATCAATTTGAAAAAGCTGTCCAAACAACAATTAATATTTTTGGAGAGAAAAACTTTTCTCGTCTCTGGTTATATAAAGAAGGAAAGTATCGAAGTCAGTTCAATCGAGCAATTTTAGATGTGATGGTTTTTTACTTTTGCGATGATCTAATTAGAGCAGCTGCCGAGAAAAACAAAGAACAGATAGAAAATGCTTTTAAAGAATTATTATCTAACCCTGACAATGAATTTAGGAACTCAGTAGAAAAAACTACTAAAAGTATTAGAGCAACTTACAATCGTTTTAATTTATGGGGTCAAGCTTTATCAAAAGTATTAGATATTAACTTCAATATTCCTCAGATGGAAGACAATCGTATTATTTTTAAGGGGTTAAGATAGTTGTTTTTTTACTATGCCGAAATCTCTAAGATTTAGACAACTAACCAAAGAATTAAATCGACTCAAAAAACAATTCCTACCTCGTAAATTCAGCGAGATAAATGACTATTCTGAAAGACAATTAGCTTTAACTTTTGCCTATCGAGTTTTTGCTCATGCTGAGATTGAATCTTATCTTGAAGATCGAGTTTGGGATACAGTACAGACAGCAAAAAATATCTGGGATAATCAAGGTAAAGCTAGTGGAGTTTTGTTATGTGTAATCGCTTTTTCTGGTCAAGAAATGGAAAATCCTCCCGATACCATTACTCCTCTTAAAGGTAACAAAAATGTCTCCCTAGACAAACTGAAAATAACTAAAAAAATTGACATAGTGATTAGATGTTTTAAATCAGTTATCGATCAAAATCATGGGATTAAGGAAACTAACCTATTAAAATTACTCTTACCAATCGGCATCGATAGTGATGACTTAGATAAAGTTTGGTTAGCCAATATGAATACTTTTGGAGAAGAACGCGGTGAAATCGCTCATTCTTCGGGAATAAAAACGAAAAAAACGCCTAACCCTGCCGACGAATTAGAGAGAGTTAAACAAATTATTCAAGAATTAGAGAAAGTCGATCAATTGATTACTAACTTGCTCAAGTAATTCCACTCTTAATAAAACTTAAATTGTTAATTATATCAGAAATACAGTATAATAAAAGGCAGACAATAGAGAGCTAATCATCAAAGTGAAACATAGACCAATTGCGATCGATTTATTTGCCGGCTGCGGTGGGATGTCCCTTGGTCTAGAAGCGGCGGGATTTGATATTGCTGTAGCGGTGGAGTTTGATGCAGTCCATTCCTTGGTTCATCATTTTAACTTTCCCTATTGTCAAACTATTTGCCGGGATATAGCCAAAGTAACAAGTAGAGAAATATGGGAATTATTAAAACTAAAAGGCTATGCCACCGATGTTAGTTTAATTGCCGGCGGTCCCCCCTGCCAAGGTTTTTCATTGATTGGTAAACGACAAATAGATGATCCTAGAAATTCTCTTGTATTTGAATATCTGCGGATTGTAGCAGAAATTAAACCCAAGTATTTTATCTTTGAAAATGTCCCCGGCATGGCTACGGGTAAACACAAACAATTTTTAGAGGAGTTAATTTCTGAATTTGAAGCTATTGGCTATACAATTAATCAGCCAATTAAAATCCTGGATGCCAGTGAATATGGCGCACCACAAAAGCGCAGAAGATTAATCTTAATTGGTAGTCGAAAAGACGTGCCGATGGCTAAATATCCTTTGACAAAGACCGTCGATTTAAACTCAGCCAAAAAATCAGCTTTTACCAGCGTCTATGATGCGATTTCAGATTTAGAATTAATACCTGCCTTTATCGATACTGATTTAGGCATACCTGCATCAAAATTAGATTATAGTGGTAAGAGGAAAAAATATTCAGTGCAGCCAGGGGATATTTTTAAACTTTGCCATCAAAGAATAGTAGATACAAAAATCTATGGACATATAGGCTCAGTTCATACCCAAAGATCAATTGATAGATTTATCGTAACCGAACCGGGTACAGTGGAACCAAAAAGTCGCTTTTTCAAGCTTTCTCCTACTGGTTTATGTAACACTCTCCGGGCCGGAACTAATAGTGACAAAGGGGCCTATACTGCTCCTAGACCCATTCACTATTCTATTCCTCGTTGTATTACTGTACGAGAAGCCGCCAGATTACATACATTCCCCGATTGGTTTCAGTTTCACCGCACAATATGGCATGGTTTTCGTGAGATTGGTAATGCAGTTATTCCGCTATTATCGAAAGAACTTGGCTCTTCTGTGATGGGAGCAATGAATATTAATCCAGCCAATTTCGACCAGCTTATTTTGGAAAAAATGCCCGAAGACTTATTGCTATATAATATGTCTCAGGCATCAAACTATTGGGGAATCTCTGACGATGTTATCGCGAAAAGAAAACGAGGTGTATCTTAGAGATAGTACTATTAACTGCCAATCGAACTTGACAAACTCGCTCCCATCTTCTCACTCTCCTATACTTTTTAAACAGAATTTACTATCATTTTTATTATTCGGGAACCGTCCACCAAGCGAGAGCAAAAGCTTGTTCTTTCTCGTTAACTTGTTGACGATATTGAACCCGAATTTTATAGTTTCCAGAGATGGGGACAGGACAAAAAATATGCTCTAAACTATCACTATCACTCAGGGAAGCACAGGTGTATTTAGCATTATTATCCTCCTGAGCAGGTAAAAGATAAACATCTAAATTATTCAGGCCGCGATCCTGGAAACTTTCATCGATATCATAGAGATTATTACGATTAGTATCGATTAGTTCTACCAAACGATCCCAAGCTAAAGTTATCGAAACAAAACTATTAGCTTTTAAGGGATTCTCTAGGGCATAATCTTGATAACCATTAGCGGTAACTGTAGTGTAATCCCAACCAATAGCAGGAATAGATTCTGCGGCCGACCATTGACCATTACTAAACTGTTGGTAGGCGCGAAAAGTGTTAAGATGTCCCGTCCCCATCTGCATATCTAAAGGAATTTTCGGGTCTTTATAAGCATCGGACTCTAACCAAGTTTTTTGGTCTTTAGTTAAGACCGTCCGTCTCATACCTAATCGTAACCCATCGCCCTTATCTTTAATTTTATCGGCAGCATTAAGCATTACTGCTTTCATCACTTGATGATGACGAGAATCGAGACTCCAATGGGGATTTTTTTGATTAATTTGTTGATCGCCGTATTCTTGTAAAAGTGCCACCGATGCCGTAATATGAGGAGCGGCGAAACTGGTGCCACTAACAGTATTTAATTTACCTTTGAGATCATAAAGCTCTATTTTATTGCCGGGGGCAACTAAATTAATTGACCGCCGCGAACCATCATTAATTTCCCGTTTAATTAAACTGCGACCAATACCCACTGGCAAAGCACTAATATTAGCAAAATCAACTTTAGTAAATTTTCCCTCTCTTTTCGCTGTATAAGCGGTAGTAATGCCGTTAAAATGATCGGTGGGAATGGGAATTCCTCCCTTACCTTGATTACCAGCAATTACATAAAGAACATCCTCAACTCGCGATGACCAATCAACACATTGAGTTAATAAAGCTTGACCATCTAATTTTGGTTCCTGTCGTTGATCTCTTTGCAAAGATTCCCCAAAACTAAAGTTAATTGCTCGCACATCACCGCTATTTTGTCGGGCAATATTTTGACTGGTAAGACATTCTTCCGGTTGTCCGCCGCGTCGCAAAGAACCCACCGCCCCCGAATATAATCTCGCTTTTGGGGCTACTCCGGGGATTTTTTTATCATCACTGACCATCACCGTTGCCACCATAGCGGCGTGATTATCTAGATAGGTGTTGGGTTTGGCAATTTGATCGCGAAAAAAAACACCAGCTAATTTATAGGGAGGCTGCCAAGCCGCCACTTTATCATAACCGAACTGAGCCGGTCGTCCGATTTCCACTTGACCGATGGCAATTTTTCGCCCTAATAAATTATAGGGTTCCGCCCGCAGGCGATCGGCATAAATTCCCTGTTCACCGATGGAATTAGAAAGAACTAGGGAAGGAAGCAGAATTATCGTTACTACTAACCCGACGACAAACCAAAACCCTCTTTTCATCATCAGCAATCCTGCGGCAGTAAGGTGATACCGATCCATTCTAAGACAGAAATCTCAGAAAATACCGGAATCTCTTTTTTGGCTAGGTGGGATGGTAATAAAAAGCTACTGCCAAGATTAAATAGGTGGCTAGTAATAGGGTTCCATCTAACCAATTGGAACGACCGGTAAAGCTGATTAAATTAGTGACAACCACCGCTACAATTAAAGCCACCACGTTAAAGGGATTAAAATTTAAATCCATCGGCTGCTGCCAAAATTGACCGATAAAAACTAATAAAGGTGCCACGAATAAAGCCACCAATAAACTATCACCCATAGCCACAGAAACCGTTAAATCCATCTGATTTTTTAGGGCTAATTGAGTGACGGTAACTATTCCAGAAACATCGCTAATTAAAGGAATAAAAATCACCCCGATAAAGAGAGGAGTGAGATTAAATCCTTCCATCACCGATTCCACTACATCAACAAATAAATCCGACTCATAGGCTACAGCTACGGTGGAAGTAAGCAGCACAAGTAACCAAATCCAGACTTGAGCTTTTTCTTCCTCACTAACCTGATTGTCGGGGGTATTTTCGTTACTTAATCCCACTTCGTAGAGATAGCTATGGGTTTTCAGGGAAAATAATAAAGTTAACCCGTAAACTATTAATAAAACCGTGGCGGTGACTAGGGAAAGACTGAGAATATCGGCAACTTCCACCACGTTAGAAGTATATATTACCAAAGTTGGTAAAGCGATCGCTATTACTGCTAAAGTCATGGAAGAACCATTTACCCGCGCTAAAATCGGTTTAAATTCCTGCTCTTTGTAGCGAATTCCTCCCGTGAGCATTCCCATGCCCATAAATAATAATAAATCGCTGAGAATACTGCCAGTAATACTGGCTTGTACGATGTCCACCAAGCCTTTTTTTAGGGCAATTAAGGCAATAACTAAAGTGGTAGTATTGCCAAAGATAGCATTAACTAATCCTCCCAAAGTTGGCCCGGTTACTACGGCAACTCTTTCCACAGACGTACTTAACCAAATTGACAGGGGAATGATCGATAAAGCGGCAGTAATAAAAATAGCTTGATCTCCCCAATTAAGACGACTAGCGACCACCGATAGGGGAATAAATAATAGGAAAGCAAAGGAGACAATTTTTCTTAAATTCATGGGTTATTAATGGCAATTTCTCCCACCATTCCCGCTTCGGCATGACCCGGAATAGTACAGATTAATTTATACTTACCAGTTTTGAGAGGAACTATCACCCATTCCGCCTGTGCATTAGGTTTTAATTCTAGTTCGTGAATTGCCCCTTTAATCTCCACTTTTCCCGCTTCAACTTTCTGGGTCCAACTAGCATCAGCGAAGTCTTTAGCGGTAAAATAATGTTTAGTAGGACTGGGATTATCGAGGATTAATTTGTATTTTTGTCCGGCAATAAAGTCTAATTGACTAGGAAAGAATTTTAATTCTCCTTGCCCGGAGCCTAGACTAATTTTAACTTCTAGAGGGGCGGATGCAGCGAAGGCGGGAAAAGTCACTAACCAACAACTAATTAAAACTATTACTACTGCCACAAATTTTTGATAGATATCCTGGACAGGGAAGTAGGGATTAGAATTCATTTTGCTCCTGCAGCTTATAGAGAAAATCTGGCGGCTTTGACGATAATTTTAGAACAAGTGGCGATTCTTAGCGGCTCTCTTCCCTTCCATTCCCTCAAAGTCCCTTGGCCACTGTTCAAACCTCGGGACTTCTAGCCACTGTAATTTAAATCGACAAAATTAATCTAAGCTATCGGGAGAATGGGGATAAAGTTGTTCTGCTTCTGGACAATCTTCCGAGACATTAATATCAGGATTCGTCCGCGACACGGAGGCCAGTTTTCTGCTCACCGCACCGATACTTTCTAAACGCACCATTTCTTCCCAAGAACTAATCTCGTCTTCTTCTTCTGTTTCGTAGCGAATGGTGACGAGATCGCTTTCTAGATCGACAATACGAGCATTATCGATCCATCTTTGCTGATCGCGCAAGAAAATGCAGACTTCCTGACCATCCATACAGAATTGATAAATCTTGCGGTGTAACATAAATTGCTCCTAAACAGCTTCTTTTGTTGGATTTAACTAACGGGAAGTGACAAAATGCCAATCTCAGCAATAGCTCAAGAATTCCCGTGGGTAACACAAAAAGGAGAAAAATTCCGCTAGTAGTGGCAAGAATGGGAAAGGAAAGTCAGGTTTCCAGTTTGGGACTACGTTCTTCAAAGACATCGATTCGATTAATAGACGGCCTCGGCGATCGGTAAAAAATCGCCCTTATAGAGTCATTGTTACATAAATTTTCACTTCATAACAGTATCTGTGGATGGAATCGGGAAATGGGGAGATAGGGAAATTTCCACTAAAACCTCAACACTTAAACCCCCTAACCCCGATGCTGATTTAAAATAGCCATCATCTTTTCGGCCACCGCTGCTGTTTGTTCGAGCATGGCAAAGTGACCACAATCGGATAACTCAATCACGTTGCCGCCAGTTTCAAACAAGGGATGAAAACTGGCCAGATGGTTAACGTACTTAACTTCCATAATCGTATCCTCTTTCCCCGCCAGAAAATAGACCGGCTGCGGGAGACGGGAGACAATCTGGGGTAAAAGATGAACTTCGCTGATAGTGGTGGTTTCCAAAAGTGACCCCAGGGCCGCTTGGTAATCGGCCCGGACAAAATCAATCACTCGCTGTTTGCCCCATTTTTTACTTAGGGTTTGCTTGACCATCATCCGCGAGAATAAAACATCAATCAAGGGAACACGGGGCAACCAAGGCGGTCTTCTCTCTAAAATCTGTCTTCCGGCTTCCCGAAATCGCTCAAATTCCTCCTTTAGATAGATGCCGCCGCCGGCATTCATACAGATTACCCCTTTAATGCGTTCAGGACAGCTATCCGCGGCCCACAAAGCAACACTACCACCGAGGGAATGACCGACTAACCAAGCAGCATCGAGGTTTAAGCGGTTAAGAAGGGTAATAACGTCTTGGGAGTAGGATTCAAGGTTATAACTGCTAGGAGGACTGTTAGAGGTGATTTTTTGGGAGTCGCCAAAGCCCCGGAGATCATAAACTAGACAGGGATAGTCTGGGGAGAGAATATCTACCAAAGGCTGCCAGTAGTGACGACTCAGCAGCCAACCGTGTATAAAGACTAAAACCGGTTTATCCGCTTGGGGCGAAAATAACTCGTAACTGTGGGATACTCCCGATATGTCGATGGTAGGCATATAATCAATCTCAACCTAAGTTAAACCGTTGATAGGGGTTACTAGGGAAACTTCTAGAGAAAAATCGGTGTATTTAGCCTTGTTTATAGAGCAAAATCAGGGAAGCTTAGGATTTTCCCTGATAGCTGATCAATCAATGCTATAGACAATTTCAAAAGCTTCTACTTTAAGTATAAAACACTGGGGATACCTCCCTAAAATAGGATGACAACCCTAGACCAGGATTTATCTATGAAATGCGATCGCTTTTTAACTCTTTCCCTCGTCTTCAGTCTGGGATTAGTTTTTCCCCCCTCTTTACCCGCTCAAAATCCCCCCGCTACCACCTTTCAACCGGGTCCTTGGCAGCCTGTCGCTAGGGTGAATATGAGTCGTCCTGTGGAGATTAAAATTATCAATCAAACCGATATTGACCTCAATTATGACCTATCGGCCAATATTGATTCCTCTCCCCAATTATTATCTCCTGGTACGGAGACAACCCTAAAAGGTTTCGTAATTCCAGCATATATTCTGATTAATCGGGCTAATGCCGCCTCGGATCCCGATTCTTCTAGTTTAATCTATGCCGTAGAAGTCAATAAAGATAATTTAGTCACGATTACTGTCACCAAAGTTCCGGGGAGTACCCCCGGTTATACCACCTTTAACCTCAATCAACAGGGTGCTATTTATATTTACTAGCTCTAGCTGAGGGCGATCAGACCACAATTATATTATCGCGATCGAGATTTATTTGAGATCGATCGACAATTGTAACGTTTTAGTCAATTAACGGTAATTTCCGCCCCAGGAAAGTTAAATTAATAGGGATATAACTCCCAAATTAAGTAGCTGGTTATAATTAAATTAAAAATGGATTTTAGGTTCGATCCCCCCTTAGTCCCCCCTTAATAAGGGGGGCATCTGATAATTTTTCAAGCCTACCTACTTAGCCTACAAAAGGTTAAAAAATCTCCTACAAACCTAGCGAGGACAAACATGAATACAATCACTAATTTTTTAGCTAGTGCTATTGTCGGTGGTTGGATTATGACCATGGCAGTTTTTGCTATCCAAAATATCCAACCAGTTTCTTTAAAGTTTCTACAATTTGAGTCAATTAAAGTACCCATCGGCATTTTATTGGCTTTTTCTTTGGGAATGGGATTTTTTATGGCCGCAGTTATTCCCGCTTTTTTGAGAAAGTCGAAAAAATCTCCTCGCAGTCGCTTTTCTCCCCCAGAATCGGGGTTAGACGAGTTTGATTTTTAAATAGGGTCTGCTGAAAAAGTTTTTCCTGGGGGTAGGGTGTGGGGTGTGGGGTGTAGGGTTTTACCGATTTTCAGGGGGTCAATTACCTAATTTTCAGGGAAAAAGTGCCTAAATTTCCCCCCCGATCACCCCAAGGTCTGGCACTTTTTGATGGGAAAAAAGTCTAAAATTCTTATCCAACAAGGTTTTTAGATTTATTCAGCACACCCTAAATAGTCTTTTGACTGGCTAATTTATCGGTTCTCTTAGGGTTTGGTGGGTAAAATGTGTTCTAAAATACAGTCTTGCCAGCGAGCGACTGGAACGAACCGCAAAGACACAAAGGACACAAAGATCGATCGGTCTTATATAAGTTAAACTGGTCGCAACGCGCTCGCTACGCGAGATCACACCAAGAACAAGAGAGCCATTTATCGGCAGCATCCCGGGTGTATATTGTAGGAGCTAATTGCATTTTGTACTTTAAACAACATTATAATTTTTGATAGCTGTTCTGACTCTCTCATGAATAGAAGCAAATAAACTTCCTTGCCATAAATAATTAAATTTATTTTCTGTGATTAGATTGAGACAATTTAAAATTCGCTTTTCCCAGTCTTTTTGATTGTAAGTATCTTTTCCCCAAGCTTGATATAATTCCTTCTCACTAATACCTCCTAATTTGTGAGATAATCGATTTCTATGATTACGCAATTCTGCAGAACCCCAATCCTTTAGATCGACATTAATAGACAACTCAATTACTCGTTGTTGATTGCGACTGTCTAATAATATGTCAGTTTTATTTGTCCCATTAACAAACAATATGCTCAAATCAGGATACTTAGTTAAGACCGAAGATTTTAAAGATGAATAAGTATATTCAGAATTAACCATATAGTCTTTAAATTCATGTTTTAAACACTCATAAATTAAGCCTTCTACCGCTCGGAAACTATGAAGCATAGCCTCGGTTGTATTTTTTTGTTTTAGTCTAACTACTGCGGTATAAGCTTGTTCATAGGCCATCCACCAATATTGTTGATGCTGCTCTTTTTGTTGATTATTGAAACTAAAAGAAGCGGACTGAAAAAAATCTTCAAATTGTCCTTGATTCCAGCTTACTCCAGATTTAATTAGAGCATAAGTTTCTTTCCATTTTTGTTTATTTTGTTCATAGTAAGGTTTAACTAAGTTCTGAAGACCAGCATAATCATAGCGTTCTAATAATTGTAGGGCTTGTTGTCGAGTGCGATCCCAAAGATAGTTAGTCCCTAAAAAAGGCCCTGTGTAATCTGAAGAAATGCCCTTTTGATTGTCATGAGGAGTGGGAATAAATTCATAGAATTTAATATCGTTTCCATAAAAACTCAATCCCGAAATTCTCGACGCTTCTGAAGCTTGCCCCACCCCACCTTTTAAGCACAATAAAATGGGTTGATCGGGTTGAGGTTCTATATTTTCTTTCCATACTTGTTGCCACCAACGGAACATTTTCTCGAAGTTAGAAGGGTTTTCATCATTTCTACCTATATAGAGAATATTTACTACCAAATCAGAATTTAATTTATTTAGCCAATACTTAATTAATTCTCCTGAGTAAAGAGTATCTTTTTCTCTTTCTTTTACTGTTTCATTTTGATCAGTTACTACTAAATAAACTTTTTCGAGATCATTGATTTTATCTTCCAAAAGTTTACCCAAAATGACTGGTTTTACTTGATCGCCATAATATTCAATGTTTTCCCAAAGGTATTGGGATATTTCTCGAAAAGATGATTTTTCGGTCAGAGCTAAATCAGACACTACTTCTATCTGTTCTCCGAGAATATCACCTTTCATGCGATCATCGCCAATATTATACCAGTCACCAGTGGTGACTTGAAACATTAAATCTCTGGTTCCGATCGTTGCAACTAAAATTGATTTCATGAGATTATAAAGGGAATATTTGAGCAAAATTTTGAGGACTTGTATTACTTCTTAATTGTTTGATAAACTCTTGACGGGGATTCAGATTAGCACCGAATACAGTAACTATCTGGTAATCTCCTAAATCAGCAATCCACACGGGAGATGGTTTAGCTCCACCACTGACTTTACCACAGAGATTACCATCATATTCTCTTTGACCATTTTTACCGGTAATTTTCAAAGTATCACTGTGAAGAATTGCTAAAGCATGGGGTTTACCTCTTTGTTCATTTCCTGCACAGACAAAAATTTGACAATTACTATCGGCCGCATCAATCCAATTACTTTGAGAAACTTGACCAGCTATCCTTAAATTATTAGAGTTTATATTAGTGCCAGTAACTTGATTTAAAGATTTATAAAAATCTCGCAATCTTTGCTGAAATTGTTGTTTAAACCCCTGCACATTATTGGGCATTGCCCAAAAATCTTCTTCACTGTCAATATAAAATGTAGAACCACGAAACCATGGGGCGCTTTCACGACTTTTGCGAGAATAATTAGGTCTTCTCGCACCTTGACCAATACCACCCATATTAGCTAAAAACCAAGTCAAATATTTAGCTAATTTTTTGACAGCTTCTTGTTTATCTTTTGGAGTTTCGGAAGACAAAGATAAGACTAAAGTTCCCCGTTGTTCACCACAGGGATCATTTTTACCCTGAGGATTGGTTCGAGGTTCTTTTTGGGTAACTTTACCCTCAAGAATATTCACTTGTAGATAACCGTATTTTTTAGGATTAATACCGCCAAATAATTCAGATTCAATCTCTTGAACACCGTATTTTTTAGGATTAATACCTCCAATTAATTTAGATTCAATCTCTTGAACTTTGTTAATAGGTAAAACTCCAGATGCAAAAACACGAAACCAGTATCGCATCATCGATTTAAAGGCTGTCGGACGAACTTCTGCAACGGGTGCGCTCCGCATTTGCCATTCATTGCGTCGCTCATTCCATTGCCATTGGGTGAATCGTTGATAACCATGAATTAATTGACCTTCTAGCTCAAAATCCAATCGATAAAATTCCGATTCTAATCTTGGGTTTTTTCCAGATAAGATCAATTGTCCATAACCTGTATTGACTTGTGAACCTATGCCAAGCTGTAAACTTTTTTTCAGCCATTGTTTTACCTTTTCAAGTATCTTTTCATCTTGACAGTTACTAGCTAGACGTAAACGTAAACCAATTAAAAAAGTTAGTTCTTTGAGAGAGAAAAAAGGATTAGGGTTAGGAGAATATTCTAGAGAATCATCTTTCCATGACCAAATATTATTAGCCATGTCCATTTCTAACCCCCCGTTCTTAGAAGGTAAAGGATAGGCATCAAAAAAGACAACTTTACCCGTTTTATTTTTTTCCTCTTTGGCGTTTATATCACCAAAATAGGGGGCGATTTCTTTTTCCGCGTCTTTCCATTCCAGATTATTTTCCGCCATGATTTCTCGGATGGCTTGGTTTCTGGCAACACCGCGCAATGTACTAGATGGAATATAGGGCATTCCGAGGGCATCAAAGGCAGGTAAAAGAATACTTTCCGGTCCGCGATGACCACCGACACGAATACGCCAAGTGGATTTGACTTGAAAAGCGATTCCGTCTTTCGCTAACAGTTGGGTACGTTGATTGAGTTGCTCAAGACGCTGAGTATAGTTAGCATTTTCTTGGGCTGTTTGCAGAATTTGGGTTTTAGTCGCATCTTTGTGTGGATAGTCGGCAGCACGCATCCAACGGAGATATTCGACAAAACTGGCTGATTGGTCGGGTTGAGGTTCGTTTTCGGGGTCTAACCACGGTGAGGGTGGAGGAGGATTGTTATTGCCGCCACCGCCGTTATTATTGCCGCCGCCACCACTAAGAGGCTTTTTAGGGGGTTGGTTGTTATTTGTGGGTTTTATAGCTTGATTTTTTAGGGTGGGTTTTTGAGGGGGATTAGGACGTTGTAAGGGGCTATGGGACATAATAATTATAATTTCCTTTCTAGTTCAATGAATTATAAAAACTGTGGTGACAATTTACCTGAGTTAGTCCCCACTTTCCACATCGGAATAGATGGCATTAGCCCAGAAGCTAAATTCTTGGGCGATTTCCAAGCCTAAACCCGTTAGTCCTAGATAATCATCGGTAGATAAATCCTTGAGAGTAGTTAATCCTTGAGAATTAGAAAGATTATCTCTTTTAGATAACTTTTCTAGGCATTGAAAATACTTTTTAACTACCTGTTTTTTTCCTTCTTGATTGAGGGCAGTTTCTTCGGCTTTTAGGCGCATCATTCCCCAAGTAGAAAGATAGGTATAAAGTTCAAGAGCTTGATTTTTTTGTTCTTTGCGGCGACTATTATCAGCAGTATCTGAGGACAATTTTTGCAAGGCAGTGAATACGGGATTGCTAATCGTTCTAGGGTCGAATGTCATGGTTATTTTGGCTCCAAAAGTTAAAAAATATTACCTGACCAAAGGGCATCAAGAGAGATAACAATATCGGGAAATGCAGCAGCAGATAAGGTTCCTGTACTAAATTTTTCTTGATATTGATAATCAGAATTTATCGGTTGACGGAAAACATAAATCTCTCGATTTTTGATGGCAACTACCCAATATTCTGCAATACCAGCTTGGGCATAGATGTGTTTTTTTTCGGTTAAGTCTTTACTGAGAGTTGAGTCGGAAATTTCGATTAACCAAAAAATTTCATCGGCATAGGGATGATGATCTCGATAGCGAGAACGAGGGGGAAAAACTACAGCGATATCGGGTTCAGGTTCTGAGTTTTCTAAGGTAATGGGTCCAACTTCTCTTACCCATGCTTTATCCTTGAGACGTTGACGGAGAAAGTTGGCTAATCCTTCTCCACTGTCTTTATGTAAAGGGCCTTCTGGACTCATTTCGAGAATATCTCCATTCAGTAATTCTACACGCCGATCGATTAAAATTCCCGCCGCAATCATGCGATGATAATCGACCACTGACCATTTAGCTAAGGCAAGATTAGCTGTCATAAATTACCTCTACCATTGTTGCACAAAACCACGTCCTAAACTTTCCTGTCCGCCGATTTGTAGAATGTCATTATCTGCTAATAACTGTTTAAAATCAGCTTGGGATTGTTGTCTGGTTCCATTAGCTTGAGAGGTAATACCCCAAGGAAAATACATTAAGGTGTCGGGGGGAATAGCTTCTTCATAACGAAATCCTCCATCGACGGATTTATGCTCATCTAATTTAATTTTAACTTGTCTCCATAAACTCATTTGAATTAGAGTCGTGCAATGCTGATCGGGTAATACTAAGACTTTATTAATGCCACTACTGACAGAGTTGTTGGGAATAAAACTTTGCCAATTTGACCAGTCTTTTAGATCATTATCCTTGAGAATGGCATCCTTGAGATAAACGTTGGTGTTGGCCTTTTTAAAACTACAGCTATATTCGGGGGGAATTGTCAGACTAGGATTAGTTAATCTTGTCCAACGACGAAGAAGTAAAGGAGAAGTGATCCAGACGACACCGTGACTAAGGGAAGGGACGGGCAACCAGAGAATCGAACCATCTCCTATCCAGATGTCTCCCTGTTCCAAGTTTTCTGCACCTTTATCGATTTCATTACCGAATAACTTAAATTTTAGGTTTTCTTCGGTAGCTAAAGAACGGATTTTCCCGCGAATTGTACTGGAGGGAATATAGGGTAAAGTGGTATGGGATTCACGAGCAATACCCACTAGATTCCCCTCTTGAGTGGTTCCTCCGGTATGTAGGGGAGAAAGTAGATAAAAGTGGATTAAGTTCATGATTAATTATTCTCCTTTATAGTTGATCCAAAGTAATTCCGAGTAGCCTAATTTGCCCCTATTCGCTTGTCCAAAAACAGCGATCAAATTTGATCCAAAGTAATTCTGAGTAGCCTAATTTGCGCCAGCGTTGGTGATATTCGGGACTATTGGGCTGCTCTTGAAATAGGCGATCGGGTTGATTTAAATAGTATTGACTACCGGCGGGGGCCGCGAAGACTTGGGGAGCGGGAATGCTAGTATTTTCTTTTGATTGAATGCGGCAACTGATCGGGATAGCTCGATCGGTTGCGACACTGACTAGATTGCCCGGTTTCTGATTACTATTAACAGTATGGGCGAGTTTCCATTCCCAGGGCCAAGAGCGACAAATGGCTTGATTATTATCGTGACGGCGTTCAAAAATACCGGGGGTAACGAGATAAGCGATCGCTTTATTTATTTGTTTAAAGTTCTCCTCGGATTGTTGTTTTAATTCTTGCCATTGTTGACCTAAATTATCGCATTTTTCCAGTATAACTCGGTGTCCTTCTCCTCCTAACCGCAAAGTTGTGGGGGTGGGAATATTAACATCAATTCCGATCGCTATACTCCAACCGGGTAGCATTCGGATCGCTTTTTCCACAAAGTATCCATCGGCATCTTCTACCTGTTTACTTCCCGGTTTCATGGCATTATGGGAACGAATTTCTTCTTGCCAGGGTTTATCTTCTCCTTTGTGTTTTACTAACCATTGGCAAGGGTCGATCGCTCCTGTTTTTAAATAATTGAGAATAACTTTAAAAGGTAGATACTGACGATATTTACCTTCTTTCTCTTCTTCCGCTTCATTTTCTCGATTTTGGCAATTTTTGTTAGGTTTAGCCTTAGCTAAGGGGGCAGGTTTCGATCGATCCCAAAATATATGCTTTTCTGAAATCGTTAAATTATCACTCCAAGAAATAGGAATTAATGGGTCAGAATTGGCGAATCCTAAAGGACGGGGTAGATATAAAGTATCTCCAGCAAAAGATAGGAATGAACCGGTGATTTTAAAATAACTATTTTTAGAGCGATCTAGTAAAGCACTTAAAGCACCGGCGATCGTGTGACCGTTGGGGGGAAATGTACTTCCGGCCCAGGCTCTTTCTCCTGGACTAAAGGGTTTGGCATCGCGTAGGAGAAGAACATCTAGGGGAGTGATTGTGTACCAATACATTAAATGGAACCTCCGATCTTAATCTCTCTTTTTCGAGTCATAAAAGCCGCTAGTTTCATCCAGCTACGCACGGCTTCGTTAAGATCATTAGGATCATTTTCCGTGGTTAACCAAAGATGTTTGAGAAAGTTGCTTAGGTCTTTTTGAAAAGCTTCTCTGTTCTCTGTTGTTAGATTTTCCCGACGGCTAGAGAACGCCTTGACCCAAACCTCGATCGCTTCTATCATTGGTATAGGATGCTGTTGCCAAAGGCCGGCCACTGCCTCGAATAAACTGGCATCGGAATTACCGGCGAGAAGTTGTTGCCATTGATAAAAAACATCAAACTTAGCCGTAGATTTTAGGACGTTACCGTTACCGTAGAGAACGCGCACTTGTACAGCATCTTTTTTGACTTTTTTGCCGTCAAAGCCTTTATAGGCGTGTTCCTTGGCTTTTTTCTCGGCTTCCCAGAGATTTTCTAGGGCGATAGCAAGGGGTACGGAATGATGAGCGATGACAATACCGAAACTGATAGTCGCCCGCTTTCCCATGGTAAATAGGGGACGTTTGGAGAGATTTTCGGCAGGTTTTTCGCCTTCCCATTGCCAATAGTCACCGGCGTTCTTAAATTCCCCATGGGGGTCTTTTTCTCCCTTAAAACATTGCTGGATATCCCATAACCATTTATCCCATTCCCAGAGATTAGTATAGGCGAGAACATCATCACCGCCACCATAGATTAAGCGTCCTGCATAGCGTTGTTCGGTGAGGTAGGGAACGAGTTGATTAGAGAAGTCTAAAAGGGCGCGACTGAGGGCGCTATGGGTAGATGGTCCCATGCGTTTTTTGAGGGTGACAAAATCGCCAAAAGCTTTTTGTACTTCTTTTTCTAGGGTATCGGTTTCGGTCGGGGGATGATCGGCGTATTGATGAAGTGACTTAGGGATATATTCTCGATAGGGTTTCATTTTTTGGCCTTTTAACCATTCCCCCATTCCGTCACCATCTCCTGCGGCGATAACATACCAATCAGCCGGGTTATTGTGGGGATAGTTTTGGTCAATTAATTGGCTTAATTGATGGCGATAATTAGCCATTTCTTCATCGGTAATCTCTAGTTCTTCTACTAACCATCCCGCATTGAGAAATCGAGGGTGATAACGTTTATATTCTGGTTCGATGTGATCGTCAATGTAGGGGATTCCCCAGGGTTGGGTAAGTGCCGGGGGAATCTTTTTCCCGTCTTCTCTTAACCTACGCGAGATGGTGCGACAAACTCGATGAAAATAGTCGAGATCACCGCCTGTTTTGAGATAACCGGCGACTCCCACGGTTAAATCGGGATAAGCGGCATCTAGACGCTCTTGGTCGCTATTTTTTAAGAGTTTTGGCAGGATTAGGTGTAATCCGCGTTTAACGGTTTCCGTGGCGTTGAGTTGTTCGATCCCATCGAATAATCCGGCATTTCGTTGCCAGTATTCTTTGCTTGCTTTTTCGCTAATCCAATCGTTGTTACTATCGGGATGGACGACGGGGCCAAGTCCAGAAATGGTGGAACGGGGGCCGAAAGCGGTGGGAATCTGCCAATCGCGGGCGTTTTTGACGGCAGCAAGGGCCGAACGGTTTTGATCGAAAGCACTACTCCACCAAGAACCAACATTAGAACTAAAGGGATGTTTTTTCCATTTCTCAAGGCGTAGTTTTCCAGCTTTTTGCAGAAATTCCTGCTCTTTTGTTAAGAATAAAGCCTTGTCGCCACTTAGATTATAAAGTTCGTTTTGTTTGTCTCGCCAGCTTTGCGCTTTTTCTGGGTCTTCGGCTTGATTTTCGGCACTATTTTCGTTTTCTTGGTAAATTTCGCTACTGGTGAGGAGTTGGTCTTCTCTACCGATGGGGACTCCCACATAATAGGTTTGCCATTGGGCATTTAACCAACTGTCCCAGGTACGACTATTTTCTTTTAATTTGGGCATCCAGTGACGTTCTCCCAATTCCTCGAAAACTTGCCGACTAATTTCTTTCCATTCTTTTAATAAACTAGATTTAGCGGTTTGCATGGCCGCTGCCACCTTATCTTTGGGCAAGACGAGGATAATAATGTTGGGAAATCCGGCGGTTAGTAATTGTCGATCGCTCGGTGGGTCGATCCAGGGTTTAAAATCGGGATATTTCTCTAGTAACCATCGATCGATTAAGGGTTGTGCGTAGAGAGAGGGATAGATCAAACTATCAGGACCGTATTGTTGGGCCAGTTGCCAGCAGACTTGAGCAGATAGATAGTGCAGAATCCAAGAACCTGCCCAAAAATCGCGCATTTTGCGGCTGGCTTTGATTAGTTCTTGCACAGGGGAAAAGGTGAAACTAACGAGATAAGCGTGGGATAATTGTTTTCCCGTCGGCCATTTATTGACCACATCCTCGGACGTGAGATCATATCCCGCTAGGGCCCCGGCGATGGCTGCCGTTAAACTGGCATGACTCCAGATCGATCCGTCCGGTATTCTGGTTTCGGCGGGCATTAAAAGCAGATTTTCGTCATCGAGTAATTTCGTCGCCGCTTGGGGAAGACAGCGCCATAACCACCAAAATAGTTCTTTAGCTTCGTTTTCTGAGATTCCTGTGCGTAATCTGTCGGGAATTTGGTTAAATAGCCGTTTTTCCTGTTCTTTTAAGTAATCTGTGCGGTTAGAAGCGATTTTCTGATGGGTTGTGTCGGCTAATTTGAGATCTAAGGGTTCTCCGGAGAGGAGGTGACGCAATTCTAGACCTGTTTCTCGATCGTAGTTAACGAATTGGGTTAAACTACCGATCGCCGATCGATCGCTGGCTGAGGTGATATAGTCAGCTAGTTTGATTTGTTTGAGAATTTTTTTAGTCGATTCTTCGGGGTTATGTTTTCCCCACAACTTCATTACTTCTAAATCTCTCCAGAAGCTGTTATCAGCGCGTCCTGAGTTGCTATGTAGGGCTTTGAAGATAGGATCGTGGAGTAATCCCCAGATTTTCGCTTGCCAGTATCCTAGGGCCATAAACGCCTCAACTCCTTGCTGACCGATGTTCTCAGTATATCAATATGCCCTAGTAACTGCTAGAGATAACACGATATTTTGAAGATTTTTTCTAAAAAGCTTCAAAAGCTTATCCTGTCTAAGTTTCTGGTGGTATGAATTTTTTACTATGATTATCGTCTTTTTGGGGAGAATATCGATCGACCAACATTTGCGCCGATCGCCGGTGTTTTTCGGCCATTTCTGGGGGAGAGAGAATCTGGGCCTGTTCGAGATAACGCTGTACCCACCAGAGAAATTCTTCCAGGGAACGGGACGGGAGAGCGATGTGGTAATCGATCGAGTTAAGGATTTTCGTCTGCGGGTCGATCTGGGGATTTGTCAACTGCTGCCGGGGGTGACGTGCTTCTCCCTCCCGGATAAAGTAACTCACAGGATGAAAAAAGCGAACTTTAACGGTAATTAGGGTTAATTGTGCCGCTAATTCCAATTTTTGCGCTGCTAAATCCCCCAAATTCAAGCCCCAGCCATTTTTAATCAGTTTGTGGGCATTATTGAGGCTGTGGCGCTGTTCTTCGAGGGAGCGAGAGGGTTCTGGGAGGATTCGACAATGACCGGCGAAACGATTGAGTCGGCCGATGGCCAGACAGCCATCGGGATAGGTTTCATAGAGGAGATACCAGCCAATGTCACGGTAAATTAGCTGGAGGGGATAGATCGGGAAAAGCCCGGTAAATTTCTTTTGATAGGGATCGATCGGTCGGGCGATCTCGATTACCTCTCCCCGGACAATGGCCTGTTCTAGGGTGTCGATTTTCTCGTATAAAGTTTGGCGATATTTTCCCCGTTCCATCATCTCTTCCGGATCGGTATAGTTGATCGGTCGATCGAGTTGTTCCCAGACGGGATAGAGAAAGTCAGCCCGGGAGCCGAGTGTAAACCCTTGAAGACGGCGATCGAGTTGGTGATAGATCTGACGGATTCTCGGATCACCCTGATAGAGGGCCCGGGAGCGGAGTGCATCAAAGGCGATTTTAAGTTCGTCGGGACTCATAACCCCGGTGCCGAGATAATACCCCCAGCGATAGACGTGGCGATCGAGAATTTTGTAATCCCGTAGGGTCGTTATGTCTTTTCTCAGGGTGGCAATGGAGGGATATTCCGCGGGCCAACCGAGGGCGAGGGTGGCGGCGAGTTCTCTCACCCGTTCCTGTACTTCTGTTAATGCGTTGTGATCTTTCCCCGAATGGTAATTTTCCGAGGGATCGAGGGTTTGATAACCGACTCCGGGGTGTCGGACGAGGGTGGCGATCAGGAGCATAAGTCGCTGGAACTCGCGACTATCTCGTTCACGCAGTGTTCTTTCCCTAGGGGATTTGAGGTGCTGAGTCATACAGATGCAATCGGTTCAGTCAAGGGGAAAGCCGATATAAATTTACTTCACCCCGAGGGCTAGAAAATCCGATCAGGACTGGAAAAATTAGCCGATCGATCGAGGGGTTAAATTATTGGCTTTTTAGGGTATTGAAGAGATATTTAGGGCTATCTTGGTAGGGAGTGTCGCTCTCTATCTAGGAGAAAAAGGTTATGTATATATCCAAAAGGAGTGCTTTCATTCGGAATTGTACGGTATCGGGAGTTAATGGAACAATTACGCTGATTATCCTCTTAATTGCACCTTTAGGACTACTGGCGGTGATTGTGAACACGGCCCTGATCACGCTTTCCACATTTATCGTTGTTTCTCTCGGCGATCGAGTGGTGATCTGGCTCTGGCGAGATCGATTACCAGATAGTATCAGAGAAACATACAGACTCACCCATCGGGAAGCCAATCGCTCGATCGAAAGAAGACGGGACGAGTGAGGGAGGTATCCAGATGAGATGTCTGTATGTTTCCCAACAGGGTTGTTATGTGTCTGTCAAGGGGGAAAACCTGCTAGTTAAGCGAGAAGGGCAGGTTCTAGGGTCGGTACAATTACCTCTGGTGGAACAGGTTTTAATTTTCGGCAAGTCTCAGATGACGACCGAGGCGATCCGCGCTTGTTTACGGAAAAATATCCCGATCGTTTATCTGTCACGCATGGGTTATTGTTACGGGCGCTCGATCTCGATCGAGCGAGGTTATCGTTATCTAAGTCGTTACCAGCAGCAGTTGAGCGCGAGCGATCGATTAATAGTAGCTAGGGCGATCGTGGGGGCTAAATTAAAAAATAGTCGGGTTATTCTGCTCCGACAACAGAGGAAAAGGGGAACGGATAATATGGCTCGATCGATTCAAAGTATCGAGTATCTGATCGAACAGTCGGCCAAGGCCCAGAGTATTGATCGTCTGATCGGTTTTGAGGGAGCGGCAGCCCACAGTTATTTTTCGGCGTTGGGAGACTGTTTGATCAATCCTGATTTCACCTTTTTAGGTCGTTCCCGTCGTCCTCCGGGTAATCCGGTCAATGCGATTTTGAGTTTCGGTTATCAGATACTATGGAACCATTTGCTGGCTTTAATCGAGCTTCAAGGACTCGATCCTTATGATGCTTGTTTGCATCAAAGTTCGGAACGTCACGCTGCCTTAGCGTCTGATTTAATCGAGGAATTTCGCGCACCGATTATCGATTCTTTGATGTTGTATCTTGTTAATCGAAGTGTGATCAGTGTTCTGGAAGATTTTGACTATCGAAATGGTGGCTGTTATTTAAATAGTTCCGGGCGAAAAAAAATGTTAAGAGCTTTTGTTCAGCGAATGGAAGAAGAAGTACAATCCGGCGAGGAGGAAAAACAACCGCGCTGGGATTTGTTATACCAACAGGTTAAATGCTTTAAATCCTTTGTTTATTCCCCCAGTAATGGGTATCAGCCCTATTTGATCCGTTAAGTAGCTGGTTATAATTAAATTAAAAATGGATTTTAGGTTCGATCCCCCCTGCCCCCCTTGATAAGGGGGGTGCCGATAGGCGGGGGGATCCCCCCTTAATCCCTCGCCATGAACCCGATTTTCTTTATGGGCGATCTCTTTGGGTGCCGATAGGCGGGGGGATCCCCCCTTAATCCCCCCTTAATAAGGGGGGTATCTGAAAGTTTTCAATACTTCCTGCCGTAAACTTTAAGATTGCGAAATACCCAATAACTCAGGCACACCCCTTAATAAGGGGGGTATCTGAAAGTTTTCAATACCTACCTACTTAATCATGTTATTTTATGTCATCGCCTATGATATTCCCTGCAATAAAAGACGTAAAAAAGTGGCTGATTTACTAGAAGGATACGGCCAACGGGTTCAGTATTCAGTTTTCGAGTGTGTTTTAAGCAAATCTCTATACAATCAGTTAAGAGAACGCCTGCAAAAGCAAATCAAAGAAAACGAGGATAGTATTCGATTTTACCCCATCTCTGGCCATACTTTAGCACAAATAGAGACTTTAGGCGGTGTCCCGCTAACTAAAGCGCCAAGTTCTACGATCATCTGATTCGGTATCATCGACTAGCGACGGATAGGGGTGGGAGCAGATAACCTCGGTTTCCGGTAAAATCCCTCGATCTACCACAGGATAAGGGTTTTGTGGTTTATGGGGTTGACTGTGCGACCGTATCTAGCTATAATTAACTTATCCGTCGCAACTGGCTTCCGAACCCCAATCCTGTTCGGACGTTTGCCTACCGGCTCTCTCTACTCGCTAGAGAAATTAATTGAATGGAAATTAAAGTAGTGCTAAACTATATTTGACTTACTTAAATCTACTCTCTACTCGCTAGAGAAATTAATTGAATGGAAATGGTAATCAAAAAGATCATAGTAGCCGCCGTTGTCAACTCTCTACTCGCTAGAGAAATTAATTGAATGGAAATAGACAAGGAGATACAGTTTATTGGGCTGATGATAAACCTCTCTACTCGCTAGAGAAATTAATTGAATGGAAATCTAGAGGTCGATCCGCGCCTCTATCCCCCTCGATAACTCTCTACTCGCTAGAGAAATTAATTGAATGGAAACGAGATGCCTTCAATGCGAATACCCGTCTTCATTTTTTACTCTCTCTACTCGCTAGAGAAATTAATTGAATGGAAACTTGGGGTTAAATTCGGCAAGATAACGATTGCTGTCTCCTCTCTACTCGCTAGAGAAATTAATTGAATGGAAACAACGTAATCGCCGTTATCGGTGACGTTTAGTATTCCGCTCTCTACTCGCTAGAGAAATTAATTGAATGGAAACCAAAGAGACCGTTAAGGTTCGCCAATTCAAAAATGAAACGCATCAACCTCAAGAGTTGACAAAGAAAGGCTCATCAGGTACTGTCTGATCATTAACAAAAACAAATCAGACCCAAAAT
>NZ_JACJSV010000031.1 GCF_014698335.1 Microcystis viridis FACHB-1342 | reverse complement strand
GAAACTAGGAGCAGATTTTTATTTTGCTACTCCTTATCATTCGTGGGAGAGGGGATTAAACGAGCATACCAATGGACTGTTAAGACAATTTTTCCCCAAGGGAACGAATTTTAAAATCGTTAAGCCAGAGGAGGTGGAAAGAGCCGTAAACTTGATTAACAATCGTCCTCGAAAATGTCTTGACTATCGTACCCCGAATGAGGTATTCTATAAAGGTAGATCAGACAGTGATGCAATTCAGACTTGAATTGGCCATCTACATGAAATTACGGTGTTTTGGTCGGTGAATTTGAGACATAATTGTGCTAGTTAGATGAACCTTAAAGTTGCTCAAGCTATTGTCATTATTGGAGAGTTAGGCAATAATAAGAGTCATAGGGAAAGGAAGAGCATAATTAATCTGATTACCTCAAAGTAAAACTTATTCCAAGAGGAAACGAAAATGGCTAATATTACTATTTCTGACTTACGTCCTGCTGGTGCAGATTTGTTCTCGGATTCTGAAAGTTATATGCATGAATTGACCGATTCGGAAATGCTTGATACATTAGGAGGTTGTCGTGTCATAATTACGTGGACTTTGTTTTGCATCGAGGTGTGAATAGAATAGGAGACTTTGATTAATTGCTTTTGTTATGATTTTTCGAGGTTCCCAAAAAATGAAACCGAGATAGTTTTATTATCTCGGTTTATTTGATGTTTTTTAAAAAAACTTAATTGCAAATCTCAATATTTTTATTAGCTTGGAAATCAATCAGAGAGTTACTAACCCAATCGTTAAATAAATCTCCAGCAATTTTATTGCGAAGCCAGTTGTCTAGCTTCCTTTCAATAATCTCTTCGACTAAAATTAGATGCACTCCCTTAGAAGTCACAATCGGTTTAAGAACCTCTGGTGGTGTCGCCGCAAAAACAGCAGCCGAAATCTCTGGCTTCAAATCTTTACGATATAATATTCCTCGATATCCTCCTTTTCGGCGTAACTCTTTATCCTCAATATACTTGTGAGCCACATCATAGAAACTCATTTCCCCTTCCTGAATAGAATAAGTACCTAAGCAAAATTAATTACACATTTCGATAAAGCTTTTGCCTCTTGCCTATTGCCTCTTGCCTGTCTTCACTAGGAAATTTATTTTGCATGACTACTTAAAATAATTCCATCGCTAAATCTTCATCCTCTAACACCACTTCATACATCACTACCCCAGCATAATCTAATTGATGCTCATAAAAATATGGCTCAATTTTATCCGCAAAAAGATGAACAGCTAGTTTGCTGGCAAGACCTTGATAGTACACAAATTCTTCAAAATCATCTAAAGACAGATGATTTTTTTTCATCCAAGCCCAGGTATCCTCTTCACTAAGAAGTTTATACATTTTTCGGTATTTGTCTGCCATCTCTTGAAGATCCTCAGCTTCTAGCTTGATTCCTACCTCTTCTGCCGTATTGGCGATCATTTTACGGGTAATAATTGCTTCTATGAGTTCAGAAGTTTTTAAAGACAGCTTAACTTGTTTCAGAATATCTTCAGCAGTAATGGTAATAGATTGTGACATGATTAATTTTTCCTGAAAAAACTACAACATCGAGAGATTGCCAAAAAGTTTTTACAATTCTAAACCTCCTTTTTGTAACTTCTTGAATGGGTCAAGAATAAAATCAATAACGCGACGCTGACGCACCACCACCTCAGCGGTAGCTGTATCTCCCGGACGTAATGGAATACAGTCATTAGCACTAGGAATACAAGTTTGATTTAAATGAATTTCTAGTTCATAAATTGCTACTCGTCCCTGAGATGTTTCTTGCATTTTGGTGGTTGGGGAAATTTTAATTAAACTTCCATCAACTACGCCATAGTCCTGAAAAGGATAAGCATCAAACTTCATCTTAACCGCCATTCCTTTCTGTAATGAACCACTTTGTGTAGTGGCCATTTCTGCTTTCAATAAAATATCCGCTTTTTGGGGCGCTATTTCTACAATCATTCCTCCTTGTTGTACCACATCTCCCACCCCAGTAATCGGCAAACTAAAAATAGTGCCTCCTTCTTGGGCTCTAACAATCCGTTTCTCTAACTCAAACTTCAAAGAATCAATTTCTTTCTTTGTTTGCGTCACCTCAGATTTAAGACTACTGATTTGGCTATCCAAACTTTTTAGCTGTTCTTGAATTTTAGACAGAGCAATTTCCCCCGCATGAGTAAGGGTTTGAACACTATTCTCTTGCTCGGCTAAACGCAACTTCGCTTGCTCAATGTCCGCTTCCCCTTGATTAACAATTCTCTGATAAATCCTCTTTTGTTCGATTAATCGTAACTCTGCTTGCTCAATATCCGCCTTCCCTTGATTAACAATTCTCTCATAACTGCTTTTCTGCTCTTCTAATCGCAGTCTGGCTTGCTCAATATCTGCTTGACTTTGCTTCCAAATACTTTGTCTTTCATCGGCGATATTTTCCTGTTCAACGACCCGAACTTCCGCTATCACCCCATTATGGAAAAGATTCTGGTAACGTTCGACTTCCCTCAAGGCTTTTTGTAAGCGCAATTCTGCTAAATTATAAGCGGTGTTGCTATCCTCTAACTGTTGTTTGGCTTGGGCAACTTGAGTCAGTTTCTCTTCTCTTTGTAAATTTAAGGTTCTTCTGAGTGCTGCCAGATTTTGCTCCGCTTGAGCAATTTGAGTCAGTTTTTCCTGTTCTTGCAAATTGTATGTTGTCTTAAGAGACTGAAAGGTTTGTCGAGCTTGTTCTACCTGAGATAGTTTCTCTAATTGTTGGGACTGATTTTGCCGTTCTTGGGTACGCAGTTCGGTTTCTAGTTGATTTTTTTGTTGCTTTAGTGCATTCAGCCGATTATTTTGACTTTGTAGTTGAATTTGCAGTTGGGTAATTCGCTCACGAATAGGGAGACTGTCCAGTTCCATTAAAATATCCCCAGCTTTTACCATGTCTCCTTCTTCAATATTTAGCATTTCAACTTTAGCCGTTTGGGAATTAAGAGCCGCAGATGTATAGGTTAAATTTAGCTTTTGCTTAATTGTACCACCTTGCGGTTCTAACCGTCCCCTAGCACTACCCGTTTCATCTACCCGAGACAACATTCCCCAGGGCAAAGCGATCGCCACAAAAACGATTAAAAAATAGAGCAGTCCTCGCGTCCACCGCTGAGGTAACGCATCCAACAGTTCCTTTGTGGCAAAAGACCAATCCGCCGAAGAATTTAGGTTACTTCCTGGTAGATTTTGGTCGCTTTTACGACCATTTAAGTCTGCTTGGTTAATCTCATTAAACTGGGTCATAATTTATGAAAATCTTGCTCAGATTTATGAACATTAGTTAAGTTGCTGGTGATTTAAATAGTAGTAATGCCCTTTTTTTGCCATTAACTGCTCGTGATTTCCTTGCTCTATTAATACTCCTCTATCTAAAACTAAAATTATATGAGCATTTCTAACGGTAGATAAGCGATGGGCAATAATTAATGTAGTACGTCCCTTAAGAATTCTATTCAAATTAGTCTGAATAATTCGCTCCGACTCCACATCTAAGTGGGAAGTTGCCTCATCAAAAATCAATAGACGAGGATTGCCTAATAACGCCCTAGCGATGGCTAATCTTTGCCGTTGACCACCAGACAATAACCCTCCACCTTCACCAATCTGGGTTTCATAACTCATCGGTAACTTTTGAATAAACTCGTCAGCACCTGCTAATTGAGCGGCTTCGATAATTTCCGCCTGAGTTGCAGAAGGTCGCGCTAGGGTCAAGTTGTCCCGAATTGTGCCACCAAATAAAAAAGTATCCTGGTCAACAACACCAACCCTTTGACGCAAAGAAGATAAAGAAATGCTAGTTATGTCATGACCATCAATGAAAATCTTCCCATCTGTAGGGGTATATAGCCCCAAAACTAGCTTAGAAATAGTAGTTTTTCCTGAACCAGAACGCCCCACTAAAGCTACAGTCTGTCCGGCTTTGATTTCAAAGCTGAGATTCTCTAAAACATTAGTTTCGCTTTCTGGGTGGTAACGAAATGTCACCTTGTCAAAAATAATATCTCCTCGTAAATCTGTTAAATAATAACGAGCCTGAGATTGCAAATCTTCCTCTGGTTCGGTATCAATCACATCATTAATTCGCTCCACTGCAATAATTACCTCCTGTAACTCATTCCATAGAACCGTTAACCGCTGAAAAGGGTTTATTACATTGGCAATTAACATATTAAAAGCCACCAACTGCCCGATGGTTAATTCTCCTTGAATCACTAACCAAGCCCCAAACCAAAGCAGCCCAGTGGTCACTAAAGATTCAATGGTTAAGCTAAATACTTGGAGTCGGTTGCTAATAATCTGCCCAGAAAAGTTTTTGCGAATTGACTTGTTGAGAAACTCCTCCCAACGCCAGCGCACTACTTGCTCAATTGCCAGAGATTTGACCGTGCGTACACCAGTCAAAGATTGGATTAAATAACCACTTTCTTCCGCTAAGGCCGCAAATATTTCTCTGGATATCTTTTGTAGGAAAGGAGTAGCAATGATAGCAAGCAGGAAAAAAGGTGGCACAATGACTAATGCCAGTAAAGCCATTTTCCAGCTATACCAGAACATAAGTCCCACATAGATAAAGACCGTGAGTAAATCTAATACAATAGATAGGGCTTCACCCGTTAGAAATCTCTCAATCTTGCGGTTTTCCTGCACCCTGGCCATGATATCCCCCACATAGCGAAACTCAAAAAAACGCAGGGGTAATCGGAAAGTGTGGGTAATAAATCCCACAATCATGGCTAAATTTACTTTGTTGGCAGTGTGGTCGAGGAGATATTGTCGTAATCCGGTCAAAGCAACCCGAAATAAACCAAAAATGACTAACCCTAATCCCACAGCCGTTAAGGTTAATGTACTGCCTTGAACAACTACCCGGTCGAGGAGTAACTGAGTAAATAGTGGGGTAACTAATCCGAAAATTTGAATGACTAAGGAAGCAATAAATACTTCTAGTAATACTTGACCGTGAGGACTGGCTAAATTAAAAAATTGCCAAAATGGGGTAGTATGATTTTTGAGTTCCTTGATTAAAGCTGTCGGTTGTAGGAGTAGTGTATAACCCTGCCAACCTGTTTTAAATTCTGGATATGTTAAACTCCGTTGACCAATAGCAGGGTCAGCAACAATGACTTGATTGCGAGTGATTTCATAAACGACAATATAATGATTACCTTCCCAGTGAGCGATTGCGGGTAATTTTTGTTTAGCCAGTTGGTCAATACTGGCTTTAACTGGTCTAGTGGAAAATCCGATACTTTCCGCCGCAGCGGATAGTCCTCGCAAAGAAGCCCCATTGGCATCTACATTAGCAATATCTCGAATGCGGTTGACACTAAACTTTTTGCCCCAATAACGGGCAACCATTACTAAACAAGCAGCACCACAGTCAGAACCACTTTGTTGCTCAAAAAAAGGATAGCGTCTAGTAATATGCTGCCATAGATGAGTAACGCGCTGAGTGGGGCTAGGGAAATAAGCCTTGTTAACTTTTTGCTTGTGGGTTTTTAGATATATTTCATCTTTGATTGTGCTAATTCCCGCAATTAGTTCCTGGTCGTCGTTTACGGATAAATCTAGTTGAGTATTGATGGAAAATTTACTTTTTTGTTCATTATCTTTAGCGGTAGCTAAATTGTACAAATACTCCTTAAATCGGGAATTTTTATGAATGATAGAGCGCAAAACTTTACCAGGAATATAACATAGCTCTGCTTGAGGCGAAACCCTGACAGCATAATCTAAAAAACCGGCTTCAGGAAACAAAGTACATTCCCTAAATAGTTGAGCCGGATGCAGGGTGCTAATTAAGTCCAGGCTACTGTTAACCAGTCTTACTTTGCCAGCGACCAAAATATATAAGCCATCGGATGCTGAGATACTTTCCAACAACAAACCGGGGTTAGGTTTTGAAAATTCAGCCGACTCAACTAAACTGGCTAAATCCTCTTCTGATAAAAATTGACCGATTAGACCAGATAGATATTCTTTGGTAGTCATTTCTCCCTCGATAGTGTTGCAAACACTTAATAGCACTTAATAGATTTTTCATGATGATTAAGAAAATGCCACCTCCTCTGGAATGTCCCTAATCACAATGCCGCTTTTACTGGATTTTTTCGGCTCATTTTTTTCAAGGTTATTCGATTTTGGTCTGGTAGATAAACCCATTTGTTTGAGTAGTCTGTTGATATGGCGATCGCTGATTTTAATTCCTAATTCTGCGCTCAGGTGCTCGCTGAGTTTCTTAGCAGTCCATCGGGAAGCCGAATAACTAAAATCACGGTGAGGGACTTTAACTTCTCTAGGGCTTTGACTGACTAACTTCCTCAAACGCTGCAAGCATTCCTCGTCTACAGTTTGAGGTCTGCCAATTGGGCCACTATTCCACTGGTGAGCCTGACCAGACTTGGCGAGGGTTATCCAATGGCGTGCTGTACTATGGGAACAGCCCAACTCTTGGCAAATTTGGGTTTGGGTTTTACCCTCATCTGCCAGCAGCATAATTTGAATTCGTTGAAAATGGCGCTTAGACAACCCTTTTTCTAGGCTTTTTTCTAAGTGTTTTCTCTGAAAAGCACTGAGAAATCGACCAGAGTTATTGGGAAAATTAATACCAGTTTGAGATGATTTCATAAACTGATACTCATTGGCATTAGAGGATTTTGGACAATCTGCGACATCTTTGCAAAACAAAATTTGGCGTTGCGTATTTGCGGTATAAATCAATTAGACACGGGTATTACCTCGTACTCGTAGAACAGATGGTGGGCAGTTAGCACGGTGTATGTCGCCCATGCTTTTTGAGCATTGTACCAGATACTTCTGGTTTAAGTAGTCGGACATAAGTTTTCGCTGCTGTATAAAGTTTTGTAAATAGGGTAGAAAGCTGTATGCAGCAGCGAAAACCGCCTCTTTTACATTCCTTAACATAGTGTTGTTGTTCATTTATGGCTCTTCTGGTTTCTGTGTGGAAACGAGGTCTATACTGATAGTTTCTTCTTTCAAAATAGTCCTAAAAGTCCTGACCAGTAAGCATTTAACCTTACATAAGCAAAAATTATCACACAAATTTGAGAAGAGCCCAGAAGGTAAGAGGTAGTTAGATATGTGTAATTAATTTTGCTTAGGTACTTATCATCCAATTCCGCTGTATAATTTCCTCCACTAAAATCAAGCTTATCCCTTTAGCTTTCACAATAGGTTTAAGCAACTGAGGAGGTTTCGTAGCAAACACAGCAGCAGATATTTCTGGTTTTAAATCCTGGCGACGCTGTACCCCCAAATATCCGCCCTGACGGCGTAACTCTTTATCCTCAATATACTTGTCAGTCACATCATTGAAACTCATTTCCCCTAGCAAACCCTAATTAATTTCCAAAAAATCTTGCAATTTTTTTAGATAAGTAGGGGCATCTTCTAACATGGGAAAGTGAGCAGTATTAGCCATCTCCACATACTGGATATTATTATTCAAATCCGCCGCCATTTTGCCCATTTTGGCAGGGATAATAATGTCTTTTTCCCCCGATACTAAAAGAGTTGGTATTTTAATCTCGGCAAATTTACCCGGCATAATTTCCACTGCCTTTTTACTCACAGATGTATAAATTGTGCCTAGAGCGGCATCGTAATCCGCCGCCAAAAAATCTTCTAAAAAAGCAATTCTTTCTGATTTTGGGATCGATCGATGCAAAAATCTCGCCATAAATAATCGATCGGCAAAAGGTACTTTTAAAAACCAATCATAACGAAACTGTACCACATACTTACCGAATTTATGAAAGGCAGCAAAAGCCGCTTTATTATACTCAAAAATGCCATTACAGGTTAAAACTGCTTTGACCACTCTTTCGGGGTACATAGTAATAAAAAAAGTCGCCACCGATGCCCCCATAGAGTGACTATTAAGATAGACTTTTTCAATTTCCAAACTATCTAAAAACAAGGCCAAATCAAGGGCATATTCTTCTAAATCGTAGGAAAGATCGGAGGATTTTTCCGGCAATTTAGACCGACCAAAACCCCGCATATCGTACAATAAACAATCAAAGCGATCGCAAATTGCCGCAGCTGTTGATCGCCAATAGCGTCCCGATCCTCCCCAACCATGAATAAACACCATCACCGGCTTTTTTTGGGCAGATTCCGACTGTCGAATCCACTCGTAATAGTGGGGAACACCGCGAACAGTGATTGTTTGATCGATTATTTGAGTTTTCATGATAGTTAACGATTAGCGATTAGGGGTCGGATGGGTAGTCTGGTAGGGGGATAAAGCTGTTTTATGAGATGATTATACGTTTCTTGTAGGTTAACCGTGAAATGCCCAGAAGTTTTTCCAGATGTTTTTGCAAAACAACAGATGCACCCCTGAAACCCTTATGCTAATCTAGCCTGAAAACCCGTTTCTTTCGTGGTGGAAGTCATGGCAAGGTCGCCTTAACCCGAACTGACGCTTTGTTAAGGAAATTGCCGAAACCGTTGCTATACTTACTTTTCATGATTGTTAAGAAAATGCGCTCAAGGCATAAGAAGGTTGTGTTGCTAATCTTTACAAAACAAAAGAGAATATTGTGCTTTAATTTAATTGTGCTGTAATTTATTAATTGTGCTGTAATTTATCAAATTTGTATGGTAGCCTTTTATGAAGACGAACTTAATCAATACCTAGAACGTGCGGAATCTGTTGTCCAAGCGGGACAGCAACTACAGGCGCTTTTCAATGAACCAGAAGAGATGCGTCAGTTTGCCATTGATAACCTAGAACGAGCGGCTCAGGACTACGGCAATGAAGGGACAACCTACCGTAATTTCATGTTCTCTGAACTAGAATCTGAAAAAGCCGATAAGGAACCAGCAGTTCAAGGAACCCTAGTCAGTGTCCTAAATGACATTCAGGTTGCCAACGTATTAATTGCATCGGGACAGGCACTTGGGGAAACAGGGGAAGTACAAGATCCAGAGATTTTGCGACAAACCCTTCGACAACTAGAGGAGACAACCCAACACATCAAACAAACTTTAGCAAATTTTGCTGAGGATTCAAGTACAAGTGACAACAGAAATACCCGTGAAATTTTCCGAAAGGATTCAGAGGAAGCCCTAAACACTTTTGTTGATGAAGCAGCAAACGTCGCCACTTCAATTTTTGATGAGTTATCAAGAAACACAGACAGGCTCAACATAGGCGATCTGCTAACTCGACTTGCTTCTGACATACTTAACCAATTATCCGAAGTGGGACGACTTATTAAACAGGGGGTACAGTTTATAAAAGAAGCCTTCAATTCTCTGCTCCGACTGTTAGGTGAGGCGAATCTCGGAAGCTTTATCGATAATCTCAAGAACACCGCCAAAGAAATCTGGGATAAATTTAAAGAATCTGGGTCTCCTCTGGAACAAAGCATAGCTTGGGCGTTTGGTGTTGAAGATGTTCGCAGCCGCAGAGACGAAAAATTGTTACAAAACTTAAACGAACAAAGCCTAATTGACGGTAGTAATGAGTTAAAGGAACTAAAAAATAACTTTACCAAAGAGATGAAAATTGTTGGGGGCTTAGTCATAGTAACATTCTCTGTCTCTTTATTGCTACACTTTTGGCCAGATCCAACTTTACTACAAGTAATTATTGGTTTATATTGGTTGCTGCTGTTGTTCGTGATTTTTCGTGGAATAGATTACACCGACTCAAGAGGAGGAATTAGTTTAGTGAGAGGAGTTGGCATAATTGTCGATACTTTAACCTAAGTTGCAAAGAATATTTTGGCAACAAGATAAAAGCAAAACTATCCACCTTAAACAGAGAAATCATGGATGAGCGTTCAAATTTAATCGATCAAATCAAGGGACTTCAAGACGATCTAAGACGAACCCGAAGAATTCTACTTTCTAACAGTTTGATTCACAGTGAGCTTCGTCAAGCCATTGACAGCCGTTTCCACAATCTACTTAACAAATGGGAAAGAAGACTAGAAATTGCGTTAAAATTGGCTAATTCTGTTCCAGATGATGCACTAAACACTGTCTGGAAAGATTTACAGGCAGACCGAAAGGAATGTGACGCGATTTTCGAGGAATTTCTAGCTTGTTTGGGAGGAGCTTTAATACGCCAAGCTCAGTTGGATAATGGTGTCTGCACAATAGCAGATAAAATATTAGCTGATCTGAGTTCCAGAAGCGACATCCCGTGGACGCGAATGACTATTTTAGGCGAAGGTGATTTTTTCGCCGACATGACTGAAATTATCCGTTTACGTTTTCCCGAATTTACAATTTGGAACTTACCAATAGTTGGTCATGAGTTTGGACATTTCGTTGGTAGGGAGTTAAGAAAAAGAATCAAAGATAGAAAAGGGCAGAGAGATTTTATTAAAGAGATCATAGAACAGGAGGGGAAACAAAATTCAACTGAAGATGAAAAGAAAAAGGAAGAAGATTATCTCTATGAACACCTAGCTGACATATTTGCCACCTATAGTTTAGGTCCGGCTTTTGCATTCACCAGTATCCTCCTAAAATTCAACCCTAATCAAAGCCAAGACGGAGAGATCCATCCTAGTAATGTCAAGCGCGTTTATATCATTCTTAAAACCCTAGAAAAAATGAACACATTGCCCGGAGAAAACCAAGGCATTAATTACCAACATCTTATAAGGCAACTCAGAGAAAGCTGGCACGTCAGTTTGAATAAATTGGAAGAATCAACCATTACTATTTCTGGACTAAAGGCAAAAAGAGAGGAAAAAACAACTAAGTTGCTCAGTGATCGCTTAGATAAAATGTATAGTACTCTTATGCAGGAAGTCTCTAATGTTCGCTATACTAAAGAGGACTGGCTTCGCGCTTTAAGTTTGTCTAATTACCTTTGCCTCAGTGAACAAAATGAGATTAATTATTATGATTATCAATTGATTGATGTCTTAAATGCTGCTTGTATATGTCGCTGGCTCGATTCTAAACCCCAAGACGATATCAGTGAAAAGGCAATTAATTTATGTCATAAAATTATTAATGAGGGACAACTCTAAGAAGGCTATTATGAGAAATCTAATTTTGCAAATACATTTGGACACCTTAAAAAGAAATCTTGAAGGAATTCAAGGTGGATTAAAAACCTTTAAATTTTTTCAAGAACAACAACAGAATATAGAGACATTGCAAAGTTCTATAGAAGTAATCTATTTGTTGCCGAGCGAAATACTTAGGAATTGTGGTGTTATCAAAAATTTTCTTCAAGATTTTTGTCAAACAATAACCTTCCCTGATAAACTAATAGAGCCATATAATACTTCTAGAACACAGGCGAATACAGTTGAATCTAAAGTGCAAGAACTCAATACAAGTTTAATAGAAATAAAAGACCAAATAAAGAGTCTTGAAGAGCAAAGTAAAAAAACAGAAATTTGGTTAAAAAAGCTACTAGAAACAGAAGTGAGTGGGAAAATAGAGACATTACTTGAAAGGATATACACGGCTCAGGGCGAATTAGAAAGACAACAGGAGAATAACGGAGAGTCTATCAACTCGCTTTGGGATGAGGTCAGACAAATAGATGAAGACAGTCAAAAAATCTTTACCGAGTATATTGAATTTCTAAGTGGTTTAGCAATGCGAGGGGCTGGACTAGACTCAGAAATTTGTAATTTTGCTGATAATCTGATATCTCAAATAACAGAATATCCGATATTGAAAGGTCCTATTAAATATTCTTTAACAATTCCTGCCCGTCATGAAGCCCGAGAAAATTCTCCGGCTGGTCTGATTCGTGTGGGATTCCCTGAATGGACAATTTGGACATTGCCTTTGGTTATCAGCGAATATGGATATATTTTAGTGCGCAAGATTCCAGCTTTAAGACAATATATTGACGGCGCTGAACCCAAAAATCGACATCTTGTCGTTGATGCTTTTGCTACCTTTATTCTTGGACCGGCTTATGCTTGTGCTGTTATCTTACTTCGCTTAGATATTCAAGGACCTAAACAGATGCCCTCTGCACTGGAAAGATACTCAGTTATCCTGACCATGTTAAACAGGATGAATGAACACGCTCTTGGAAAAGGTCTAGACCCTTATAGCGAAATTATTAAGCAGCTAGAAAATGCTTGGCAGGAATATATTCAGCAGACTGGTTCATCTATTTCCTGTTTGTCGGATGACCAAACCATCAAAGAAAAGGTTGAACAGGTATGGAATACTTTTAAAGATGTTACCTTTGTCCTCTATCCTCATGGAGAATGGATAAACATTCGTGATGATTGGCAGAATAAAATTAAAGATCCTAATTTAAACATAGGGCAAG
Source organism: Microcystis viridis FACHB-1342 (assembly GCF_014698335.1). GTDB lineage: Bacteria > Cyanobacteriota > Cyanobacteriia > Cyanobacteriales > Microcystaceae > Microcystis > Microcystis ichthyoblabe_A. The sequence goes on along the minus strand of NZ_JACJSV010000031.1, from coordinate 41,788 downwards.
ACCTACGCCATATTCTCAATGGAGCTTGGAATGAACGACTGAAAAATCATCAAGATATAGACATAATTGCGGAGACAGCTATTTCTTTATGGAAAGGACTGACTTCTAAAACACAAAGAGAGTCGCAAAAATCCGCAAAGCAGCATTCGTCCATGTCTTCTATAAAAAAAAATAAGTAATCACTAGGAGAACCAAAAAATGGAAACAACAGATAGCCAAAAAAAACTGGAAGAACTATCCAAGGATATTCTTTCCTATAGCTCTTTTAATAAACCTGCCCCCGCGTTCCTGACTGAAGCAGCGCAATCTTTAGGACGGGTTCTTAAGGGGAAAATACAAAATATCCTTCCCTTATACCAAAATTTAGCATTAGATCTGTTAAAAGCTCAACAATACGAAGATGCTTTGGGGATTGTCGAGACTGCCTTGAACGCTCTGAAGCATGATGTCACACCCCTAACTCATAATGCTGATTTTCTACTTCTTAAAGGAGAAATACTCCGACAATTAGGACGGAATAATGAAGCACTGTCATGCTTTGAACAAGTTATAGAGCTAAAGCCTAATAATATTGGAGCGTTGCTCAATCAAGGGATAATATTCTTGGAATCGAAAGATTATGATAAAGCTTACGACTTTTTCAAACAAGCCGAACAAAATAAACCGCAAGATACTCCAACTTTAGCCATATTAGCAGAAGGATTAAGCAGGATCGGCTCTCAATACTGCCGGTCAAGAAATTATACTGAAGCCCTAGAAGTGCTAAATAAAGCTTTGGAATTAAACCCAAACGCTGCCTTGGCTTTAGGCTGGAAAGGTATGGCATTACGAAATCTAGGATGTAACGAAGAGGCAATTAAAAGCCTACAACAAGCTATTACCCTTGATCCTAGTCTAGCTTGGGCTTATGCTGAATTAGGCAAAACTTGGTCTGAAATGGGGGAATACGAAAAAGCAGTACAAAATCTACAAGAGGCTGTGAAAAGAGAGCCAACACTATATGGGGTATATAAAGATTTAGGGGATAATTTATGTCAGCTAGAACGATACCAAGAAGCGCTCGATGTTCTTGATGAAGCCCTCAAGTTTGAGCCTCAGAACGCAACAATCATGGAAAACAGAGCGATCGCTTTAGCTGAACTAGATCGCTATCCCGAAGCTTTACAGGTCCTAGATCATGCCTTAAAACTTCCCAAGCCTGACTATACTTTTCTCTTGGGACTACAAGCAGAAATTTTAGTCGATATTGCTGAGTATGAACAGACGGTTAAAGTTCTTGATAAAGCTATTCAACGCGATTCCCAATACGAGCAAATTTTTTATCTTCAAGGATTAGCTTTATCTAAACTCGGAAGAATCAAAGAAGCGCAACAAGCTTATACCTCGGCTCTCCAGATTAATTCAAGCAATCTCTGGGTACATAAGGGAATTGCTGAAACCTATTATCTCCTTGGAAATCGAAAAAAAGCAGAGGATGAATACCAGAAAATTATAGAAGAAGCAAAACAAAGGACAGATGAATTTTACTTTGATTTAGTGGGTTGGTGCGAATACAGGCAAGCTAACTATAGTGAAGCGGCTAGGTTTTTTGTTCAAGCTTTATCTTTACTGGAAACGGAAGACCCGATACAACTTTCCCTTCAGTTTGATCTATCGTTAGCATTAATGTGCAGTAAACGTTATGAGCTGGCACTGCAAGAGTATAAAAAAGGGATAGATAGAATACAAGAAAAATACGTTGAAAAAGAATACGCTCCCAAAATATGTGGACTTCTCTCTGTAGCCGTCATTGATCTTAAAGATGCTATGAAACATAGTCCTGAATTAGAAGAAGTTAAAGAAGCAAAAGAAGTTTTAGATTTACTGGGGAAAGCCTTAGCTGAAGCCGACAAGTCAAAAAAAGAAATCCTAGCGAAATTGAAACTAGACTGCCTTGCTGACTGTGAATGAGAGAAAGAGTTCAAGGTTTGCATCCCAAACCATTGCCAAGCTTGCCTGCAATAGGCAATACTTAATCTGACAAGGATTTGGTAGTCGGGATTTACTTAACACCTGTTCGGGTCAGGGCGATTTTGTTATGACTTCCGCAAAAGAATCAAGTTGACTGGCTAGGATAGCATAAGGGTTTCAGCTTATCCCAAACTCAGGTTATTTAGCCATCCTCGTCAAGAGTTTTGCCAACGTCGCGCATCTGTGTCCGATAGTCGTCCGATTCTCTTAAGGAGTAAATCTTGTTGGATTGTGTATATCCCCCGCTTAACGGCCGTCGGTACATTCAATCCCTCGTTCTCCCAATCTTCCAGCAAAAACTCGCCCTCCAGTAAATTATTGATGCGACTGGTAAGGGGAACCAGAAAAACATCCCGTGAACGGTGAGGAGAACTAACAATGATAACCGGTCTGATTTTAGCGTCCGCTAAATCTGAAAAAGGATAACGAACGAGAACGATTTCAAGCTTCGAGTAATCGTTCATAGATGTCGTCTTCCAGATTATCCCAAATCTTAGCCAGTGCAGTTTCGCTGACTTTTTGCCAGAAATCCGAGTTTGTCTCCTCCGGGATGAGGGTGACTAAAACCCTAGTACCCTCTGGAATCGGCACGGATTCGAGGAGTTCGATCCGGCCTTCTTTGACAATTGCGGGAACGGTATTGAGCATGGTTAACCTCGATTTTTCCCCTTAAGCGGATTCTTGACTGGGTAGAGAGGAAGGATGAACCAATAGATCTGCCGTGGAACGTTTTTCCACCATTTCGCGGGTGATTAAACAGCGTTTCACGTCCTTGCGCGAGGGCAATTCGTACATGACATCGAGCATTAATTCCTCGACAATACCCCGTAGGGCCCGGGCCCCAGTTTTGCGACGATAGGCCTCTTGGGCGATCGCTAGGACGGCATCAGATTTAAACTCTAACTGTACATTGTCCATCTTCAACAGTTTTTGATACTGTTTCACCAAAGCGTTGCGGGGTTGCGTCAGGATAGCGATTAAAGCTTCCTCATCCAGGGGTGAAAGCGCAGCTAGGACGGGAATCCGACCGACAAACTCCGGAATCATGCCAAATTTGACTAAATCATCGGGAGTCATTTGTTTTAATAACCCTGCCGCTACCTTATCCTTACTAGCTTGGCCATCTCCCGGTTGAATAAAGCCCATGGATTTTTTACCGAGACGCTGATCGATCACCTTATCTAAACCGACAAACGCCCCACCGCAGATAAACAGGATATTGCTGGTGTCAATCTGAATACAATCCTGATAGGGGTGTTTGCGGCCGCCTTGGGGGGGAACATTGGCGATCGTTCCCTCTAACATTTTCAGTAAAGCTTGCTGTACCCCTTCTCCGGACACATCCCGGGTAATCGAGGTATTTTCGCTCTTACGGGCAATTTTATCGATTTCATCGATGTAGATAATGCCCCGCTGCGCTTCTTCCACGTCTAAATCTGCCACTTGTAACAGACGCAAGAGAATATTTTCCACATCTTCCCCCACATAACCAGCCTCGGTTAAAGTGGTGGCATCAGCGACAGCAAAAGGTACATCGAGGATTTTAGCCAGAGTTTGAGCTAGAAGGGTTTTTCCCGATCCTGTGGGACCAATTAACAGAATATTGGATTTTTGCAGTTCGATGCTATCTTCTGGACTACCACCACCGGCTTTTTGGGTTTGGATATCTTTGAGGCGTTTGTAATGGTTATAAACGGCCACCGAAAGCACTTTTTTCGCCTCATTTTGACCAATAACGTAGTCATCGAGGTGTTTTTTAATCTCTCTTGGTTTGGGAATTTGTTCCCAAGTGGTTTTGTTTTGGCCCGATCGCCGTTTGTTGGGACGTTCCTCCACTGGGGCGACCGGACTGGGCGGTTCCATTAATTCCTCATCGAGAATTTCGTTACACAGTTCCACACACTCGTCACAGATATAGACCCCCGGCCCGGCGATTAATTTTCGCACTTGTTCCTGGGATTTGCCGCAAAATGAACACTTGAGGTGGGAGTCGTACTTAGACATAGTTTATTTACAGGGAAGTAACGGGAACGGTAGGATCGGGCAGTTCGGGACGGGAAATCACCAGATCGATTAACCCATATTCTTTGGCTTCGACGGCCGACATGAAAAAGTCCCGTTCGGTGTCGTTGGCGATGCGATCGTAGGGTTGACCGGTGTGGTGAGCCAGCATGGTATTGAGTCTCTGTTTAATATAGAGGATCTCTTTGGCCTGGATGGCGATATCACTAGCTTGACCTTGGGCGCCGCCGAGGGGTTGGTGAATCATGATCCGGCTACTGGGTAGGGACATCCGTTTACCTGCCGCGCCACCACAAAGCAGGAATGCTCCCATACTAGCGGCTAAACCGAAACAAATTGTCGCCACGTCGGGGCGAATTTGTTGCATGGTGTCGTAGATAGCTAGTCCGGCATAAACGGAACCGCCGGGGGAGTTGATATAGAGTTGGATATCTTTTTCGGGATCTTCTGCCTCCAAGTAGAGGAGTTGGGCGACGATCGAATCAGCGACCTGATCATCGACGGGAGTTCCCAAAAAGACAATTCTCTCGCGCAGGAGTCGAGAATAGATATCAAAAGCCCGTTCACCCATGCCAGACTGTTCGATTACCACGGGTAAAACGTTAGCTAGGGAGTTTCTCCCCGTGTTGGCGTAGATAGCAGGGCGACAATTACTGGTAATTGGGTAGTCAGGTGATCTCGATTCGAGCATAATTTTTTCGGTTCCGCTATCACAATCTTAGGGTTTTTGCTTGGCTGTGGAGCTTTGACTGGCAAATGTTAAGCATCTTTAGCACTTCTGTCCATCTATTATGCCCTAAGTTTTCCCCGGTTGGCAGGAATCAGTGATCAGTTATCAGTGATCAGTTATCAGTTATCAGTTATCAGTTTTAGACACAGCAAGCCTTTTAGGGATTTAAAGAACATTTAAAAGGGGGTTTTTGGGGCAATTCTGAGTGTACTATCATGCCTAAAAGCCTGAAGACTCGTAAAATGAACTTGTTAATCCCGTTGAATTTTACCCCGTATTACGTGAACTAAAATCTGAAACCCTTGCTACAGCGCAAATTTAGAATTGCTGAGTTATCAGGAAATGGGGGGATGGGGGAATTCAACCAATACCCTAAAACCCCAACACCCCAACACGACTGCTAACTCCTTACGGTTCTTCCTCGGCTGCCAACACTTCCACTTCGGTGAATGCGAAGGTTTCTTCTGTTTCCTCCTCCTCGCTTGTTTCTTCCTCTAGGGAACCTTTGGGGACGAGGGTGATAGTAGCCTTTTCTTTCAGCCATTCTAGGGTGTTTTCCGCCAGCATTTCTTCGGTGATCACCTGTTCCAGACGCTGCCTATCTATGTCGCGATCGGACAATTGGGCCATGATATTAGCGATTTTTTCCGTTACCGCTTCGGGACTGACTTCAATGCCTGCGACTTTAGCCAATTCTTGCACCACGAGAGTCTCTTTTAGACTTTCGATCGCATCAGGACGGGTGCTTTCCCGCATTTTGGGAATATTATCTTTTGTAAACAACTGGTTGACATCTAGCCCCATTTGTTGAAATTCCATGAAGCTTTGGGTCAAAATATGCGTCACTTCCTTTTCGATCAGCGTCTCCGGTAAATCTAAAGTCGCACCTTTGACCAATTCCTTGGTTAAAGCGTCATAAATGCTTTCTTTGGTTTCCTTCTCCGCTTGTTCTTGGAAGCGTTTCTCTAAACTTGCTCTTAATTCGGCGATTGTTTCCTGATCGCTGACTTCTTGGGCAAAATCGTCGTCAAGCTCTGGTAATTCCTTCGCTTTTAACTCTTTCATCGTAATGGTAAAGATTACCGCTTTTGCTGCCACATCCTCTTTGGGATAATCTTCTGGGAAAGTTAAAGTCATCTCTTTGACTTCTTCCGGTTTCATGCCGACAATTCCTTCCACCATCCCCTCGATAAAGCGTCCTGCTTCCATATCCACCTGCAGATCTTCGCCGTCAATATCTGGGATATCTTCGCCAGTTTCGGCGGATTTTCCCCGATAATCAACGATCGCCACATCTCCTAGCTGCGCCCCGCGATCTTCCACGGGAACCAATGTCGCTAACTGTTCTTGACGCTCTTTAAACCAATTTTCCACGGATTCGGGATCATAAACGGTTTTTTCGGCAGTAACGCTCAGATTTTCGTAATCTCCGAGAATAATTGTCGGGGCCACATCCACGGAAACTGAAAAAGTCAAAGCTTTACCCGGTTCATAGGCAGCGATCAAATCCTCAAACTTAGACAATAGCTGCGGAGTACCCAGGGACTCGATCCCCTCCTGTTTTAGGGCAGATTCGAGACAATTTTCGATTAATTCCTCAATTACCGCCGCTTTTACAGCTTTAGAACCCAATCTTTGCAGAAGAATCTGACGGGGAACCTTACCGGGGCGAAAACCGGGTATATTGGCCGACTTCGCTAAATTATTTACCACTTTCTCGTGGGTGTTTTTCGTGGTTTCGGCGGGAATTTCAATTTCTAAACCTATCTGACTGGCAGGAAGCTTTTCCTGAATAACTTTCATTGATTTTTCTAGCTCTTACGACAAGGAACGTTTATAATAGGGTGAGCGGTGTTTACGCCTGCGGTGGATCCGTCCCGCTCATGATATTCTAGGGGAATAGCTGCAGTTGCTCCCCAAGCTCTCACAATCTTTTTATTTTAGCGGTCAATGGGGTATATTTAATTTATTCCGTCCTTGGGGCAGTTAAGCCCAATCAGAAAATTTTGCTGATCAAAAGCCGATCAATCCAAGCTTGAGAATAACTCGGTGGACAAAAAAGATTTTTTATTTTAACGATTTCTTCGGATCATCATCATCACCCAACTCGTCAGGAGGTCACACAATTTGAGTCAAAAAGTACGGGTCGCTATTTTAGGGGCCACTGGGGCCGTGGGAACGGAATTACTAGAATTATTAGCTAGTCGTCATTTCCCTCTCGCTAGTCTAAAATTACTGGCTTCCGAGCGTTCTGCTGGAAAAACCCTCGATTTTCGGGGCGAAAGTCTCCTAATCGAAGCGGTAAACGAGCGCTCTTTTCAGGACGTGGATATAGTTCTCGCTTCTGCGGGGGGGTCCACCTCGAAAGCTTGGGCGAAAACTATTGTCGAGTCGGGTGCGACGATTATCGATAACTCCAGCGCTTTTCGCATGAATCCCGAAGTGCCTCTGGTTGTCCCAGAAATCAATCCCGACAGTGTGGACAATCACCGGGGCATTATCGCTAATCCCAACTGTACGACAATTCTTTTAGGAGTGGCGATCTGGCCTCTCCACCAAGTACAGGCGATCGAGCGAGTAGTAGTTTCTACTTATCAGTCCGCTAGTGGTGCTGGAGCGCGGGCCATGGAGGAGGTAAAACAGCAAGCACAAGCAATTCTTGACAATCGGCAACCTCCCACTAATTCCTTCCCCTATCCCCTCGCTTTTAATCTTTTTCCCCACAATACCCCGATTAATGGTCAAGGGTACTGCGAGGAAGAAATGAAAATGGTCAACGAAACCCGCAAGATTTTTGCTTGTCCAGAGCTGCGGGTTAGTGCCACCTGTGTGAGGGTTCCCGTCCTGCGGGCCCATTCGGAATCGGTTAACCTAGAATTTAGTCGGCCTTTTTCTGTGGTGAAGGCCAGAGAAATTCTTGAGTCTGCTCCGGGGGTAAGATTAGTGGAAGATTGGGACGCTAATTATTTTCCCATGCCAATTGATGCCACCGGTCGCGATGAAGTATTAGTGGGACGCATTCGTCAAGATATCTCCCATCCTAACGGTCTGGAATTGTGGCTATGCGGCGATCAAATTCGCAAGGGTGCGGCTTTAAATGCTGTACAAATTGCCGAACTTTTAGTTAAGAAAAATCTCGTCGGTTCAAGATTTGCAACAGTTTGATAACTAAGCTATCAGCCATCAGCTAAATCAAGGCGATAATAATTAGAAAAATAGCTAATTAACCGGATAAGTAAAGCCTGAAAGCTGATTGCTGATCGCTCAAAAACTGATAATAAAGGCCGAACCTAAAACCTACTTTTTAGGTAGGAGGATTGCTAGATTCTTTCTGTTGCCTCTTGCCTTGAGAAGCTGATAACTGATAACTGATAACTGATAACTAATCAATGAGTGAAACATATTTTGGACGAGTAATTACGGCGATGGTGACACCCTTCACCGTCGAGGGTCAAGTTAATTATGCCCTGGTGGAAAAATTGGCCGATTATCTAGTTACTCACGGTAGCGATGGTATAGTGGTCTGTGGGACGACGGGAGAATCACCCACCCTAAGTTGGCAGGAAGAATACGAACTATTTAGTATTGTCAAAAAAGCGGTTAATGGTCGGGGAAAAGTGATCGCGGGGACGGGTTCTAATTCCACTTCCGAAGCGATCGAAGCGACCCAACAGGCTGCTAAACTGGGTTTAGATGGTTCTTTACAAGTGGTTCCCTACTACAATAAACCACCCCAAGAGGGTTTATATGAGCATTTTCGCGCCATTGCCAAAGCTTGTCCCGATCTGCCAGTAATGCTTTATAATATCCCCGGTCGTACTGGTCAAAATATGACCCCGGAAACGATTATTAAACTGGCAGCAGTTGATAATATTGTGGCGGTAAAAGAAGCTAGTGGTAATTTAGAACAAACCTGTAAGATTTACTGTCATACTCCTGAAAATTTCGCTATTTATTCCGGCGATGATTTTCTCACCTTACCCCTAATGACCTGTGGTGCGGTGGGAGTGGTCAGTGTTGCTAGTCATCTAGTGGGAGAAGAAATTCAAGGAATGATTCAAGCTTTCTTAACTGGAGATGCGGCCAAAGCAATCGAGATTAATTTGAAATTATTTCCCCTGTTTAAAGGTTTATTCTGTGCCACTAATCCAATTCCAATTAAAGCGGCCTTAAATCTAGTCGGTTGGGAAGTGGGGGGTCTAAGACTTCCTTTATGTTCCTTAAGTCCAGAGTTAGAAGAAGGATTAGCAAAAATCATGCAAGAATTGGCTTTAATCTAGAAAAATACTAGAAATTCTTGCCCACTAAACTGGGATTTTTCGAGAAAGTAGGTTATAATATTAATAGCTTCACTAGAAGAAAAGAAATATAGTTTAGAACAGCCAGAAAGTATTGATACTAAGTGAATTTAACTAGGTGTTGTTTACCTAGTTCGACTTATTCTAACTATTCATTTTTTGAGATTTCCCGTCCACAAAACCAACCTGAAAAATCACCATAACTTACCATCAAAGGATACCTAATGAGTCAAGATAAAACCCAAGCAAAACTAAAGATCATTCCCCTAGGAGGATTACACGAAATCGGCAAAAACACCTGTGTTTTTGAATACGATGATGAGATTATTCTCCTGGATGCTGGTTTAGCTTTTCCTTCCGATGATATGCACGGGGTCAATGTAGTGCTTCCCGATATGACTTATCTAAGAGAAAATCGCCATAAAATTAAGGGTATGATCGTCACCCACGGTCACGAAGATCATATCGGTGGCATTCCCTACCATCTCAAACAATTTGATGTACCAATTATCTACGGTCCGCGTCTAGCGATGGCTTTATTGCGGGATAAATTGGAAGAAGCAGGATTGGCAAATCGTACCAAATTAGAAACCGTTGCTCCTCGGCAAATGGTGCGTTTAGGTAAATCTTTCATGGTGGAATATATCCGCAATACCCACTCGATCGCCGATAGTTTTTGTGTAGCAATTCACACTCCTTTAGGGGTAGTTATTCACACAGGAGATTTTAAAATTGACCATACTCCCGTCGATGGTGAATTTTTTGATCTGCAAAAAATTGCCGAACATGGCGAGAAAGGGGTGCTATGTTTATTGAGTGATTCCACTAACGCGGAAGTACCCGGTTATACTCCCTCGGAAGCTTCCGTTTATCCCGGTTTAGAGCGGGTTTTTAACCAAGCAACGGGACGGATTATGATCACTACCTTTGCTTCCTCGGTGCATCGGATTAATCTGGTGTTGAAATTGGCCCAGAAATTTAACCGGAAAGTGGTGGTAGTGGGTCGATCGATGTTAAATGTCATCGCTCATGCGCGTAATTTGGGGTATATCAAATGTCCCGACGATCTATTTGAACCCTTAAAAGCGACCCGCAATTTAGCCGATGAAAAAATCGTCATTTTAACCACAGGATCCCAGGGAGAAACTTTAGCGGCCATGACGCGGATTTCTAAGGGTGAACATCCTCATATTCGCGTGCGTCAGGGGGATACGATTGTCTTTTCCGCTAATCCGATTCCGGGTAATACCATCGCTGTGGTCAATACAATTGATCGCCTGATGATGCAGGGTGCTAACGTGGTTTACGGACGCGATAAGGGAATTCACGTTTCTGGCCATGGTTCCCAAGAAGACCATAAATTGATGCTATCTTTGACCCGGCCGAAGTTTTTTGTGCCAGTGCATGGAGAACACCGAATGCTGGTCAAACACGCTCAGATGGCCCAAAGTATGGGGATTCCCGCCGAAAATATGGTAATTGTCAAAAATGGTGACACGATCGAGTTAACTGGCGATCGCATTGCCATCGGCACACCAGTGCCTTCGGGAATCGAGTTAGTCGATCAAGCGGGTGTGGTCCACGAACACATTATGCAGGAAAGACAACAGTTAGCCGAAGATGGTGTGATTACGATCGCATCCTTCGTTAACGGTGAGGGACAATTAAGCGCACCTCCAGAGATTAATTTGCGCGGTGTGGTCACAAAAGTGGAAATCCCGCTGCTGAATCAGTTAATTATTCGGGCGATCGAACGCTGTTTAAGCGATCGCAGTAGTGAATTTAAAACTGCCACGGGGGACCCAGATTGGGCCGGTTTGCGGGCCGAAATCGAGACGACTTTGCAGCGTTTAATCAAACGGGAGTTAAAGAGTCAACCTCTAGTGATTTTCCTCCTGCAAGCGGCGGCAACGGAACCAGCGAACAATCGTACTTATCGCCGCCGCCGTCCCGCAGCTACCATGGCCTCCTAATATCAGTGAGCAGTAAACAGTGAGCAGTAAACAGTGATCAGTAAACAGTGAAAAGATGGCAAGAAACTGCTATTTAATACTGGTCACTTAACACATACTGCTCACTTAAAACTCAAATCTGATAACTGATAACTGATAACTGATAACTGACCATGTTCCATGCTGCCGATTTGCGATCGCTGCTGACCGCCGTTGCCAGGGGAGAAATTAACCCGGAGACAGCCTTAGATAAACTTAAACATCTGGCCTTTGAACCGGTGGAAGACTTCGCTAAAATTGACCATCATCGTCAATTAAGGACGGGATTTCCGGAGGTTATCTGGGGGCCGGGTAAAACCACCGCTCAAATCGCCCAAATTATCCATGTTTTGCGTCAAAATAGTCCCGTGGTTATGGCCACCCGCATTGAAGCAGAGATAGCAGTCCAGCTACAGGAACAGGTAACAGACTTAGTTTATTATCCCTTAGCCCGCATCTGTGCCATTGCCGCAGCCGCTCCAGAAAATCCCCCAAAAGGGATAATTTCCATCCTAACGGCGGGAACTGCCGATATTCCCGTAGCGGAGGAGGCGGCGGTTACTGCTCAATTATGCGGTTTTTCCGTGCAGCGTCTCTGGGATGTGGGAGTAGCGGGAATTCATCGCCTCTTGAATCATCGCCATCTACTGGATGCCGCCGATGTGTTAATTGTTGTTGCGGGAATGGAAGGAGCCTTACCAAGTGTGGTAGCGGGATTAGTTGATCGCCCGGTGATCGCCGTTCCCACCAGTATCGGTTACGGAACCAGTTTCGGCGGTATTGCTCCTTTGTTAACTATGCTCAATTCCTGCGCGGTCGGCATCGGTGTGGTTAATATAGATAATGGTTTTGGGGCTGCCATGTTAGCCGGCCAAATTTTACGCACGGCGGCAAGATTAGCCTAGATTTTCCTTCATCTCAGACTGAAAATCCTATACAGTTGGTATAGGGATAAACTACTTTGAAAAAGAAGCCGATATGCACCTAAGTGAAATTACTCATCCCAACCAGTTACATGGTTTATCACTCCGTCAATTAGAAGATATTGCCCGTCAGATTCGCGAAAAACACCTCCAGACGATCGCCGCTACCGGTGGACATTTGGGACCGGGGTTAGGAGTCGTAGAACTAACGATCGCCCTTTACCAAACCCTCGATCTCGATCGCGATAAAGTCCTTTGGGACGTGGGACACCAAGCTTATCCGCACAAACTCCTCACCGGTCGCTATAACGATTTTCACACCCTGCGCCAAAAAAATGGCGTTGCGGGCTATCTAAAACGTTGCGAGAGCAAATTTGACCATTTTGGGGCTGGACACGCCTCCACGAGCATTTCTGCGGGGTTAGGAATGGCTTTAGCCCGGGATGCCAAGGGGGAAGATTTCAAGGTAGTATCGATCATCGGGGATGGCGCTTTAACCGGGGGTATGGCCCTAGAAGCGATTAACCATGCCGGACATTTACCGAACACCAACATCATGGTTATCCTCAACGATAACGAGATGTCCATTTCCCCCAACGTCGGGGCAATTTCCCGCTATCTCAATAAAGTGCGTCTGAGCGAACCCGTCCAGTTTATCGCCGATAATCTCGAAGAACAATTGAAACACCTACCCTTCTTCGGTGACTCCCTCACCCCCGAAATGGAACGAGTCAAAGAAGGGATGAAACGGTTAGCAGTTCCCAAAGTCGGCGCTGTCATCGAAGAATTGGGCTTTAAATATTTTGGCCCGATTGATGGTCATAATATTCCCGAATTAATCGCCACTTTTAAACAGGCCCATAAGGTCCAAGGACCGGTTTTCGTCCACGTTGCCACCGTTAAAGGCAAAGGCTACGAATGGGCCGAAAAAGATCAAGTGGGTTATCATGCCCAAAATCCCTTTAATTTAGCCACGGGTAAACCGATTCCCTCCAGTAAACCGAAACCTCCCGCTTATTCCAAAGTTTTCGGGCATACTCTCACCAAATTAGCGGAAAATGACCCGCGCATTATCGGTATCACCGCCGCCATGGCTACCGGGACAGGATTAGATAAATTTCAGGCAAAACTGCCGAAACAGTATATCGATGTGGGAATTGCCGAACAACACGCGGTTACTCTCGCTGGGGGTCTTGCTTGCGAAGGAATGCGCCCGGTTGTCACCATTTACTCTACTTTCCTGCAGCGGGCTTTTGATCAGATTATTCATGATATCTGCATTCAAAATCTACCGGTTTTCTTTTGTATGGACCGGGCCGGTATTGTCGGGGCTGATGGACCGACCCACCAAGGGATGTACGATATCGCCTACCTGCGTTGTATCCCCAATATGACCATTATGGCCCCGAAAGATGAGGCAGAACTGCAAAGAATGGTCGTAACGGGGATTAATCATACCAGCGGCCCCATTGCCATGCGTTACCCCCGGGGCAACGGTTTAGGGGTTCCCCTGATGGAAGAGGGTTGGGAAGCTTTACCCATCGGTAAGGGCGAAATTCTCCGCAGTGGCGATGATGTTCTCCTGTTAGGATACGGCACGATGGTCAACACTTCCCTACAGGTGGCCGAAATCCTCAGCGAACACGGCATCGAGGCCACAGTGGTTAATGCTCGTTTTGTCAAGCCCCTTGATACAGAACTTATCTTTCCCCTTGCCCAACGTCTTGGTAAGGTGGTGACTTTAGAAGAAGGTTGTTTGATGGGTGGTTTTGGTTCTGCGGTTTTGGAAGCTTTACAGGATGCTAATATTCTAGTTCCAGTCAAACGTTTCGGGGTTCCCGATAAATTAGTGGACCACGCAAAACCAGAGGAATCTTTCGCTGATTTGGGTTTAACCAGTCCCCAGATTGCCGAACAGGTTTTAGCGGCATTTTTTAGCCAAAAACAAACCGCTAACGTCGGTTAAAATCTCAAGATCAGCTTGTCCAGTTTTCCCGAAAAATTAGGGAAGACTGGTTTTTTTTTGCTCTAGATAGTCAATGAACACTGCCGGCAATAAATAGTGAGGGGAACGAACCACAGAGACACAAAGGACACAAAGATCGATCACTACTATAGAAGTTAAATTTATCACACAAAGAATAGGAGAGTCCAGTAGCTTTAAGAGCATCAGCCATGAGTTGGTCATCAATGACAGTGTTAGTTCTCATAGTATCCCTAGTTGTGTATAGTAGATTAAACCCCTTGCATAATTAATTTGCGAGGGTTCAAAAATGAGAAAAAAGGTTAAATTTTGTCAAGAAATTGCTTAAAGTTTTGTAAAGCAACTTGACTTAAAGACAGAATTGTGCATAGTAGAAGTAGGCGGAGAGAAGATTGGACGATTACAAGCAACTGAATTACCTATGGAAAACCAACTTTGGCAGCGAATCACCCTCGATTTAAATATCTGTCATGGCAAACCTTGCCTTCGAGGATTGCGTTATCCTGTTGAATTTATCCTAGAATTACTTAGTTCTGGCATGAGTATCGAAGACATTTTAGCCGACTACGATGATTTGGAACGGGAGGATATTCTAGCGGCGTTATTGTTTGCCACTCGATTAACTCAGGTAAAAAGCATCTACCAAATTGCACCATGAACTTTTTAGTCGATGCCCAATTGCCAGTTCGTTTAGCCCGTTTTTTGCAAGCTGCTGGTCATGATACAATTCATACTAAAGATTTACCCCAACAAAATGCCACGACAGATGCAGAAATTAACGCTCTTTCAATTCAACAAAATCGAATTGTCATTACCAAAGACAGAGATTTTCTTGATTCATTTTTGATTAGTCAAGAACCTTATAAGCTTCTGCTAGTGACTACGGGTAATATTACGAATGTTGAATTAGAAGCATTATTTCAGAATAATTTACCTCAAATAAAAGCACTTTTTACTCAACATTCCTTAATAGAAATGAGTCGCAACTCAATCATCGTTCATCATTAGTAGTAGGACAAGCTGAAATTAGCTTTAAGTGCTTCACGAAAGGAATAAAATCTTTATCTGAAAAAAGCAGCGGAAGATTATTTTCAATACAAAAGGAGGCAATAATAACATCAGCAGTTTTTCTAATAGTTATCCCCTTCTTGCGTAACTGGCGATAATTGTCCGCGCTTTTCAATGCCATTCTCAAACCTAGTAAATCATAAATGGTCAATGAAGTTAGTAAGTGATAGGCTATTTGATAATCCTTATCACTCCTAAAACCTTGGAGAACTTCGGTGAGAATAATATCACCAATAGCTATCGGCTCAACTCCCAGCAATAAATCAAGTTCTGTTGTTTCCGTAGTATTATAACCATTGAAATAATCAATCCAAACACTGGAATCCACAAGAATCATTGATTGTGCCTCATTTCCTCAAGGTTTCCTTCCCATTTAAGCTTACCTTTAAAGGCTTTAATTTTCTCCTGTTGTTTGAGCCGAATCAAAGTCTTAAGACCCAATTCAACAACTTCTTGTTTAGTCTTTAAACCAGTAGCTTTAAGAGCATCAGCCATGAGTTGGTCATCAATGATAATGTTAGTCGTCATCCTATTCCTAGTTGTGTATAGTAGATTGTTAATATACACATTATATAGGGTTTGCTGAATAAATGTGAGATGTAAGCAAGGTAGAGATTTTGTGGCTTTTCTCGCTCCCACAGGTGCAAGATTGTGAGAGAATCGTCGTTCAAAATCTTGCGTCTTTATCGGCCCGCGTCCTGTAGGGGCGAAGCATTCGGACAATAACCTATCGGTGAAACTGTAGATTTTCTATCCGAATGCTTCGCCCGTACTTTTTGCCGCATACCCTATTTAGAAGAAAACTGCTCGATTCAATAATTTGAGCCAAAACCCAACATTTTTAAAGACATCGGTGCAGTTTCCCGCAAGTGTCGCTCATTTTTGATAGACAAAAGTTATTGCTGTCACCCCAAACACAAGTTTACTGTCCCACCCGCCAAATTTTGATAGTTTTGTCACCACTTCCACTAGCTAAATAGCGGCCATCGGGACTATATACTACTGAGATAACCACATCAGAATGACCAGTAAGGGTACGCAATTCTTTTCCCGTTGCCACCCGCCAAATTTTGATAGTATTGTCATAACTCCCACTAGCTAAATAGCGACCATCGGGACTATATGCTACTGAGTAAACCAGACTAGAATGACCAGTAAGGGTACGCAATTCTTTTCCCGTTGCTACCTCCCAAATTTTGATAGTTTTGTCACGACTCCCACTAGCTAAATAGCGGCCATCGGGACTATATACCACTGACAAAACCACACTAGAATGACCAGTAAAGGTAGGCAGTTCTTTTCCCGTTGCTACCTCCCAAATTTTGATAGTTTTGTCACCATTCCCACTAGCTAAATAGCGGCCATCGGGACTATATACTACTGAGTTAACCCAGAAAGAATGACCAGTAAGAGTACGCAATTGTTTTCCCGTTGCTACCTCCCAAATTTTGATAGTTTTGTCAAGACTCCCACTAGCTAAATAGCGGCCATCAGGACTATATACTACTGAGTTAACCCAGAAAGAATGACCAGTAAGAGTACGCAATTGTTTTCCCGTTGCTACCTCCCAAATTTTGATAGTATTGTCATAACTCCCACTAGCTAAATAGCGGCCATCGGGACTATATACCACTGAACTAACCCAGCTAGAATGACCAGTAAGGGTACGCAATTCTTTTCCCGTTGCTACCTCCCAAATTTTGATAGTTTTGTCACTACTCCCACTAGCTAAATAGCGGACATCGGGACTATATACCACTGACGAAACCGTATCAGAATGACCAGTTAGGGTTTTATCTAAGAAGCGAAGACTAGATAAATCAGATATTAATAATTGAGGACTAGCAGGAAAATTTTTATATTTAAAATAACCATAACCTTGCGTTATTCCTACTCCTAATAACAAAACTCCACCAAGAGCTATTAATCCATTTCTCA
Source organism: Microcystis viridis FACHB-1342 (assembly GCF_014698335.1). Taxonomy (GTDB): domain Bacteria; phylum Cyanobacteriota; class Cyanobacteriia; order Cyanobacteriales; family Microcystaceae; genus Microcystis; species Microcystis ichthyoblabe_A. The sequence continues at coordinate 24,824 of NZ_JACJSV010000031.1, read as the reverse complement.
GATTATTATTTTTAACCGGTTGTGCTGGTGTTTTTTTGGGTACAGCTACAGGTGAAACTGGCGGAGAAGGATTAATCTTAGGAATAACCGGCGGTTGTTTTTGAGTTACAACAGGAGGCGGATTTGGTGCTGGTGGAGATGGTCTATTAGGAGTTATAGGAGGTAACTTTAATTGTCGTTCAATCTCATCCAAACGCTGTAAAATAACCCTAGTATTAGCCGGTCTATTCTTGGGTAATCTTCCCATTAACTCATCAATAAAATCCAACAATGACGGGTGAATATTTTCCGTTTCTTCTCGCCAAGGTAAAACATCATTAATCGGATCATAAATTTCTAAGGGATGTTTTCCGGTTAATAAATGCACAAAAGTTCGTCCTAAAGCATGAAAATCTGATTGAATCACTGCTTGGCCATGTTGTTGTTCATTGGGTGTATATCCGGCTGAGGTAATACCTGTCACCTGTTGACCTTTTACCTTTTGATGATAGGTTTGGGTTTCTTCCCTTGCTGTGCCAAAATCAATTAACACCAACTCGCCACTATTCCGCAGCATGATATTAGGGGGTTTAATATCTCGATGCAGCCAATTCTGTTGATGAATTTTATCGAGAATTAAAGTGATTTCTCTCAGCCATTTTAAGGCTCGTTTTTGACTTAATTTATCATACTGGTTTAGCCACTGTTCTAAATCAATACCCTCCACTTTTTCCATAACTAAACAGTGTAATATTTTCCCTTCCCTCGTGGAATATTGAAAATAGGTATCTGCGCGAGGAACACCGGTGACATTTTGACGACTCAACTCTAATAAAACGTCATATTCCCGTTTAAATAATTCCACTGCTTTCGGTTCATTATTCCATTTTTCTTGTAATACCTTGAGGATTTTGGCTGTAAAACCTTCAAAAGCCTCATAAACAACGCCAAAACCGGTCGTATCACTCAATAACCGACTCACCCTATATTTACCATTTAACAACAACTCAGAGCCGCAACTTTGACAGTAACGAGTATTCGAGTTATTATTACTCGGATGGTCTGGTTGAGAACAATCGGGATTAATGCAGTAACAGGGTTTCATCTCGGCTATCAGTTATTTTATTGGGTTAATAATTGCAAGTTTTCCCTCCCTGACCTTGATAGCATTTTATCATAAGTAAGTAGTTATGATTAAATTGAAGAGAGATATTGCATTTTTCAAAACGTCGTGGTTTGTAGGTTGATTCATGAATCAACGCTCCCTAGGGTTCTTTCACTCTCTCCAATGTCATTCTCTCCAATCCTTATCTGGCAACGTTTTTAGTCGATTTATCGGAATAAATAGCTGAAAACCCCCCCGTGCATTAGTTTTTCGGTGGGATGCTTACAAACAGCTGCTGATATATCTGTAATAATTTAAGAGTCACTGATAATTGCTGATTGTCGGTATTTCTGCAAATCTGAGATGCAGCCAAATTATCCCCCAAAATTAGAAGGGTAAATTATCAAGTTTCTCCCTGATTTTACCCTATTCATTCATATTACGATAGGTAGCCACTGCCGAGGGAGAAATGCGATTGAGATAACGGAAAATCCAATATTTTAAGACTGTATCCAAGATAACGGGAAAAGTGGCGATAAAGAGAAAATTAAACTGGCGATTTTCTGGTAAACCGAAATGACGACTTAACCCTTCTAGGATCACTTCCCAACCGTGGGGAGAGTGGAAACCGACAAATATATCGGTAAAAAGAATAATTAAAAAAGCTTTAGCTGAATCGCTAAGATTATAGAGAATGCCATCCAGAAAAGACTTGACAATCTCAATTTCTCGACGACTAAAAGCGACAACACAACCAAAGGCAATCAGGGAACAAATATCGGCGAAAATATTAGCGATCGCATTTAAACCTCGTTGGCGAAATTCTTCACTTAGTACCGCTGCTTTTTTGGTAATTTCTCCCTCGATTTCTTCGTTAGATAATTTGGGTGCTAAACCAATCATACCTCGAAAATGTAAAGCTTCCTCAAATCTTCTCAATTCCGAAAAAGCTTCTTCTTCTAAATCCTGATTGATAAAAATAAACTGTTCCTGTTGTTGGAAATATTTATTAACCAAGGGGGTAATTAGGAAAGTTTTGGTTAATTGCTGGGTTAATAAAGGAACAATAATTAACAGTAAAATAAACTTGAGGGAAATGGCTGTTTTATAACGAGAATTGCGAAATTTCTTTAAAACTGCCTCCTCCGATTCCTCCGCTTGGGGATCAATTTCCTGTTTAATGCGATTAAAAGTGTTGACAAAAGAACGGGGCAAAACCCCCGGTTTTTCCGTAGCTTTTTGGGATTTATTACTTTTGATTATTTCCTCATCTTCAATACTACCCGCCGCTAAAAAAGAGCGATTCCTGGAAGTTTTATTTTTGGCTGTTTCCTGCTCAAAATTTCGGTTCTGGAGACTTTTGGGGACATCTTCAATATCTTCTTGCCAATAATTATCTTGATATTTTCCGATAACACTATCGATAAACTGAAGTTTTTTCAGACAAACATCTGTGGTGACAGTAATCACCCCATTACTAATTGTCGGTTGATTGGGTCCGAAGGTATTAACGATCGAGCGACTAGCTTTAAACTCCGTCAATCTGACTTTAATTTTTTGCAGATAACCTTTAACTTCTGCGATAAAATAGGAATTAGTGCTGCGGCCATAATTCGAGAATTCATTCGCCACTTTTCGCCCTTGAAAATGCTTGTCTTCTATCTCCTTAATCTTCAAAGCTGCATGATACGCCTCATCTAAAGAACGTTCAGGAGTTTGTAATAACCATTGATTAACACCTTGCAAAATCCGATTAAGATTCATAGGAAACAATTACTTCCACAAGGGAGAAAAGCTAGAGTACCGATCAGTTATCTTAACAAATACAATCGAGAAAAAACGATGTCAATCATACCAATTTGGATCGAAGGTGGCACGCGATCAGGAAAAACCACCACTTTAGTCGGGGAATTTCGGCGCTGGGTGTCTCGCGATCGCTCAAAATCATCCCCCCTTCCTCGATCGATCTTAGTTTTCGCTGCCAACGATGATAATAAACGGGAATTAGCTGATCGATTAGCCATTGCTGTTAGGGGTAGCTATCCGATTCTCTGTAAAACCCCTTTAGGTTTTCTCACCGATGAAGTCATCCTGTTTTGGCCGTTAATTTTCGAGTTTTTGGAGCTAAAAGCGCAATTTCCCCGCCGATTACGCCCAGAAACGGAGCAGGAACTCGCCACCCGTCTCTGGCAACCAGCAATCGCCGAATTCTTCCAGCTTACTAGCATAAATGAATATCGTTTCGTGCGTCAAGTTCTCGATTTGTTACAATTAGCCGGTGCTAGTGGTGTTCCCGCAGAAAAGATACCCGAAAGATTAGCCGAAGGATTATCAGAAACAGATCTAAAACGAGTTTTAGCGATTAATGAGCAGGAAACACCAGAAAAAGTAGGAGAATTAATCATTCAATGGCGTGATTGGTCTCTAGAACGTGGTTTATTAAGTTATGGTATCATCTACGAACTCTATTGGCGCTATTTATTTCCTGATAGTCGCTATCAACAGCAACTATTAAAACGCTTCCGGGGGGTTTTTGCGGACGATGTGGACGATTATCCGGCTATTGCCAAGGATTTACTCAGTTTTTTCCTCGATCATGATTGTTTTAGCGTTTTTACCTACAATCCCCAGGGAAAAATCCGCTTAGGATTAACTGCCGATCCCGATTATCTACACGAATTAGAGAAACGCTGTCAAATTATGTCATTATCCACCACTGAGGGGTTAGCTGCTCAGTTTAGCGAGACGATTCTCTCCCTAATCAGCGACGGTAACTATCTTGGCAATCTTCCCGATCAATTCATCTCCCTGCAAACCACCTCTCGCGCTGAATTGTTACGGAAGACAGCCACAGCTATTATTCAAGCAGTCAAGCAAGGGGCAGTAAAACCCGAAGAAATCGCCGTTATTGCCCCCGGTTTAGACGAAATCGCCCGTTATAGCCTGATGGAAATTTTAACCGGTGCCGGGATAGCCGTTCAACCCCTGAACGAACAACGACCCCTGATCAGTTGTCCTCTGATTCGGGCATTATTGACCCTTCTCGCCCTTGTTTATGAAAATTTGGGGCGTTTAGCCCCCCAAGAGGCTATAGCGGAAATGCTGGTGATTTTTAGCCGTTATCGCTGGGATGAAGAACAAAATTTAATTCCCGATATCGATCCGGTTCGCGCTGGATTAATTGCCGATCATTGTTATCAAGTGGATCTGGAAAATCCTCGTTTATTAGCGATCGAAACTTTTCCCCGTTGGGATCGCTTAGGACAAAAAGCTTGTACTGCCTACGAAAGAATTTGTCACTGGATCGAAGGGATGAAAAAACGGCAGCAGGAAGCCAAACTTTTCCCGATTTTTGTCTTAAATCAAGCGATCGAACAATTATTAAACGATGGGGAAAATTTGCCCTTCGATCACTTGGCAGCTTTGCGAGAATTAATGGAAACTGCCCAACATTTTTGGGAGATTGATCGCCGTTTGCGTGAGAGTGAACCCTCTTTTCAAAGTCCCAGCGAAACTATTAGTCAGTTTATCCAACTTTTGCGCCGTGGTACAATTACCGCTAATCCCTATCCTGTGCGACAATTTATTAAATCTTCCTCAGCAGTTACCCTAGGCAATATCTTTCAATATCGTTCTTTTCGTTCTAGTCATCGTTGGCATTTTTGGCTAGATTGTTCTTCCCCACTCTGGGAACAAGGAGGTGCTGCTACTCTTTTTGCTGCGCCAATTTTTTGGCGAAAAAGTCCCTATCAACCCTGGACAACGGAAGCAGAATTAGAGGAAAATCAGGACCGTTTACAGAGAGTTTTAAGGGATTTATTAGCAAGGGTAAGCGAAAAAGTTATCCTCTGTCACAGTGATTTAGGAGTATCGGGAACCGATCAAACTGGACAACTTTTATCCTTAGTACAAGCGGCAAAAGAATATGATTAAGCACTAGAAAAAAATTAACTTCTTGGTTAGGAGAGGCAATAGGCAATAGGCAAAGGGGGGGTTAGATATGTGTAATTAATTTTGCTTAGGTACTTAGTAAAAGGATTGGGGGAGATTCAGCTAATCTAAGGATAGGCGGTTAAGATGCGTCTGAGCTTATAACCTAATTTGGTCTTGACGACCGGCCAAGCTCTTGACTATCTAAGTAGGTAGGCGTTAAAAGTTGTCAGATGCCCCCCTTATTAAGGGGGGATTAAAGGGGGGACTAAGGGGGGATCGGCACACCCCTTATCAAGGGGGGCAGGGGGGATCGAACCTAAAATCCATTTTTAATTTAATTATAACCAGCTACTTAAATTAGCCGTTAAGACTGCACCGGAGTGTCAGAGTTGGGAGCAGGGAGAGGAAGTTTGAGCATTTGTACTAAAATTGTTAATACGCAGTTTAAATTCAGTACAGCTTACCCACTCTCTGTGTGCGAGAATAGCCTGTGTGAAAAACCTAGGTAATTGTTATGGTTGCACCTATACAAAATAGGCAGTTTAACGGGTTGTCTAGCCAAGAAGCTAGTGAGCGCTTGAAACAGCACGGCTACAACGAACTCCCCTCAACTCAGCATCGTACTTTTTTAACCATCGCCCTAGACATTATCCAAGAGCCGATTTTCCTGCTCCTAATTGCCTGTGGTGTCATCTACCTCTTTTTGGGTGATGCACAAGAAGCTCTAATTTTACTGGGGTTTGTCTTTTTTATTATTGGCATCAATCTTTACCAGGAGCAAAAAACGGAACGTTCTCTAGAAGCACTGCGGGACTTATCCAGTCCGCGGGCCTTGGTGATTCGAGATGGGGAACGGCAGCGGATTGCCGGCCGGGAAGTGGTACAGGGCGATCTGATCGTGGTGGAGGAGGGCGATCGCGTTCCTGCGGATGCGATTTTGCTGTGGTCCACTCACTTGACGATTGATGAATCGCTGTTAACCGGAGAGTCTGTTCCGGTCAGGAAACGCACCATCCAGCTAGAAGAAGACCCGAAGCAGCTTTCAGCCACCTTGAGACCGGGTGGAGACGACTTACCCACTGTCTATTCTGGCACTCTGGCGGTACAAGGGCAGGGCATTGCCCAGGTGCAAGCAACGGGTATCGGCACTGAAATGGGAAAAATTGGCAAAGCTCTGCAAACGGTTGAACCGGAAGACACGGTCTTACAAAAAGAAACCCGTCGCATTGTCGGTAAATTGACGATGATCGCGCTGGCCATTTGTGCGGCGGTGGTCGTGATTTATGGATTAACCCGGGCCGATTGGTTGCATGGCTTTTTGGCAGGATTAGCCCTGGCGATGGCAATTTTGCCCAATGAAATTCCGGTGGTCCTGGCCATCTTTCTGGCTCTGGGAGCGTGGCGATTCTCGCAAAAACAGGTACTAACCCGTCGCATTCCAGTGGTTGAAACCCTGGGTTCTGTCACCGTTCTTTGTGTCGATAAGACTGGAACCCTGACATTGAACCAAATGGCCGTCAAACAATTGTTGGTTTACAGCGGCTCCAATGCTTATCTGTACGATGTGACGCTCCACGAGCGCGAACCCTTGCCCGAAGTCCTTCATCCCCTGATCGAGTTTGGTATTCTAGCGAGTCGCAAAGATCCCTTTGACCCGATGGAGAAAGCGTTGCAGCAAATTGGTTGGGATTACCTAGCCAAGACTGAACACCTGCATAGCGATTGGCAACTACTGCGCGAATATCCCCTGTCCACCGATCTCTTGGCCATGTCCTGTGTCTGGGAATCCCTGACGGGGGAGCTTACCGTTGCGGCAAAAGGGGCCCCAGAAGCGATCGCCGATCTCTGCCATTTCAGCCCGATTCAACAACAGGAGCTTGTCGAACAGATCCAGGCAATGGCCGGAGAGGGTTTGCGAGTTCTGGGAGTTGCCCAAGGACGCAAAATGGGAACATTACCCAAAACTCACGCTCTTGAGTCATCCGGGCCTCTAGCCTACTTAGAATCTGACGATCGCTTACCTGTTCAACAACACGACTTTGAGTTTGAATTTGTGGGACTGATCGGACTGGAAGACCCCGTGCGTCCTACTGTGGCACCTGCGATCGCTGAATGCTATGGTGCGGGAATTCGCGTTGTCATGATTACGGGTGATTATCCGGTAACAGCCCAGAACATTGCCCGTCAGATTGGACTCAGGCCTTTAGACAAGGTGATCACCGGTAGGGAACTGGAGCAAATGGGTGAGTCGGAACTGCGCGATCGCATTCAAAGCACCAACATCTTTGCCCGTGTCGTCCCCGAACAAAAACTATTGATTGTCAATGCACTGAAACGCTCCGGGGAAATTGTGGCCATGACCGGTGATGGTGTCAACGATGCCCCGGCCCTCAAGTCTGCCCATATCGGCATTGCCATGGGTGAACGAGGTACGGATGTAGCGCGCGAGTCTGCCGATTTGGTCCTGTTGAAAGATGATTTTTCATCCATTGTCGAATCGGTCAAACTGGGCAGACGTATCTTTGACAACCTGAAAAAGGGGATGGCCTATACCTTGGCCGTTCACGTTCCGATCGCGGGTATGTCCTTGATTCCAGTCATGTTTGGCTGGCCCTTGGTGCTACTCCCGATCCACATTGCCTTTCTGCACTTAATTATCGATCCGGCCTGCACGGTTGTGTTTGAAGCTGAACCGGCAGAAAGCGATATTATGCGTCGTCCCCCCCGTAATCCTAAAGAACCCTTGTTCAGTCGTCGGACGTTGCGATTAGCCTTGCTTCAAGGAACCAGCGTTTTAGTGGTACTGGTTATTGTATTTGCGATCGCCTATAGCAACGGCAATAGTGAATTTAATGCTCGCGCCTTAGCATTTACGACATTGATTATCTCTAACCTGGCTATGATTCTCACCAATCGTTCCTGGTCCCGAACGATTCCAGAAATGCTCCAAGCTCCTAATCAGGCTTTGTGGTGGGTGATCGGCGGTGGACTGCTGTTTTTGGGATTAGTTCTCTATGTTCCCTTGTTACGACACCTGTTCGGCTTTTCATTTCTACATACTGATGATTTGCTGGTCAGCTTAGTTTCTGGAGTTGTCAGTATTTTCTGGTTTGAAGGACTAAAACTGTGGAACCGTCGGCACTTGAACACCCAAAAATAAAAGGCATCATAGATTCCACGATCGGTTACAAATTGTTGCAGCAGTGCGCTATGTAGTTGCTTGAATGAATTGTGCCTACCTACTCAATAATCGGCATGGTGGGTTCAATCATCAAGTTTAACCCTCTGCTAACCAGCGCACGGCATCCTTAGCGTGGTAGGTTAAGATAATATCGGCACCCGCCCGTTTAAAGCTGGTTAAAGTCTCTAAAGTCACCCGTTTTTCGTCAATCCAGCCATTTAACGCCGCCGCTTTAATCATTGAATATTCCCCCGACACATTGTAGGCAGCCACGGGTAAATTAGTCATTTCCTTGATTCTCCAGATAATATCCAGGTAAGATAGGGCAGGTTTTACCATTAACATATCTGCTCCCTCTAATAGGTCTAATTCCACCTCTTTTAAGGCTTCCCTGGCATTACCCGGATCCATTTGGTAGGTTCTGCGATCGCCGAATTGGGGGGTAGAATCAGCCGCATCCCGAAACGGCCCATAATAGGCAGAGGCATATTTAGCCGTATAGGAAAGAATCGGTGTATCACTATAACCCGCCTCATCCAATCCTTGACGAATTGCCTGCACAAAACCATCCATCATTCCCGACGGTGCAATGATATCCACTCCCGCTTTTACCTGAGAAACGGCGGTTTTTTGCAATAATTCCAGAGTGGGATCATTTAACACCCTGCCGGTTAAATCCCCCGTTTGCAGATAACCACAATGACCATGGTTGGTATATTCACACAAACAAGTATCGGCGACAATGAGTAGATCGGGAACTGCCTCTTTAATTGCTGTGGCCGCTTTCTGCACAATACCATGATCGTGCCATGCTCCCGTCGCCTCTGTGTCTTTACTTTCTGGCAGCCCGAATAAAATAATCGCTGGAATTCCTAAATCCCGCACTTCCTTGGCTTCATCAACAATTTTATCGATTGATAATTGGTACACTCCCGGCATCGATTTGACTTCCCGGGCAATACCTTCCCCCGTCGTAGCGAAAAGGGGATAGATAAAGTCATTGGCTGTCAAGACGGTTTCACTCACCAGACGGCGCATTTGAGGGGTTTGACGCAGACGACGGGGGCGATGAATAGGAAACATAGTTTTTTGTGATTAAATCGGGAATCTTGTCTCGATTCTTTAGTTTAAATCTTTGCTGAGGATGAACACAAATCGATTCAGCCGGCAGCTGGCTGCCGGCAGCTATCCGCAATATTTAGTTATTTTGAGCTTAATCAAACTATTTAGATTATTTTTGACCTAATGAGGCTTTATCGTCGTTTTGAGGGCGAAAAACCAGCAATTTGACTAAAATTTAATCTTTATAGCGATCACTTTTGCTGTTGCCACCACCTCATCTCTTTACAAAACTTTACCTCATCAGTGATCAGTTACCAGTTATCAGTTACCAGTTATCAGATGTGAGTTTTCAGTTCACTGATGGCTCTCTTGGATATTGGCTGAAAAATGTTCATGGTGTTACATTAGCGGCGCAAGCGTTCACTGATTACTGATTACTGTTCACTGTTCACTGACTCCCAAAACCCATCTCCATTTGGGAGAAGGATCGTTTATTCTAGGAAGTAAGAGCGATCGATTCAGGATTTTTGTTATGGCCAACTTAGGTGATTTAGTCAAAAAAGCAGTTTATTTGGGCGTAGGCATTGCTACTTATGCCGCCGAAAAAGCTGAAGTAAATTTACAAGAATTAAGAAATCAAGCCCAAAAATTAGCCGATGAAATGATTTCTCGCGGCGAAATAAACGCAGAAGAAGCGAGGAAATACGTCGATGAGTTGGTGAAACAGGCACAACAGCAACCGGTGACAGCTAACGAATCTAATATTCCCCATGAACCCCGACGGATAGAAATTATTGAAGATGAGGAGGACACCAAAGCAGCTGATCCCAAAGTAGATGAATTGCGGCAAAAGGTGGAACGTCTTCAGGAGGAATTACGGAAACTGCAACAGGATTAAAACCTAGATTTTAGGGATAAATAACTAATTATTACCAGACAAGGGATGCAAGTATAAACATGGACGATTGGCAGAAGGATTTTTGGGAAGTGATCGAAACTGTGGCACTGGGAATTGAAAATTTTTTCCAAGAAGTGACCCAAGCTATTGAAGAAATCAATGAGGAAATTATCATCGATCTGGAACAGTTTATTCAAGAGGTTTTACCCCAGGAATTAGAAGAATTTTTTAACCTCGATGAATCCCTATTTTCGGAATTAGACGAACCCTCGGATTTTACCCTCACTCCTAAGGTTAACCCCGATCCTAATACCCATGCTGCTTGTATCGGTTGCCGTAATTATCACGGTTATATCTACGGAGGCAATCTTCTCGTCTGCGGTTTCCATCCCTACGGTTGGGATAGTGATAGTTGTCCCGATTGGCAAGCAGAGGATTAATTATTTTCCTATAAAATCAGGTAGGGTTATTATCCCTACCCATAACTTTTATCTCAAAGCAGTTAGGGACTTGCGCTTTGATAATTTACCATCTGGCTGGTCTGGTTCTTCTACAGAGCGATTTTCTGGCTGGGATATTATTCCTAAGCAAGTTCCTTATCGTTGTTGTGGTCAAAAAAAGGTATCCTTTGTCCCCAATCAGTAATCCTTGAATCGAGCCAATGACATCCCAGAGAGCTTCTCGTTCCGAGCCATTCGCGGGAGTCAGTCCCGATGAAAAAATTTTCACCACCAGAGATGAAAGAGGTTTCCTTCCCTACACCCGTTCAGACCTCGGCGTGAGCTTTTGTCGAACGCAAAAGCTCACGGCCGAAGCCCACACCCCACACCCTATACCCTCTTTCAAGTAAAGATGAAGTCACTAGCAGTTAACGTGCCCGCAAATCCTACAAGGGTAATCTGACCGAAGCCTGGAGTAGAAGGACTCGTAATGATGTCGTTACCAGCACCAGGGCCGACAGTAATCGTCAAAGCCCCGATGCCGCCGAGACCAAAGGCAGACAAGTCAATCTTGTCAGCACCACCCCCACTGAAGTCAGTGATGACATCGTTACCGAAACCACTTGCGAAGCGGAACGTGTCATTGCCGATCCCCCCAGTTAGGGAGTCATTGCCGAGGCCGCCAACCAGAGTGTCATTGTCGGCACCACCGTTCAGGATATCATTCTGTGTACCACCGTTCAGGGTGTCATTGCCGGCATCGCCATTATAGGTGCGAGCCGAGGCGTTGGTGGCAGTAATGGTGTCGTTCCCGCCTAAACCATTGACACCGTTAGAGAGAAAGGTGGTGGCACTGAAATCAAGCACATTGCCATTCGCGTTGCCATCAATCCCGCGATTTTGGCCACCCGCATCCAGGTTGACCCGCTCGATGCCGTTGGTGGCCAAGAATTGATTCAGCACCAGATTGCCCTGGCCGCCATCTGTGGTTCGCTGCAAGGTGTCGATACCATCCCCGCCTTGCAGGTTGTCAAACTCAGCCTCGTTCAGGTTGGCGAGGAAGGTATCGTCGTTATCGCCGCCGTTCAGACTGTCAGCACCAACCCCCCCCTTGATGGTGTCGTTGCCGCCGCCACCGGAGATGGTGTCATTGTCGGCACCACCGTTCAGGATATCATTCTGTGTACCACCGTTCAGGGTGTCATTGCCGGCATCGCCATTATAGGTGCGAGCCGAGGCGTTGGTGGCAGTAATGGTGTCGTCCCCGCCTAAACCATTGACACCGTTAGAGAGAAAGGTGGTGGCACTGAAATCAAGCACATTGCCATTCGCGTTGCCATCAATCCCGCGATTTTGGCCACCCGCATCCAGGTTGACCCGCTCGATGCCGTTGGTGGCCAAGAATTGATTCAACACCAGATTGCCCTGGCCGCCGGTGGTGGTGCGTTGTAAAGTGTCTGTCCCCGACCCGCCTTGCAGGTTGTCAAACTCAGCCTCGCTCAGGTTGGCGAAGAAGGTATCGTCTCCCGCACCGCCAAATAGGCAGTCTTCATCCGCACCTCCGGTAATGGAGTCGTTTCCGGCAAGGCCAAACACCAAGTCTTGTCCATCACCAGCCTGAATCGTGTTGTTCGCTGCGGTGCCCACAATGAGGCTACTTTTCCCGGCTACATCCGTATAACTAGCCGTGGTCATCACCACCACATTGTTGATCGGGATCAAGCAATCGGTGATGTTGTAAACCTGGCCATCATCTAGCACGTTGGCTGTGGCCGACTCGAAGTTTTTAGCCTTGAACTGGAGGCTCGCGATATTGATGGTGCCTCCACTGGGCGCGAGGGTCTTACCCGTGGGAGCAGCAACGTAAGTGTTGAGCGACCCGATATCGCCGACACTGAAAGCCCCAAGCTGCAGGGGAGTCAACACCAGATTGATGGTGTCAGTACCGTTGCCGCCGTCATAGACGGTGACTTGGCCGCTGTGGCTCGCCGCCGTCCAAACCGTGTCGGCACCGTCAGCCATGCTGACGCCGGTGACGTTCAGCAGCTGGCCGATCAGGCTTAGGTTGACCACCTCGTTGGTGGCGTTGCTGCCGTTGATGGCCTGATTGTTGCCGTCCAGGGTCTCGATGCTGGAATAGGTGGCGGTGGTGCCGCTGCCCGACGGGCCGAATGAAGATATGCTCAGCGCACCAGCACCCGTGTTCCTGATCGTGTCGTTGCCGGTGCCGCCGATGATAGTGTCGCCGCCCAGCTGTAAGCCAGCGATGTTGAAGGTGTCGTCGCCGTCGCCCCCGTCCATGCTATCGGCACCGTCGCCGCCGGTGATGGTGTCATTGCCCGCGCCGGCATTGATGCTGTCGTTGCCGCTACCAGTGCTGATCGTATCGGCGAAGCTGCTGCCGACGACGATCTGGGTGCCGCTGCCGCCGTTGATGGTCACCCCAGCATCCGCAGTGGAGACGTTGACGTAGTCGGTGCCGCCGGTGGCATTAAAGGTGTTGATCGCGCCCACCCCGGTGGCGCTGCTGAACCCGGAGAGGTCGAAGATGTCGCTGCCGTTGTTGGTGCCGTTGATGGCAAAATTGTTGCCTTTGAAGGTCTCGATGCCCTGATAGGTCGCGCCGGCTGAGGTCGGCAGAGACCCGTTGATAAGGGTGTAGTTCGTCCCCGCGACGCCGAAGGACAGGAAAGTGGAGAGGGCGCCGGTGACGTTGATCGTGTCGCTGCCACTAGCGCCCGTGTCGTTGAAGGTGTCGCCACCCAGCTGTGAGCCAGCGATGTTGTAGGTGTCGCTGCCATCGCCCCCATCCATGCTATCGGCACCGTCGCCGCCTATGAGAGTGTCATCGCCCGCGCCGGCATTGATGGCGTCGTTGCTAATACCAGTGCTGATCGTCTCGGCGAAGCCGCTGCCGGTAACGTTCTGGGTGCCGCCGCCGCCGTTGATGGTGATGCTGGTGAAGCTGACACCGGAGTTTGTGGTCAAGCCGGACAGATTGACGACGTCGGTGCCGCCGGTGGTGTCCAAGGTGTTGATCACCAGATCGGTGTCGGTGAATGGAGGTGACCCCCCAGGGGAGATGGTGAATCCCGACCCGGTGACCTTATAGCCGCCTGTGTCGTCGAGGACGTTGATCGTATTGCCGCTGTTGTTGCCATTGATGGTTCGCGTAGGCATAATCTTTTCTCCAAATTTGTTGTTTGCGTTGACGCGCCGGTGCCAGTCCTGAAAGCCAAATGGGGCCATCCAAAAAATGGTCTAAGCCCCCGATTGGGGTCAGACTCGACTGACCGATTGTGGACACTCAAAGTGAAGTAGTTTGATCTTACAGTATCTGGTTTTTCGTTACTTGGTATGGTTCGATAGGGGGGTATAAATCGACTAAATTCTTATCTGGCAAGAGATTTAATTGATTAGTTCGCTCCAGATCGCAAACAATTGACAAAAATTGCGGTAATGTCTTTTTCTATAAGGGTTTCATCCTTTATAACCCCCGTCCATTGCATAACACAAACCGAAGAGCAAAAATAATTTAGGATCGCTATAGTTAAGAATTACCCTTGGAAGCATGGTAAGGTTCAGAATCAAAAGGCTGCATCCCCACATCGGGATATTCATCATTGTTGGGACTAAAAATGCGAGCGAAAGCCTCTGTTAGGTACTGGACAAAATTGTGTAATGTATCCTTGATATTCATTGCTTTTCCCTCCGACTCTCGACAACAATCTCTTTTTCGGATCAGGTTGATTCACCCCTCCATCGCCATTATCTGGCCAGAATCTCATCAATTGTTGACTTTTGAGATAATTCTTGAATAATCTCCATAAGACTTTATATTTTTTCTTGTTTATCTAAATCTTTATAGTAATTCTTGTATTTTTGTAAAGGAAAAATTATTCAATCAAATCGCTGAACAAATATTTAATTGTTGTCCAGAAAGGACTGTATCCTTGTTGATCATCATTTTGATTGTTTATTTAGAAATGTGACAGAAAAAAATAAGGTTTTGGTCGTAGATGCAGCGAGTCAAGGTTAGCTTTATTGTTATTGAGCCGGAATTTGAAATTGCTAACTTAATTGACCCAGTGGTGCAGAAAACTCCTGAAAGACTTGCTGGACAAGGAGTCCGAGTTAGATAGGGAGTTAAGAGGAGCAAGTTTATGAGATGCTTAAGTTCCCCAAAGTCATCCCTAGGTTAGCCCCTCTCCTTTAACTTCAACTACTTGAACAACTAAGTCAATGGATTAAGGGATAATCTCGATCGCAGTAGCTTTGCTCTAGCCCACTGGACTTAGATAGTACAAAGGAACTACTGCAGACGTTTTAAGCGTTCTTGGAGAATTTGGGCTTGTTTTTCGGACTCTGCTAAAGCTTGCTTCGTTTTTTGGATTAAAGCTTCTGGAGCTTTTTCGACAAAGCTAGGTTTATTCAGGCGATCGCTCAAACTCTTAATTTCCCCTTCTACTTTAGCTAAATTTTTCGCTAATTTCCCGGCCAATACCGATATATCAACCAATCCGGACAGGGGAATGAGGATTTCTACCGTAGCGACAACACCAGCGATCGCTTGATTGACTTCCTCGGTTAATTTGGCCGTCAAAATTAAGTTTTCGATCTTGGCCAAGTCTTTTAAGTACACTTGTCCGCGTTGCAAAATAGCTAATTCTTGGCTGTTTTCTGTCTGTAAAATTGCCGTGATCGTTGCTCCCGGTTTAATCCCCGCTTCGGCCCGCAAATTACGCAACACCCGAATACTTTCTATTAATAACTCAAAAGTATTTTCTAAGTCTAGATCGATCAGAGAACTATCGGCTATTGGATAGGTTTCTAAAGCCAAAACTTGCTGATTTTCTTGGGTTAAATGATGCCAAATTTCCTCGGTAATATGGGGCATAAAGGGATGTAATAATTTTAATGTTCCTGCCAAGATAAAAGCCAAAGTTTGCCGGGCCGTAGCACAGGAAACCGATTCTTTATCCTTCCATAAACGAGTTTTCACTAACTCGATATACCAATCACAGAAATCGCGCCAGATAAATTCGTATAGACCTTTTGCCGCTTCCCCCATGCCATAATTTTCTAGATAATCTCTAGTTTTTTGTACTGTTTGATGATAACGAGATAAAATCCAGCGATCGGCTAATTCTAAATTTTCTAAAACTGGTTCACCCAATTCTTCTGGGGTTTTTCCCTCCAGATTCATCATCACAAAACGGGAAGCATTCCAAATTTTATTGGCAAAATTTCGGGCAGCTTCTACGGATTCCGATTCATCGGTTTTACGGTTATATTGCAGACTGATATCCTGTCCTGCTCCTGCCACTTCTCGAATTAAGGTATATCGTAAAGCATCGGTTCCATATTTATCAATTAAAATTAGGGGATCGATGCCGTTATTGGCAGATTTAGACATCTTTTTGCCGTTTTCATCCCTAACTAAACCGTGAATATAGACATCTTTAAAAGGCATTTGTCGCGTAAAATAGCCCGCCATCATCGTCATTCTAGCCACCCAGAAAAAGATAATATCAAAACCAGTGACGAGGGTTGTGGTGGGATAATAAGTGTCTAGATCAAGGGTTTTTTCTGGCCATCCCATAGTCGAAAATGGCCACAATCCCGAGGAAAACCAAGTATCTAAAACATCGGGGTCTTGTTGAATAATTATATCCTCTCCATACTCTTGTTTGGCCTTGGCTAAAGCGGAGGTTTCATCCCAGGCAACAACGAAGGGAGTATGGTTAGTAATTTCGTTATTGGTTTCACTGATAATATACCAAGCGGGAATTTGATGACCCCACCATAGTTGTCGAGAAATACACCAATCTTTGAGTTTAACTAACCAATCGCGATAAACTTTTGTCCATCTTTCTGGCACAAAACGGGGCGAGTTTTCCTGATCTAAACAGGTTAAAGCTTTTGTGGCTAAAGGTTCAATTTTAACGAACCATTGGGTAGATAAAAGGGGTTCCACGGGAACTTTACCTCGATCGCTATAGGGGACGCTATGGCGATAGGCTTCAATCTTAACTAAAAAACCGTCTTCATCGAGTTTTTTAACGACATTTTTGCGGGCAACAAAACGATCTTGACCCGCGAATATTCCGGCATTTTCGTTTAAACTGCCGTCTAAATTCATGATATTAATAAAGGCTAAATTATGGCGTTTACCCATCTCAAAATCCTTGGGATCGTGGGCCGGCGTAACTTTGACGCAACCAGTACCGAATTGGGGATCCACTAATTCATCGGCAATAATCGGGATTTCTCGCCCCATTATCGGTAAAGTGACGGTTTTGCCGATTAAATGACGATAACGGGGGTCTTGCGGGTTGACAGCGACACCAGTATCACCGAGCATGGTTTCGGGCCTTGTGGTGGCTACTTGAAGATAACCACTACCATCGCTGAGAGGATAGCGAAAATACCAGAGATTTCCCTCAATATCCTTGTTTTCCACCTCTAAATCGGAAACGGCCGACCGGGATTCGGGACACCAGTTAACTAAGTATTGACCGCGATAGATTAATCCGTCCTCATAGAGTTTGATAAAAGCAGTACGGACAGCATGGGAAAGTCCCTCATCCATGGTGAAACGTTCCCGCGTCCAATCGACGGATACCCCCAAGCGTCGCAGTTGATTAACAATGGTACTACCTGACTCCTCTTTCCATTGCCAAGCGCGTTCGAGGAATTTTTCCCTTCCTAGTTGATAACGGTCGGTTTTTTCGGCTTTTAATTGGCGATCGAGTATAGCTTGTACTGCAATACTAGCGTGATCTGTTCCGGGCAGCCAGAGGGTATTTTTGCCGGTCATGCGTTTGTAGCGAACAAGTGTATCAATCAAGGCACTCTCGAAAGCGTGACCCATGTGGAGACTACCGGTAACATTGGGAGGAGGGATAACTATACAGTAGGTTTCGCCGCCTTTTTCGGGGTTTGCTGTAAATATTTCTTGATTTTCCCAATATTGCTGCCATTTCGTTTCTGTGATCTTGGGATCGTATTGCTTCGATAGTTCCGAGGTCATGATGGGGGGATTCTACAATTCTTAGTTCTTTGTCAATTGTCCCACATTTGGGAGAGATCAAATTCCTGTTTAGTTGCAGGCTAAAAATTTTCAAGAGTCTTATTAAGATAGCTGTTATCTTTTCCTTGGGTAAACATAGCTAATTTCTGGTAATTATTTTGCATTTTATCAGTATAATAATTGCTATAATCAATTGAGGGAGTCAATCAATGGGTAGGTAGGTATTAAAAACTTTCAGATGCCCCCTTATTAAGGTAGGGTTGATTCATTTAAATTAAGTACAGCTGATTTTGAATTAATAAATTTGACTGAAGATTCTCAAGTTTATCTTTCTCTAACTAAAAGAGTTAGTCACAACAATTAATCTTTAATCCTCTGCCAATATTTATTATGAATAGATTGATAAAGCTTGTTATCAAGCCACTAAAAGCCTATCTCTCTTGAAATTGTCTGAGAGTACATCCTGTTAATTTAGCTAATTTTTCTGCTTACTTCTTACGTCGATAAAACTATCAGTTTTTCCCAACGTTCAGCTAATCACCTTTGTCCCTCTGTTATTAAGAGAAAACCCAAACCTCTGAAAAGATTCAATCCTATAGTTGTGAGAATTGACCAATTGCTTGCCGCTTGAAAATCCCTGATCTGGCTTTTATCTTCCTCAAAAATTACATCTTTTACCCAATGTAACTGATTTTTTATTTTCCAATGTCCTCACTTCGACACATTTCGACACATTTCGACAAGCTCAATGTAAAAGCTCAATGTAAAAGCTCAGTGACCGCGAATAATTTTGGCAAATACTTGAGCGGATTCGGTTAGGCTACACTTCGACACATTTCAACAAGCTCAATGTAAAGGCTCAGTGACCGCTGATATAGTAAGCTGTTTCTTCATAAGTTTTATCCCCGCGACTACCCTTTCTTTCTACTTTAAGAAGTCTTCGCAGATTTTCAAACTCTTGTCTTTCATTTTTCTAGTTTTTCCGAACTTACCATGTAAAATCAACTAGCAAAATGCCAATTTAATAAATATCTAAGACTAAAGTTTTTAAAGTTTCTAAATCCACAGCCTCTCCTTTTAATCACATTCAGTTTATTGTTAATTCCTTCAACTGTTCTCAGGGTTGTTCGGTTATCAAAATGATGAGTATGAAATACAATTCAATTATCTTAAACAAAAATGCCAAGACTTAGCGATAAAATATCCAGACAAAAATTATTTATTTGATAATTATATTGAAAAACAAAGATATGAGTATAACAATTTAGAAAATATAATTACTTGTGCAACAATGGTAATTCAAAATAAATAATTTTGGACTAACATCGCCTTCCGTCTGACCCTGTTCCATAAGTTGATTGCAATGTCGAAGCCACTGCCTAGCAGTACGCCATCGCTAAGTGATTTTTCATATTACGTCAGAGCGTGGCGAAAAACTCGATGACCGGTTCGAGAGGGCGGGACTCGGCTAATGTAGAACGGGGGTGCTGAATCGTTTGTATTTTTTCAGGCTACCACCCCCTCCTTTTCTGATACCGAACTGAGGGTAATTATCGTCAAGCGTCAAAACATCTAGGCCTCTCCTTAATCCTAGTAATGTAAACTTTGATTATAGAGAAAGACTTCTAGCTCCGATCCGATGTTACATTAATAATTGAAGCTAAAAAAAAAGGTTCTTCCTTACTTGGTATGGTTCGATAGGGTGGCATAACGACGATAACAGCGATCAACCTGAACGCTCATATTTCCTAGAGTAGAGAACAAGGGAGTTAGGCAATTGCAGCTAGGGTTCAATGCTTCTCCAACCAGTCCCAAGTAGTGGGGGGAAATACCTGAGAATCGATAAACTGATCCCTGTTTGCGGGTGATGCTAGGCGTTGGACAAAAGCGAGATTATAGAAGGGATTATGGAAACTTGGACGCGATCAATTGACATCGAGGAGATAGCAAAACGCCATGGGTCTCCTCTCTACATACTGAACGTCGGTCAGCTTCGTCGGAACCTGTCCCACTTTGTGGAGCTTGTCGGCAGTCCATCTCAGGTTGCCTACCCGATCAAGGCTAATCCGTCGATGGCGATTCTGAATGAACTGGCATCCCTGGGATGCTCCGCAGACTGCTCTTCTAAATATGAAGTTGAGTTGGCCCTTTCTTGCGGATTCCCGTTGAATCGGATCACATACAACAGTCCGGCGCCCGACCACCAGCTAATGGTAGATCTCCTCGATGGAGGCTCAACAGTAGTTGCTGACTCTCAAGCTATATTAGATGACCTTCAACATAAGCTTTATGGCAAGGATTGGAGTGGGAGCTTGCTGGTTCGAGTTAACCCAGAAAAACCGGTGGAATATTTCCACAATACTGATTGGCAGGATCTGGTTTCTCACGCCTCACCAAACAGTAAGTTTGGCATCCCATCCGAGGAATTGCCAGATGCTCTGGCCAGTTGCAAACTACCTATAGCTGGCTTGCATATCCATATTGGAACTCAGATGGATAATGTATCGGCATTTAATAATTCGGTTCAGTTTATTCAT
Source organism: Microcystis viridis FACHB-1342 (assembly GCF_014698335.1). GTDB lineage: Bacteria > Cyanobacteriota > Cyanobacteriia > Cyanobacteriales > Microcystaceae > Microcystis > Microcystis ichthyoblabe_A. The sequence continues at coordinate 4,656 of NZ_JACJSV010000031.1, read as the reverse complement.
CATTTGAAAAACTTAATCGAAGCCAGCTCGAATCATTGCATGAGAAAACTAAATCTTGGCGGTGGGTTTGGCATTGACTTCCATGACGGGCAACAGTTTCCAACAATCCTAGAGTACACAGAAGCATTAAAGAAACACTTGTTACCCGGTATTGAGTACATAGTCGAGCCTGGACACGCACTGGTTGGTAATGCCGTCGCCTTGTTGACTCGTATCCGCGAGCTTAAGCAGATGCGGGGCAGACGTTGGGCTATTGTTGATGTTGGCTCCGACCAGCTAATCAAGGTGACTCTCCTCTCATGGAGCCACCAAATTATCGATCGCAATCATCGCACCCTGCCTACTCAAGGGGACGATGCTATTGGAGGGCCACTTTGTTTTGCCGGCGATATATTGCTACCATCGACCAATTTAGAAGGCCAGAGTCGTGGGGATCCATTGTTAATCCAACACGCAGGAGCATATTGCTATTCAGTAAGCAATCACTTTAATGGGTTTCACGGGCCCGGGCATATAACCATAGATGAAATGGGTCAAATAGAAACGGCTTACGCTGCTGAGGACGTATTTGCCGATCACAGTTTCTTGGGATTTTCCAGGCCGACGCACCCCCCTTCAGAAGTGCTAGATCATGAAATTGATCTCGATATCATTGAAAGACTAAGCAGTGACTATCTCAAGCAGGGAGAATCTTCAGATGGCTACGCATTTACCAGAGTCCAACTCATAGCGCCAAGAACTTTGCAGTTCATGGTGAAGGCGAAGAGTTCTTTAGGGGCGATATCAATCCCATTCGCCGTCCGCATCGCCTCGGATGCCACAATAATTTCAGCTTTGTATCTTGTCGGCAAACAGGCCAAAGATGTTTCAGTTTGGGGAACAAGAACATATTTGAAGTCAGACACGATAATTCGTACCAGCCAGCCATTGAGACTGGTTGTATATATAGCGCCCAAATCAAGCCTCCCTGTGGATAAGCATACTACTCACCTGTCTCACTGGGACCTCGGCAACGGGAAGTTTAAGGGATCGTTCCGATTCATCTTATAAAGTTCTTTTCGTTGCCTTGCTCACGATATTTACACAAGCACCTTGGCACTGTGTTTCTATGATGCCATCAACTTTTAGCTATCACCTTGAGGGTGGGAGCTTTTTCTTGCTTTAGGGGCAGTTTGTCTTTTTCCCTAGCGGTGATTGCTTCTTTGTTCTGTTGAGTTAGTTAATTCTTCTGCGCTTTCTTTGACTACTGTTGAGGTCACTGCTGCCATAATTTTTGAATAATAAGAGTTATGGTCGGTCAAGCGTCAAAACATCTAAGCTTTTCCTTGACCCTGGCAATGTAAACTTTAATTAAGAGAAAGACTTCTAGCTCCGATCCGATGTTATATTAATAATTGAGGCTAAAGAGAAAAGCCTCCCTGACAGATCAACTGGCAAGGTTATAAGGTCAAGTTCACAAAGGAGTAAACCCTGTTAAAGTTCCATTCTGTCTCGATAACGGCGATAACAGCGATCAACCTGAACGCTCATATTTCCTAGAGTAGAGAACAAGGGAGTTAGGCAATTGCAACTGAGGTTCAATGCTTCTCCAACCAGTCTCAAGTTATGAGGGGAAATACCTGAGAATCGGTAAACTGATCGCTGTTATTGTTTGTCAACACAAGTAATTGATAATTGCAGTCGCTCTCCTTTGATGAGATAATAGAAAGTCTTCTGTTCAAAAGGATATCGATAGGATGCGACTCTCTCAACAGCTTTTTGTCACCCTCCGGGAAGATCCAGCCGAGGCGGAAATCCCCAGTCATAAATGCTTAGTCCGTGCCGGTTACATTCGTCGTATCGGCAGCGGTATTTACGCCTATTTACCTCTGATGTGGCGGGTTTTGCAGAAAGTCTCCCAGATAGTCCGGGAAGAAATGAATAAAGCCGGCGCCCAAGAATGTTTACTTCCCCAACTGCAACCGGCGGAACTCTGGCAAGAATCGGGCCGTTGGGACACCTACACAAAAGCAGAAGGGATTATGTTTGCCCTGACGGACAGGCAAAACCGGGAGTTAGGATTAGGACCGACTCACGAAGAAGTAATTACTGCCGTCGCTCGTGATTTAATTCGTTCCTATCGACAATTACCGGTTAATTTATATCAGATTCAAACTAAATTTCGCGATGAAATTCGCCCTCGTTTTGGTTTAATGCGGGGACGGGAATTTATTATGAAAGATGCCTATTCTTTCAATCTTGACGAGGAATGTTTAAAGAAAACCTATCAAGCGATGGATATAGCTTACCGCAATATTTTCCGCCGTTGTGGGTTAGCTTTTCGGGCAGTAGAAGCCGATTCTGGAGCGATTGGCGGTTCCGCATCCCAAGAATTTATGGTCTTAGCTGATGCTGGAGAAGATGAGGTTTTATTTACTGCCGATGAAAAGTATGCGGCTAATGTAGAAAAAGCCGTTTCTTTGCCAGCAGATAAAGTGGCTTCTCCCTTTAAAAAGTTTGCTAAAAAAGAGACTCCTAACACCAACACGATCGAAAGTTTAGCTAAATTTCTTGATTGTTCTGCCACTGCCATCGTCAAAAATGTTCTCTACGAAGTGCTTTATGATAGCGGCATAACTGTTTTAGTTTTACTGCATATTCGCGGCGATCAAGAGGTTAATGAAGTTAAACTACAAAATGAATTAGTTAGACAGGCGAGCTGTTACAATGCTAAAACAATTTTGGCTTTAAAAATACCCGATGCTGCCGCTCAACAGAAATGGGCAACTAAACCTTTACCTTTAGGTTATATTGCTCCCGACTTAGAAGATAATTTACTCAAAAAAGCCAGCGATATAGCTCCTAAGTTTTTACGCATAGCAGACAACACAGTGACAGACTTAGAAAACTTTATCACTGGTGCTAATGAAACCGGATTTCATGTAGTGGGAGCCAATTGGGGTAAAGATTTTATCTTACCAGAATTAATCGTCGATCTACGCAAAGCCCGGGTAGGCGATCGAGCTATTCACGATCCTAATCAAACCTTGCAAAGTGCTAGAGGAATTGAAGTCGGTCATATCTTCCAATTGGGTTATAAATATTCTCAAGCTATGAATGCTTTTTATACTAATGAAGCGGGAGAATCTACCCCCATTTGTATGGGTTGTTATGGTATAGGAGTATCGCGTTTAGCCCAGGCAGCCGTAGAACAATCCTACGACAAAGATGGCATTATTTGGCCCGTAGCTATTGCCCCCTATCAAGCGATTGTGGTTATTCCTAATTTAGCCGATGCCGAGCAGGTAAAAACTGCCGAAAGTTTATACAATGAGTTAAATCAAGCCGGCATTGAAACCCTTTTAGATGACCGGGATGAACGTGCGGGAGTTAAGTTCAAAGATGCGGATTTAATTGGGATTCCCTATCGCATTGTCACGGGTAAATCTCTCAAATCGGGTAAGGTGGAATTAGTCGAAAGAGCCAGTAAAAAAGCATCAGAAGTAGCAATTAATGAGGTGGTTTCCTATTTAGAAACTGCTATTTCAAAGGTAAATGTTTCTGATTAAGTAATTAAATATACAGATAATTTTCTTTGTTTATGTATTTGATGAGCGAATATGAGTCGGGGTACCTCCTGTCATAGCAATAATTTTTCCAGCGTTGCTGATTTGAGATATAAATCTTCTTTTGTGGGATTTTTAAAACCTAGACCCAAACTGGGGTGAGGGCATCTCAAAGGCTATTGACAATTGGCCAATTTTGTGATTTGCGTGGGCATTTCAAGTGATACCAGTCAATCAGAATAGTTACGAACTCGACCTATTTGGTCGATTGTTGCTTAACAATTGAGATGGCAAATTCTACTCAAATATGCCTGAATTGTCGTCTGGGTAGGCAACTCACATAAAGTTCATTTTGTCAAGGATTGTTAAGATGCGCTTACCCAGGGCTGCTAATATGCCATAGAGTTTTTTATCTCTGATTTGGTCTATTACTATTTTACTGAATTTTGCCGATTCATGAAGAAAAAAGTGTTGATGCCTTTGGGCAAGATAGAGCGATTACATTTAAATTTTTAATAAGGTCGAGGTTGAAAATTATCGGGAATATCTAATTCAAATACTTGGTCATGAATCCGAGCCACATAAAACCCCTCTTGCAGAATTTTTTCGCGTAATTCTGGAGATACATGAACCGCTGCTAATATGCCATAGAGTTTTTTATCTTTGTGTTCAGGGAAAAAGCTGCGAAACCGTTGCAAAATACTTTTTAATTGTGTAATAGATTCCTCTCTAGCATGACTTTTAACCTCGACGATATAGGCAGTATTTAGCTCACCATTAGTATAGGCAAGAACATCAATTTCTAGGTGTTTTCCATCTTCGCTTGCTCGGACACTGGGACTAACAACTTTCATGCCGAACCGTTGTCTGAGAATCGTTTCCATTGAGGGAAGGGCAAGTCCTTCGGTAAAACTGCCGAATTTAGCACCGAGTCCCCCAATTTGTTTACCTAATTCTCTGAGTTGTCGGTCGGTTTCCTGTTGTCGTCGCTCGGTTTCCTTCTGTTGTCGGTCAGTTTCTTTTTGAGCAGCAGTTAATTCGGCTTGAGCAGTGGCTAATTCGGCTAAGATTTGCCATACGTCTTCGGATGTAGTTGCCATAGATAATTTTT
>NZ_JACJSV010000030.1 GCF_014698335.1 Microcystis viridis FACHB-1342 | reverse complement strand
TTGTAATGGGAGACTCTTTGTTTTCCTAGACAAAAATAATTACTTTTTCAAAAAAACACTTTTCTATTTTTTTGTTGGGTATTTTATTCTCTGGAAGTCCCTTAGAGGAAAATTTAAAAATGACTGAGCCATTAACAGCAGGTTTACTTATCACCTTAGCAGTACAAGAGTTTGTGAAGTCTGGGACGGGGGATTTAGCGAAACGCTTTACGGCGGAGGCTTTGGCTAAGATTCCCATTTTATGGGAAAAGATCAAAACTCGCTTAACAGGAAAATCTCCTAAAGTTGATGAAGCATTGGCTAAGGTTGAAATTGGTGATAGTACAGCGATCGCAACTTTGACTAAAAATTTAGATGTGATTTTAGATGAAGACTCCCTTTTTGCTGAGGAGTTACAGATTTTAGGACAAGCAATTCAAGCAGGGGAAATCACCCAAGTTGGTTTAAGAGATGTTACGGCAGGTCGCATAGAAGCAGAAATCAAGCAAAAAGCTAAGGGCGATCTTGTTGAACAAATTGGTGCGCAGCAGATCAAAGCGGATGGAGATGCTATTTTTATAATTGAGCAAGAAACTAACTAATTTTATAACGATTATGGATAACAAAAATACTCAGACAGGGATTAAAGATTCAACATTTGGTGATTATGCTCAAATTGAGATTAACCAAACGATTAATTTACCAAAAGTAAGTACAACGATTCCCAGTGATGTACGACAAGGATCACCCAATTTTGTCGGGAGACAGCAAGACTTAAAAAACTTGCATGAGGCGTTACAAAATGAGGGTAAGGTTTCGGTTTGTGCGGTGCGGGGTATGGGAGGTGTGGGTAAGACTGAGTTAGCGGTTCAGTATGCGTTATCAAGGGAGTTTCAACAGCGATATGTGGCTTGTTATTGGTTTTCTCTCAATCAAGGGGATTTAGCGACTCAAATTTTATTAAAAGCTGCGCCTTATTTAGCAATGCCGGAGAAGTTACAGAAATTGGGAAGTGTTGAGGAACAGGTGAAGTGGTGTTGGCAAAACTGGCATCCTCAAGAGGGACAAATTTTACTTGTTATTGATGATGTTAAAAGCTTAGAAGATATTCCTCAAGAATTGCTCCCAATTTCCTCTCGTTTTAAGGTGATGCTAACGACGCGACAAAGGAATCTGAGTCTGAGGTTTTGGGAGTTATCGTTAGGGGTGTTGTCAGAAGCGGAGTCTCTTGAACTGTTAACAAAAATTGTCGATGCTGAACTCACTTCGCGCAGTGAAAATGAGATAGAAACAGCCAAGGAGATTTGTCGTTATCTGGGTTATTTACCTTTAGCATTAGAGTTGGTTGCTAAATATTTAAAAGATGACCGGATGTTGTCTCTGGAAGATTATTTACAGCAGTTGAGTCTTGAGGATGAGTCGCTTTCCGATGAAATGGTGAGGGGAATTACGGCTGAGAGGGGTGTGATAGCTGCGTTTAATTTGAGTTGGCAACGTTTGCAACGTTTAGCAACTCAGTTGGCGATGCTGTTGGGAAGGTTTGCTGCTGCTGCTATTCCTTGGCAGGATTTGGTGGAACCGACGATAAACAGTTTGGGATGGGAGAAGAAAGCAGTCAAGGATGCACGCAAGCAGTTAGATAATTTGTCTCTGATTGAGATTGAGAATGGTAAAAATATTGTTATTCATGCTTTGTTGAGAGAGTATTTTCGTTATCAAAGTAAGCAGGAAGGGGATGATTTTATTCATGTTCTGCAAGGAGGAATTGCGAGTAGTGGAATTGCCGTAGCAAAGACTATTCCCCAGAATCCCGTTATTGCAGATATTGACAGAGTGCGTCTGGCTATTCCTCATCTGGAGTTACTGAGTCAAGAGATGCTGGATGATATTCCTAATCCTGATGATGATAATTTAATGTGGGCATTTGTTGGGGTAGCATGGTTTTATGAGGGGCAAGGACAGTATAACTCGGCAGAAAGATATTTTGATAATTGTCTCGAAGCGGTACAATCTCGCTTAGGAGACAATCATCCCCATGTGGCAACTTCCCTCAACAATTTAGCAGCATTTTACAATTCCCAAGGCAGGTACAAAGAAGCGGAACCTCTCCATCTAAAAGCATTAGATTTGAGAAAACGACTCTTAGGAGACAATGATCCCCATGTGGCAACTTCCCTCAACAATTTAGCAGCATTGTACCGTTCCCAAGGCAGGTACACAGAAGCGGAAGCCCTCTTTTTACAAGCATTAGATTTGAGAAAACGACTCTTAGGAGACAATGATCCCCATGTGGCAACTTCCCTCAACAATTTAGCAGGATTGTACAAATCCCAAGGCAGGTACACAGAAGCAGAACCTCTCTATCTAGAAGCATTAGATTTGAGAAAACGACTCTTAGGAGACAATGATCCCCTTGTGGCACAATCCCTCAACAATTTAGCATCATTGTACGAATCCCAAGGCAGGTACACAGAAGCGGAACCTCTCTATCTAGAAGCATTAGATTTGTATAAACGACTCTTCAGAGACAATCATCCCCTTGTGGCAACTTCCCTCAACAATTTAGCACAGCTGTACAAATCCCAAGGCAGGTACACAGAAGCGGAACCTCTCTATCTAGAAGCATTAGATTTGTATAAACGACTCTTCAGAGACAATCATCCCCTTGTGGCAACTTCCCTCAACAATTTAGCAGAATTGTACTATTTCCAAGGCAGGTACACAGAAGCGGAACCTCTCCTTCTAGAAGCATTAGATTTGAGAAAACGACTCTTAAGAGACAATCATCCCGATTTGGCAACTTCCCTTAACAATTTAGCACAGCTGTACAAATACCAAGGAAGATACTTAGAAGCGGAACCTCTCTATTTACAAGCTTTAGCAATTGCCGAGCAAGCTTTAGGGGAGAATCATCCTACTACTGTTAGGATTCGGGAAAACTTAGAGTCGCTTCCGTAGGATGGGTTATTAACCCATCCGATAATACAACAATATAAAATAATACAATCACCTTCAATCAACCAAACAATCATGACTACACTCAAAGATATTGAATCCGCGATTCTCCAGTTGCCTGACGAAGAAATCCATCAATTATCAGCTTGGTTACAAGACTATCTTGATGATAGTTGGGACAAACAGATAAAAAACGATCTCGAATCAGGGAAACTCGATCGACTATTACAAAAAGTCAACAATGATATCAGTAACAATCAAGTTAAGCCTTTAGATGAAATCCTTAACAACTCCTGATTTTTGGCAATGTTATGCCAACTTATCTCCCTACATTAAGCAACAGGCCAAAAAAGCCTATCGTCTCTGGATTAGTAATGTTTTCCATCGATCATTACATTTCAAGAAAGTAGGGAAAAATGTCTGGTCAGTCCGAATAACTGAGAATTATAGAGCTTTAGCATTGAAAAAAGGTGAAGATTATTACTGGTTTTGGATTGGTTCTCATGATGAGTATGAAGAGTTAATTAAATAGAAGGAGAAAATTAACCATGCTAGAGCCTAAAGAATTTCGCAATATTATCCACCAATATTTTACTGAAGTTACCTCACAGGAATTTCTGGCAAATCAAAAAAAATACTGTCCAGAAATTTTTGAAGGCGATAACTATCCCAATATCACTGAAAATCTTAATAATTTAGCAAAACTCTACCACTCTCAAGGAAGGTATGAAGAAGCAGAACCACTCCACCAGCAAGCTTTAGACATAGCCGAGCAAGCTTTAGGGGAGAATCATCCTACTACTGTTAAGATTCGGGAAAACTTACAAACGCTGCGACAACAGCAACATCCATCGTCTTAACTGTGATTGATGGGATTATGGGATGGACTATAATTGAATTAATCACTGATAACTGATATAGGCTATAGTTGAAGAACTTACAAAGGTAAAATTATGACCATTAAAGAACAACTAATTCATGAAATTGAAACAGTATCCGATGAGGTAATAGAAGAAGTTTTTGACTTTTTATTGTTAGCCAAAATCAAACATCATCGATCGCAAGAACAATCTAAACCTTTCGCGCGATTTATCGAAGAACTCACTGCTGATATTCCTCAAGAAGTTTTAGATACCTTACCAACCGATAGTGCAGAGCAACATGATCATTACATCTACGGTACTCCTAAACATTAACCATGAAGCAAATTTTTGCCGACACCTTTTATTGGATCGCTTTACTCAACCCCAAAGATGACTGGCATCAAATCGCACTCAACTATGCTCATAATTGTATCAATGATCAACTAATAACAACGGATGGCATTATTGATGAGATACTGAACTATGCTTCATGTAGAGGAACTATTATGAGACAGAAAGCACTCTTAATGTGTACGCAAATGCTACGGGAAAAAACAATACAAGTTATTTCCTATACACCAGAATTACGTCAATTAGGTTTTGAATTATATAAACAACGGTCAGACAAAGGTTATAGTATTACAGACTGCATATCAATGATAATTATGCAACAAATGGATATTTTTGAAGTGCTTACCCATGACAAGCACTTTACCCAAGAAGGTTTTATTATTCTTTTTTAAAAAATAGAACTACTATAAAATGGAGTCAACGACTATTAGGAAAAATCACTCTACTATTGTTCAAATTCGGAAAAGTTTACAAATGATGCGACAACAGCAATATCCATCGTCTTAACTGTGATTTATGGGATTATGGGATGGACTATAATTGATCATTGATGAAGACTTGCTGAATACAACACAATCATAGTATTCATTCAATCATTTCAATCATAGTTTGGACTTATTATGGGATTATGGGATGGACTATAATTGATCATTGATGAAGACTTGCTGAATACAACACAATCATAGTATTCATTCAATCATTTCAATCATAGTTTAGACTTATTATGGGATTATGGGATGGACTATAATTGATCATTGATGAAGACTTGCTGAATACAACACAATCATAGTATTCATTCAATCATTTCAATCATAGTTTAGACTTATTATGGGATTATGGGATGGACTATATTGTTAATATTGTTTTGCAGTACAAAAAGGTAATAAAAAATCATGGACAAACAACTATTACTCAATAAAATTAAACAAGCAGTACAAGCGATCGAACCACAAGCGCAAATATTTCTTTATGGTTCACGGGCGCGAAACGATGCTCAACCAGACTCTGATTGGGATATATTAGTATTAGTTGATGGGATCACTAACCCTACTCGCACATCTCAAATCCGTCGTCAAATTTATGAAATCGAATGGGAAACAGAAGAAGTTATTTGTACCATTGTTCGCAGCAAAAATCAATGGGAACATCCCTTATTACAAACTACTCCTTTCTGGCAATCAGTTAACAAAGAAGCTATTATGCTATGAGTAAAAATTCCCCTCACGATCAACTAATTAGGTATCGTTTAAATCGTGCAGAGGAAGCTTATCAAGATGCTTGTTCTCTTGCTGATGGTGCAAGATGGAATAGTTGTATCAATCGTCTGTACTATAGTTGCTTTTATGCTGTTACGGCTTTACTTGCTTATGATAATCTCTCATCTCCAAAACATACAGGTGTCCGTAGTCTCTTCAACAAAAACTACATCCGTAGCGAAATTATTTCAAAAGACTTTGGTGCAGTTTATAACGAATTATTTGAATACCGTCTCGAAGCAGATTATACAGACTTTGCAGATTTTGATGAATTACAAGTTCTTCCTTTTATTGCAAAAGTGAGAGATTTTTTAAATATAATTTCAGACCTGCTTCCTACTGATTAAATGACAAAAGTATTGTATGTCAATACATTAAGTAAAGAGCATCTCAATACACAAATGATTCGTAATAATTTACAAATGATGCGACAGTCACATCCATCGTCTTAACTGTGATTGATGGGATTATGGGATGGACTATAATTGATCATTGATGAAGACTTGCTGAATACAACACAATCATAGTATTCATTCAATCAAATAACAGTTTAGACTTATTGTGGGATTACCGTAGGTGCTTCTCATCGATGCCTCTTAGATTACCAGATTTCGTCCCCCCCGAACGGTTACAATTTATCAGCGTTTTCTCCTTGTTTGTCGCCGGTGATACCGTTGATGAACTAGGCGATAGCTAACAAAATAGGTTATAGTAGCAAATACCGTCGCTGATAGTAAGCAACCAAAAAACAGGGTCAAAAGAAATTGGCCGCCAGAACTAGCTAACTTTTCGGTGAAGCTTTGATTAGTTTGAAAAATGTCACCCACATTCGATCGCCCGCTTTGACCAAGAATAAACTCTCCCAATCTATAATTAAACAGGAAAATCGGCAGATCGGTCACGGGATTGCTGATATAAGTACCAGCAGCAGCGGCAATTTTGTTGGCACGAAATAGGGTAGCTAAAAAGATAGCGATGATGATTTGAAGGCCGATCCACGGGAAAAATCCCGAAAAAACTCCCAAGGCAAAACCCCTGGCAATTTCCCTAGGATGTCCTTGTAATCGCATTAAGCGAATATACCAATAGCGCAAAAATCGCAGTAAGCGATTACTTGAATATTTGCGGCTTTTTCTCGCTTTTAATGACCTTGAGCGCATATTTTCGGGATAAATGCTGACAAAATTGATCCTGACTTCAATTTTAGCAAGGAGTGATTAAGAGATGTTAAACACAGGGGATACGATCGCCGCTATCGCTACGGCGATCGTTCCGGAACAGGGTAGTATCGGTATTGTCCGTTTATCCGGTAGTCAGGCAGTGGCGATCGCTCGTCGGCTTTTCCATACCCGCAATCGTCAACCCTGGGAAAGTCATCGTCTTCTCTACGGTTATATCCGGCATCCCCAAAGTCAAGCAATTATCGATGAAGCTTTACTGTTGCTCATGTTAGCGCCCCGCTCTTTCACCCGCGAGGATGTGGTGGAATTTCACTGTCATGGCGGCATTATTCCCGTACAACAGGTGTTACAGTTATGTCTAGAAAATGGGGCGCGTTTGGCACAAGCGGGGGAATTTAGCCTGCGTGCCTTTCTGAACGGCAGAATTGACCTAACTCAAGCCGAAAGCGTCGTCGATCTCGTTGGGGCGCGTTCTCCCCAAGCGGCACAATTTGCCCTCGCTGGGTTGCAGGGGAAACTCGCGCAACCGATCCGCCATTTGCGGGCCACCTGTCTCGATATTTTGGCTGAAATTGAGGCCCGTATTGACTTTGAAGAGGATTTACCGCCCTTGGATTGCGAGGCGGTTCTCCATAGCATAGAACAGGTTTTTTGTCAAGTAAATTTAATTTTAGCCACCGCCGAGCGCGGGGAATTGCTGCGTAGTGGTCTGAAAGTGGCGATCGTGGGGCGGCCGAATGTGGGTAAATCCAGTTTGTTAAATGCTTGGAGTCGGAGCGATCGAGCGATTGTCACCGATTTACCCGGCACTACCCGCGATATCGTCGAATCTCAGCTAGTTGTGGCGGGAATTCCCGTACAAGTCCTCGATACGGCAGGAATTCGCTCGGCCAGCGATCGAGTTGAACAAATTGGGGTGGAACGTTCCCGTCAAACGGCCCGGTCTGCTGATTTAGTTCTCTTAACCGTCTCCGCAGAGTCCGGATGGACAGAGGAAGATGAGGAAATTTATCGCTCTGTCAGCGATCGCCGATTAATTTTAGTGATTAATAAAATTGATTTAGCTCATCCCGAAACGGTAATTTATCCAGCAGAAATTGAGCGAGTTGTCAAGCTATCCGCTGCCCAAAATCAGGGTATTGAAGAGTTAGAAAAAACTATTATTAATGCTGTCCAAAATCAAGAAATACAGGCGGCTAATTTGGATTTAGCCATTAATCAACGACAGGCGGCCGCTTTAACTAGGGCGAAAATTGCTTTGCAACAGGTCAAAAACACAATTGACGAAAATTTGCCTTTTGATTTTTGGTCGATCGATCTGCGTACTGCCATTCAAGCTTTAGGAGAAATTACCGGCGAAGAAGTGACTGAATCGGTACTTGATCGCATTTTTAGCCGTTTTTGTATTGGTAAATAAGCAATTAGAAAATCTGGTCAACTGTGTTGGGTTAACTGTGGTCTTGTTGAGGATTGGAGAACTCAGATATTACTGGAAAAAAATACTTTCCAAGCGGCCGTAATAATGGCACTTCCCAAAAGGATAATCAATGTCCAGACCTGATTTTTTTGGGTTCCCTCTACCGATCTGAGCCGATTGTCGATGCCTTCAATTTTCCCGTCTAACACTTTAATATCCCCTTTGAGATCGGCTATTCCTATTTCTACTTTTGTCAACCGCTCATCAATCTTATCGAATTTCTGACTAACCTCCTTGATACTGTCTTTAATTTCTTTAAGGACGACATCCAGGGAATAAGTAACAGTTTCGTTAGACATTGGGTCAACTCCTATACTGCATCTGGTTGGATATAATTTTATCTTAGTCTAGGCTTTAAGAAAATTTTCTTTCAGGAGCGGTTAACTGTAGTTTTGTTGAGGATTCGAGAACTCAGATATTACTGGAAAAAAAGACTTTCCAAGCGGCCGTAATAATGGCACTCCCCAAAAGGATGATTAATGTCCAGACCTGATTTTTTTGGGTTCCTTCTACCGATCTGAGCCGATTGTCGATGCCTTCAATTTTCCCGTCTAACACTTTAATATCCCCTTTGATATCTGCTTGTCCTATCTCAAGTTTTGTTAAGCGATTATCTAATCGATCAAACCGTTCATCAATCTTATCGAATTTCTGGCTAACTTCCTTGATACTGTCTTTAATTTCTTTAAGGACGACATCAAGGGAATAAGTAACAGTTTCGTTAGACATTGGGTCAACTCCTATACTGCATCTGGTTGGATATAATTTTATCTTAGTCTAGGCTTTAAGAAAATTTTCTTTCAGGAGCGATTAACTGTAGTCTTGTTGAGAATTAGAGAACTCAGATATTACTGGAAAAAAATACTTTCGGCTCTTCGTTACTTGGTATGGTTCGATAGGGGGGCATAAATCGACTAAATCCTTATCTGGCAAGGGATTTAATTGATTAGTTCGCTCTAGATCGAAAATAATTAACAAAAATCGCTAAATGCCTTTCTATATAAGGGTTCCATCCCTTATAACCCCCGTTCATTGCATAACATAAACCGAAGAGCCATACTTTCCAAGCGGCCGTAATAATGGCACTTCCCAAAAGGATAATCAATGTCCAGACCTGATTTTTTTGGGTTCCCTCTACCGATATTAGCCGATTGTCGATGCCTTCGATTTTCTCGTCTAACACTTTAATATCCCCTTTGAGATCAGTTACTCCTATTTCTAGTTTGGTTAACCGATCTTCTACCTTGTCAAATCTTTCGTTAACCCGCTTCTCAAGCGAGTCAATCTTCCCCTCAATCCTTGTGAGGACAGCTTCTAGGGAATAAGTAACAGTTTCGTTAGACATTTGGTAAACTCCTATACTGCATCCGGTTGGATATAATTTTATCTTAAGTCTAGGCTTTAAGAAAATTTTCTTTCAGGAGCGGTTAACTGTAGTCTTGTTGAGAATTAGAGAACTCAGATATTACTGGAAAAAAATACTTTCCAAGCGGCAGTAATAATGGCACTTCCCAAAAGGATAATCAATGTCCAGACCTGATTTTTTTGGGTTCCCTCTACCGATATTAGCCGATTGTCCATGCCTTCGATTTTCTCGTCTAACACTTTAATATCTCCTTTGAGATCGGTTAATCCTATTTCTACTTTTGTCAAGCGCTCATCAATCTTATCGATCTTCCCCTCAATCCTTGTGAGGACAGCTTCTAGGGAATAAGTAACAGTTTCGTTAGACATTGGCTAAACTCCTGTACTGCATCTGGTTGGATATAATAATTTTATCTTAGTCTAGGCTTTTTGGCATTCCTTAGCCTATAGTTAACTTCACTTCTGTCCAACCACTGAGATAGTGTTAGGTGAAAACTTCGCTACTTTCTTGTCACTGATTACCCGTTACTGTTCATTCTCTAGGAAAAAACCCTAACTGCCAATTTTTTCGGGAACTTCCTAAGATCCCATTCATCTTAAAGCCTAGATTCCGCCTGGAAAAAGGAGGAAATCCAGAGGAGTTTCCGGCTTTTTTCCTAGCCCTCTCGGTTTTCTTTTGGTATAAATTGGGTTATGCGTGCAAAGGAGTGAGCGAGTGACGTTTAGCATCGAACCAAAAATTATCAATCCGCCCAAAAACCGTCATGATTATCAATTGTCGGAAGTAATTCGCTATCGTGCTTGGGTAGAGATTGATCGATCTGCCCTACAACAAAACGTGCGAAAAGTCAAGGCCTTATTAGCCCCAAAAACGGAATTAATGGCGGTAATTAAAGCCGATGCTTACGGACACGGGGCAGTTAAGGTGGCTAACAGCGTTTTAGAAGCTGGAGCGCAGTCTTTAGCCATCGCGACTATCGGGGAAGGTATCGAACTACGGGAAGCGGGAATCGTTGCCCCAATTATGATTTTAGGGGCAGTGAACACCCCGGAAGAAGTGGCAGCCTTAGCCCATTGGCAATTGCAACCCACCCTGGTGCAAATCGAACAGGTGCAAATTTTTGCCAGCGTGATGAGACGCTTAGAGCAGCGGCTGCCGGTCCATATCAAACTAGATACGGGGATGTCTCGCTTAGGTACACAATGGCACAACGGCACCAAATTCGTCGAACAGGTTTTAGAGGCTCCTAACCTGAAAATTGCCAGTATATACTCCCATTTTGCCACAGCTGACGATCCCAATCCCGAGATCATGCAGTTACAACGGCAAAGATTCCAACAAGCGATCGCCGAGTTAAGATCAAAAGGTTATCATCCCCCCTGTCTGCATTTAGCCAACTCTGCCGCTACCCTAAGCGATCGATCTCTGCACTACGATCGAGTTAGAGTCGGATTAGCTCTCTACGGTCTTTATCCCGCCGATCATCTCACCGATAAAGTCCCTTTGCAACCCGTCCTGCAAGTAAAAGCGCGCATTGCCCAAGTCAAAACCATTGCCGCCGGTTCGGGAGTGAGTTATGGTCATCAGTACATAGCGGCAAAAGACACCCGTATTGCTGTGGTCGGTATCGGTTACGCTGATGGAATTCCCCGCAATCTCTCCAATCGTTTAAAAGTATCCCTGAGAGGACGTTTAGTACCCCAAATCGGCGCGATAACCATGGATCAGTTAATGATTGACGTGAGCGAGATTCCAGAGGTAAAAACAGGGGAAATCGTCACACTTATCGGTAAAGATGGCCCACAGTGCATCACCGCCGACGATTGGGCGCGGGATTTAGGTACGATATCCTGGGAGATTCTCTGCGGTTTTAAGCATCGTTTGCCGCGAATTACTATTAGCAATGGCTAATTATGGCGGTGATCTTAAAAAATGTCAATTGGCGGCAATTCTCACTGTTGAATGACTGGTGATGATATCTGTAATTAATTTTGCCTAGATACTTGCCTTGGTCAAGTGCGATCGCTGGGGGATGAATTCCCCAGTGCTTTAGGTTAGAATAAACAGGGTTAATCGACGGCAAATGATTAGTTTTACCCTAGAGGCAGCGATGACTACAAGCAACGATTTACCCCTACCCCCCGGCAGTTTCGGATTACCCCTATTAGGAGAAACAATCGCTTTTTTAACCGATGGGGATTTTGCCAGCAAACGTCATAATAAATATGGTCAACTTTTCCGTACTCATATTTTTGGCAGTCCCACGATTATTTTATCCGGTGCCGAAGCTAACCGGTTTCTCCTCAGCAACGAGAATAAATACTTTGCGGCCACTTGGCCTAAAAGTACCAAAACTCTCCTAGGTAGCGCATCTTTAGCAGTGCATACGGGAGATGTTCACGCTTCCCGTCGTCGTTTAATCTATCAAGCTTTTCAACCCCGGTCCCTAGCAAGTTATATCCCTACGGTAGAAACAATTACCGCTCGCTATTTAGAGCGTTGGCAAACCGCAAAAACCCTGTCATGGTATCCTGAATTAAGAAACTATACCCTCGATATCGCCTGTAAATTATTTGTCGGTCTTGACCAGGGTTCTGCTACCAAATTAGGAGAAGCTTTTGATACTTTTTCTGCGGGACTATTTACCCTTCCCCTTCCCCTTCCTTGGACAGCTTTCGGCAAAGCATTACGCTGTCGAGAAGAATTACTGCAAGCGCTCGAAACTATCATTTTAGAAAGACAAAAAAATGATAACCCCGGCCAGGATGCTCTTGCTATCCTTTTACAAGCTAAAGACGAAAACGGTCAAAGTTTATCCCTAGCGGAATTAAAGGATCAAGTGCTATTATTACTCTTTGCTGGTCATGAAACTTTAACCTCTGCTATCGCCACTTTCTGCCTACAAATGGCACTGCATCCCGATATTTTTCAGCTTGTCCTTGAGGAAATAACTAATTTTGATCTATCCACTCCTTTAAGCGTTGATACCCTCAAACAGATGACCTATTTAGATCGCGTTTTAAAGGAAGTTTTACGTTTTACTCCCCCCGTGGGAGGAGGATTCCGTCGGGTAATAAAAGACTGTCAATTTAACGGTTATCATTTGCCGAAAGGATGGGTAGTGCAGTATCAAATCAGCAATACCCATAAAGATAATAATATTTATTCCCATCCTGAAACCTTTGATCCTGATCGCTTTTTAGCCGACGAAAAACCCTACGGATATATCCCCTTTGGTGGGGGATTGCGCGAATGTATCGGCAAGGAATTCGCTCGTTTAGAGATGAAAATTTTAGCCGTCCGTTTAGTAGAAAAATACGATTGGCAATTACTCCCCAATCAAGATCTCACCCTCACCACTATCCCCACTCCCCATCCCCGGGACGGTTTACAAGTCACCTTTAAACTCCGTTAACCGGCTAGGATAAAAAAACTTTAAAAACAGTTTAACGTTTTTCTCGGAGCCGTGAAATTTATTTCACGGCATTTATTGACCGAACAGAGGTTAATCGGCAGCGGGTAAAGCTTTCGATAATTCTCCATTTTGCCGATGATTTGGTGTATCAAATTCGAGAACTAGGTAACGAATCAAACGCGCTAGGGATTTTTGTAGTAAACCTTCAGCAATTTTTTGTCCCATCTGTTGGGTTTCCGGTTTAGCGATTAGTTTAGTCATCACTGGCACCATAGCCATGGCATCGAATCCTTTCGTTTCCTGTAAAATACTAAAGATGTTGCGAAGATGCTCAAAACTCTTAGCATCACCCAACAATTCTGGGGGAGTTTCTTGTACCGTTAAACCCACCTGTTGCCGGAAATTAACCGTGAGATTAAACCAAGTGCGACGGCCGAAATTATCGAGGGTATTTACTAACTCATTCACTAATTTTTCGCGGATAAATATACCCCTATCTGACAGAAGAAAATCTAATGCTTGTTCGCTGACTTTCTCGAAGTTAAAATCATTAGAATCTTTAGCATTACGCAAGAGATTTTCTAAACGATTCCAGCGAAAAGTACCGTCTTTAAACAATAAATCCCGCAGGGAATCTCGCAACTCCGTGGAAGGATCGGTGAGCAGACGTTTGGCAATATAAGGATAGGCTTTACTCAGTACCTTAAAATTAGGATCGATGCCAATCGCTATTCCCTCTAAAGTCACCATCGAGCGAATAATCAGGGCATAATAGGCAGGAACTCGAAAGGGAAACTCGTACATCATCGCCGACATTTTATCGGTGATACTTTTAAAGTTTAATTCTGCCACACTCGCCCCCAAAGCATTACCGAAAACTTCCGAAAAAGCGGGAATAATTGGCTCTAAATTGGTAGTTGGTGATAGGAAGTCTAGTTTAACATAATCCTTGGCCAGAGACTCAAAATCCCGGTTGACTAAATGCACCACCGCTTCGATTAAACCGTAGCGTTGATAGGGTTCAATATTGCTCATCATGCCGAAATCAAGATAAGCTAATTTACCATCGGGAGTTGCTAATAAATTACCCGGATGGGGGTCCGCATGGAAAAATCCATGTTCAAGTAATTGACGCAAAGAACACTGCACCCCCACATTAACTAAGTAGGTGGCATCAATACCTTGCGCTTGAATTTCTTTGATATTAGTTAATTTTGTGCCGTCCACCCACTCCATGGTTAAAACCCGTCGCCCGGTATATTTCCAGTAGATTTTGGGGATGTAAATTTCGGCAATGTGACCATAAAGTTGAGCGAATTTTTCGGCGTTTTGTCCTTCGTGCAGATAATTAATTTCTTCAAAAATACGACCAGCTAATTCGTCGGTAATTGCCACTAAATCGGAGCGAAGTCTTTTAACATTAATTTTCGCCCAACTCGCCAAACTACGCATGATATACACATCTAAAGTTATACAGCGAATCAAATCGGGACGCTGTACTTTAACGGCGACTCTCTCTCCGGTTTTTAATTTACCTTTATAAACTTGTCCTAGGGAAGCGGCCGCTATGGGATTGGGGGATAATTCTGCATAAATTTCTTCAGGAGAATAACCTAATTCTTCTTCGATAAAACGATAGGCGATTTCGTTAGGAAAAGAGGGAATTTGATCCTGGAGAGTGGTTAATTCTTCTAAATATAAAGGCGGTACTAAATCAGGACGGGTAGAGAGAGCTTGACCGATTTTAATATAGGTCGGTCCCAATTTGGTCAACATTTCCCGCAATTGTACAGCCCGTCTAATTTCATTTTTCGGCGATTTTCCCCGCAGTTTATCCCACCAGATACCGATGAGAAAAGACAAAACTGGTAGAGTAATTTCGATTAATCTCCCCACAACGTCTAGAGGTCGCCCACGGTAATAGTCGTTAATAACTTGGGGATTGTAGCGCCAACTCTCGGCCACGTTGTCATCCATGGGGCCGATATCTTCCCGATGCTCTTCGGGAATATGGACGGGCTGCACTTCAACAGTAATCGCTTCTTCGGGTTGCGTCTCTGGGGAGATCATCTGTTCGGACATAGTTCGGTGACGGGGCAGGGTGATTTGTAAACTATTGTAACAAGTATCGGCTTTCTGCCCGATCTTGTTTTTGTCTCCCTAGTTCTAGGTTCAGGTTGGCCGTCAACTTTCCCCGGATGGTTATCGGTGTTTTTGACGATTTCGAGGCTGATACTGCCCTGATTATCCTTAATTGTAGGTGTCAAAAAATAGGGCGGTAATTTGGCTGATTTCTAGGACTTTGTTCAATAATTAGAAGGGTAAGTAGTCGTGCAAAATTAATTTCTTGGTTAGGATAGGCACTCATGCAATAGGCAATAGGCAAAAGCTTTAGGCTCTACCGAAACTGTCATGCAAAACTATCAACAACTCATGCTTGTAAAGCTTGTACAATAGGGCTTTGAGTTTTTATTAGATTGATATTTATCAACTTTAGAGCATTGCTGGACAGAGAGGAAGCTTGGGGAATTTTCTACAGTGTAAGTTCGGAAGAACCAAGCTTTATCGAAATGTGTAATTAATTTTGCTTAGGTACTTAATAATGGGAATTAAATGGCAGAGTTTGTTAAAAATGTTTAATGAATGGGTATTAGAAGAATATGGACAAAGATATGATATAAATTGGCTAGACATAGATAGAAAAAGTCTCAAAAACACCCTAAAGAATCCTAACAATGAACAACAAAATTTTATCATGCTTGTCTCATTGTTTAGTCAAGAAAGTGTCACTGACCCTTTACATTGAGCTTGTCAAAATGTGTCGAAATGTGTCGAAGTGTGGATTAGTATTACACTTAAAAAGAGTCGAAAACAAAAAAGGGTCTGAAATCGACGAAGGTTAAGCTATAATTGAGGTTTGCTCTTTCCAAAATAAAATTTTTACTGGGGATGCTTGACACTGTCAGAAAAAAACAATCAGCTTAATAGCCAAGAGTAAAAATGATTATGTTATCACCGTCAAAATAATAGTCATGGACGAAAAATATCAAGAAAAATAGAAGTTTTTAAAGTGAGGAAAAATGAAAGACAAGGGTTTGAAAATCTGCGAAGAATTATTAAAGTAGAAAGAAGGGGTAGTCGCGGGGATAAAACTTATGAAGAAACAGCTTACTATATCAGCGGTCACTGAGCCTGTCGAAGTGTAGCCTAACCGAATCCGCTCAAGTATTTGCTAAAATTATTCGAGGATATTGGAAAATAGAAAATCAGTTACATTGGGTAAAAGATGTAATTTTTGAGGAAGATAAAAGCGAGATCAGTGATTTTCAAGCGGCAAGCAATTGGTCAATTCTCACAACTATAGGATTGAATCTTTTCAGAGGTTTGGGTTTTCTCTCAATCACGGAGGGACAGAAGTGGTTAGCTGAACGTTGGGAAAAACTGATAGTTTTATCGACGTAAGAAGCAGAAAAATTAGCTAAATTAACAGGATGTACTCTCAGACAACTTCAAGAGAGATAGGCTTTTAGTGCCTTGAGAACAAGTTTTATCAATTTATTCATAATAAATATTGGCAGAGGATTAAAGATTAGTTATTGTAACTAACTCTTTTGATTAGAAAAAGATAAACTTGAGAATCTTAAGTCAAATTTATTGACTCAAAATCAGCTGTACTTAATTTAAATGAATCAACCCTACCTTAATCCCCCCTTGATAAGGGGGGTGTCTGACAACTTTTAACAACTACCTACTTAACTGCTCGATTAATCTGATAACTTTAGCCTTAATTTCATCGCGAACTCGGCGAAAAGTTTCCATGGGTTGACCATCGGGATCATCAATTAACCAATCCTCGAAAATTTCCTGTAAAATCCATCCTTCCGGCAGATTGACACCGCAACCACATAGGGAGATAACGGCATCGTAATCTTCAGGATTAAAATCCCTAATTGATTTAGAAGTTTGGTCAGTAATATCGATACCAATTTCCCCCATAACTTCGATTGCTCCGGGGTGAACTTTGGCCGCTTCTAATCCAGAACTGGTGACAGCAATTTTACCCGCACCTAAAGTTTTAGCGAAACCTTCGGCGATTTGGGAACGACAGGAATTTTTTCTACAGGCAAACATGACTTTTTTCATGATTTTAACTCCTAGAAATTGATTTAATTAATAGCTTTATGGGCAATTGTGGCTATTTCTTGGGCGGCTTTTTCCTTTCTTTCACTATAGCGATCAGTCAGATAATCTACCTGATCTCGCAGGAGAATGGTAAACTTATAAAGTTCCTCCATCACATCAATAACTCGATCTCGATAGGGGGAATCTTTCATCGTGCCATCCTCGTGAAACTCCTGATAAGCTTTAGCCACCGAAGACTGATTAGGAATAGTAAACATTCGCATCCAACGACCAAGAATTCGCAGGGTATTAACCGCATTAAAAGATTGGGAACCTCCGCTTACTTGCATAACTGCTAAGGTGCGGCCTTGGGTAGGTCTAACCGCACCAATACTCAAGGGAATCCAATCAATTTGGTTTTTGATAATGCCGCTAATATTGCCGTGAAGTTCGGGAGATGACCAGACTTGACCCTCAGACCATTGACTTAATTCTCGTAATTCTTGCACCTTGGCATGAGTATCGGAAACACTGCCATAAATCGGCAATTCACGGGGATCAAAAAAGCGCACTTCTGCCCCATATTCAGTGATAATTCTGGCCGCTTCTTCTGCTAATAAACGACTGTAAGAACGTGGCCGCAAAGAGCCATACAGAAAAAGAATTCTTGGTTTGTGAGTCGATTGGATCATGGTGAATAATTATTTGTAAGGACTCAAGCAACGAGGATCGAGAAGGGTGGCTTTTTCTGGATCTCTGGGAAACCAAAAGGCGGTTTTTTTACAGAATTCTACCAACATTAACATCACAGGTACTTCAATCAATACCCCCACTACTGTCGCTAAAGCAGCCCCCGAATTCAATCCGAATAACATCACCGCAGTGGCGATCGCGACCTCAAAATGATTACTAGCACCAATTAAAGCAGCGGGAGCCGCATCTTCGTAAACTAAATTGAGTTTGAGAGCGGCCACATAACTAAGTAAAAAAATCAGATTAGTTTGAATAAACAGGGGAATAGCAATCAGGAAAATATGCAGGGGATTACTAACAATTAAATCGCCTTTGAAAGCAAAGAGGAGGATTAAGGTTAACAATAAGGCAGTGATTGCCACAGGACTGAGATAGTGAAGAAAACGCGATTCAAACCAGGCGCGTCCTTTATGTTTAAAAATCCAGTGACGGCTATAGATACCGGCAATAAGCGGTAAACCAACGTAGATTAACACAGAAAAAACAATGGTCTGCCAGGGGACTACAAAATTATTAGCTGCCAGTAACCATTTACCTAGAGGAGCGTAGAGAAAAAGCATCGCTAGGGAATTGACTGCTACCATAATTAGGGTATGACCCTGGTTACTGTAGGAAAGATAGCCCCACATCAAAACCATGGCCGTACAGGGAGCAATTCCTAGTAAAATAGCTCCAGCAGTGTAGGAACTAGCTAAACTTACCGTCTGTCCTCGGATAATCTCCGTTTGACTCAACCAAGGCAGAAACAGCCAGCCGAGAAAAAATTGAGCCAGCGCCACCATGGTAAAGGGTTTGATCAGCCAATTAACCACTAAAGTTAAAATAACTGGTTTGGGAGTACGGGCAGCCCGGAGAGCCTGAGAAAAGTCGATCTTAACCATGATCGGATACATCATGAAGAAAAGACAGATGGCGATCGGAATAGAAACGTTATAGATACTCATGGCATCTAAAGTCCGCGCTACGTCCGGAAATGACCGACCGAGGGCAATTCCCGCCAAAATACAGAAAATAACCCAAAGGGTAAGATATTTTTCAAAAACACTAAGGCTACCGCCAGCTTTGGCGGCTTTAGGATTGATTTGATTAGTCATCGCACAAAGGTGGAAAGAGAATAATGGGAGATTGGGTAATCCACCTTTATTATTTCAAAAAAAGTTGATATGTCAAGGGTAAAAGCTAGTTATAAAGCTTTAATATTTCTAAAAATCTTGATTGGTTACTGATTTTCCTCGCAGAAACGAGCGGGGACAAGGGCGGCAAAACGACGATATTCGGATAGATATTCTTCTAGGAGAAGAAATTGAGATAGATTTAGGCTGTAGTAGATCCAACGACCCTCTTGACGACTGCGGACTAAATTGGCTTCTTTTAGCGTTTTTAGGTGAAAAGATAGTTTAGATTGGGCGATATCGAGATGATCGCGCAATTCACAGACGCATAATTCCTGATGTCGCAACAGTTGCAAAATTTGCAGTCGCAGGGGATCCGAGAGTGCCTGAAAACCAGTGTAAATTTGGGTTAACGAGTCGGGAGATGTGGTCAGAGAGTTGAACATTGAGATGGTCCCTCGGTGGGAAGGAAATAGGAAAGCGGGAAAATTCAGAATTGCAACAAAACTTTATGTATTTTTGTATCGAATCAGGAAAACCAGCGAATCATCCCCTGTATGATAGACAATGGTTTTGACCAGAGACAATGGTTTTGACCAGATTAGCCTTTTAAATCATTGTAAACAGGTTAGGAGACATCATGGAATTATTTGCGGCTCTCAATTTAGAACCCATTTTTCAACTCACCTTCGTGGCGCTAATCATGTTAGCTGGCCCCTTTGTCATTTTCCTACTAGCTTTTCGTGGTGGCGACCTATAAAAATCGCCTCCCACCCATTGTTATTCGTGCTTTTTTTGACTTCTCTCCTCTTTAGGGAGAGATTTTTTGTCTAAAAGTCAGGAGTCGGGAGTCAGTTATCAGTTATCAGTCATCAGTTATCATACTGAATCTGGTTATTAAAAACTGATTATTTATTCCCCCTCGTGCATGAGTGCCTCTCCTTATATGTAGCCTATACTGTATAAATCAGTGTTATATTGGTAGCCAGGATGTGGGAAAAAGGCAAAGAAACGGTACAGACAATGAAGTTTATTCACTGGAAAAAGCAGCAGTTATTGATGATTTTTGTCCTAGCGCTGGCAATTTCAGTCGCGTGGGGGACAATTTTGCCTGTTTTTACTCAAAAGTCTCCTGCACCTAATCCCTGTAACCAACTTAGGGGAGATATTCAAAATCGGGCAAAAAAAGATGCAGAAGCTGACCGTTTGAACTTTTTTAATACTGATAAAAAGAAAAAGACAATTGCTGATATTTTAAATTTGTATAAAGAGGTAAATTCTCAAGCTTCTTGTTTTCCACAGGATGAATTATGGGATATCTATGAACAACAATATGATATTAATAAATATCCTGCCTGGATACCTGTGATTGTTATTCTTGTTTTGGGTGGTATTTTGTGGAATGTTATTAGTGATACCTTAAAAAAATGGCTCAATCAGTCTTTAGAAGCGATTAGTAAATGGATTTATAAAACCTTTGCTGGAACACCCTTATTTGAAAATATTGCTCTTAAAAAGTATCGACAAGCATTAATTGATAAATATCAAAAACTTAATATACCTTTTCGTCCTCATCGTCCCCTAGAAATGCGGGAGATTTATGTTTCTTTAAAAGCTTTTAAAGCGAGCGATCGCTCTTTGATTGAAGCAGAAAATGCGGTGCAAAAATACCGCCGCTTAGTGGTTAAAGGTGCGCCTGGTTCGGGGAAGTCGATGTTATTAAAATATCTAGCACTTTCCTATTCAGAAGGACGATTCAAAAATTTATCGGATCGTCCCGTGCCAATTTTACTAGAATTGAACCGCCTCAATGAGGCTAATTTGACAGTAGAAAAGTTAGAACAACATTTAGTAGAAGCTTGCGATCGCCATAATTTTCCTAAAGCTAATCGTTTCATCTCTCAAGGTTTAAAAGACGGACGTTTGCTGCTGCTTTTAGATGGGTTAGATGAGGTTAGTAGTGGCGTTCGCTCTTCTGTTGTTCGGTGTCTTAAGGACTTTTTAGAATTAGAAAATTATAAAAAATGTCGAGTAATTATTACCTGTCGGACGGCTGTTTATCATAATGAGTTTGTCGATAATACCGAGGAAACTTTAGAGATTGACGAATTTAGTGACCAACAAATGCGCCGCTTTTTGCAAGCTTGGAAGTCGGAAATGCCGCCAGAGAAATCAGTAGAACAATTGATTCAAAACTTGCGAGCTAAACCGAAAATTATGGCACTGGCGCGGAATCCCCTACTGTTAACAATCATCGCCTATCTTTATACTGATACTCCCTTCGTTTTACCTCATTCGCGAGCCGAATTTTACACTAAAGCTACTGATGTTTTATTAGAATTGCGCGATCAAGAAAGAAATATTGATAATCAATATAGGGGTGTCAACAAGCGGCGAGTTCTGCAACATTTAGCACTCTATGCTCAGAATAGCACTAATCGACAACAGCAAGATCGCCGCAGTCTTCTTGATTCTGAAGTATGGGAACAAGTTAAACAAGTCTTACCTTCATTAAATCTAGAGGCTAAAGATGCTAATTCTATCGTTGATGAAATCGTCAAACGCAGTGGATTATTGCTTCGCATTGATGGCGGACAGCGTTATTATTTTCCTCATCTCACTCTACAAGAATATTTCGTAGCAGCAGCTTTAACAAACAGACAAGATGAATTAATTCAAAAATGGCAAAATGCTCCTAGCGACTGGCTAGAAATTGTTAAGTTATGGTGTGGATTGCCAAACAACAGTAGTACGGATTTAATTGCGGCGGTATATCAACAAGATACACTGACAGCATTTGAATGTTTAGCAGATGCTCAAGAAGTAACACCAGAAGTTGCTCAGGAGATTATAGATTATTTTAAGACACAATTGAAAACTGATGAATCAATTTGTAGTGCTTTCGGCTCAGTCGCGGCTGATTTTCGTCCTAGAGGGAAAGCATTATTTGATTTTTTAGTTGCTAGTTTAGATAATTCAGCCAGCCAAAAAGCAGCGGCTCAAGCCTTATCCGCCACTAATTTGCCTCAAGCAGTAGAAAAATTAGTTATTTACTATGATCCCAATCAACCCCATTTTATAGAAGTGCGAGAAGCGTTGATCAGAATGGGAGGTTTAGCAGTTAATCAACTAGAATCTTTAGCTCGAAAAGGCTCTATAGAAGCAATGGATGATCTAGTTAAAATTGCCATACCAGAAGCGGCTGAGGCACTTGAAAGATTGCAGGAAGATCCGAACTTAAGCGGAAAAGTAAGTTTTCGACTTGCAGCACTGTTGAAGGAGTTAGAAGATAGTCAAGCTGAACGCAATCGCACTCTATCATGAAGGAAAACTAATGCTATTCAGATTCATTCGCCGACTAAAAAATCGAGCCGTTAAACAAAAGCGCCAGCCACAAGAGGTAATCGAAACGGACTTAAATTGGATTTGGCAACCTTTTGAAAATTCAAGCAATTTTCAGTTCTCTGCTACTGTCAAGAAAGTTGCTGCTGCAATTATTGAAAGCTCTGCTGATGATATTCCTAAAATCACTTTTGAAGTCGATCCTCGGTTAGTCATTCCTTTATGTGCGATTCAGTTACAAGATGAAATTAATCTAACTCAATTAAGTTCTTTTAAAAATGAATTGGAATCAGTTTCAATTGAAAATTTAGCTGCTAAAATAGAGTTTGTTGATCGAGTTTTAAGTAAAATCACTCCAAACCAGCGTTGGTTATATTTATTTAATAGTCTGACACCTGAATTAAAATTTGCCTTACTGTTTCGCTTAATCAACTACCGCCGCCCCACAAGAAACGACTGGCGCAATCTTTTTGAAAAAATAGAATATGAGTTTAAAAAAGGCCGAGAATATCTAATTGTTTTAACTATTGTCTTCTTGCTCTCTCTTGGATCTGTAATTGAAATATTCGCTATCATGTACAGTCAGCCAAAAAGTTGGGTTAATGGCTTGATGGCAATCACAATTGTTGTTGTGCTGTCTTTTTTGAGAGTTTTATTGATAGAAATAACCGAAGAAGATAAATCAGAGCCAACTTTATTGATGCAATTGGGCTTACTCGGATCCTGGACGTTTTGCCAAGAATGGTATCGACTACTCAGAAAAAACCTAGTTTGGGAAGGGGTGACAGCTTTGTTTGAGGATGGGGTTGTGGTTGCGGCTGGGGCTGGGAGTGTGGCTGTGGCTGTGGCTGCGGCTGCGGGTGTGGCTGTGGCTGTGGCTGCGGCTGTGGCTGCGGCTATGGCTGGGGCTGGGGCTGGGGCTGTGGCTGGGGCTGTGGCTGGGGCTGGGGCTGCGGCTATTGGCTTTGGTTTGGGAATTTGGTATCGGGCTAAAGAAGAAACAGATTTAGGATGGGTGCGATTCTTGTCGATATTGGCTTTTCCCTGGTTTTGTTGGTTTCCCATTGTATTTGGGTTTACCTCTTTTGCTCTGTATCATCGCCTATCTTGGGAATGGCAATCAATATCCCTATTTTGGCTAGTTATCTTCGGATTTTGTACTGTCCTTTGGGTGCGAGGTAAAGAATTAGAAGAAAAAGCCCGCAACCCCCTCAGAGGCATTTTAGATGGGCAGTGATAGTCGCCCAAACAGTAATAAACTTGACGATGTTATATAAATTCTTCTACTGTTGAGATACAGTGAACAGTAAACAATGAAATGACAACTGATAAGGGACTTGCGCTTTGATAATGTACCTTTTGGGCGAACGCAGTTCGCCCCTACATTGTGGGCAAAATCCGTTACTGTAGGGGCGCAAAGCTTGCGCCCTCCGATCGATTGGGATATTATTCCCACGCAAGTCCCTAAGCTGTTCGTAATTTAAATTGCTTGTTGAGACGAGGCAAAAGGCAAGAGGCAAAAGGCAACAGTAAAGGGATTGGGGGGGTTCGGCTAATCTAAGAATAAGCGGTTTAAATGCGTCTTAGCTTAACTGTTTACTGTTTACTGTTTACTGGACGGCTACGCCGTGCCTTTGGCAACACTGAAAAAAGCTTCCCACTCCCCCTCTCCTAACAATCGACTGCTAAGATCGAACAGAGCGATCGATCTCTCGCTCCCACGACACCTGATAAAACTATCTATGATCATTAAAAATAACCCCTATTATCGGGCTGTAATCGGCTTTTGGGTCGCTTTCCTTGTGTTTTGGGGTTTTGGGAGTTTCTCACCCCTTCTTGCCCAAGCGAAAGAGGAACCAGCCGATGTACAATCGATTACCCCCTACCTTAAGCAATTTCAACAAAAAATTACCGAATTTCGCCTCGATAACGGACTAAAATTTATTATCCTAGAAAATCGCGATGCCCCGGTTATTTCCTTTGTCACCTACGCGGATGTGGGAGGTGCCGATGAACCAGACGGTAAAACAGGAGTTGCCCACTTTTTGGAACATTTAGCCTTTAAAGGCACAAAAACCATCGGTACTAGCGATTATCTTAGCGAGAAAAAAGTCCTCGATCGCCTTGAAGCTATAGACAAAGAACTGCAAGCGGCCAAAAAAGCAGGTAAAAGCGCAGAAGTGGCTAAATTAACGGAAGAATTTCAAAAAACTAAGGCAGAGTCCGAGAAATTCGTCCAACGCAACGAATACGGGCAAATTGTCGAAACTCAGGGGGGAGTCGGTTTAAATGCCACCACTTCCAGCGATGCAACTAGCTATTTTTACAGCTTCCCGTCGAATAAATTGGAATTGTGGATGTCTTTGGAATCGGAACGATTTTTAGAACCGGTGTTCCAACGGGAATTTTACAAAGAAAAAGACGTAATTCTAGAAGAAAGACGGATGCGGACGGATAATAGCCCCTTGGGTCTATTAATCGAAGCTTTTCTCGATCAAGCTTATACTGTCCATCCCTACAAACGTCCCGTTATCGGCTACGATCGAGATATTCGCAATCTGGAACCCTCAGATATCCAAAACTTTTTCGATAAATTTTATCCTGCCAGTAATTTAACCATAGCTATCGCCGGGGATGTGGACCCAGAACAGGTCAAACAGTTAGCTAAAGTTTATTTTGGTCGTTTTCCCGCTAAACCGAAACCCCCACAGGTGACGGTAGTGGAACCGAACCAAACCAAAACCAAGGAAATTACCCTAAAATTAGCCTCGCAGCCTTGGTATTTAGAAGGATACCATCGTCCCGCCCTCAATCATCCCGATCATGCGGTTTACGAGGTTATTGCCACTTTAATGAGTGAAGGAAGAACTTCGCGACTGTATAAAGCTTTAGTGGAGGACAAACAACTTGCTCTCGCTGCCCAGGGATTTAACGGCTTTCCGGGGGATAAATACCCGAATTTGCTCTTATTCTATGCTCTGAGCGCTCCTAATGTCAGCCTAGAGGAAGTAGCGCAGGGTTTGAATTTGGAGTTGGAAAGATTGAAAAATGAACCGGTTTCGGAACAGGAATTAGAACGGGTTAAAAATCAACTACGGGCAGCCCTATTAAGAGGTCTTGATTCTAACATGGGCATGGCGCGATCCTTGATCGAATACGAGGTAAAAACCGGCGATTGGCGTAATTTATTCGCCCAATTAGATGCTTATAATGCTGTCACGGCAGCTGATATTCAACGGGTGGCTAAAGAGACTTTTACCCCGGAAAATCGCACTATTGGCCGAATTTTACCGAAATAGAGAGATGGGGAGATAGGCGATTTTTCAGTGAGCGGTATTAGGTGAGCATTCCCTGAAAAAAAGCTACCTTCTCTCCTCTTCTAGGTTCTGTGTGATAAGTTTAACTTACTATATGATCGATCGATCTTTGTGTCCTTTGTGTCTTTGTGGTTCGTTCCACCCCCTCGCTAGGAGGAATGTATCTTAGAATACATTTTACCCACCAAATCCAAGAGAACCCCTTCTCTCCTCCCCAGTGCAGTCTTAACAAGTAATTTAGATACCAGTTCATCACCCACTGCAGGATCGCAGAATCCAACCCAGTAAGACTCCAATACCACCAAAGCGGACAATTTGCCAAAAAACTTCCCCCAGCAGTCCGCGACGGATTCCTTCCCAGAATAGGCGCTTTAATTCCCCTTCTTTAAGTAAATTGCTTTCTAAAATTACCTCTAATTCTTGAATCTGTTCGCGAATTTGTACTAATTCCTTTTCTAGTTCAGGTAGGGGATTTTCGCGCCATTGGGGTTCTATTTGGCTAAATTGTGCTTCTAGGTCTTTTTTTTGCTGTTCTGCTTCATTGATCTGTCGATAACGGTCTTTTAGTGATGCGATCGCCGCTTCGACTTCTTCAATCGCTTCGGTAAATTCTGCCGATTCATCGTTAGGGTAGGGGTTTTCTTCTAAGGACATGGACTCGATCCGATTGCCTGCGTCTAAACTATAGTTATAGACGATTTTACGGTTTTACGAAACCTTTTGATTATGATTCCATCCCCTGTCTCTTCCTCCTCTCAGACTGTTGATGATCTATCTACCCTGGAATTGGCGCGGATTTTGGCGGAACGTTTGGCGATCGCACCAATTGACTGGCATCGTCTGAAGGCCAATCGTAATGCTCGGGCTGCTGAACAATTGGGGACGGCTTTGGTGTTTTTATTAGATAATCAGCCAGAAGAAGCACTTCCTCGGCTACAACAGGCTACAGGCTGGCTTGATCGCTCGATTTCTGCTCCTCCCTGTCCTTCTCACGGTCATGGTCATTAATTCAACCAGCGTTCCTGTTTAATTTGTTTAGAAAGTTTCAGTTGGGTTCCTGTTTGATTCCAGTGAACTTGGTCGAAGATTTGATATAACATACACAGTCCTCGGCCATTTTCCGCTTCTTCAGGGGGAAAATTGGGGCAATCGCAACTACAGCCATGATGGTGACAACCTGGCGTAAATCCACAACCTTCGTCGGTAATTACCCAAGAATACTCGTCTTTACTGCTGGAAAAGTGAACGACCACGGTTTTGCTGGGATCGAGATGATTGCCGTGTTTAGCGGCATTAACTAAAGCCTCTTGCAATCCTAATCTAATTTCTGGTTCTAATTCTTCGGGAATACTAGCGGTCAATAAATCTAAAATCGGACAAAGATACAAGGTGGAAGCGAAACTCATGGTGTTCCAGCTTCGTTTGCTTGTGGGCAGTGAAATAGCAATCACGCGCTTTACCTCTAGCTTTTATTCAATGACTATTCTCTTACAGAAAGATTAAGGTCTCTTAACCGATGATTGCCATACCTAATGAGTCATGTTTTATCCCTTTTCTGTCTCTGAGATTGATTAGATATTTTTATGATTGATCTACAAACCAATCGAGAATCAAGGCAGCTTTGAGCGAGTAGTTAATCAAAAAAATAGTTGACTGGAACGGGGCTTAATATGCTATTATCCTTAACCGTTGACTTTTCAGCCATAAACGGCTAAAGTGTCGGGTTTTCTCCCTTATTTCATCATACCAGATTTGTGTTTTTTTGTCTAAGAAAAGCAGCGCATTCGACGTGGGGAGTTTGGGGAAAGAAATCGGCGGTTTGCACTTCTAGTAGTTGATAATCGCCTGTTTTACAAAGATATTGCAAGTCTCTGGCTAAAGTTGCACTTTGACAACTGATATAAACAATGCGTTGACTTTGCAGCTGTAACAGACTATCGAGAACAGATCGATCGCAACCTTTGCGGGGCGGATCGAGTAAAATAATGTCGGGTTTAACTGTCAGTTGCGGTAAAGTTTTTTCTACGGCCCCTAAAATAAAGGTTGTGTTGGTAATATTATTTAATTGGGCGTTAATCTTGGCTCGATCGAGGGAAAAGCTATAGGATTCTAGTCCAATCACCTCTTTAACCCGTTTAGCGAGGGGTAAAGTAAAAGTACCGATACCACAGTAAGCATCAATAAGAATTTCTTCACCTTTAAGCTCTAATTTTTGGCAAATAAGCGCAAATAAGGCTTCAGCAGCCTCTGTATTAATCTGAAAAAAGGTATCGGCAGCCAATTGATAGGTTAATCCGGCGAACTTTTCGTTAATATAGTCCCTTCCCGCAATAGTTGTGGTCTGAGTGCCAAAAATAGCATTACCTCGATCGGGGTTATAATTCAGGGTTACACCGACTAAATTGCCGTATTTTGCCAGCCATTGCCGCGCTTGGGTCTCAATTCCCTGTAAATTATTATCGGTACTAATCAGGGTTAATAAAATTTCTCCCGTGTGGCGGCCAATTCTTAGGGATAAATGGCGTAATTGTCCTTGATGGGTCTTTTCATCGTAAATTGACCAGCCTTGCTCCTGAATATCCTGTTTTATCTCTGCTAGAAACGGATTTAAAGCCTGATCTTGAATTGGACATTGATTGAGATTAATCAGATGATGGCTGCCGCGACGATAATAACCCGCTTGCACATTGCCGGTGGGGGAAAATCCGAGAGGATAGGTAGCTTTATTGCGATAAGCGAGGGGAGAAGTACCGGTGAGGGGAGGATAAACCAAAGGATCGGTAAAACCGCCAATTCTGGTTAATACCTCTTGTACTTGCTCTTTTTTGACCTGCAGCTGAAATTGATCCTCGATGTGTTGCCATTGACAGCCACCACATTTATCGGCAACGATGCAGCGAGGCCGGATACGATGGGGAGATGCTTGTAGAATAGTTTGTAGTTTGCCGATCGCATGACTTTTTTTGATATAGGTGATGCGAGTTTGAATGCGATCGCCAATAACCGTATCTGGCACAAAAATCACCTGTCCTCGGTATTTTCCCACACCTTCGCCCGTATGGTTGAGGTCGGTAATCTCGATCTCGATTAAATCACCTTGTTGCATAGTTAGGGAAACCAGTTTTCATCCAGGGTTTCTTCTCAGTAAAAATAACCCAACTCTATTCTACAATCAAAAGTTAATTTTTCTAAAATCCTAGATCGGCTTTGGCAATTTTGGCCGCCGCTAAAACTTCCTCATCGGGTAATTCTCGCCAGTCGGTCGCACCTATTTCAGTATAGAATTTTTGATCGTAGGCGCGAGTACGAATTACTACCGGCATAGGGACCGCATGACCTAAAACTAAAGCTTGTTGTTTTGAGTCTAATTTCGCTAAAACTGATCGCAAACTTCCCCCTCCAGAAACCCCAGTAAATATGGCTTCGATGTCCTTTTCATCGTTTAATAAACAGGTGATTCTCGTCCCTACCTGAGACATAACTTCGTTATCAATTCCTGAAGGTCTTTGATCGACAATTAAGAGAGTAACAAAGTATTTTCGCATCTCCCTGGCGATGGTTCCAAAGATAGTTTGATGTACCACAGCAGAATCAAGAAATCGATGAGCTTCTTCAATGGTAATCACTAACTGTTGCGGCCGATCAACGGGGTTTTTAGTTTGTAAAAAATATTCAGCTTTTTTAACATAATTAGCATGAATCCGACGGGTGATCATATTGGTGGCTAACATATAGGAAAGCATATTACTTTGGGAGCCAAATTCAATAACAACGTGCTTACCTGCATCTAAAGCTTGTAAAACCTGATCGATATAATTGTGGGGACAAGAACTTCTTAAATATTTCAAACTATCTAGACGCATTAATTTTCTCTGGAGGGACATGATTGATCCCGCATGGCCCTGTTTTTCCGTACAGAAGATTTTAATATCCTCGTTACTCATATTTAATAACTGAGTAATCCAGGATTCTCCATACTCGTTATAGAGAATATTGGCATTATCTAAACTAGCTTCCGAGATACCTAATTCCCGACCGATTAAACGAATATCTTCGATTTCAATCTGATTATAACTTAAGAATAATTCCTGCGCCCCTCGTACTCCCCGGCGTTTGGTAGAATCGGGATCGAGGGTATAAATTTCTACCTGTCCGGGAAATAATTGACATAATCCTTTCACCGTAGAAACCTCCTTCCCTTCTTTCATCGCTTCCCAACCGTATTCCGAGTGCATATCAAACATGAGGTTAACCCCTGCTTGTTTGCGAATAATACCCGAAATTAAGAGCCTGGTTAAAAAGGATTTTCCCGTCCCGGATTTGCCAAAAACACCGTTACTACGTTCCACAAAGCGATCGAGATTAATACATATTGGCACGTCCATGTCAAGGGGTTGACCAATAGCAAAATTCTTTCTGGTGGGATCATCTTCCCAACCGAAAACCATGCGAAAATCCTGCTCACAAGCTTCATAAACTTGGCTAAAATGCGCGGGAATAGTTTTAACTGGCAGTAATTCTAAATCGGCGCTAGTTTGGGGTTGAAAAGAGCCTAAGGAAGTGTCGGAAACTGCCGGGGAATTACCTCCAGTCGGTGTAAACATAAGCATAGGCGATAGTTCAATAGTACCATAAGTACCGCTACCCGCTAAAACATCGCGCATAAAACTATCATCGGGATGGGGAGGATTCGCGATAATTCGGGGACTAGAGTTACCCAGGGAGACATCGGTGAGGAGACAGAAAAAACGCGAGCGAGTGCCTTGCACCACTAAAAATTTACCGACGCGCATATCTTCTACCGAAATATCCGGATAAAGACGGATTTCTAAACCTTCACTCAGGGAACCTTGAATAACCGATCCGAGGGGCTGTTCACTCATGCTAACCTTGATTTGTGGCGATGAATTATGAATTATGAATTATGAATGAGGAAGTGTTTTCAGTGATCAGTAAACAGTGATCACTGAACTTAAAACTCAAAACTAATAACTGATAACTGATAACTGATAACTGATAACTGATAACTGATAAAGGGGTTTAAGAAAAAAAATCGGGTTGATCAACGGGAAGCAAGGAAATAGCCAAGGGAGAAGAGAATGCCACTAAAAAAGTGAAGATTAACCGCTATAAACTTGCAGTTACTGACTAGCTGAGGTTGATCGTGATTTTGGTTAACGTGGTGGACTAATTGCCAAGCGAAAGGGAGACTAAGGAAGATTAAGAGGGTGAGAGGGGGATAAACCTGCAGCAGGACAAAAACTACCGTTAAAACGTAAACGAGAACCGTCACTACGGTTAAAACTCTAGAACCTTTTAAAGTACCTAAACGAGCAATAGGTGATTTTTTACCCGCTTTGAGATCATCGGCAACTTGATGGAAATGGGAACAAAAAAGGATGATAGAAGTGGTAATCCCGATAATAATTGAAGCCGCTAGACTAGAGACAGAAAAAGCACCCACTTGGGAATAGTAGGCAGCAGCAATCGCCAAGGGTCCAAAAGTAAAGAAACAGATAATTTCACCTAATCCTTGATAACCGAGACGGAAGGGAGGCCCTTGATAGGTATAGCCCAAAAAACAGCAGAGGGCGATTAATTCTAGGATAGTCCAATCACCTCGCCAATAACTAATAGCAAAAATACCAGCAATACCCACTAATAGAAAAAGATTACTGAGCCAGAAAATTAAAGATTTATTGCCAGTTAAATTAACGATCGAATGAGCTTTATTAACATCGATCCCAGTATCGGCATCAAAAACATCATTACTGAGATTTAACCAAGCGAGAATTAAAATAGCTGAGAGGATAAAAGTGGCAAAAATCGGCAGAGAAAATCCACCTGTTTCCTGATAAGCGATCGCTGTTCCCAAAATAATCGGTATAATCGCCACACTATACATTGGTGGTTTCAGGGCTGCTAACCAGAGTTTTTTGGGTGAGGGAGTGGTGATAGTATCGGTGGTCATAGCTGAATAATAATCAGGAAAACTCGATCGCTCTAGGGATAAAAAACGAGGGTTTAAGGTAGAATTATAGCTTTTTGTGCCTCCACTAGAAAGGCGGCATTTCCTATTTGTGATGATAAACAGAAGTTATTAAAAATGGTAGGGGTGCAGGGGATGCGCCCAAAATTTCCTATAGGGTGTTATTCTCTAGACGATAAGCTGAAAATTCCTATAACTTTCCTAGCCACCGATGAGAGCGATCGCTAAAGATGATATTCTTTATATTCACCATGAGGATGTGCCAGTTTATAAAAAAGGCGGTTCGGTGGTGAGAAATAGTTATTTTTGGGCGCTAAAATCGATCGCCTGTGGAGCGCGTCGGGGACAGGATTGGGAGTTCGATGCACAGGTGTGGGTGGCGCTGGTGCGGATGTTGCTCTGTTTTGCCAATTCTGGCTATTTGGGGGATGGTGAAACAATTTTAGAGTTTACTGTCGATTGTCCTATTCCCGAACCTTTACGGGGGATATCTACTTACTTATAGCCTCGCTGAGATAGTTAGCGGTGGATTCCACTAGGGGAATAGTATTTTCGTATAACATTCGCGTCGGTCCGATAATGCCGACACTACCGACGGGAGTATCTCCCTGTTTATAAAAAGCGGAGATAAGAGTACAAGGGCGCATGGATTCCAGAGGATTTTCGGAACCAATGGTGATTTTGACTTTTTTAGCTGATTTTTCTAGTTCTGGTCTTTGTAAAATCAGGGGTAAAAGGCGATCCTGTTCTGCTTCCAATAGATGCAGTAACATTTGTACTTGTTGCCATTGGGCGAATTCTGGCTGTCGAATGACTTCAGCGACACCATGGACGATAATCTCTGGGATGGCAGTGGATTGGAGACTAGCGCTGATTTCTTGGCTTAATTGTTGGAGAAAATGAGTATAACGGGTAAATTCTCGCTCGATTTGCTGCCAATCGAGGTTAATTAAATCTGCCAAGCAATAACCTTTTAATTTTTCCCCGAGAAAATTAGAGAGGATTTGTAATTCTTCTGCTAATCCATCCTCCTTGTCCGTTGCCATAGACTCAGGAATCTCTATCATAACCGAGCGTGTTTGTAAACTATCTGTAACAATAATTAACATGATCTGCCGGTTCGAGACAGGGATTAATTGCAGATGACGCAGGGTATTAGTGAGGGTGTGGGGAAGGGTAACGATAGCGATATAACCGCTTAAACCGGCTAAAAACTGGGTGGCCCGTTGCAGCAGACTTTCGAGACTCCAAGCGGGAGATTTAGCGTTTTGATGCAGATAATAGCCGATTTTTTCGCCGATACGGTCATCGGGAGTCATTAACTCATCGACGTAGAGACGATAACCCCAATCGGAGGGAATGCGTCCGGAGGAAGTGTGGGGTTGATAGAGTAAACCTTCTTTTTCTAGTTTACCGAGAGCATTGCGAATCGTGGCGGAACTAACCGTAAATTTGTACTCCTCTAGCAGAGTTTTCGAGCCAACCGGTTCGGCTGTGGCGATATAATGTTGGATTGTCGCCTTTAAGATATGTTGATAGCGATCGCTGAGATGGGTTCTAGCGGACATAGGGGGATAATCTTAACAAAAGATTTATAACATTTTTCTAGACAGTATAACGCTTATTCAGTTATCAGTTATCAGTTATCAGTAGTCATTAGTCAGTCCTCCGTGGGGAGAAAGGGGATAGTTTACCCCTCTCTTTTCCCGATGGGGGCTATAAAAATTAGTAACGGGGAATATTAGGATCGACGAGGAGGGAATAAGCATCGATGCCGCCGTTAATATTCTTAACATTAGTAAAACCCTGACTTTGTAGCCATTGGCACATTTGCAGGGATCTCATGCCATGGTGACAGATAACGAGGGTTTCCGCTTGGGGGTTGAATTGGGTGGCAATAGTGGGCGACCATTCTTGGTATTGACTCAAGGGTAAAATGGTAAAACTGGCTACAAATGCGATCGCAACTTCCTCCGGTTCGCGCACATCAATAAGTTGTAAATTAGGATCATGATCGGCTAAACGGAGAGCGAGTTCATGGACGCTAATTTCGGGAATGCTCATAGATTTGGTCTTAAGAATCGGTTATCTTTCCTTTAGAGTAGCAAATCGAGGGACCCTGAGCGTTTATCTGTGAACAGTGCCTAGGTTGTGATAATGGTGAGGAGAATTCTGAGGAACAGAAAAAAGCGCATTTGCCCCCGGCTGGATTTCAGTTAAGCTTTGATTAGAGGTTATTGTAGGAGAGAGTTATTGATACCGAATAGATTCACCCAGATGTATTGCGCTGAAGCTATCTTGTCCTCGGTTTTTTGTCCTCTGATTAATTTCTAATCTGTACTGCATTCTCCCCTCTCCTTTCTCCCCATCTCCCCACTTCCCCACTTCCCCACTTCCCCACTTCCCAGCTTATGATTCCCCTACAATTAACCCTAAAAAATTTTCTCAGTTATCGCGAGGCAGTGCTAGATTTTCGCGGATTACATACTGCCTGTATTTGTGGTGCCAATGGTGCGGGAAAATCCTCTTTACTCGAAGCAATTACTTGGGTAATTTGGGGGGAAAGTCGCGTCTCGATTGCTGATGATGTGATTCATGCGGGCAGCGATTATGCGCGGGTAGATTTCGAGTTTAGTTATGGGGGAGAAATCTATAAAATTATCCGTAGTCGTCACCGGGGGGGAAAAGCTTCTAGTTTAGATTTTCAGGTGATTAATGATCAAAGTTTTCGTCCTTTATCGGGTAAAAGTATTAAAGATACCCAAGCACAGATTAATACTTATCTAAAAATAGACCATAAAACTTTCATTAATTCTGCTTATTTACGACAGGGACAAGCGGACGAGTTTATGAAACAGCCTCCTAGTGGTCGTAAACAGATTTTAGCAGAATTATTACAACTCGATCGCTATGAAATTTTAGCGAATAAAGCCAAGGATATATCGAAACAATTTGATGGACAATCCCTCCAGATCGAGCAGCAAGTAGAAACTATCAAACTCCGTCTTCAGGAGAAAAATTCTTATCAGGAACACCTGCAAGAGTTAAGCACCCAAATTAACCAAATTAATCAAGAACAAGAGGTAAATAATTGGCGTTTACAGCAACTGCAAGGGGAAGAAAATCAGCGTCAGAATTGGGAAAAACAGCTGCAGTGGCAACGAGAACAGGAGCGAGTTTTATTAGCAGAAATCGAGAGATTAGACCGGGAAAAAGTTAGTCTAGATAATCAATTAAATCAAATAAGGACCATTCTTCATCGCAAAAATGACATTATTACTGCACACGAGCGCCTAATCAATTTAGACCAGAAAGAGGCAAGTTTGTCAAGTCAATTGCAAGCTTGGCAACAGGCCCAGTATGATAAACAACAATTAGAACAGAAATTACAGCAAAAAATTAACGAATTTACCCTTCCCATCCAACAAACGAGCGCTCGTTTAGAAGAATTGCGAAGACAGGAACAAGAAACTCAAAAAATTATCGAGCAAGCGGGGGATATTCAAGCAGGATTAGAGAAATTAAATTATCATCGTCAACGTCTTCAGGAATTGGATAGATTAGCTTTAAAATATGCTCCTTTAAATAGCCGAAAAGCTGATCTAAATATGCAGTTGGAACGGGAAAAAGCCAGGATTAATGCTCGTCGGGAACAACTGCAAAGAAATCGGCAACAATTAGAGACAGAAATCGCTCGTATTCCGCTGCTAAGAGAGGAAGCTCTCAATTTAGCCAAGCGAATTAAGGAACTAGATAAAAAACAAACCTATTGTGAACGAGTGGAAGAAAAAGAAACGGTTAAACAAGTGGATAAAAAAAGTTTATTGGAGCAACAGAAAAGATATGAAGAACAACTTTTAGAGTTAACTGATAAATTGGAAAAATTGAATATTCCCGATTCGGTTTGTCCTTTGTGTGAACAGAATTTAGACAGTCATCACCGTCATCAGGTAATCAGAAAAACCCATCAACATCAAGAACAAATTCAAGAGCAAATTTGGTCCCTACAGGAACAGATGGCAGACTGCGATCGAGATTTAAAACGTTTACGCGAGGAATTAGCCCAAATTAAACAAGAATTGCCAGTAAGATCGAATCTACAACAAAAATATGTGCAGTTGGAAGTCAAGTTAGAAACTATTGAAGAAAAGGAAATAGAACTAGAGAAAACCGAGGAGATACTTGTGGAGTTAGAAGCACTTTTACGCAGTGGCAATTATGCCCTAGAATTACAGCAAGAATTGCAAATTGTCAATCAAGAAATCGCCTTATTAAATTATGATGAACAAAGTCATGCTTTAGTCAGAGGAGAAGAAAAAAGATGGCGTTGGGCAGAAATTCAAGAATCAGAACTTAAGCAAGCAAACCGTCGTTTAGCTAATATCAAGGCTGAGAAACCTAATTTAATTAACCAATTAGCTAGACTAGAACAAGAGAAGCAAGAACTAGGTCAAAATTCCCCACTTAAACAGGAAATTGAACGCTTAGAAAAGCTTATTCAAAACTTAAATTATGATCGCAGTGAACATCAGAATATTCAAAATCTGATCCGACAATTACAGGGGGTAAGATTACAGTATCAAGACTGGCAACAAGCGGAAAAAATTTATCCAGAAATAGCCGCTAAAATCGCTGACATTGAGCAAAGATTACAGCTGCGAAATGAGGATCACCAAAAGATAAATCAGGAGTTAGCAAATATTATTCAAAAGATTGGTACTTTGACCGACTATCGCCAAGAAATAGCCGCATTATCGACTAATATTCAACAGCGGAGACAGATAATTGATGGATTGCTCTCCCAAAAAGGTCGGGTTGAGGAGAAGTTACATCAACTGGAAACTTTAGGTAAACAACTGACAGAAAAAGAGAGCGATTTAGCTAAAGTTAAAAAACAATATAGAGTTCATAAAGAGTTAGCCCTAGCTTTCGGCAAAAATGGTTTACAAACTCTGATGATTGAGAATGTTTTACCAGAGTTAGAAGCACAAACTAATCATATCTTAGCTCGCTTAACTGGTAATCAATTTCATGTGCAGTTTTTAACCCAAAAAAGCGGTAAAGGTACGAAGAAACAGCGAGAAAAGTTAATCGATACTTTAGACATTATTATTGGTGATACCCGGGGATCCCGTCCCTACGAAACCTATTCAGGAGGGGAAGCTTTTCGGATTAATTTCTCGATTCGATTAGCTTTAGCGAGATTATTGGCACAAAGAGCCGGAACAGCTCTACAAATGCTCATTGTTGACGAAGGATTCGGAACTCAGGATGCGGAAGGATGCGATCGCTTAATTGCGGCAATTAACGCTATATCCGCCGATTTTGCCTGTATTTTGACTGTAACTCATATGCC
Organism: Microcystis viridis FACHB-1342; assembly: GCF_014698335.1. Classification (GTDB taxonomy): domain Bacteria; phylum Cyanobacteriota; class Cyanobacteriia; order Cyanobacteriales; family Microcystaceae; genus Microcystis; species Microcystis ichthyoblabe_A. The sequence goes on along the minus strand of NZ_JACJSV010000030.1, from coordinate 17,351 downwards.
CCAATTTAAAGAAGCTTTTCAACATCGCATCGAAGTCCGCAAAACCGAACAGGGTTCCCAATTGATGTTATTATCCTAGGAAAAATATTGATGTAAATATGGAAAAAATTACGGTAACAGTAAAACTATTTGCTATTTATCAAGAAGTCTATCAAACTTCACAATTAAACCTCGAATTTCCTGCCCACACTTCCCTTACAGAAGTGTTAAACTATATTATAGCCCCCTATCCTCAATTAGAAAGATGGCGCGATGTTACTCGTTTTGGAGTTAATCTTCAGTTTGTTTCGGGAGAGAAAGTCCTCGAAAATGGCGATGAGATAGTTCTAATTCCCCCCGTTAGTGGTGGCTAAATGGGGTTTGCTGAAAAAGTACGGGCGAAGCATTCGGATAGAAAATCTACGGTTTCACCGATAGGTTATTGTCCGAATGCTTCGCCCCTACAGGACGCGGGCTGATGAAGACGCAAGGTTTTGAAGCACGATTCTCTCAAAATCTTGCACCTGTTTCGCGAGAAAAGCCACAAAACCCTTACCTTGCCTACATTTCACATTTGTTCAGCAAGCCCTAAATGGAGATAGGGAAAATCACAAAAACTGCCACCTTTTTCCCTTTTTACTTTTTCCTTGATATCCCGTGTCTAACTGGCAAATTCCCCCATCGGTAACTCTTCCCCAAGAGTTTTTAAAAATAGTCCAAGACTACACCCCAGAGTCGGATGGCAGCGTCGTGGCACAAATATTATGGCATCGCGGTGTCCGGGATGGGGCGACTCTGCGGACGTTTCTGGATGAGAAAGCTTATCAGTCAAAAACTCCCTTTGATTTTGGGCAAGAAATGAACTTTGCCGTCAAAAGACTGGAAAAAGCCCTAAATAAAGGCGAAAAAGTGACTATTTGGGGTGATTTCGATGCCGATGGTGTCACCGCTACCAGTGTCCTCTGGGAAGGATTGGGGCAGTTTTTTCCACCCTATCAACAGTTAGATTATTACATACCCGATCGCCAAAAAGAATCCCACGGCCTCAATTGTCCAGGTATCGAGAAACTAGCGCATCAAGGAACCAGTTTAATCGTCACCTGTGACACGGGAAGCACGAATATCGCTGAAATTGACTATGCAAACGGTTTAGGCATCGATATTATCATCACCGATCATCATACCCTACCCGACGAGCGCCCCGAGGTGATTGCCCTGATTAATCCCCGCTACTTTGTGGAAACCCATCCTTTCTATCATCTTTCTGGGGTTGCTGTTGCTTATAAATTAGTGGAAGCGATGTATTTAACCCTAGCAGATATTCCCAGAAAACCCCTAGAAAATTTACTTGATTTAGTTGCGATTGGTTTAATTGCTGATTTAGTCAAATTGACGGGAGAATGTCGTTATTTAGCCCAAAAAGGTATGCAAAAGCTCCAAAATACTCAGCGTTTAGGAGTTAAAAAATTACTCGATTTATGTAACAAAACCGGAGATAGACCGATGGATATATCCTTCGGTATTGGACCGCGAATTAATGCCGTCAGTCGCATTTATGGCGATGCTAGATTTTGTGTGGAATTACTCACCAGTGAAGATGAAAAGCGTTGTCAAGAATTAGCTGAACAAGCGGAATTAGCCAACATTCGTCGCCAAGAAATCCAACGGGATATTATTAAACAAGTTCAGAAAAAACTAGAGAGAATTGATCTTTCCACCACTAATGTAATTATTCTAGATGATCCCCAATGGCTGGCGGGAATTTTAGGATTAGTTGCGGGACAAATTGCCCAAGAATACCAGCGACCAACAATTTTATTAAGTACCAGTGAACCACCTTTTGCTAAGGGTTCCGCTCGGTCAATTCGCGAGATCGATCTCTATCAATTAGTATCCTCTCAATCCCATCTTTTACATCGTTTTGGTGGTCATCCTTTGGCCGCAGGTTTAAGTTTAACCATAGAAAATTTACCCCTATTTATTGAGGGAATTAATCAACAGTTACGACGCACAGGAATTGATTTAACTTCCCTTTCTTCCCAGATAGAAGTGGATGCAGTGGTGACGGTTTCCCAATTGGGAAAAAGTCTATTTCGAGAATTAAAATTACTGGAACCCTGCGGGATGGGTAATCCGACACCGAAGCTATTAATTCAAAATTGTTATTTTCACAATCTTTGGCATAAAAATCTTGAGGATTTCAAAGGCAAAAAAATCGCTTATCCCCGGACAACTTTTGATCTCTGGGATAGTTCAATCGAGCAGGGATTCCCCGGTATGTGGTGGGGTCATCAGAGAGACGAAATTGCTGCCGATACCCATTATGATGCCGTAGTTGAATTAGATTTTAATACCTCCAAAAATCGCTATGAAGTGCGATTAATTGCTCTGCAACCCTATCAACAAGAATTCCTAAGCTATGGCAATAAAAAAGATTTTTTAATCGACAATCGTAATCGAGAAATTAATCAAGAAGTTAACCAATTAAATCCCCTTTTTCTCCGGGAATGTCCCCGGGATTGGACAAAACTTTCTAGGGAATATCAACAGGCAATTTTACGCGATAAAAAGTTAGTTCTTGCCTATGCTAGTCCTTTAAAAAAATCCGCTCACACCAGATGGATAAACCTTGTGGGGATTGGGAAATATTTAGCTAGAACTAAAACCAGTATTTCCCGTCAACAATTACAAAACCGCTTAAACCTCAGTTATCATACCCTAGAATTAGGATTAGTTTCCCTAGCAGAAAATGGCTTTAAAGTCAAGAAAAATCAAGAAAATTTATCCTTTGAATTAGTCAATCATGAGGCAAAAATTAATAAGATTGAGCAATTTCTGGAAGCGGTGGCCTTAGAAAACTTTCTCCAGCAATACTTTGCTACTGTTCCTATAGAAATTCTGCAAACAATTCTTAATCATGAAGACTCGATCGATTTCTAATCATAACTCTTATTGACTGATAACTGATAACTGATAACTGATGATTACTGATTACTGATAACTCCTTGACCGAAGAATTTCGGAGGTTTTGCTAGGGTATAAACTTCCGTATTTTGTGCGATTGCTTGACGAATATAGAGAGGAGTTTGTAACATTCCTAGTAAAGTCATGCCATCAATTAAACGTAATCCTCCCGTAGTTGTATCGCTGATTAATTCATCCACCACATCGGGATCGGGACGAGTATTTAAAGGATGATTAGCACAGAGAGTAAAACCCCAAGGGGAACCATAACTAGGGGTGGGAGCGCAATAGGAATGAACGTAGGGAAAAACTGCTTTTAAAGTATTCACCAAACGCGCATGATACATCACCGAAGGAGGAGAAACTGGGCCAGATTGGACAACAACAATGCCATTTTCGGCCAAAACTCTTTGTAGTTTTTCAAAGTATTCTTTCGTGAATAGGGGGAAAGAAGGACCCTCTCCGATGGGATCAACCAGATCAGAAATAATAATATCCCATTGATCGTTAGTAGTGTCTAAAACTTCTAAAGCATCGGCCACAACTAACTCAAAACGAGGATCATCAAAAGTGCCTTGGTGCATTTCGGGAAGATGTTCCTTACAGGCTGCCACCACATCCCCATCGATATCGATCATCATCACTTTTTCGATTGTTTTCCAACGCAATAACTCCCGCGTTGTCGCACCTTCACCACCTCCCAGAATTAAAGCAGTTTTTGGTTCTTGGTGGGCAATCATTGCCGGTTGCACTAATGCTTCATGATAAATAAATTCATCCCCCGTACAAGATTGCCATTTCCCATCCAGTACCAAGGCTTTTCCATAGGCCCCCGACTCTACAATATACATCTCCTGAAAAGCGGTTTTTTTGTAGGCTAAAATCCGCGAAACCCCATGACTATAAATGTCCCAGGGGGTAATATATTCGTTAACCCATAGATCCGCTTTTAGTTCACTTCCTGCCATAACTAATCCTCCTTGGGGTGAAAAAGGCACGATCTATCATTATACAACAATTGACAAAATTCGATCGATAATCTGAAATTATCTCCGGGTAATCCCGAAGCTGCCGATAATCGATCGCTGAAAAACGTTAAGCTAGAAAAGATTAAGTAAGTAGTTATAATTAAATTGAAGATAGATTTTGCCTCTGATCCCCCCTGCCCCCCTTGATAAGGGGGGTGCCGATAGGCGGGGGGATCTCCCTTGATAAGGGGGGTGCCGATCCCCCCTTAATCCCCCATTGATAAGGGGGGTATTTGATAATTTTTAACGCCTACCTACTTAGCGAACAGTAAACTTCTAGCCACTAACCTATGACCAAAAACGAGACTACCGAGAAAAAGATTTTTCTCCTAGATTTTGAAAAACCCCTCTACGAATTAGAATCCCGCATCGAACAGATTAAAGAATTAGCCCAAGAAAATAGCGTAGATGTCTCGGAACAAATTAGTCAACTAGACGAACGAGCTAATCAATTACGTCGTGAAATTTTTAGCAATCTCACCCCTTCCCAACGGCTACAATTAGCCCGTCATCCCCGGCGCCCCAGCACCCTAGACTATATTCAGGCAATCACCGATGAATGGTTCGAGTTGCACGGGGATCGCGGTGGTTACGACGATCCCGCTCTTGTGGGTGGTGTTGCCCGTTTTAACGGTCGTCCCGTGGTGATTATCGGGCATCAAAAAGGCCGGGATACTAAGGATAATGTGGCTAGAAATTTCGGCATGGCTGCCCCCGGTGGTTATCGTAAAGCCATGCGTTTAATGGAACACGCTCATCAGTTTAATCAGCCAATTTTAACCTTTATTGACACCCCCGGCGCCTGGGCGGGGGTAGAAGCGGAAAAATTAGGTCAAGGAGAAGCGATCGCCTATAATCTTCGGGAGATGTTCCGTTTAGATGTGCCGATCATTTGTACTGTTATTGGCGAAGGTGGTTCCGGCGGTGCTTTGGGGATCGGTGTCGGCGATCGCCTATTAATGTTAGAGCATTCTGTCTATACCGTGGCGACTCCCGAAGCTTGTGCCGCCATTCTCTGGAAAGATGCCAAAAAATCCGATAAAGCAGCAGTTGCCCTCAAAATTACCTCAAAAGATTTAAAAGAGTTAAATATTATCGATCAGATCGTTCCTGAACCCTCCAGAGGGGCCCATGCTGATCCGATTAAAGCGGCAGCCAATTTAAAAGCCGCTATTAGTGAAAATTTAGAGACTTTATCTTTGTTGACACCCCAACAACGACGCGAATCTCGTTATCAAAAATTCCGCAATTTAGGCGTATTTTTAGAAGCTACCGCTTAATCAGTGAGCAGTGATCAGATGTGAGTTTTCAGTGATTAGTTTGTTTTGTAGATTTGGAAGATTTCAGCTTCAGTTTAAGGGTTGCACCGACAAAGCTATAATATTGATGGCAGGTTCAAAGACACACCAAATGAAACGGGACGAGGTGCTGGCAATTCTAGAGGCACACCGAGAACAGTTACAAAAACTAGGGGTGAAATCTTTGTCTTTATTTGGTTCAGTGGCCAGGGATGAAGCTGATGCCGATAGTGATGTAGATTTGTTAGTAGAATTCGATCGACAAGGTGGTTTTTTTCAACTTCTGCAAGTACAGTATTATTTAGAAGATATTCTGGGATGCTCTGTGGATTTAGGAACTCAGGATGCCTTAAGAGAACATTTACGGGAACCTGTGCTTGAGGATCTGATCAATGCCTTCTAGAGATTGGCGACTTCGCCTTCAAGACATTTTAGAATCTATCAGTGAAATTGAACAGCGAACAAAGGCAATGACGTTTGAGGAATTTGCCAAGAATCAAACAAATATCAAAGCGGTTCTCTATGATTTTATTATTATCGGAGAAGCAACTAGAAATGTACCGAAGGAAATTCAGTCTCGCTATCCTCTTATTCCTTGGCGTTTAATGGCAGGAATGAGAAATGTTGCAACTCACGAATATTTTCAAGTTAATTTAAGTAGAATTTGGGCAACAATTCGAGAAGATTTGCCGACCTTAGTACCACAAATACAAGAAGTATTGTCAAGGGAAAAAAAACAGAATAGTTGCGGGGCATTTGTCATATTTAGGGTTTGCTGAATGATGGTAAAACCCTTTGAAAATAAGACTTTTGACCTGTTAAAATCCGATGTTATACTAAATCTAGTTATTAAAGACGGATTATCTATTACCCCTATTGCCTCTCCTCATAAGTAGCCTATACTAAACGGATTTAGTATTAGTCCGATTATTTCCGAGTTATTAGTGGTACATTAATCTTACCAATTAAAAGGACCCAAAGCCCGATCGTTGTAATCGCCACCCTCGGCAATAAAATGAATTACCATCGATTTACGGGTTAGCAGGGTATTATTAATCTTCCCACCACCATGAATTAACATTCCGTGCCAGAGAAGAATCTCTCCTTTTTTAGCAGTAAATGATTGACAATCATAATTCTGAGCGCGCCGGTTAACATAATCTTGGTATTGGGGAATTTGAGCGGCAGTAATATTTTTAAGATTGACGGCGGGATAGTCTGGAAAAAATTCAGTTACTTTGATATTTTTATGAGATTTAGGATAAAAAATTAGCGGACCAGCATCGGCGGAAATATCTTCCAAGGCAATCCAAACACCGACTAAATGATTAGCAGGATGAACATAAAAAACTGCCATATCCTCGTGCAGCCCCTGCTCTGTACCGTGCAGGAAGTTGATGGAATATCTCGGTTCGCAGGATTTGCCGATAATTAAATTAACTAAATCTCTCAGATTTTGATTGTCAAAAATTGCTCGAGCAGCGGGGGAAATCTCATGAAAGGCATGGAGTCGCCAAATAGAATTAACTAAGGCTTTTCTTTGCTCCATATCTAGGGCTAAAACTTGCTCGTGACTTAAACTCGCCGGTAGATTTTCTGCTTGAATGCCTTCAATTCTTAATCCAGGGATAGCCGATTCTAGGAAAAATAAATCGGCTAATTCTGCTACTAAATTATTGATCGCAGTTGCGGGAATTAAATCTTTGACAATACAATAACCCAATTCTCGCCAATGGTCAAGGAGTTGATATTCTCGTTCGGAAATTCGCCGTTGTTGACGAGCTTTTTGCAGGGATTTTTCGGCTCGCGAGCGATCTAACCAGGGTAATTCGGCAGTAGAATTGAAAGACCAGGGCAAATTTTTTAAGATATCGGCAATTTTAAAAATCATGGTGAGTCCATCTTTTCCGAGCTACTTTCGGACTATTTTAATCTATGAGCGATCGATCTACCCTGTCAACAGATATAAATTATCTGAAAAAACCCCCTAGGATGAGTTAGGAGGTTACAGGGAAAAAATTAATCAGGGTTGATGGGATTAACTGGCGCTAACTTCAGCAGGATAAACGCTAACTTGACGGCGACTTTTATCCTTGTATTCAAATTTGACCACACCATCAATTAAAGCGAATAAAGTATCATCGCCACCACGACCAACATTTTTACCCGGGTGAACTTTAGTACCCCGTTGACGGATGAGAATACTTCCCGCTTTTACCACTTGACCACCGTAGCGCTTAACGCCTAGTCTCTGGGAACGAGAATCGCGTCCGTTGCGGGTACTACCCGTACCTTTCTTATGAGCCATAATTTCTCTCCAAATGCTTTTTTGATTGTAAAAGTTATTCTTCTTCGTCGCTACTATCTTCCACAACTTCAGCGACGGAGGTGGCAGCAGTGGCAGTTAGGGTTTTACCGTTATAATTGATTGAATCAATCATAAAACGGGTAATTTCTTGACGATGACCGCGTTTTTTACGGGTTTTCTTTTTCGGGCGCATTTTATAGACAATAACTTTTTTGCCCCGACGATGTTGCATGACAGTCCCTTCCACGCTGGCCCCTTCGATAAAGGGCTGACCGATGCTAATATCATCCTCATCATGGATTAATAGCACTTTGTCGATGGTATGGGTACTTTGTTCATCGACGGGAAGAAGTTCGATATCGTAATAGCGACCGGGTTCCACCCGAATCTGTTTGCCACCGGTCTCAATAATTGCGTAACTCATGAATTTTCTGCGCTCGTTTTGCCGTACAGGTAGCTGAAAAAAATTCCAGCTTTTGTGCTAATGTCTTCACCTGATCCGAGCAGGAATTGACACAATTTACTATCATCTAACATTCGGGGGGCAATTGTCAAGCTTTTTACCCACCGATTGGCTATATACTAAAAATAATCTTACAAAAAGCTCAATTAAACCGTTATGGAACAGTGGGAAAGCAGAGGACACCTGTTAACCGAACAAATTAACCCAAACAGCCTAAATTTAGACCAATTAAACCCGCTCGAATTGGTGGATCTCTTCAATCGCGAGGATGCCCAAACCCTAAAAGCGATCGCCATAGCCCGGCAAGAATTGGCCCTAGCAATCTCCCTGACCAGTCAAGCTCTGGCTAAGGGTGGTAGGCTCTTTTACATTGGGGCGGGAACCAGTGGCCGGCTGGGGGTTTTGGACGCGGCCGAATGTCCCCCCACCTTCTGCACTCCCCCGGAATTGGTACAGGGAATTATTGCCGGTGGAGCGGCAGCGCTGGTGCGTAGTTCCGAAGATTTGGAGGATAAAGCGGAAGATGGGGCGGCGATTATTGCCCAGCGAGAAATTCACGAATTAGACGTGGTAGTCGGGATTACCGCCGGGGGGACAACCCCCTACGTTCACGGGGCTTTACAGGCGGCAAAACAGCGAGGTGCGACGACGATTGCCATTAGTTGTGTCCCCGCCGAACAAGTGGAGATCGCCGTGGATGTGGATATCCGCTTATTGACCGGACCAGAACTTTTGGCTGGCTCCACCCGTCTGAAAGCGGGAACGGTGACGAAAATGGCTTTAAATATCCTTTCCACAGGGACAATGGTAATGTTAGGCAAGGTTTACGGCAACCAGATGGTCGATGTGGCTGTTACTAATCATAAACTCCATGACCGCGCCCTACGGATTATCTGCCACCTTAGCGATATTAGTCGTGAGGAAGCGGCAATTTTACTGGAAAAAAGTGGCCGCCGGGTTAAACTGGCTTTGTTAATGCAGAAAACGGGACTTTCGGCGGCGGCAGGACAAGAATTGTTACAAAAGCATCGAGGGCAATTACGGGCCGCCCTGCAAGCTTATAATCAAATTGATTGATAAAAACCTGTTAATTTTGACTTTCCTATGGTTAATATTTCTTCGGAAATTGCTGCGGTCGCTGTTATTTTCCTCGTCGCTGGTGCTATCTTGACTTGGAGTTTTTATCGAGCTAAACCCTACGGCCAACTGGGAATTTTACCTTGGTTACAGTCCTTGGTACTAATTGCTCCTTGGTTGATTTTTTTCGGGCTATTTGCGGCGGGAATTGCTCTCAATCTAGCGGTAATTCTCTTTTTACTGATTGCTTCCACAATTATCTATATTTATTTAGGCAACCGTTTACGCTTACTGAAAACCAATCAGATAATTGAACCGAAAGTTAACCCAGCAGTTAGCCAGTCCGTTACTCCCCTAGAAACCCCGGCAGCGGTGACAGTAATTGTGCCGGATGTGATGCCAATTTCCGAACAGGATATAAAAGTTATTCAGAGTATTTTTGGGATAGATACTTTTTTTGCCACCGAAACTATCTCTTTTCAGGAAGGGGCAATTTTTAAAGGCAATTTACGGGGAGAACCGGATATAGTTCACTCGCGCTTAACCCAGAAATTAAGTAATCATTTTGGTGATAAATATCGTTTATTTCTGGTGGAAGGAACCGAGGAAAAACCGGTGGTAATTATCCTTCCCAAAACTAATGATCCTAGTCCTGCAACTCTTGCTCAAAAAAATCTCTCTTTAGTTTTGTTAGTCGCTACCATTGTCACCAGCTTAGAAGCGGCGGGAATTTTATTAGGTTTTGATTTGTTTAGTAATTGGCAGAGATATCGAGAAGCAATTCCCCTCAGTTTGGGTTTATGGTCGGTATTAATTGCCCACGAAATTGGTCATCTAATTATCGCTAAACGCCATAATGTTCGTCTCAGTTTACCCTATTTTCTTCCCACTTGGCAGATTGGTTCTTTTGGGGCGATTACTCGTTTTGAATCTTTATTACCTAACCGCAGTGTCCTATTTGATATAGCTTTTGCTGGTCCTGCTTTGGGAGGTTTGGTTTCTTTAATCTTGTTAATTGTTGGACTGACTTTATCTAATTCTGCCAGCCTTTTTCAAATCCCTAGTACCTTTTTCCAAAGTTCAATTTTAGTGAGTTTTTTAGCGCGGATAGTTTTAGGTGACGAGTTACAAAATGCCGTTATCTCCGTGCATCCTTTAACTGTTATTGGTTGGTTAGGATTGGTGATTACTGCCCTTAATTTACTGCCCGCCGGACAGTTAGATGGTGGCAGAATTGTTCAGGCTATTTATGGTCGCAAAATTGCCCGCCGTACCACTGTGGCCACTTTGGTTATTTTGGGCATTATTTCCTTAGTTAATTCTAGCAATCCCATTCCTCTCTATTGGACAATTTTAGTCGCTTTTTTACAAAGAGAGTTAGAAAGACCTAGTTTAAATGAGTTAACCGAACCCGATGACACCCGCGCCGGTTGGGGTTTATTACTACTCTTTTTAATGTTAGCGACTCTGATTCCTTTAAGCCCTAGTTTAGCGGGACGGTTAGGCATCGGTGGCTAAATACTTCCCCGAAATTCTTGCCATTGATTGCCGTCAAAAAAAAGCTTGACAAAAACTCAAGTCTTGACTTATAATTTTCTTATAATGGGGGTGCAATCATCTTTTATGAGGGTTAGAGATGTGATACAATTTGTCATCATAATCTCAAAGTTTTTTAACTTAGTGTGATCGCCTATAGATTGGGTTGAGGCACGAAACCCAACATGATCAATTATTGATTTATTGGAAAAAGTTAGGTTTAAAACCGTATTTCGTTCCGCATCACGATGCCGAAAGTCCCATTCATATTTCTACACAACGGAAAAATTAGCAAATTTAAGTATTATGCTAGATCAAATGATGAAGATGCTAGAAGGGCAACAAATAGGCTCTTATCGTCTTAATAAATTTCTCGGTGCGGGTAGTTTTGGGGGTGTGTTTCATGCTAGTGAAATGGTAAGAAATACGTCTGTTCAAGAAGTTGCTATTAAAGTTATTCCCGAAAGTAGCGATGATAAATTAATTGAGTTACAAAATGCCAGAAAGTTAGAACACTCTAATTTAATTAAGGCTTATTCGGTAGGTGAATTTCGTTTTCTCAATACTGAAATGCTTTATTTAGTGATGGAATTGGCACAAGGTAGCCTCGAAAATCACATTGCCAAAGGTAGTTTATCATCGGGTGAGATTAAAAATATTACGGCTCAAGTGGCACAAGGTTTAAGTTATCTTCATAGTCAAAATAAGGTACATCGAGATTTAAAACCGGGTAATATTCTTAAGATTAATCAACAATATAAGTTAGCAGATTTTGGCTTAATTAGAACTTTAAATAACAAAAGTCATACTCAAACAGTGAATAATGGCGGTACAATTATTTATATGCCTCCTGAAGCGTTTAAGGGTGATATTTCAGCAGGTTGGGATATGTGGTCATTAGGTATTATGTTGATTGAAATGACGACTAATCAATTTCCCTATAAATTCGATAATGATATTAATCAATTAATGGCTAGGGTGATGAATTGTGATTTACAAATCCCTACTTTACCGAGGGAGTTTAAGCCAATTATTGAAGGTTGTTTGCAAAAAGATAGAAGACAAAGATGGACTGCACAACAAGTTTTAAATGCTTTACAACCACAAGCACAACCAACAGGCAAGATGCCTGTTTCACAAATACCACTTAAAACTGCTAAGGCTGATTTTACCCAATTAGATCGATATTTAAAAAATGGACAATGGCGAGAAGCAGATGAAGAAACTGCTAAGGTAATGTATGAAATTATGGGGCTAAGAACAAGAAAAGTTATGGGGACAGAACTAAGAGAATGTTTGTTAAAAGAAGATAATTGTAAAAATTTTTCTCGTGAAGAATTAAAAATTATTGACCAGCTTTGGGTAAAATATAGTGACGGTAAATTTGGCTTTTCCGTGCAAAAAAAAATCTGGTTAGAATGCGGCGGCGAAATCGGTATTTTTGATTGGGATATTTTCTGTAAGTTTGGCGATAAAATAGGCTGGCGTAAAGGCTGGTGGCTAGACAAAGAATGGTTATATTTCAGTTCACTGACTTTCTCCAGTGCTACTGCACCACGAGGACATCTTCCTGCTCTTGAGTTTGGTATACGATGGTGGTATGGGAGTGGAAAGGCAGATGCAAAGGAGAGGGCGTGTAATATCTTTCTTTTCTCTAGACTATAACATACAAAATATTTAAACAATCTAAAAATATTTGTCTGAAAAAGTGCGATCTTCTTTTTGTAGTAATGGCTTTAGCCATGATTAGCCCTCTCCGTGCTTACTACGAACTAAAAGTTCGATCGAACTTGTTGTAAGAGAGTTTTGAGGGTGCGATCTTTTTTTTAGAGGCGAGGGCGATCAGTTTTATTTCAATAATCTTTCATATTCTTCATGGCTTCCTATCCATACCCAAATATAATCTTCTCCATCTTTAAAAGCTAAAGCACGGTAATTAATACCAACTCTAACTGACCAAAATTTCCCTACTTTTTTAAAAGATAAAGAAGGATGATTTAAGTTATTTTTTAAGAGTTCAAAATTCTTTTTTGCTAAAATTTGAATTGGTTGAGGTAACTGATTAAAACATCTCCAAAATCTAGCATTAGTTCGATGCACTTATAACTCCTGCAATTGATTTTTACTCTTTTCTAATAAGGCTTCCTTAATTAGAAAGTCAAGTTTTCCCTCATTAGAATCTTCCTCAATTTCCTTATCCCATTTTTGCTCATCTAACTCATTAATCCAGTTTTTTAAATAGGTAAAGTCATCGGGGGTAAGAGTTTCTATTTCTGCCTGAATTGATTCTAATTTGCTCATACTATCTATTCTTAAGCACAATAGTTTTTGATATTCAGGTTTTATTTTAACATTTTTTAGCTAGAATGCGATCAGCTTTTCTTGTAGTTGTGATCGCTTTTTGGAGAGTTTAAGGGTGCGGGCAGCGTAGCTGTGCCTTCGGCATCGTCTTTTCTTGTAGCGGTAACTTTAGCCATAATTTAACCCTAAAGGGTTTACTACGAACTCAAGTGCGATCGAACTTGTTGTAAGAGAGTTTTGAGGGTGCGATCGCTGTTTTCAGGGAGTTGGTGGTGCGATCTTTTTTTTAGAAGCGGGGGCGATCGCTTTTATTTACTAATTAATCTATCATATTCATCATGAGTACCAATCCAAAACCATAAAATCCCATTTTTAACTTCAATTCCTAACGCACGATAAGCTTTTCCGACTCTAACAGACCAATATTTATTAACTTTCTTAAAATGTAATGAGAGATGATTAGGATTAGTTTTTAATAATTCATAAGCAATATCTGCTATCTGTTGTATATCTTCGGGTAGCTGATTATAAAACAACCAAAATTTACGGTTAGTATAGTGCATTAAATTTTGTCATAATCTCCCGCTTCAAATTCAGCCAGTGCTTCTTGAGCTAAAGCATCTAATTTTCCTTCCTTAATATCTTGTTCTAATTGTTTATCCCACTGCAAATAATCTAAGTCTAATAACCAATTTCTTAACTTAGCAAAATCAGTTTTAGAAAGATTTAAAATTGCATTCTCAATTTGTTCAATAGTCATAATTATTTTAAAATTTAAGGTTTTTGATAAATCAGCTTAATTGGATTATAGCATCCTATCAATTTTTTGCAAGAGAGTGTGAAGTACGATCGAACTTTGTGGGGAGTTTGAGGTGCGAGCGGAGTTGAGAATTGCGATCAAACTTGTTTTAAGAGAGGTTTGGGGTGCGATTGCGAAAAATGTCTTTTCCATTGTTGAGGATTACGTTTGACATGAAAACAAGCCAAAACGAAAATTAAATCATCTTGAATTAGTGCGATCGCCCTTTTATTTCTAAAAAATTTTTTCGATAATTACCCGTATCATCCGTTAGAATAGATCTGAAATTAAAGGATAAACCCTCATCTATGAATCCTGTCGTTTTAGTGCATGGTTTTCTGGACACTACTGCTGTTTTTAAACCGATGAGTGAGTATTTAACCCATCATGGTTGGCAGGTACATACTTTTAATCTAATTCCTAATCACGGTTACGAAAAGTTAGAAGTTTTAGCAGGTCAGGTGGAGAATTATATCGAGAAAAACTTTGCTAAAGAGCAGAAAGTAGATCTGATTGGGTTTAGTATGGGAGGACTAATTACCCGCTACTACCTGCAAAGATTAGGAGGGGTGGCAAGAGTGCAACGTTACCTAAATATTTCTGCCCCGAATCGAGGCACTTTAACCGCATATAGTTTACCCTTAGATGGGATTAGACAAATGCAGCCGGGGAGTCAATTTCTAGAGGATTTAAATAAAGATTGTCAACAAATTTTAAATAAAATTAAAACCACAATTATCTGGACTCCCTACGATTTAATGATATTTCCTGCCCATAGTTCCCGTTTATCGGTGGGCAAAGAAATTTCCATTCCCGTATTGCTTCATGCTTGGATGGTCAAAGATAGCAAAGTTTTAACAACAATTAAAGAGACCTTATTAGAATAGAAATACTGGTTGTCTCCAACACTGGAACAAGGTCAAAATATTACCAATAAAAACGTTAATTATCATCAAAAAAGCTTGACTTAAGGTTATAATTGTGTTAGGCGATCAAATTCCCGAAGGTGTCACCATGTCCACTCAAGAACCCACCCTAACCGATGTTCTCAACGAACTGAAAAGCTTCCAAACAGCAGTAAATCAACGTTTTGAGGCGATAGATCTACGTTTTGAGGAAATAGACCAACGTTTTGATGCTATGGGACAACGCTTTCAGGAAATAGACCAAAGATTAGACAAGCTCGACTATAAATTTGACACCTACGAAAAAGCCTCCGAGAAAGTGCTGAGATTGGCCACGACAATTATTATCGCAGCCGCCACCGTAGCGGTTTTACCCTCGGCTTTTCAGGCAATCGGTCCCCTATTAACCCAAATCATCGCCGCCGGCAATAACTAACTTGTGATCAACACTTGACGATTGCATGGTATGATAAAGGTTTTGGAACTATTGTTTTAGGTCAAGATCATGGCGAAACGAATGCAGGTTATCCTCAATCAAAAAGTCAGCAAATTAGGTGAAAATGGCGATGTGGTGGAAGTGGCACCCGGTTATGCCCGCAATTACCTTATTCCCCAAGGTGTGGCCGTTTTAGCCACCAAAGGCGCGATTAAACAGGCAGAATTTAGGAAAGAAAAAGAGCGTCAACGTCTCCTCGCCGAAAAACAAGAAGCGGAAACCAGAAAAACTGCGATCGAAAAACTCAGTCCCTACACCATCCCTAAACAGGTGGGTGAAAACGAGGCGATTTTCGGTACTGTCACCAGTCAAGATGTGGCTACGGTTATTCTAGAAAATGCTAAATTAGAAATCGATCGCCGTGGTATTACCGTTCCCGATATCGGTCAATTGGGAGTCTATAAAGTACAAGTCAAACTCCATCCCGAAGTTAGTGCCGATATCGAAATTAAAGTAATTGCACAATAAAAATTGTCGGGGCATAGTTATCAGTAATCAGTGAAAATTTATCAGAGCGATTAACTAGCTGATCGCTGATAGCTAATAGCCATTAAAATATCAAAAATTATGACTCATTCTACGGATATAAAAACCCTAGCACGCTGGATGGCGGCCGATTTTAGTAATCAAGAACAAGCTTTTGCTAATCCGCCTTTTTTTGCCCATATTCGCGTGTGTATGCGTCCTTTACCCGATGAATTACTGAAGGGAACCAGTTTATTTTTAGAGCAGGCCTACGATTTTATGCTCAATACTCCCTATCGTTTACGAGTATTTAAATTATCGGTAGTCGATGACCATATTGAACTAGAAAACTTTAAAGTTAAAGAGGAAGCTAACTTTTTTGGTGCTTCTAGAGAACCCCAGCGTCTCAAAAATCTCAGCTTAGAGTTATTAGAACCGATGCCGGGTTGTGATATGAATGTAACTTGGACAGGTAACAGTTTTAAAGGGGTGGTGAAACCGGGGAAACAATGTTTAGTCTTTCGCAAAGATAAAATGACTTATTTGGATAATAGTTTTGAAATTAGTGAACAGGGATTAATTAGCGTTGATCGCGGTTTAGATCCCGAAACCGATCAATTAGTCTGGGGTTCGATCGCCGGTCCCTTTGAGTTTGTGCGTCGCAGTAGTTTTGCTGAGGAAGTGTGAGAAAAATTCTCGGTTTTTAGCTATGAAAATCGCCACATGGAATGTCAACTCGATTCGCAGCCGACAAGATCAGGTAATTAATTGGTTACAACTCAATCCCGTTGAGGTTTTATGCTTGCAAGAAACCAAGGTAATCGATCGAGATTTTCCCAGAGAAGCTTTTGAATCTTTGGGTTATCATCTCTATATTTCTGGACAAAAATCCTATAATGGTGTGGCGATTTTTAGCCAGAAACCCCTGGACGATATCACTGTGGGATTCAGTCCAATTATCGGCGAAAATTTAACAGGAGAACTGGACGAACAGAAACGGCTAATTACTGGAGTAATCGGCGATATTCGGATTATTAATCTCTACGTTCCTAATGGTTCTTCCCTAGATAGTGATAAATATATTTATAAGCTTAAATGGTTAGAAACTCTTAGGAAATATCTAGATAAAATTATTAATTCTCAACCCCAGGAATTATGTATCTGCGGTGATTTTAATATTGCCTTAGAAGATAAAGATATTTATGATCCCAAAGGCAAAGAAAATCATATTATGTCTTCAGCTAAAGAAAGAGAAGCTTTAGAAAAGGTCTTAGAAATTGGTTTACAAGATGCCTTTAGAAAATTCACCTCAGCAGCAGGACATTATAGTTGGTGGGATTATCGCAGCGGTGGTTTTGCTCGTAACCGAGGTTGGCGAATCGATCATCTTTATTTAACTCCTCAGCTATACGAAAAAGCCGTTAATTGTCTGATCGATCGAGAACCCAGAAAACAAGAAAAACCTAGCGATCATACCCCCGTTATTCTCGAAATATAAGGCAAAAATAGCTAACTTCAAGGAGGGTTTTTTCGGCTGGTGACAGTAAGCAATCAAACCACAGAGAAGATTAGAACTCTTGCAAATTAATTATATGTTATAATGATGGGTTAACTAATTTTCCCAAAAAAAATAGTTAATCAGTACATTCGTCCTGAATGAAAACTTGAAGTTTAACTTTTAACTCAAAACTCTTTAGAGCTGCTTTAATTTGGTTATCAAAACCTCTTTATT
>NZ_JACJSV010000003.1 GCF_014698335.1 Microcystis viridis FACHB-1342 | reverse complement strand
CCTTGAGGATATTACCCGGTTTTAAATCTCGATGGACTTTATTTTGTCCATGAAGATAATTTAAACCTTGGGCGACTTGAGCAGTAATATTTTTAATCTCATCCGCTGACAAACCGCCTTTGGCGATGTGATTTTCTAGGCTACCCTGTGCCAATTCCATCACTAAATAAAGCATCTCCGTATTGAAAAAAGTAAATTCCCCCACTGAATAAGCCTTAATTAAATTAGAATGTTCTAACTTTCTGGCATTTGTTAACTCAATTAATTTATCATCGCTACTTTCGGGGATAACTTTAATAGCAACTTCTTGAACCGATGTATTTCTAACCATTTCACTAGCATGAAATACACCACCAAAACCACCGGCACCGAGAAACTTATTAAGACGATAGGGACCTATTTGTTGCCCTTCTAACATCCTCATCATTTGGTCTAGCATAATAATAACTCCTGAATTAAGTAGGTAGGCGTTAAAAATTATCAGATGCCCCCCTTATTAAGGGGGATCCCCCCGCCTATCGGCACCCCCCTTATCAAGGGGGGCAGGGGGGATCGAACCTAAAATCCATTTTTAATTTAATTATAACCAGCTACTTTAGCCAATTTGTCCGTTCAAACATTGTCATTAGTTAGACCCTGTTGCAACGTTTATCCCTCTATTTTAATCTAGGCTTTCAGCTTTGCTGTCAGTGGGGAATAATGCTCACCCTATGTGCCTAAAAATATTAAGAGATGTAACTATTTATGCCTAACCTAGAAAGTGATTACTCAACAGGGGTGAGATCAGGATAGTCTAGATCGAGCAGTCCGATAGATGTTTAGTTAAATTCCTACTTCAGATATGTCCGTTTCTAGTCCTCCTCGTTCCCTGCGTATCGGTTCGCGTAAAAGTCAGTTAGCCCTAGTACAAACCTATTGGGTACAGGCAGAATTGAGTAAACACCACCCCCATCGACAGTTTGAGGTGGAGACGATGAGTACCCAAGGCGATAAAATTCTCGATGTGGCCCTGGCGAAAATCGGTGATAAGGGTTTATTTACCAAAGAATTAGAAGTGGGAATGTTGGATAGATCGATCGATCTTGCCGTCCATTCTCTCAAGGATCTGCCCACTAATTTGCCCGAAGGCTTAATCTTGGGTTGCGTCACGGAAAGAGTGAATCCGGCCGATGCTTTGGTGGTAAATAGCCAAAACCAAGACTATCAATTAGACACTTTACCGGAAGGTGCGGTGGTGGGGACTTCTTCCCTGCGGCGATTGGCCCAGTTGCGTTACCATTATCCCCATCTGACTTTTAAAGATGTGCGCGGCAATGTTAACACCCGTCTGGCAAAACTGGACGCGGGAGAATACGACGCGATTATTCTGGCAGTAGCGGGACTAGAAAGGTTAGGATTAGGCGATCGAGTTCATCAGGTTATCCCGGCAGCAATTTCTCTCCATGCGGTGGGACAGGGTGCTTTAGGGATAGAATGCCGCGATGCTGATCCGGAGGTTTTGGAAGTCCTAAAAGTGTTGGAACACGCCCCTAGTCGCGATAGATGCTATGCTGAACGCGCTTTTTTACGCGAGTTGGAGGGGGGTTGTCAAGTTCCCATCGGAGTGAATACGGCGATCGAGGATGGTATCCTAACTTTAACGGGTATGGTGGCTAGTCTCGACGGTAAGCGCCTGATTAAGGACTCGGTTAGCGGTGATCCTAGCCATGGGGAAGTCTTAGGACGAGATTTAGCCCATAAAGTGCGCGAAGCTGGTGCTGGAGAGATTTTAGCCGAGATTTTCGCTGAAGTGGGCCGATAATTAGTGATCAGGGGGAAATTCAGCTACTTTTTCCCTGAAAATTAGGTAATTGACCCCCTCAAAATCGGTAAAACCCCACACCCCACACCCCACACCCTACACCCTGCCCCTAGGAAAAACTTTTTCAGCAAACCCTAATTAGTGATCAGCGCCCATTAACCCTACACCTCACACCCTGCCGCTGCAGGATTAATTTTTGGGCTTTATCTCACTGTCGAGTCAAGAGGCAAAAATATAAATAAAGCGAGAACTGTCGCCCTTGCAGTTCCCGCTCTATTATTGTTGTATTGTTGGAGTATCTAACCCCCGAATATTGAGTTAAATTAGTACAAATCTTCTTCTTTGTGGGTGACGATCACACAGTCAGAAGTAGGATAGGCCACACAGGTGAGGACATAACGCGCTTCAATTTGATCGTCATCTAAGAAGGATTGCTCGGATTGATCAACGCTACCGGATTCGATTTGACCAGCGCAAGCAGAACAAGCACCAGCACGGCAAGAAAAGGGTAAATCTAATCCTTCTTTTTCCGCTATCTCGAGAATATATTCATTATCGGGAACATCAATTTCATAATCGCCCTTGGGTGTTTTCAGGGTGACTTTATAAGTGGTTGTCTTTATTTTCTTTGCCATAGGTTGTTCCTCAGTCTCAAAATGCCTTCTCTCCCCGTTTAGACTGAACGGGTCGAATGAGTTTCCTTTTTGATACTACGCGAAAATTTACCCAGCTTAACTTAGCATTAGTAATGACAGCCTTAAATAAACTTAAAATAATATTTACTTATCACTTTAGCAGATTAGCTGTTTAATTAAAAGTTGATACAATAGCCTAGTCTCATAAAATAAAAGTCTGCATAGCCTATCCTTCCCTAATGCCTTAAAAAGGGTTGATTCGGAGAAATAGTGCCAAGAGCGTCAGCAGACAACTGAGAACGCACCAAACCGAAGAAAATCTAGTAGAAATGATTTGGCTACAGTTAACAAGTCTTTTGAGCAGATTTTAGGGGATGGCGAAAAGTTTTCTTGTGGTTAAACGACTGTTCGAGTTTTTTGTAAATTTCAATTATTGAATTTTCCTAACCTTAAAAAATACGATACCTTTTCACATTTTATTTAAGGATGCTATAGCTAACAAAGTTAATCCGAATGGGGATTGGAAATTGTACTCGTCACTATTTAAATTGTCATCGTCATGATCTAATCAGTTAAGAGATTTAGCAAAATTTCCGGGGGTCAGTTTTAGTAACTGCATAATGATATATTGTCTTAAGCGATCGCGGCTTTGAGCCAGTGCATTAACAAAAAAACTATAATCCGGTGGACAGCATTTCTGATAATTTACACTGCCTAGGGGAAATTTTAGTACAAATGCTCGAACTTACCACTCTGGTACTCATTGAGATAGTCAACAGCTGATCGCAGCCAATTCTTTTTTACCATATTTAGCTACACTTTGCTTCCCATAGGGATTGTAGGCTTCCTTGTCACCCCGTCAGAGTTAAGAGCAAAACAGAGACAGAAGCGAAGCTCAACCCGATGATTAGCTAATGGTATCGATAAACATCTTCAATGCTGCTTTTGAGAAGGAGAGGGGTTGCTAAAGCCTCTATAATAAGTAGCCATAGAGATGCCGACAACTTCCCCTGTCGATAGCGAATAAGGAGAAAAAAAACCCAGTGTTTGTCCTCAAAGGTTACGAGTATTTTCTAGGATTTCTGCTCGCTTGCAGTTTAGTACCAATCCTATCCCTAACGGCCTCCAAAGTCCTGCGGCCTAGTGGTGGCGGTCCGGAAAGACGCACCACCTATGAATCGGGGATGGAACCGATCGGCGGTGCTTGGATTCAGTTTAACATTCGTTATTATATGTTTGCCCTCGTTTTCGTGGTTTTTGACGTGGAAACCGTCTTTCTCTACCCTTGGGCAGTAGCTTTCAATCAATTGGGCCTATTAGCTTTTGTAGAAGCATTGATCTTTATTGCTATCCTTGTGGTTGCTCTCGTCTATGCTTGGCGGAAAGGAGCCTTAGAATGGTCATAACGGCCATAATTTTCCTTATTTTTGACTTTTGATGAGAGGATAACCCGATGAGTCCCAACCCTACCAGCGAATTTAAGCAAATTATCGAACAACAAAGCGAAAAAATCCTCAATCCCATCGAACGCACGAAAGTTACCCAGGATTTATCGGAAAATGTCATACTTACCACCGTTGATGACCTGTATAACTGGGCGCGTTTGTCAAGTCTTTGGCCGATGCTATACGGTACAGCCTGCTGTTTTATCGAGTTCGCGGCCTTGATTGGTTCCCGTTTTGATTTCGATCGCTTTGGTTTAGTTCCCCGTTCTAGTCCCCGGCAAGCCGATTTAATCATCACTGCCGGTACAGTTACCATGAAAATGGCCCCCGCTTTGGTGCGTCTGTACGAAGAAATGCCAGAACCTAAATACGTTATCGCCATGGGTGCCTGTACGATTACGGGAGGAATGTTCAGCAGTGACTCCACTACCGCAGTCAGAGGGGTAGATAAACTTATCCCCGTGGATGTCTATATACCCGGTTGTCCCCCCCGTCCGGAAGCGATTATCGACGCGATTATTAAACTGCGGAAAAAAGTCGCTAACGAATCTATTCAAGAACGCGGGACTGTTCTCCAGCAAACCAATCGTTATTACAGCACCACCCACAAAATGCAGGCCACGGAACCGATTCTGACCGGTAAATATCTGCAATCGGCCACCCGTCAAGCACCTCCGAAAGAGTTACTAGAAGCCACTGGTATGCCTGTTCCCCCCGCTCTTTTGACCACGAAACAAAAGGAAGAAATCTAAATGACTGAAGAAACCACAGCTATTGTGCAAGCTGGCCCCACTTCGATTTGGTTAAGCGAAAATGGTTTTGATCATCAAGCTTTAGAAGCTGACCATAGTGGTGTGGAATTGATTAAAGTAGAAGCAGAATTTTTAATTCCCCTGGCCACTGCTTTATTCGCTTATGGCTTTAATTATCTCCAATGTCAGGGCGCTTACGATTTGGGACCGGGGAAAGAATTAGTTAGTTTCTATCATCTGGTCAAAGTAACCGATAATGTCGATAGTCCCGTGGAAGTGCGCTTAAAAGTTTTTCTTCCTAGAGATAATCCCCGGGTTGCTTCGGTTTACTGGATTTGGAAAGCTGCTGACTGGCAAGAACGAGAAAGTTATGATATGTTCGGCATTATTTATGAAGGACATCCCCACCTGAAACGGATTTTAATGCCGGAAGATTGGGTCGGTTGGCCTCTACGCAAAGACTACGTTTCTCCCGAATTCTACGAACTACAGGACGCTTACTAAGTCGAGAATTTAATCACTAATTAGGTTATGGATCCTATGGGGTTGGAAGATATTTCTAGCCCGATTTTTTTTTGATACTAAATCCGTTGAGTATGGACTACATATCAGGACAGGCACTCATGCAAAACGGAGAATAAATAATCAGTTTTTAATAACAGGATTTAGTATTACTTAGCCGAGAAAATCCTCGATCGCCTGTGCTGTCTCTTCCGGTGCCTCTTCCGGTAAAAAATGACCACTGGCGATCGCCTGTCCCGTCACTTGATTAGCTCGCTGCTGCCAAAGAGCGATCACATCGTATTGACGTGCAATAAAACCTTTTTTTCCCCAAAGAACCAAGAGGGGAGAGGAAATTTTCCGGTCTAGATCCTGACGATCATGCTCTAAATCGATAGTAGCGGCGGCCCGATAATCAGCACAGGTGGCGGTTATCGTCCTTAAATCTCGAAAACAACGCCGATATTCCCCCAAAGCTTCCTCTGTAAAAGCGCCAAAATCTCGCCCCCAACTTTGCAAGCAATGGTGCAGATAATAATCGGGATTAGCGGCGATCAGGGTTTCGGGAAAAGGGGAAGGCTGAATCAAGAAAAACCAATGATAGTAGGCAGTGGCAAAAGTTTGATCAGTAGCCTCGTACATCGCCAGCGTCGGTGCTATATCGAGTAAAACGAGTTTTTTGACATTTTCGGGAAAATCAAGGGCGAGACGGTGGGAAACTCGCGCCCCTCGATCGTGGCCGATCAGATAAAACTCCTGATAACCCAATTTTTCCATCAGCAACACCTGATCGAGGGCCATCACCCGCTTGCAATAATTGCTAGAATCCTCTAGGGGTAAGGGTTTATCGCTATCCCCGTAGCCGCGCAGATCCGTGGCGATCACCGTAAAATTGGCCGCTAATCGGGGGGCGATTTTATGCCACATTTGATGGGTTTGGGGATAACCATGCAGCAAAAGCAGCGGAAAACCGCACCCACCTTTGACACCATTGATAGTAATGCCATTAACTTCTAGCTGAAATTTCCGAAAATTTGTCAGCATTTTTGCTTCCTGTCACCTTAGGGGGAGATAATTGCATCATCCGGCAAAAGTGACCCAATCAGTAAAGTTTTTTCACTATAGCCGCTCAAGCCCCTGTTTTTCTGGTAGATTGAAACCATTAGGTTGCTCAAAAACCAGCGAGTTAAGCAGTTAGGTGTTAAAAACTGTCAGATCCCCCCGCCTATCGGCAGGGGGGATCGAACCAAAAATCTATCTTCAATTTAATTATAACCAGCTACTTAAGCAGTAATTTGATTATGATCTCGATTATCTATTCCGATGAATTTCTCGATCACGATACAGGTATTTACCATCCTGAAAAAGCGGCGCGTTTAACGGCAATTGTCGAGGCTTTAAAACAAACAGAATGGCAGTCAAAACTAACATGGCATTTACCCACACCGCTCGAAATTCGTGACGAAGTAATTCCTTTGATCAAACAAGTTCATAATCAAGATTATGTTGATAGATTGCGGCGAATTTGTCAACAGGGCGGAGGAAGATTGGATGCCGATACTCCCGTTTCTACGCGTAGTTACGATGTGGCGTTACTAGCGGTTAGTGGCTGGTTAGATGGAGTCGATCGAGTCTTATCCACCAGCGATCCTACCTTTATTTTAGCCCGTCCTCCCGGACATCATGCCACTTCTAATTATGGCATGGGTTTCTGTCTGTTTTCTAATGCTGCTATTGCCGCTTATTATGCTTTAGAAAACAAAAGAGTGCAAAAAGTAGCGATTCTTGATTGGGACGTGCATCACGGCAATGGCACCCAGGATATAGTCGAAAATCATCCCCAGATTGCCTATTGTTCCCTCCATCAATTCCCCTTTTATCCCGGCACGGGAGAAGCGAGAGAAAAAGGGGAGTTTAATAATGTTTTGAATATTCCCTTACCGTCAGGAAGTACGATTAAAGATTATCAAGAACATTTTGAGGGGCAAGTCATACCTTTTCTGAAAAATTTTCAACCGGATTTAGTGATTGTTAGTGCTGGATATGATGCCAATCAAGCGGATCCTCTGGCGGGAATTTGTTTACACCCACAGGATTATGGAATTTTAACCAAATACCTCTTAACTCTTAATAAACCGCTGCTTTTCGGCTTAGAAGGTGGTTATGATTTAGAAACTTTAGCGGCTTCCGTCGTCGCCACCTTAGAAGCTTTGCTCTGATCCTAATCTGGGTAATCGTTACATTTCTTTAAAAAGATTGCTAACAAAGCGATCTAATGCGGTAAGGTAAACGATCGATAGAAAAAACCCTTGACCTAGTTGCCTTTTAAGATTATGAACTCCCTTGCGCCCCACCTAAAAGCCAAAGCCCTCAAGCCCAATAGTCGTCGTCCTGCCAAAGAATTGTGTAGCGAGTGCGGACTTTGTGACACTTATTACATTCACTATGTTAAAGACGCTTGTGCTTTTCTCCATCAACAAATCGCCGATTTAGAAGCAGCAGCACACGGCAAAAGTCGCGATCTAAATCAGGAAAATGATCTCTATTTTGGCGTTCATCAAGAGATGATGGCTGCCAAGAAAAAACAAGCTATCCCTGGGGCGCAATGGACAGGAATCGTCAGCACAATTGCCTGTGAAATGCTCGATCGTGGTTTAGTAGAAGGGGTGGTTTGTGTGCAGAATACCGCCGAGGATCGCTTTCAACCGCAGCCTATTCTCGCCCGTACCACGGAAGAAATTCTCGCCGCTAAAGTTAATAAACCGACTCTTTCTCCCAATTTATCAGTCCTAGAAGAAATTGAAAAATCAGGCATGAAACGGTTATTAGTTATCGGAGTTGGTTGTCAAATTCAAGCCCTAAGAGCAGTAGAAAAAAAATTAGGCTTAGAAAAGTTATATGTCTTAGGAACTCCCTGCGTCGATAATGTCACCCGCTCAGGACTACAAAAGTTTTTAGAAACTACCAGTCGTTCCCCAGAAACTGTGGTTCATTACGAATTTATGCAGGATTTTCGGGTACACTTTCAACACGAAGACGGCTCGATAGAAATGGTTCCCTTTTTTGGCTTAAAGACTAATAAGTTAAAAGATGTTTTTGCCCCTTCCTGTATGACTTGTTTTGATTATGTTAACTCCCTTGCTGATTTAGTTGTGGGCTATATGGGCGCACCTTTTGGCTGGCAATGGATTGTCGTTCGTAATAATACGGGCAAGGAAATGTTAGAGTTAGTTAAAGATCAATTAAATACCCAAGATGTTATGTCTAGTGGTGATAGAAAACAGGCGGTACAAAATAGCATTCCTGCCTATGATAAAGGTGTAACCTTGCCGATGTGGGCGGCAAAAATGATGGGAGTAGTAATTGAAAAAATCGGGCCTAAAGGGTTAGAATATGCTCGCTTTTCCATCGATTCTCACTTTACCCGTAATTACCTTTATGTTAAACGTAATTATCCTGAAAAATTAGCGGCTCATGTTCCTGAATATGCTAAAAAGATTGTGGAACAGTATAAATTGCCCGATTAATTATTCACTTGCTTGGGCGGGGTAATAGAGAAAAATTACCCCGCTTTCTTAAGATTTTTAGCTGATTTGTACCTTTCTTAAAAATAATATAATAATGCTAATATTGTTGAAGGAAGATGTTACAGAGGTTCAATAAGCATCTTTTCGATGAATACTACTCAATATGATAATAAGCATTTCCTTATCTTGAATTCTATAAATGATGCGATAATCCCCTATTCTAATTCGGTAGGTGTCATCATATCCTTTGAGTTTCTTGACTCCGTTAGGACGAGGTGTATCGGTAAGTAGTCTAATGGCAGTAATTAAGCGTTCGCGTTGTTGTTTGGGTAAGTTGTTTAGTTGTTTTTGAACTGGTTTCGGAATAATAACTCTGTAGTTCACGCTTGGGTTGCCTCATATTCTTCGAGGGTTAGATAGTCTCCTGCTTGATAAGCTGATTCAGAAGCGATTATGTTAGCTTGCTCTTCTTCTGTAATTTCTATTTCAGTATGTCGTTCTTTGATAAAGAGCAAAAAGTCAAGTAATTGAGTCAAAAGGGTGTCAGGTGTCTGCTCGATTTCTTTAATTAGTTGTTCTTTGAGTGTCATAGCTTTATCAGTTATCAGTTATCAGTGATTAATTCAATCATAGTCAATGATAGGTGATGCGTTACGACTAAATCTGGATGTTGTCAAAATTTCTCTTGACAAAAGCCTCTTGACATGATATTATATTCATAATGGAAAATCCTTGCGCCTACAGACCCTATTTTCAAGTCTCAATAATCGCCAATAAAAGCTTAGATAGCGATAATTTTTTTAAGGATTGAGAACCATGAACTATCAAAGAGAGTTTTATGTTGTCATTGAACGAGATGAGGATGGATATTATGTTGGGGAAGTTCCTCAACTTCGGGGTTGTTACAGTCAAGGGGAAACGATTGATGAATTGATGAAGAATATCAGGGAAGTGATTGAACTTTGCTTGGAAGATGACAATCCGGAAGATGTGTCGAAGTTTGTTGGAATTGAAAAGGTGTCTATCTGATGCCAAAATTACCGATATTAACCGGTGATGAAGTTATCAAAGCTTTAACGAGAATAGGGTTTCAATCTATCCGACAAAAAGGAAGTCATCTGCGCTTAAAACATGAAGATGGAAGAGTTGTCACCGTACCGGTTCATCGGGGGAAAACTGTCGGGAAAGGATTACTCCTAAAAATTTTACGCGATGCTGAACTGACACAAGAAGAATTCATTCGTCTGCTGTAATTCCCATCTTGATTTAAGCTTCATGTCCCCGTTTTTCTGGATGTTGTTAAAATTTCTCTTGACAAAGGCGACTTGACATGATATTATATTCATAATGGAAAATCCGTGCGCCTACAAACCCTATTTTCCAAAGCATTCAAACTCTATCTTAATTCTGATTGCTAGAGTTGCGACAACATAGTTTTATATTCTCCATAATCGTTTGAGTATGGGGAATGATTTTCCCCTAATCCTTCTCTGAAAATATTAATCGCTTCTAGATGGAGAGGTTCCGCTTCTGTGTAGCTGTCTTGGGAATAGTACAATAGTCCTAAATTATTGAGAGATACCAATTTTCATAACTAGGGTTTGCTGAATAAATGTGAAATGTAGGCAAGGTAGAGGTTTTGTGGCTTTTCTCCCGAAACAGGTGCAAGATTCTGAGAGAATCGTGCTTCAAAACCTTGCGTCTTCATGGTTCCGCGTCCTGTAGGGGCGAAGCATTCGGACAATAACTTATCGGTGAAACCGTAGATTTTCTATCCGAATGCTTCGCCCGTACTTTTTCAGCAAACCCTAACTAAGATTGGGAATATTTTGAAAATGCTTAATGTTAGCTGTAATCAGAGTATAATCGCAATAAATAGCAGTCGCAGCAATAAACAAATCAATCGGGGTAATGAGTTGTCCTTTTATTCTAAGATTAACGTATATTTGAGTAGCTATATCACTAATTTCACGATCATAACCAATTACTTCACTGACTTCTACAAGACGTTCAAATTGTTGTTGTTGATTTCGTGCATCTTTATACAATAAACCACTTTTAATCTCGTAATAGGTAAAGATTGAAAACGATATATAAGTATATTGTTGTCGATAGATGCGGAATTGTTCAATTACTGCGGGATTGCCTCGTAAAAAATTAAGAGAGGATATTGGTATCAAGTAATGCTTGTTTCATAAATCATTTATCCGTTTTAAATCGAGTTGACGATTAGCTTCTGCTTCTTCCACAATCTCTTGCATAGTATTTTCTATATCTGCTGCCATACCAGCAAATTCCATAAAGTCAACGTCTGGATGTTTTGTTTTTATAGATTGGACAAAATGCAGGATTTCCGGCAGCAGAGAAATGGGAGTTGTTTCAATTTCTTTAATAAGTTGTTCTTTGAGTGTCATAGCTTTATCAGTTATCAGTTATCAGTTATCAGTTATCAGTTATCAGTTATCAGTGATCAGTAATCAGTGATTAATTCAATCATAGTCAATGATAGGTGATGGGTTACGACTAAATCTGGATGTCGTTAAATTTTCTCTTGACAAAGGCGACTTGACATGATATTATATTCATAATGAAAAATCCGTGCGCCTACGAACCCTCTTTTCCAACGCTCTTAACTATGATTGGTTCATTCAAGGCTCTCTTGGATTTGGTGGGTAAAATGTATTCTAAGATACAGTCCTGCTGGCGAGGGAATGGAAGGAACCACAAAGGCACAAAGGACACAAAGATCGATTATGTTGTAGGTTAAGCTTATCGCACAGAGTCTGGAAGATTCCTATAATAAGTCTAAGCTGTGATTTGAATGATTGAGTGAATACTATGATTGTGTTGTATTTGGCAAGTCTTTATCAATGATCAATTATAGTCTATCCCATAATTCCATAAATCACAGTTAAGACTGTTTTCAGGGATGAGGGGGTTTTGGTTTCAACATCTCCACCACCTCATCGGGAAACCGTTGTCTTAATTCTGCTTCGGGTAATTGGGATAACATCCTCAGATAATTCTGATAAAAGGTTTGGGTATGGGGATGATTTTCCCCTAATCTTTCCCTGAAAATATTAATCGCTTCTAGATAGAGAGGTTCCGCTTCTGTGTATCTGCCTTGGGAATCGTACAATGCTGCTAAATTGTTGAGGCAAATTGCCACATGGGGATGATTGTCTCCTAAGAGTTGTTTTCTCAAATCTAATGCTTGTAGATAGAGAGGTTCCGCTTCTGTGTATCTGCCTTGGGAATCGTACAATGCTGCTAAATTGTTGAGGCAAATTGCCACATGGGGATGATTGTCTCCTAAGAGTTGTTTTCTCAAATCTAATGCTTGTAGATAGAGAGGTTCCGCTTCTGTGTATCTGCCTTGGGATTCGTACAATGCTGCTAAATTGTTGAGGCAAATTGCCACATGGGGATGATTGTCTCCTAAGAGTTGTTTTCTCAAATCTAATGCTTGTAGATAGAGAGGTTCCGCTTCTGTGTATCTGCCTTGGGAATCGTGCAATAGTGCTAAATTGTTGAGGGAACTTGCCACATAGGGATGATTGTCTCCTAAGAGTCGTTTATGCAAATCTAATGCTTCTAGATAGAGAGGTTCCGCTTCTGTGTACCTGCCTTGGGAATAGTACAATGCTGCTAAAT
This sequence comes from Microcystis viridis FACHB-1342, assembly GCF_014698335.1. Lineage (GTDB taxonomy): Bacteria > Cyanobacteriota > Cyanobacteriia > Cyanobacteriales > Microcystaceae > Microcystis > Microcystis ichthyoblabe_A. The sequence goes on along the minus strand of NZ_JACJSV010000003.1, from coordinate 125,116 downwards.
TGTTGAGGGAATTTGCCACATCGGGATGATTGTCTCCTAAGAGTCGTTTTGTCAAATCTAATGCTTCTAGATAGAGAGGTTCTGCTTCTGTGTACCTGCCTTGGGATTCGTACAATGCTGCTAAATTGTTGAGGGAAGTTGCCACATCGGGATGATTTTCCCCTAAGAGTCGTTTTCTCAAATCTAAAGCTTCTAGATAGAGAGGTTCCGCTTCTTCGTACCTGCCTTGGGAACGGTACAATCCTGCTAAATTGTTGAGGGAAGTTGCCACATCGGGATGATTGTCTCCTAATAGTCGTTTTCTCAAATCTAATGCTTCTAGAAGGAGAGGTTCTGCTTCTGTGTACCTGCCTTGGGATTCGTACAATGCTGCTAAATTGTTGAGGGAAAGTGCCACATCGGGATGATTGTCTCCTAAGAGTCGTTTATACAAATCTAATGCTTCTAGATAGAGAGGTTCCGCTTCTGTGTACCTGCCTTGGGAACAGTACAATAGTGCTAAATTGTTGAGGGAACTTGCCACATCGGGATGATTGTCTCCTAAGTGGGTTCGAGTTGCGGTTAAACAAGCTTGACAGTAAGGTTCAGCAATAGCATACAATCCTTGTCCATTATAATAACTAGCTAAACCCGTATAGGACCATAATAAATCCTCATCAGCGATATATTGGGGATATTCCCCGACAGATGCTTGTAGATGGAGAAGGAAAGGTTTAAATTCTTCAACGATTTCTACAGTGAGATTCTCTGGCATTTCTGCCGATTTTTTGGCCATAATCCCACAATAACGGCGTTTTGCTGGTTCTGCGTGGGGTGATGCTTCTAACTTATCCCGAAAATAGCGACGCAACAGGGGATGAATTTCATACCAACCATCACGATTATCCTGAACTAAACTCAGGTGAACTAAACTATCGGTTAACCATTCCTCCACTGTATCCCCATCTTCATCGGGAAATAAATCCAGAATCATTCCCTTGGGAAAGGGCGCAAGAGCGAATAAACTGAGATAAAGTGCCAAAATTTGCGCTTCTGGTTCGCTATGCAACTCCTCCCAACTGAGATTAAAGGCAGCTTTTAACCCTCTTTCCGCAGTCATTTCTGCATGAAACTTGGGATTTTTGTCTAAAATTGGCTCATCTAAGCCTTTTTCGGCTAATTTCTCCCGTATTTTGCTAATTTTCCAATCCTGTCGTCGTACCAGTAACCTTGCCACCAATTCTAACGCCAAGGGTAAATAACCTAAATCCTGACATAATAATTTAGCTGCCTCGATTTGTGTGTCAATTCTGTTGTCTGCAAGGTAGGAACGCAATAAATCAAGTGCATCTTTTTCTTTTAATACTTCTACCCGAAAAGTCGCAATTGTCGCTGATAAATATTCCTTGCGAGTGGTAATTAAAACCTGAAAGCGTTTGTCTTCTTGCGGTGGTAAATAATCCCTAATTTGCTGATAATCCCGCACATCATCAAAAATAATTAGGACATTTCCCGCTAACCAGTTTTGCCAACAATAACGAATTTTTACGTCTAATTCTCCCTCATCCGGTAAAGTTAATTTGAGATGTACCCGCGCAAAATCTAAAATAGAAGTACCGATAAAACCGCCGTCACTTTCTGCCACATTTAACCAACATATACCCCCGGGATAGGCTTTTTCTCGCCATTCTTGCCAGCCAAACTGTCTGGCTAGTTCGGTTTTACCTATGCCTCCCATTCCCGTTAAGGTAGATATAGCAAGCTTTTGGGATTGTTGTAATTGAGTTTTTAAGTCAATTAATTCCTGATCCCTACCAACAAATCTAGGGATATTACTATTAGATAAATTGTGAGGATTGGGTTGAGGAGGCTCTTGGTTAGGCGGATAAATATTTTGCTGCTTAATATTGATATCGCCTTTAGCATAATTGACTATTTTTTGATCCATATTGCTAACATAATGCTGTGATAAAAAAATATTTACTTATACAATATTAACACATCAAAAGGGGAAGGGCGAACGCAATTCGCCCCTACAATGGCATTTTTTTCGGTTCCGTCGGGGTGCATTGCACGCACCCAAGACATTACATGGTGATATTTTGTTCATTAATATTAATGTCCCTTTGAGAAAAATTAACAATTTTTTCAATGGTTTTGATATAGGTTTTTTGTCCAGAGGATTGAGATTGCAAACCCTTAGCAATATTGTTAAGAATATCCTTTAAATTAGGTAAAGGTTCGGATTCTACAATGTCAACCAACTCGGTTATAATTTGGCTTAATTCGGGACGGGTTTTAGCAACAGATTCCACCTCTAGAATTGCCTGTCCATAATCTAAAGGTTGTTCGGGTGCTTTTTCAATTGCGGTGACAGTATCTGGAGAAACTTGTTTCAGGGAAGTGAGAAATTTTTCTGTTTGTTGCCAAACTTTCTCTCCCACTTTTTCACCAGTTTTCTCTAACGCTTTAGTGGCAATAATCGAACCAACTGCGATCGCTGCTCCTGTAAGAGGTTCCATAGATAAAATCGGGGTGATGAGGGTTGAGTTTATTATATTATTGGGTTTTGATTTTTTGCCACAATATAGGGATTTTAGAGATTGCTTCAGTGGTAAATTCCTGTACTGCTAAAGTAAACTTGTGGTTAAGGTATCATTCATGATTCAGTCCTCATTTTAGCTTTCATAATTTTATTCTGCCCTATTTTTCTTAATCAGTCACAGTCCATGACACAATCACAACAATCACAGTCAAGACGGCATGGGAGAGGAAAGATCCGTGTTATCGTAAAAATGGGGATAGATGGGGGGTTTGGTCTTGCAAAATCGGCAAATAGGGATAAAATCAAAACAAGTTAATTTTTTCCTTACCATATCATGTTAACCCCATCGGATAGTAAATTATCTAAGCAGCAGCGGATTCTCTCGGCTGTTTCCGAAGAGGAACAGCTTAAACAGCAACGCATTCAGGAAGTGCTATTGTTAATAGATAGTTTATTCCAAAGAGAGGAAACGACTTTTAGGATTATCATTGACTGTCTTTACGATGTGGGTTCGTTAAATTTAATTAATAAAAAGTTTCATCGTCGTTACTTAAATTTTATTATGAAAGCGATCGCTCGTTTTTCTAAGCCTATATTCAGAATTTATGCTCTCTATTGGGTGAAAAAAAATAGCCCCAAATTAATTACTAATTGGTTGGCTAGTAAGGTTAAATTCTAGATCGATCCCCCCTTAATCCCCCCTTGATAAGGGGGGTGCCGATCCCCCCTTAATCCCCCCTTGATAAGGGGGGTGCCGATCCCCCCTTAATCCCCCCTTGATAAGGGGGGGAACTGACGATTTTTAACAGGTGCATCTCAATTTGGTCGAAATATCTAGATGACATTTTGGGCGCACGCAGTGCGCCCCTACCATTGGCGCAATAATATTATTGTAGGGGCGAATTGCATTCGCCCTCTTTGAACAACTTCTGCTGCTCACCTATAGGTGAGAGAAAATCAGAAATATTGAGATGCACCCATTTTTAACACCTAACCACTTATAAACCCCAGAGACAGTAATCAGGACCAAGAAAAACTGTTTTGGCAAACCCTAGCTAGGGACTTAAATTTGCACCTGTCTGAGATGACGACGGGGATCGGTGGTACGCTGAGATTTAATTTTCTCGTATAATTCCCGTTCGATCGCCGTTAATTCTTTGGGAGTATCGATGACAATTTTGACTAATTGATCGCCGCGTTGTCCTTTATTATCGATCCAACCTTTGCCGCGTAAGCGCAGGGATTGACTGGAACGAATACCGGCGGGAACTTTTACCGTCACCAGGCCATCGGGGGTAGGAACTTCGATCGCTGTGCCTAAAACTGCTTCATCGGGGGTAATCGGCACTTCACAGGTTAAATTATCGCCTTCAAAAGTAAAGAAAGGATGGGGTTCTAATTCCACATCGAGAAATAGATCTCCCCGTTGTTTACTCAAGGGATCGATTAGTCCTTTACCCCGTACCCGGAGACGATTACCGGTTTTAGTTCCTGGGGGGATTTTGATATCGATCATTTCTCCGGCTAAATTAACCCGTTTTTGTACTCCTCGTAAAGCTTCCCCAAAACTCAGACGCAGTTTAGCGGTGGAGACACCAGAAGTGACGGATTGCGGTGGAGTACGAGCGCCGGCAAAGTCGTTAAAATTGCTAAAATCGCCAAATCCTCTCCCCGGAGTCCCGTAGGAATGGGAACTGGGGCGAGTACCGCCGGAGCGCCCCATGCGACCGAGCAGTTCATTGATAAAATCATCAAAGGTGCTGTACTGGCTAAAGTCAAAACCGTCGGAACCAAAGTCAACCCCCCCATTACCACCTGGCCAATTCGATCGCTCGGCCTGTTGCCAATATTGTCCAAATTGATCGTATTTTTGGCGTTTTTCGCTATCGGAGAGGACTTCGTAAGCTTCGCTAATTTCTTTAAAACGTTCTTCGGCGCTTTTATTGTTAGGATTGCGATCGGGGTGATATTTGACAGCTAATTTGCGAAAAGCTTTTTTAATTTCTTCAGCGCTGGCAGTTTTACCTACTCCCAGAACGGCATAATAATCTTTATAATCTGCGGCAGGCATCGATACGCTATCTCCTTAGCAATGGGGATTCAGTCGGAATATTCCTAATCTAACTTAATTTTATCGCTGATCACTGAAAGGGAAATTGCCGACGACGACGATACCAAGTTCCCACACCTACTAACAGAGCAATGAGGGTAAAAGCCACCATTAGGGGCAGTATATCGCCTTTTCCCAAAGATTTTAAACCCGCACCCATCATGACAAAGGGTAAAATTCCGGGGACAGTGCCTAATAAAGTACCGATGAAATAATCGCGAAAACGGATAGAAGTTAATCCCGCAACAAAGTTAACGATACCGTAGGGAATAATCGGTAATAGACGGATAGCAAACATATAAAATAGGCCGCCTTGCTGCATTTCTGCATCGATCGCTTGCCATTTTCCCTGAAATTTTTTGGCGGTATATTCCCGGCCAATAGTACGGGTAAAAGCAAAGGCAACTATAGCGGCCACCAAAGCGGCGATCGTTGTCCAAACTGTTCCCATAACTACCCCAAAGATCGCGCCACCACTGAGGTTTAAGGGGGTAGAAGGTAGGATTAAAATTGTCCCGATCGTATAGACAATAATATACAAAATGGGGGCCATAATTCCCATTTGTTTTAACCAGATCTGTAATTGTTGGGAGTCGATATCACCGATTAGATAAACTCCCATCGCTGTGGCGATAATACAAATTATGGTTAGGATAATAACACTACTTTTAGTTTTAGACATTTAACGGCAATTTTGGGCTAAGTGCGGGTTATAAAACATAAGATGCAATAGGGGTTTATATTTCCCTATTGCCAAAAATTCAGTTAATCTCCTCGAGAACCACGATCGAAAAACCATTGACTTTATAGCGATCGGCAATTACTGCTCCTTGCTCCACAGACCAACAATTATAATTGGTTTCTGCCCAAGCTGCCGTGTCAATAAGTCTTACCCAACGATAATTATTGCCTGGGGAGGGAAGACGAAAATCCACCAGCAGATGATACATATTAATTAACACCAAAAAATCGTGATCACCGACGGCACTACCATCAATTAAAAACCAAATAGAGCGAGCATGGGCAGTTAAATCGCTAACCCCATCGGGTTTTTTAAATAAATAGGTGACACTATTGCCCGCATTGAGAACCATATCGCCATAGCGGCGCTGTTTGAGTGCTATATGATTGTTTCTTAAGTGAGCAATATAAGCGGCAAAAATAAATAAAGGATTGCGTTCTTCTTGATTAGTTCCCCTGCCAAAATTATTGTGATAAGCTTCCCGATAACCGGTGGGCAGTAGATGGGGTGAACGGGTGGCAATCATATCATAATTATTCCAAGTGGCCAGACTATCAATATTGTAGGGATTATTATTACCATTTTGAGTGCGGCCAAATTCATCACCCCAGACAGTCATGGGAACACCGCGAGATAAAAATTGAATCGTCCAAAAGTTGCGTAATCTTTGGCGACGTAAGGCCTGATTACCGCCAGAATCCCAAGAATCGTTATTATTATTGCCGCCATCGGAAGGACCAAAAGGCCAGGGATTGAGGTTATTTTTATTGTTATAACTGACCAAATCCATCAGGGTAAAACCATCGTGGGCAACAATAAAACTGATCGATTTGTGTGGTCCGCCTTGGTCATGAAAATTGTGATAATCTCCGTTCACCTGTTCGATGAATTTAAAAGTATTACCATCTCCCTTGCAAAAATGCCGGATTGCATCGCGATAACGGCCATTCCACTCGCCCCAACCCGATGGGAAATTACCTACTTCGTAACCCCAGATATCCCAAGCTTCGGCGATCATTTCGGCATCATATTTCTTGCCTAATTGCTCGATCTTTTCTAACAAAGGATGTTTAGGGAAGAATTGTTTTTGTTTGCCCCGATCTTCTCGTTGATGACTAGAAGGAGTTCGACCGAGGACGGGGGCCAGATCAAAACGAAAACCATCAACTCCCATGGTTTCTAACCAATAGGTGAGGGAATCAAGAACCAGATTACAGGTGACAATATGGGAAAAGTTTAATTGATTTCCGCAGCCAGTGGCCCCATCAACTAGATAATGTTCGTCGGTGAGTTGATAGTATTCCACCACATCAAAACCACCAAAACTAACAAATCCGGTGACATCGTTGCTGCCCCAATTGCCCCCTTCTCCGGTGTGATTATAGACCACATCGAGATAAACTTCCATACCTTGGTCGTGGAAAGCTTTGACCATGGCCTTAAACTCTCTGGTGGGTCCCCCGGGGGAGCGATCATAAGCATAACGGCGATCGGGAGCGAAATAACCAAAGGTCATGTAACCCCAATAGTTACCGCCGGGGCGATCGTCGGGGTTATTATCGTTAGCGGTTTCCTGGACCGGTAAGAGTTCGATCGTGGTAAATCCCAGCGCTTTCAGATATTTGGCCATATAGCTGGCCCCCGCATAAGTTCCTCTGTACTGGTCGGGAACGTTGGCCACTTCCTCAAAACCTGTAATTCCCTTGAGAATATCTTCTAAACGACTAGCGGAGGGGTGATGACTTAAACCGCGCACATGGGCCTCGTAAATGATCGCTTTTTCGGACCCCAGACGGGGACGAGTACCGGTAGAAGTCCCATCCGGCGCGATCACAATGCCTTTGGGCGACCATTTACCCGTATCGTATTGCCGCCGGATCACTCCTTTGTAGTCCCCTTCTCCCGTGGCATAGATTCCAGCATTTTCTCCGGCCGCGATCATGGCCGGGGTTTCAAGGTCGTGGGAAAGTTCTCGCGCGTAGGGATCGAAGAGGACTTTATTGGGGTTAAAACGATGGCCGAAATCGTCCACATCTGCCTGAAAACCGGCGTTACTGTGACCTCTTTGCCATTTTTGATCAAATTGCCAATTGGAACCCCAACAGCGAAAAGCATAGTAACTGCCGTGGCCAATACCGGCGATTTTTGCCCGCCATATATCATCATTGGGGTTTTTTGTCAACCAGTAATCATACTTAGCGTTTTCTCCCGTCGGGCGATCGTAGATTTCCAGAAGAATCTGACTGGCATTTTTAGAATAGACGGCAAAGGTGACGCTATCGCCCCGATAATGCGCTCCGAGGGGATAGGTGGCATCGGCCCAAAGATGGCTATCTAGGGGGGCATAATTACCAGATTGGGGATGATTTTGACCGATCTCACTCTCCGATTTCATAAGTTTAATAAATCTCAGATTATGACTGTCTAAAGTATAGATTTAGTATGCTCTTGAATGTAAATTTTTATGACGAAATTCAACGTTTCTGGGCTTAATCCATTGACTTAGTTACTCAAATGGTTGAGGATGGAGGGGGCTGACATAGGCATAACTTTTAGATGCAGAACTTAAGCATCTCATAAAGTTGCTCCTCCCGACAATCCTCTATCTAATTATGAGAATCAGACAAGCTGGAATCCAAAAGGCAAACAAGTCAAGGTTTATACGCAATTTTCTGCTGGTGCAACCCTTGGCGATCAAGACTTGGCTAATTACTATGAAACGACAGAGCCAGGACTCAATCTTTCCAGCCAATTATAGAATAGTTTAGACATTGTTCCCCAATATTGAGGGGTCACTGACTAACAATTTATCTGATACTCTAACCCTATCTGATCAGGATTTAGATACAATGGATGCTCAACTATCTTAGTTTTTTAGTCTTGATTAACTCAGCGATCACCATCGGAAAATCTGAACCGGGAAATAAATACCATGAAATTAGAAGACATCATTCAACAAAACCTCGTTAAACCCATTGATTCCTTAGCTGGAGACTCGGAACTTTGCCGAGAAGTTCAGACCCGTTTGCAAGTTTTCGGATTACTTCCTGCTCATGGTGTTGATGGCATTTATGGACCCCAAACAAAACAAGCCTTTGAACAATTCAAACAAAAAATCAAAGAAGGCGAATTGGATACCTTGGGAGCATCTTCGGCAAAATTTTTACTAGAACTTAAAGAATTACCGGGGGGTAATAATTTAATCTCCAAAGCTCAAGCCGAATCTATCTATGGTAATGTCATTAGCGATGGACAATTAGCAGATCTCAATTCTTGCTTAAATCGCTTTGAAATTAACACTCACCCGCGAATGTGTCATTTTTTAAGCCAAACTGCCCATGAAAGTGGTGGCTTGAAATGGATGAAAGAACTCGGTAGCGGTGAGGAGTATAACGGACGGAAAGACCTGGGAAATATTTATCCAGGAGATGGTCCCAAATATAAGGGAGCAGGCGTTATTCAACTAACGGGACGCAGTAACTATCAAGCTTTTGCGAATTATATTCATGATCCGAAAGTGATGGATGGAGTTGACTATGTTAGTACCACCTATCCTTTTACCAGTGGCGGTTTTTGGTGGCATAACAATAACATGAATGCTCTTTGTGATCGCGGTGCAACAGTGGAAGAAATCACCCGACGAGTCAATGGTGGTCTTAACGGACTAGCTGATCGTCAAGCTTACTACGAAAAAGCGATCAAAGTTTTTCCTGTTTAGCAATGCTTGTCCTACATTTTCCGCCAATAGCTGTTCTGGTGCTAATTTTTACACCTCTAATGATGGGGTAAGTTGGGGTCAACTTAATCAAGTAAAAAAGAGCGGTCATCCCTTTTTTGTGAAATTTGTTTTGTGACCAAATCATTAACAATTTTCTGGTGACTCAATTACCTGGATTTGTCTAAGATACGCCTAATCAATTCACAATCGGAGGGAGAAAATTTCAATGCCTACTTACGATCAACAACAAACGCTTTTCTGTCTTTCTATGTTCGCTAATATCAGTAATAGCGAGAAAGTTATTACAGATTTAGCCAATCCTACGGTTCAAGCAAAAATTGGTCAATGGACAATTCTTTGGGGTCCTGTTATTTATTATCATGATCCTAAAAATCAGAACTGGGATAATATTATGTATGTGGCAAAGGGAGAAAATGCCGAAACCAATAACCCTCAATATGTAGTTGCGATCGCTGCTACGAATCCCAAATCAGTTTTTGACTGGTTACAGGAGGATGCTGCTACCCATAACATGGTTTCCTGGTCAACGCAATTCCCCGAACGCGGAAAAATTTCCCAAGGAACAAATACCGGAATTACTATTCTGCAAAACCTGAAAGATTCCTCTAACCGTTCTCTGTTAGAATTTTTGACCCAGGAAATTCCCAGCCAATCTGACCAACCTATTGAAATCATTACCACCGGCCATAGTTTAGGTGGTGCATTATCTCCGGTAATGGCATTATGGCTGTACGAAAATCAAGCAACCTGGAACCCTACCGGTAAACAAATCACCGTCAATACCCAATTTTCTGCGGGAGCAACCCCAGGGGATCAAACCTTTTCTGATTACTACGGAAATACGGAGCCAGGTCTCAATCAAAGCAGCCGACTCTGGAATAGTTTGGATATTGTTCCCCATGCTTGGAATATTCAGCAATTACAGCAGATTCCTACCCTGTATCAATCTTGTAATATTCCTAAATCTTCGAGAATTGCACTATTAGTTGATAGTCAAATTCAAAAAGTAAAAAACTGTAATTATCTCGCCTTAAATCCCAGCACTTTTGCCATGAAAGGTGAATGTGGCGTTTTTTCTCAACCGCAAACAACTCCCCTGAAGCAATTTCTGCAAGAAGCCTATTTTCAGCACATTCAAGCTTATTTCAATCTTCTGGAAATTGACTGGCCGCTGACGGAAAATGTGGCTAATGCTCTCACGCTAACAGAGCAAGATTTAGATGATATTGCCACTAAGTTAAGCTAATTATTCTATCGCTAAACAGTCGGCAGTGGGAATCGGCACGACTGTAAATGGGGAGGAACAGAAAGGGCTAATATTTAAATTATTCACTTCTGACCTCTCAAGTAATTATCTTTAACTGTAACTCAATTAACGACTTTAAAAAGTCAACAATACTCATCTTCATCAAGGAGAAAATTATTATGGGTGCTGGATTTCACATACAAATTGTCAACGCTACGCCATATAACATCAATCAAGTAAAATCCCACAGTTACCAGATGGAGTGGGATCCATCTTCTCAGATTAGTCCTAATTCCTTTACTCAATTTTATGCTGAGTTTAAAGAAACAGTAGGTCATGACAGTATAGATGATGCGGGTGATGTTGAATATACCCTTGAGGGGGTAAGTAACTTTAACTTTACAATTAGTGCTAAAAAGAGTGGAGTTCACGGACTATCAACGCCTGTCCCCTCAGAAGCAGGTTATGGGGTTTTAGTTGAATGGCAAAATATTCCCAATGGTCTTTTTGTTTATCCTACTCCAGATACTACTAATACATCTGCTGTAGGATGGATTCATGATGGAGTAGTAACGATCGCCCTTGGTTATTTCCCTAGTAATACCCAAAACCCAATTAGTTCCTATCCAACCCCTGATTATGGCAGTGGCGGATTAGCAGATGATCAAAGTGTGTTACGTCCTTCCGTATTACACTGGGCTAATAATTGGATGGAATTATTTGCCCCTTGTATTCAAAATCTTTGTCTCAATGAGTTAACCCTGCCAGGCACTCACGATGCCTCAACTTATTGCGCTGGTAGTATTAGCCAAACGTGGGTACAAACTCAATACCAAAACATCAATCAGCAACTTAGTCAAGGTATTCGTGCCCTTGATCTCAGGTTAATGCTTAGTAGTGGCTCAGGGGATAATCAATTTGTTATGTGTCACGGGAGTTTTGCTCTCCCCCTGACTTTAGTAGATTTTCTCAATCAAGTAACGCAATTTTTAGCTGATAATCCCCAAGAATTTGTTATTCTTGACTTACATGATTTTGAGGGAAATTGGACAAGCCAAACCTATCAAGATTTATCTAATCTGATTATCAACACTATTGGACAAGATAAATTAATTCCGCCCTCTGGTATTTCTCAACCCTTAAAAGACCTTTGGCAAACTACTGGCCGAGTTGTAGTTGGTTCTCTCGAATTTCCTGATAGTATGTCTGATTGGTTAGCACAAAATACACCCTTTTGGAGCAGTTCTATTAAACAATATTGGTGTGGTACAAGTGTAACTCTTTGGTCAGACGTGCAGAGTTATTTACAACAACAAATTGACGATATCAACCAACCTAATAATTTTCTCTGGTCATTAATGGCTCAGTATAATTATGAAGGTGCTTATGGAGTACCAGCTAATGTGCCTAAAGAACTCTCTAGCTTTTTCGCTGGTTTAAATGGCATCAAATCTAACATTATTGCCACTGATTGGTGGAATCGCGTCAATACTAGCACCGGACAACTAGAAACCACTGTCAATAATTTTTCTGCTCTCATTAATGGAGTCCCTTTAAACATTTTAAAAGGGTATCGACGGGCAAATAACTTACCCCTATGGTAACTGCCATTAGATAGGCGATCGCCCCTAATTGAGCCTAGTTATCCTAAATCTCTGATACAGTCGGCAGTGGGAATCGGCACGACTCTAAATGGGGAGGGAAAGAAAGGGAAAATAATTAAATTATTTACTTCTGACCTCTCAAGTAATTCTCTTTAACTTCAACTCAAAAGGAGATAATCATGTCTTTTCCCTACACTCAATGTATTTCGGCAATCACTATTCCTGCTGGTGAATATAAGAACTATACTTTTGTCGTCGCTGCTTACCAAAGTGGGATCTCGGTTGGGCAATTTTCACCGAATCCAACCCCACCAAGTTATACTTTAGGGGGGGTGAGTAATCTTGATAATAATGGTGCCAGTACCACTGCTATTGAGTTTCTGCTTGATTACAGCAACACTGACTATTCACCACCTTACTATTTTGTTTACGGATCTGAAGACGAGAATATTTGGCTTAATAGCATTAATCCCGCTACTGGAGGCAGCCACTTCACAAGTAGTAATGTCACGACTCAGATCGCTTCGGAAAAACAACCCGATGCGCCAATTGCCGGACTTTTCTATTATTTCCCCGAAAGCCTTCTTTACGTGGCAGCGTCTAATGGCAACCTCTACTGGTATTCAGTCACTTGGTCTAACGGCGTGCCGAGCTTGTCTTATGTGGGTTCAAACACATCTTATAACGAAGATGGAGCGTCTGGAGCGTCCGTATCTCTGACCTTTTTCCCTGCGAACACGCTAACTAATTACGATTGTCTGTTACTCGGCGGTGTGAAAGAAGCTACGGGGGTTATCTTCAATGCTCAGAACCCATCTTCAACTCCTATCCTTTACGGTTATCACGGCGGATGTACTGCAACTGACGTTTGTAAAGGACCAAATGGCATTTACTGGGCAACCCCGGCTGGCGGTTTACACTATCAGCCCTATAGTGGGTTCAATGCCTCGTTAAGTCCTATTTGGACAGTACCCAGTGGACAGGTCATTTTATCTTTGGCCTACTCACCAAACGCCGGTAATGCAGATCCGGGAAATTATCCAGAGGGAGCAATCTTTATTGCCACGGCTCCGTCCAACCCCTCTAATTCCTCTATGGGCAGTATCTGGGTTGTTGATGTCAAGAGTAATACGGTGGGCAATGCCGCCCAACAGGATGCAACCATCTCAGGGTCCCCTTGGGCGATCATTGCTGATGCCAATCTGACTTATATGTGTGCAACTGGTTCATGTGGTGTTTTCCTAAGTACCTTGGCAGCTTATAATCCAGAATCAAATATTCCTGAGAATGGAATGTTAGTACCAAATCAGGTGACTAGCGGTGTTGGGCATACCTGGATCAGTGATCTTGTTTCCGCCGCCGCGTTGGTTTTTGGCGTGGTGACAGAGGATCCCGTTGCTGTCGGTTGGGCAGTTGCAGGTATTGATGCTGCGGCAATCGATTCCAAAACGGGTTATTAAGCGAATAGGACGCTATAGTACCAGTTGGTTGGTGTGAGAAAAAAAAACAAACTTTCCTCAACCAACCTAACAATCTCTTGAATCAACAAAACTTAATCAAATATTCAAGGAGGTCATCAATTTATGGTTTTATACCGATGCAAAGAAAGCTATACCATCACCGTCAAAGATGAGGATGGATCTTTTTTATGGAATTTTAATAACTTTCCCTGCGATTTTGTCGGAGACAGACGGGGTGAAGCCGATATGGGAGCTATTCCTTTTGAGTTTAAACCCTACAATATACCTCTAGTGGTTGCCAATGCTAGATTGTTTTCTGTCTTGGGTTTTGATGATCCCTCTTGGGTGGGAAGTCCCTTAGATATTCATCTCTGCTTTGCCGCTGATAATGGGATGCAGTCGATTACTTTAATCCCCAATAAAACGGCGGGTTTTGATGTAATTGAAGACAGCGAACGTTGTAACATCCTTCGTCATGTCTATAATAGTCGTTCCTATTTTGAAATTCTGTTAGGTAGTACACAAGAAAACGCGGATACGGATACCATTTGGCTACATACTATGAATGTCTATCAAGACTAACCATTAAAGCGGATTCGCTAACTATCAACTTGAATTGGCCTATTCATCCAGTGGAAGTCGAGATATTAAGCGATCGCCTAGCTCAAGACTAATAAAAACGCTGAAAAAATTAACAACAGGAGAAACAACGATGACTGGTACTAATTCCACTAGCCCAAATTATGTAATCGTCACCGATCAATATTGGGATGGTTTGGCTGATAATCCCCTTGGTGCCACGGAAATTCGCGTCGAAAATGGGAATATCACTGCGATCGCTACAACAGTTGATCACAGCAACGCTCAAATTATTGAACTAAAAGGACACACCGTTACCCCTGGTTTCATTGATTGTCATGTTCATATTACCTTCTGTGAAGGGGATCCTACAATTCCAGAAAATCCTTATATGGTGACAGTGCCATTAATGACCCTTTATAGCTTAAATCCCCTGAAAATACTGTTAATGAACGGTTTTACTACTGTACGGGAAGTGGGTTGTCCCGATCCAGAATTTATTACCGTCGATCTCAAAAAAGCGATCGCCAATGGCTGGATTATTGGACCAGATCTATTGGTAGCACCTCACCTGATTTCAGCCCAAGGAGGACATGGTGATTTTACCTCTTTAGTTGCTTTTCAGTTCAGACCAGAAAAATTTGAAGTAGCAGACGGAACAGCAGAAATTATCCGCATAGTACGGGAAGAAATTCGCTCAGGAGCAGATTGGATTAAATTCTGTGCCACAGGGGGTTTTAGCTCTCCTACGGATGATCCGAGTCAAACCACCTATTCCCAAGAGGAGATGAATATTCTGGTTAGTACCGCCAAAGATTTCGGTATTTCTGCTTGTCCTCACGCTTATGGAGGGGAAGGGGTTCAACGTGCTGTTAATGCGGGGGTACGTTCCATTGAACATGGTAATCTTGCCAGTTCCGAGACTTTGCAATTGATGGAAGAGAAAGGAGTTTATCTGGTACCAACTCAATACACTGTTTTAGAAAAAGCTCGCAATGCTAATAATCCTGAATATTGGCAAAATCGTTCTCCTTGGCAACACGCTAAATATCAAAAATATGCCTCTCAACTGATTGCTTGTGCTGATAATTTAGCTAAAAGTAACGTTAAGATTGCTTTTGGTACTGATGCGGGAACTTTTCCTCATATAGATAACTGGAAAGAGTTTCCAGCGATGGTTCAAAATGGGATTACTCCTTTACGCGCTTTAAAAGCAGCAACTACTGTAGCGGCTGAATTATTAATGCAGCCGAATATTGGTGCGTTAGCGGTGGGGAAATTTGCTGATATTATCGCTATGCCGGGTAATCCTTTTGAGGATATTAATGTTACTGGTAAAGTTGATTTTGTCATGAAACGGGGAGTCATCTATAAACAACCATCGGGAGGACAAGTATAATGGTTTTGTCATCAAATCTCTGGAAGACACCAGTAACACTGCTGACGGGTTTTTTAGGTGCGGGTAAAACTACTTTACTTAACTCCATTCTTAAGGGTAAAAGTGATCGCCGTTTCGGCATACTTGTCAATGATTTTGGTAGTCTTAATATTGATCAGATGTTAATTAAAAATAGAGACGATGATCTAATCACTCTTGAGGGAGGTTGTGTTTGTTGTAATTTACAAAATAATCTGGTTAATTCTCTTCCCAAAATCCTATCTCTCCGTCCAGATCAGATATTAATTGAAGCCAGTGGAATTGCTAACCCTTATACCCTGTTACAAACCCTAAAGCGTCCAGTTTTAAGTAGAATAATTCGCTTGGAAAGCATTATTACCCTAGTTGATGCTACCTATCTACCCCAAATTTGTGAACCATCTGGAAAAATTAACTATCAAGATTTGCTAATTGATCAAATTTCGGCTGCTGATATTGTGGTTCTCAATAAAATTGATTTGATTGATGAAAAAGCACAAATTAATGCTAGTCAAATTATCCAAAAAATAGCACCTTGGGTGCGTTTGTTAAAAGGGAGTTATGGGGATGTTTCCCTAGATTTATTATTAGGATTTAGGGACTCATTTCCCGTTCGTTCTGTATCTAGTCAATTAAAATCTAATCCCTCGGATAACTTTCATACTTGGAGTTATGAAAGTGTTCGCCCTTTTCAGTTATTAACCCTGGGAAAAATATTAGGGAAATTACCCGTAACTGTATTGCGAGCCAAGGGTATTTTATCTACTGTTGAACATCCCAATAGAGGAGTAATTTTGCAACAAGTGGGGCCGAGAATTACCTTAGAAATAGGCGAAGAATGGGGTAATAATCCACCCTTTACCCAATTGGTATTAATTAGCAAGGAGGCAATTAATACAAACATATTACAAGATCAATTAGATAGCTGTT
This sequence comes from Microcystis viridis FACHB-1342, assembly GCF_014698335.1. Lineage (GTDB taxonomy): Bacteria > Cyanobacteriota > Cyanobacteriia > Cyanobacteriales > Microcystaceae > Microcystis > Microcystis ichthyoblabe_A. The sequence goes on along the minus strand of NZ_JACJSV010000003.1, from coordinate 108,765 downwards.
TAAGAGTAGAGGATTTTGAGGTAAATTCAAAAACTCAAACTAAGGATAATTTTATTTTAAGTAACGAAATGTAACAAATATATCACAATTATCCAGGGTCAAACGTTTTACTAATGTGACAACGAGAAAGTGGCTAGAAAGTTATCAAAAAACTGGGTTTAAAACCTCCTCCTTCTAGGGGGACTTTATGTTAGAATTTTAGTAATCTAGAAAACCCGCCCTATCCTAGAGAAAGTCCTGCAACGGATTGACCCTGAGCGTAGCCGAAGGGTCAACGTCGAGTAAGGGGAAGCTGCAGAGATAGCCTTTTCATTCTATTAATCAATCTAAAAAGTCCCCAAAAAATATGATAACTTCCACTCCAGTCAAAAAAAATGACGATATTAACGCCTTAAATGCGGATATTCGGGAAGTTTTATTAGAGGTTTTGCCGATAATTTCTCCTGAATTACAACTAGAAATTGCTAACTTAGTTCAACAGATTCATCATCTGAATTATTTGATTTATAAAAAAAGTAATAGCTGGAAAATTGGTTGGTTTATTTTTAACAATGATCCAACTAAATTGATTTTGTTATTAGAGGAAATTAAATATATATTGCTCATGGCAAAAACTAATAAAGTCGGGGTTGATGCTATTCGAGGATTCAGAGTTAATCTAGAAAAGGAAATTAATAATAGTCGCTATTTTTTGTGGGGACATATTCTAAATGGATTTAGTTCTATCTATTCTACAAGATCAGTCCCATTCAAAATATTTTTAGGTTTATCTATTACAACTTTTTTATCTATTATTGCCCTCAAATTTTCTGCTCAAGAAATTTACATATTTGATGATAATTTACACCAGAAATCCTCTCAAAAGGAGGCACTTATTTCAAAACCATTACCTCAAGCAAACTCCCCAGTACCCATTCCTTCTAGTAGTTATTCAGAACAGTTAAAATCATCGAGTGATACGATAAATCCTAATCGGCATATATTTTATGGTTTAGTTTATGCGGCAACAGCAGGAGTGTTGGGAAGTGTTGCGAGTATTTTACTCAGAATTATCGACTTTACAGACAAAAAATATGACGACCCCCTCATTCCTCTTTTTATTGGTTTGTTTAGACCCTTAATTGGTCTAATTTTCGGTATTTTTATCTTTAGTTTAATTAGCTCAGATACGTTGATTAAAATTGATTTTATGATTACCCAGGATCAAAATTCTTCTAGTTTAATAACAAACAAAGCCCGTCAGGATTTATTTATCTTCTCCTGTGCTTTTTTAGTGGGATTTAGTGAAAGATTTGCCTCAGATTTACTGAAAAAAACTGAATCGGAATTAATTGAAGAAAAAGAAAAATAATGTTATTGGCTAAATTATAGGGACTTTTGCGGATTCAAGATATACAATAAGTAGTCATGCAAAATAAATTTCCTAGTGAAGACAGGCAAGAGGCAATAGGCAAGAGGCAAAAGCTTTATCGAAATGTGTAATTAATTTTGCTTAGGTACTTAACAGCAGTGGGCAAAATAATTGCGGAGATCAAGAAAGTAACCGTTCGCATCCGTTCATCGCTGTTTGAGTTGCCTTTTTTCTTCTTGAGCATCCACCAGAGAATGGGTATAGCTACCCCTTCATGGACAATGCCGACTGTGAGGATGTTGTAGTGATGACTACCAAATGACCAATTGGTGCGGTCAATACTCAATACCCAGGGTTGAGAGATATGGAGCCACTGGACTACAATGGGAGCTATTTGAGAGTAATCTCTCTCGAAGTCCCCAAACAAGCGTTGTCATCGTTTGTAATGGGACTCTACCAATACCCGACCGTCAAAACCTAGAGCTAATTCCTTGAGGTTGACGGTTTTTACTTTCAACAGAGCCAGTAAGAAGAAAGCGAGGAAAGAGAGTCTTGCTCCGTGCCATCCCTTGAGGAGGTTTGAGAGCTTGTTTCAATGCGTTATATTGGTTCCTAGGGGTTTCAAGATTAGTGCTATTTTTGATAAAACCCTACTCCCGCCTACTTTTCCAGCTTTTTGTCCTGTACTTAGGAGAATTTACATAATTTTCCTCTCTAAAGCCAGAATTGACAATCATCTTCTAATAAACTAGGACAAATTCCTTGTAAGCGTCGATAAGCAATAGCATCCGCTCCATACAAAGGGATAGGTAAACGGGGTTCTTTGAGAGAACCATAGTGAAGTAAAGTTAATTTTAACGTAGTGTCAACTAACTGTTTTAAATTTACTTGATCTCCTAATTCATGAACTTTTAAGCGCAAGGGACGAGGAACACCTATTTGTTCAGACACTTGGGACGTTATCAGGATAACTTCCCGCTTTGATAAAGCAAAAGCTAATCCTTTTGAGGGAGCATTTATCTGTTTTTGCTCAAAATTATAAAGTCTAGGAATGCCAGTTTTATAACATTCTACGAGAATAAATTTAGCATTAATCGCTCTAGCTCTTGCTAGTAAATTCTCAATCTCCTTTCCTTGAAATTTACCATCTCTGTAAATGAGAACTGTCTGATTTTTTAGTTCAGCTTGCGGTAAACAATTTTCCAGAATACGTTGAGGAATTTCTTCTCCCTCGGTTAAACTATCTTCTACCCGACAGCGAACAAATTCTCCCTGTTTTCCATATAGTCGCACACTTGCACAAACATTGAGACTCCCCGGAAGATTTTTTTTAGGCATCCTTCCCACATCTAAACCAATAAAATAATCGGCAATTTCTAGAGGTTCAGCAAGGACATAGGGTAAATTTCCTAATTTGGCTAGGATTCCGGGGACAACTTGATTGAGAATATTCTTATAGTTGCTCTTATCATTTAAAGTTTTCTCATAAATCATTTGAGTTATAACTCCACGCTCCAAAAACTTTTTTTTAATCCACGAATATAAACTTCCTTCTTCAGTATTATCAGCATTGCGATCCTCTTGAGGAAGAAATACTAAAGCAATATCTACAGGAATTTCTCCTCCAATTAATTGATCAACTGCTTCTTCCAGTCTAGCTCTTTTTTCAAATCCTACACCTTCAACAGAGAAATTTATTTGATTCTCTGCTGGCAAAATGGTCTCAAATTTATAAAGTTCTAATCGCTTTTCTAATTGTTCTCTAAAATCTCCCACTTTCAAATTAGCTGGTTTCAGAATAGCTAAACGAATTTTACGAGCAGGATCCTCATATTCTCGATGACGTTGATATACACCCCCCTTCGATAATCCTTTGAGAGTTTCTCTTTTTTCTCCCCTTTCTTCCTTACCAAATAAGATGGGAGTTTGCTCAAGAGAAATAGAAGGAGTCCAAAATAATGCGGGGTATTCTTGGCTGTTAATACTTTTTTCTTTTAACTGAAACCCAAAGTTATTTAAAGTCTTTTGTGCCTCCTGCTTATACAATTTTAATCGTTCTTGTCGTTCAGCATAGAAGATTTTTGTTTCCTTTAATAACTCTCCGTAATTGACTTGAAATAAACTCTCATCTTTATCTGTCATACAGGGTTTTAAAGCTGCCAATGGATAAATATACTCCTTGGGATTTTTGCCAAATTGTACCGCCACCACTGGCTGCCCAAGATGAGCTTCTTCTAATTTTCTTCGACTAATTGAACCCGTAGCTTTTTTTAATAAATATTCTCTTCTTTCCCCAATTGTACCCGCTATTCTAATAATTTTAGCTGTCCCATTAGTTTCTATAGTTTTAACCTTTAAACCTACTAATAATTTAGCCGCATCTTGTCTATAGGGATGATTTTCATAAAACTGTTCTAAATCTCCACTATAGACAATACTACTTTCAAGAGTTAAACAAATAGCTGGATCGGTGTCATTGATGATTTCTGCCCAAAAGTTAACTTCTCTCCTTACCTGTACTTGGTTTTCACTTATCTGACTATCTTTGGGAAAAACTATTGGATAGGAAAATTTACCAAATATTTTCAGAATTCTAACTGCTAATTGTGCTGTAACTAAAGCTGTTATCTGAAAGTCTTTTAGCCAATGAATAGAATAATAGTGATCGCCAATATCTTCTCGTAAAACCTCTTGAATATCTGATAAAGCTTCTTTCCACTGTTGTGGAGAGGGAAGAGATTTTTCATCTTTAGCTAATACCCAAAAACAATTATCTTCAAAAATAACCACCACAGCAGGAAACTTCCGACTGAATTGCCAACCAAAACGATTACCTATTTTTCTAGTAACTTGATGATTAAGCTTAAAACAATTTAAACAATTATTCTTGAGAGTTAAGGAACTAATTTCACTCAAAAATATTGGAGAGTTGGCTGTTTTAGTTTCTGTGTAATTCATGATCTAAACCTCCTTATTTGCATAATCACAAATCGATGTAAACGGACAATAACGACAGACATAGCCACTTTGAGGCGGAAAAATATGATAAAAATCTTTGGGGTGATCTTTATATTTTTGTAGTTGTTGCTGATGTTTTTTGGCCAGGGAAGCTAGTTCGATTTTAACTGCTTCTATTGCCTCAGAAGACAGGGATATTTTTTCTGAGCTTGTTTGGGTTTCTAAATTGTAAAAAGAAGCGACAATTTTTTTCTGAGGATAACGGTAACTAGCCGCCAGTAAATAAACATGAGCCTGACGACGATCAAAATTAGATTGACCAGTTTTCAAATCTAAAATATGTATAGTGTCATCGGCTTCTCTAAAAATACAATCAAAGGCAGCGGACAAATTAAACCGATATTTGCCTTGCTCGATAACAATAGGTTCTGGATAACCTTCATCGCCTCTAGATAAATTAATAATCTCTTGATTCAATAAAATTGGTTGTTGATAGTAATTGTTTAAAATTACTAAAACCCTAGCTTGAATTTCTGGCGATTCTTGATTTAATTGCAGGATTTTTGCCACTTGTTCCACCCCATGGGAACCTGATAATCTCACTGGCTCTTGATGAAACTCAAAAACTCCCCTTTGTGCCAACTTACCAATTTTTTGCGGTTGATTATCTTCTGATAATAATCTTTGGACTTCTGGTTCTTTGTTTCGCGCTTTTTCAAACCCCCGTTTTGTCTGACAATGCCAATTCTCATAGCCAATCGCTGGTTTTAGTGATCGCCAAAGACTATAGCTCATCGGAGGATACCAAGGCTTTTTGGGGGACTGGCAGGACAAGATTTTTTCCCTCGGTCAGGATAATGCTAGGATGACATTGACTAAAATAATCAACGCCAATGAACTAACTTTAGCCTATGTTGACTGAAATAGTCAACCCTTGATATAATTTTTTTGAGCGGTTGGGAGAAAAGCAGTGTCAGAAACATTTGGACAGGTTATCCGCAAAGCTCGTCGAGAGGAGGAATATAGTCAGAGAGAACTAGCTAAGTTGATTGGGGTGGACTATACCTATCTATCGAAGCTAGAAAATGATCATGCGGGTTATCCTCCTAGTCAGCAGGTTATTGAGTCCTTAGCGACTCATTTAAAATTAAATGCTCAAACTCTAGGAGAATTAGCAGGACGACTGAGTTCAGATGATCAAAAAGTCTTCAAAGAGTTAGTTCAAAAATACCAGCAAATGCCAATTTTATTGCGTCGCATGAAAGACAATCCCAATTTTGCCCAAAAAATTATTTCTGAGGCGACAAAATTAGAACCAGAGGAGTAAATATCTTGGATATTATTAAACCCTATAGTTTTATTCCCAAAACAGTGATTGAAGCTCAGGCAGACAATATTCTCAAGAAAGTAAAAGCTAATCGTCGTCGTCCCTTAAGAAATTGCGATATTGCGGAAGCAGTGGCTGATTATTTTGATTTGGCTATTGAATGGACGGACATAAAGCCAGATCAAGAGGGAGAAATCGCCGCAATGATTATTCCCACAGAAAAGAAAATTATTCTCAATGAAGATGTAAAATTCTTAAAAGATTCTCACAATTCATCCCTAGCAAAAGAAGGTTTTAAAAATTCGAGTTTAGCCCATGAAATTGGTCATTTTGTCCTTCATATTAATCAAACAGCCGTCTCTAACTTTTTGGATCGAATCAATCAGGGAGATTCCCTAGAGACAATTCAACCTTTTCTATGTCGGACAGTTGATTCTAGCCAAAGAATTGAATGGCAAGCCCAATATTTTGCCAGTTGTTTACTAATGGCGATGAGTGAGCTAGAGAAAGCCATCAAGGGCCGTGACTTGACTAAATGGGGACATCTGTATGCGATCGCCGACGAGTTGGGAGTAACTATTACTAATCTTAGAAGTCGTTTAGAAAGTCTCCATTGGATCAAAGTCGATAAAAAAGTAATTTATCCCGGCAGTAATTTTCCCAAGAAATAGCTTCAATGTTCCGAGGAAGATTTTGCCCATCTCGATCGACTTATTTACTAATAATTTCGGCGGTTTGTGAGTTAGGAATCGGTTCAAAGTTGTGGTCGTCAGCCAGATATTCCGGATAGGTGGAGAATTGGGGTAGTATTTCTAGGGTAAAAGCTTCGGCCGCTTTTGAGCGATAACGATTCGGGTTAATAATTACCGACAAAGTGCGACGTACCTCCACATCTTTAATTCTGGTAGCGTGGATCACGCCCATTTGTAGTTCTTTTTCGATCGCTGTCACCGAGACAAAAGCCGCCCCTAAACCGGATTGTACGGCATTTTTAATCGCCTCGATCGAGTTCAGTTCCATCTCCACTTTTAAGCGTTTGGTATCGATCTCGCAACGAGTTAAAACCTTATCAATGACTTTGCGAATCGTCGATTGGGAATCGAGGGTGATAAATTTTAGTCGATATAAATCCTCTTTTTGAATCATTTCTACCTTAGACAGAGGATGAAAAATAGGCAGGACTAAAGCCAGTTCATCGTCTGCGTAGGGGATAATCCGCAGGGTTTCTTGTAATTCGGCGGGAACTTCTCCCCCGATAATGGCTAAATCCACTTGACCGTTAAAAACACCCCAAGAGGTGCGACGGGTGGAATGAACTTGTAGCTGTACGGATACTTCTGGGTATTTTTGCCGAAACAGTCCGATCATGCGGGGAAGAAGATAAGTCCCCGTGGTTTGGGAAGCACCGATGATTAGGGTTCCCCCTTGCAGATTTTGTAGATCTTCGATCGCCCGACAGGTTTCTTGACAGAGAGTGATAATTTTTTCGCCGTAGTTTAAGAGTAGGTGTCCCGCTTCTGTTAATTGAGCTTTCCGACCGCCTCGGTCAAATAACGGCACATTTAGCTGTTTTTCGAGGTTTTGTACCTGAAGACTGACCGCCGGCTGGGATACATACAGGGTATCTGCCGCCCGTTTAAAGCTTCCCTCAGCAGCGATCGCTTTGAGAATTCTCAGTTGGTCTAGGGTGAAAGGAATGTCGGTCATAGAAAGCCTCAAAAACATCGACAGGAGAAGGGGATGACAACAGCGACAAATCTTAAGTCAGTGCAGATAAATACACTGAATTGACAGTACCACACCACGGGGATCAATACTTCAGCTAGTTCGATGATCGCTTATTTTAGTCCTCAGCCGTCAGTAGTCAACAGTCAACAGTCTGGAGATTGCTTTTATTTATTCTCACCACTCCCCTCTCGCCACTTCCCAATTAATAATTAGGGTCATAGTGGCAAGGTTAATTCTAATTTTTCTATCATCCGCTGCTTTGATTGTTTTCAAGCAATTATTGATTTTTTCGATAACAGCGCACGGTAATGTGATAGGGATGAAAAATCTCTAGGAAATCTTTTTGTAGGGTTTGAAAAAAGTTCTCAATAATTTTGGGATCGTCGATATGAAAGGGATATTCTTGATTAAAACCTTTGAAAAAATACCAGTTAATAATTAGTTTTCCTCCGGGTTTTAACCAGTCATAAAACTTTTTGAGTTGGGCTTTAGGTGAGGGCAAATGCTCGATGACATCCAAACAGATAATCGTGTCAAATTTTAGCTGATCGGGTATTTCTGTATAGAATGAGAGCTTATTAGCATCGAGATTTAATTGCTTGGCACGAAAGCGCACAAATTGATGATGTAGGGGATTAAGATCACAATAGATCACCTGTTCAACCTTAGAATTCATTGCGGCAGCCAGGGCATGAGTACCGATTCCGCCACCAAAATCTAAGACTTTTCCGCTACCGTAATTGTCAATTAATTTCAGGGTTTCCCCGATATATTCTTGACTGGATAAATGCCAAGCCGATAATTCAAATAAATAGTTTTCTTTGACTTTTTCCTGATAGAAATAATCTGGATCTGTCCAAGAAAAGTCTTGATGAGCTAAGGCCGCTAAGGAATCTTTTGCTGTTGCTAGTTTTGCTTGTAAAATTTCTTGGTCTAATTGTAAAAAGTCTTGTAGGTGTGACTCCAAATCAAAGCAATTGCGCTCGAATTCCGCGACCGAGGAGGATGATAGCAGGGAAGAATCTAGATTCATATATACAGTGAGGGCGGGGAGAATTAACTGAGAAACAGCTTCTCATTATCCCACAGTTTGGCCAAATTATAGCAGCAAGTTTTCGTTAAAACAGTAGTGCCAGCTTTTGGCGTATATCCGCAAAAACTGGCACCGTCTATCTACTGACTTTCATATATTTAAGGTCTTTATCTCGGCTGACCTCATTTCAAATCATATATAGTATTTTCTACTTTTCGCCATTTACCTCTATACTTAAGTATTTTTTAATATTTACTTTTGTGAGGATTGGTCAGGTTTTATGAAGTAATGCTGCGGATGGAGGGAAACGCCGAGAATTTGTGATATCCACACCTCAAAATCGTGGATTGGATAAGCTGCCCCCCCCGTCAAGGGATTTACCATTGGTTTCACCAGAATGGTAAACATTCCCAGACGATTTCCCGCTAAAACATCGGTAAACAAGCGATCGCCAACCATAGCAATTTGTTGGGGGGGGAGACTCATGGCTGCCATCGCTTGCCGGAGTTTGCGTCGAGAGGGTTTCACCGCACCGAGAAGGTAGGGAAGTTGTAAATTATCAGCGATCGCACCGATGCGATTTTCACTCAGATTATTGCTGACCAACCAAATCGGTAGATAAAGACGCAAGGAATCGACCCAACGCTGTAAATCGTCAGAAACCGTCGTTTCCTGGAGGGGAACAAGGGTATCATCCACATCGAGAATCAATCCCTTAATCTGATGCTGACTCAAAATCTCCAGAGTGAGACCGAGAATCGTATCCCCTAAAATTAAATCGGGTTGTAGAATTTTTGCTCTAGTCATTAACTTCTCAAAAATAACTGGCAGCGAGTCGATCGAACTCAGCTTGATTAAAAAACCGTTGCCTTATTCAGTATAAATGACCGACAGCCCCTGAAAATCTTGCCTGGCCTATCTCTTCACTTGGCCGCTTGAATCACCTGTAAACTACCACCAGCGTATAATTTTTGTTGACAATCACGAAAACCGATCGCCTGTAAAGATTGGATCAGGTCGCTATCGATAAACTGCCAAGCGGTATCGGTTTCAAATAATTGCAAAAATAGGGCTAAAGAAGGCCAAAAAAGCGGGTTAGTGGGTCGATGAAAATCCACGAGGGCAAAAATTCCCCCCGGTCTGAGAACTCGATACACTTCTTTAAGGATTTCCTCTAACTGCTCTGGTTCCATTTCGTGGAGAGCGGCGCTAGTATGCACAAGGGCGAATTCTCCGGCACTAAAGGGCATTTTTTCGGCTAATCCCTCCACATAATGCGCTTGCGGTACCGCTAAACTAGCTCGCTCCAGGGCCCGGGGAGAGACATCTAAACCCGTACAGCGATCGGATAGGGGGACTAAATAACGGGTGGTTTGACCCGCACCACAACAGAGATCGAGGATAGGGTCATTTTTAGCGATTTTTAAACCTTCTAGAGCCAATTGCCGAAAACGGGTCTCCCCACCCACTGCTAGGGCAGCCAGACGGGAGATACCATCGTAAAGCCATTGATATTGATAACTGAGGGGACGTAAAATAGTAGCCAAGATCAACCTCCAAAATTTGATTAAGTTCTCTGTAGCCTGTAATTTGTTTTAACGGTTCCACCGATATATTGTTAAACTTGGTAAAGAATCTGAAAATTTAAAAATTATCTGTTAACACTATGGGTCGCGTTGGCGTTTTATTATTAAATTTGGGTGGGCCGGAGCGGTTAGAGGATGTGCGTCCTTTTCTATTTAACCTTTTTTCTGACCCAGAGATCATCCGTTTACCGATCAAAGGATTACAAAAACCGTTAGCTTGGTTAATATCGACGCTAAGAGCGAGTAAATCCCAGGAAAATTACCGTCAGATTGGTGGTGGCTCCCCTTTACTCAAGATTACGGAAGCACAGGCCACGGCACTGCAACAACGTCTCGCGGAAATGGGCCGCGAGGTGAGCGTTTATATCGGGATGCGTTACTGGAATCCCTTCACCGAAGAAGCGATCGAGCGGATTAAACGGGATCATATCAAAAAATTAGTTATTCTCCCCCTTTATCCCCAATTTTCCATCAGCACCAGTGGTTCCAGTTTTCGTGTGCTGGAGGAAATGTGGCAGCAGGATCCCTATCTGCGTTTAACGGAATATACTCTCATCCCCTCTTGGTACGATCATCCCACTTATCTGAGTGCTATGGCCGATCTGATTGCGCGAGAGTTAGAACAGTGTGCTAATCCTGACCAAGTACATATCTTTTTTAGCGCCCATGGTGTCCCCCAAAGTTATGTGGAGGAAGCGGGAGATCCCTATCAAAGGGAAATTGAAGAATGTACTAGGGCGATCATGCGTACTCTAAACCGACCCAATCAGTACACTTTAGCCTATCAAAGTCGCGTCGGTCCGGTGGAATGGCTAAAACCCTATACTGAAGATGCTTTAAAAGAGTTGGGAGAGCAGGGAATTAAGAATTTATTGGTCGTGCCGATTAGCTTTGTCTCGGAACACATCGAAACCCTGCAAGAAATCGATATAGAGTACCGAGAAGTGGCGGAAGAAGCGGGAATTGAACATTTTCAGCGAGTACCGGCTCTTAACACTCACCCGATGTTTATCGAATCTCTCTCCCAGTTAGTGGTCAAATCCCTAGAGGAAAAACCCACCACTTTCGAGCAAATTACCCATCCGAAAGCGAATATGAAAATGTATCCCCAGGAACGTTGGGAATGGGGGATGACAACGGCAGCCGAGGTGTGGAATGGTCGATTAGCGATGATCGGTTTTCTGGCAATTATTATCGAATTAATTACCGGTCAAGGACCGTTACATTTTGTTGGTTTATTATAACCTCAAGCTTCGTTGCCATTGCTTTTGATGGTAACTACCAAAATAAGGTTGGGTTTAACTATATTTAACCCAACCTTTGGCGATTTTATCTTCTCTTAGGACATCATATTCGCAGAACGAACATTAACGTTAACTTCTAGCCTACCATTGCCGAGCATATCTAACCCAGTGACGCTAAACAGATTAGCTTTAATCCCCCTTTCCTGAAAATTAGCCTGTAATTCTTTGATGAGAACCTCTTCCACTTTCCCCTCATCATCTGCTAGAGCTTGGACGATTTTAGCAGCGAAAGAGCCAATTTTTGCGCTCAATATTTCTTCCACATTGGTAATCTCGATAATAACCATTGATTTTTCTTCTTAGTAGAGGACAAATAGCATAAGAACAGAATTTGTAAGAAAATAGAGCTGCTCTCATCTTAGGAATCAGTATAACCCGCACTGTTCCCCCCTAAACGTAAATAGGCTTCAATAAAGCTATCTAAATCCCCATTCATTACCCCAGTAACATCGGTGGTTTCCACATTACTACGGAGATCCTTAACCAATTGATAGGGATGAAAAACATAGTTACGGATTTGATTGCCCCAAGCGGCCTCCACCATATCGCCGCGAATTTCAGCGATCGCTTGAGCCTGTTGTTCCCGAGCAATAATTAACAATTTCGCCTTTAATAAAGCTAGGGCTTTTTCTTTATTTTGTAATTGCGATCGCTCTTGGGTACAACGTACAGCGATACCTGTGGGAAGATGAACTACACGCACGGCAGTTTCCACTTTATTAACATTTTGTCCACCTTTTCCCCCCGATCTAGTGGTGGTAATTTCTAAATCTTTATCGGGAATTTCTACCCTCACCGCATCATCGCCCAAAATTGGCATCACTTCCACCCCAGCGAAACTGGTTTGACGTTTACCATTAGCATTAAAAGGGGAAATTCTGACTAACCGATGGGTGCCTTTTTCTCCTTTTAGATAACCGTAAGCATAAGTTCCAGCAATTTCAATTGTCACCGATTTAATTCCCGCTTCATCTCCTTCTGATATTTCTGCTAAAGTGACTTTATAACCCTGTTTCTCGGCCCAGCGAGAATACATTCTCAGGAGCATTTCTGTCCAATCTTGGGCATCGGTTCCCCCGGCCCCCGCATTAATCGTTAAAACCGCTCCTTTTGCGTCGTATGGACCATTTAAAAGCTGTTGCAATTCCCAGCGATCGAGGTCATGCTGTAAATGAGTTAAATTGTCCGTTGCTTCTTCTAGTAAAGTTCGATCGGATTCTAATTCTAATAACTCGATAATTGCCTTAGTATCTTCTAATTGTTCACACCAACCCTGATAGGTTTCTAAAGAAGATTTACATTCGTTTAGTTCTTGCAGGGTTTTTTGAGCAGTATCGGGATTATCCCAAAAAGTGGGGACGGCTGCCACCTGTTCTAAGTCTTTAATTTTGGCCTTTAAAGTGGGTAAGTCAAAGATAGTCCTGGGTTTTACCCAGGCGCGATCCTACTATCTCGATACCTTTTTTTAGTTCCGATATTTCCATGTTATCAGTTAAGTAAGTGGTTATAATTAAATAGACGATAGATTTTGCCTTTGATCTCCCCCGTCCCCCTTGATAAACGGGGGCCGATCCCCCCTTAATCCCCCCTTAATAAGGGGGGCATCTAACAATTTTTAACGGCTAAAATGGTACGATCGATCCGCGCAGGGGAGCAAGACTTTGTAAAGCGTTTTCAGCCTTATCACGACTGCTAAAAGCGCCTATTTGCCAGAGGGAACGACCTTTGTAGGAAGTGGGGAAAGCGTCGGGATAGAGAGAACGAACCCTAGTGCGATCGCTATCGGTTTTAGCTTCAATTACTACTTTAAAACCTTGGCGGCCACTATTGCTCATATTACCACTACTGGGATTAGCAGCCGGTCGATTAAAAGTAATCACATCCGATAAACTTCTCTGATTGCCTAGGTTGCGCGGCGGCGGTGGTGGTACAATTGCATTAGTATTCTGGGAATTGGGAGGAGTTAGGGGGGGTAAATTAGGGGTAACTGGGGACGGTGGGGTTAAATTTGGCTCTGGTACTGGATTAGTGGCCACTGGCTGAGGATTGCTCTCTACTGCTGTTTCTGCAGCGGTAAAGGTATATTCTCGCACTTCGGGATCACCGGAAGGATTAACCGGTGTTTCTGCTTTGACGGATTCTCTGGGGGGGGAATAACTATTACCCGCGAGTAATTCCGGGGGAGGATTGAAACTGGGACTATCGGCAGTTAGATAGATATGACTGAGATTTTGACCGGCTAGACTGCGTTTAGTAAAGCGCCAGCCATCGATGAGATAAATTTGGATTAAACCGGTCCCTAAACCTTTTGTCCGTCCAATAATTACCTCTGATTGTCTGGGATTGCGGGGAGTTCCCACGAGGACTAATTCCCCGTTGCGTTGTACGATACGCAGCAGGTATTCTAAACCGTAATCTTTGCCCTGAATGCGAAGGGAATAACCGTTACTGTCGGTGGCTCGTTCACAACTGCCGGTAAAATCGAAATCGAGGAGGAGAGGCTGAACAATGGTCGGTTCTCTGCCATTTACCGCCCAACATTGGCGTTTTCTGGGAATTTGTTGCAAAATCAGCAAATCGTATTTACCGTTACCGTAGGGACGGGCAATAGCGATAAAATCCTCTTGATTAACTTCTCGTTGTTCAAAGAGAGTTGCTTGACTGGGTGTCGTCAGGAGACAACCCCCCAGAAGTGAAAACAGTAGGGTAAATTTTAGGGATGATTTTAGATTCATAAATAGGGAGCCTTGTTATGGGGATCGTACTTGCATTTATTTTATCGATTTAGACGCAAGTCAGAGAATTTTGTTTTCCTAGGGGAAATAGTTTTATAATTCAGCCGTCGGCCGTCAGCCGTCAGCCATCAGCTAGGAAAGGCAATCAGGCCAATTGAAAGGTCTTGGAGTCTGCTCAATTCTGCTGGATTTTTGCTAGGGATTTATTTTATCTCGGAGAATAAAGCTTCTAAGTCTTGACGACCGCTAACTATTCTTAAAATCTCTACTGTGTCATCAGTAACTCGATAGAAAATAATATATCCATCTAAAGGCAACCCTCTCAAGGACGGTCTAATATGACTGTAACTACGTCCTCAATTGGGAAATTGTGCTAATTGTTGACACTTTTGGGAAAATTTTATCAATAGTTTTTCCCCAGCTTCCACGTTTACCGCTAAAAAATAATCAGCAATCTTGTTTAAATCTTGACTGGCTGATGGGGCAATAATATAACGATTCATGATTAGGATTGACGCTCTTTCTGAAATTTTTTTAAAATATTGTTGATAACTGTTTCGACCTCTAATCCTTCCCCATTGTCTAATTCAGCTACAGCAATATCAATTTGATGACCGGTTTCTTCTCGCCATTCTAAATAATCTTCATTGATGTTGGACAGCAAGTGTAAAGCGGTATCTATGAGCTGCTCTACATTATCAAATCTGCCACTTTTTAACTGTTCTTCGATAAATTTTTCTTGATTTGGTTTTAGTTGAATATTCATACTAATTTTTGTTAGTTTAAGGACTAAATTATAAGCATTCCATTTTATTATACTGCAAGGAGCAGACAGAATAGACTAAGATTATCGCTGATCTAGGGGCAGAAATAAGGTAACAATCCACAGTAGGATAGAGATTGCGAAAAATTGACTCTTGAGTAGAGTGGCAACAAGATGGCGAAAGCGGCGATTATTGGATTGGGAAGATCGGGAATAGCAGCGGCAAGATGCTTAAAACGGGATGGTTGGCAGGTGACATTAAGCGATCGCTCTGATTCTCCCAGTTTACAAGCACTGCAAACCAATCTGGAAAGAGAAGGAATTATGGTCAATCTTGGTCAAAATCTCAGTCTAGAGGCTTCAGACTTGCCTAATCTTATCGTGGTTAGCCCCGGTGTGCCTTGGGATGCCCCGATTTTAATTACTGCCAGAGAAAAAGGCATCGAGACGATCGGAGAATTAGAATTAGCTTGGCGTTATCTGCAATCTTCCCCTTGGTTGGGGATTACGGGAACTAACGGTAAAACCACCACCACCGCCCTCTGTGCCGCTATTTTTCAAAAAGCGGGGTTAAATGCCCCTTCCTGCGGTAATATCGGCTATGCTGCCTGTGAATTGGCTTTAAAAGCCGATAAATACGATTGGATTATTGCGGAGATTAGTAGTTATCAGATCGAGTCCAGTCGGGATTTAGCGCCGAAAATCGGCATCTGGACAACTTTTACCCCCGATCACCTCAGTCGTCATCAAACCCTAGAAAATTATTATCAGATTAAAGCCTCTTTACTGCAAAGAAGCGATCGCCAAATCCTCAACGGTGATGATCCCTATCTGCGTCAAATCGGTGTTAGTCAATGGCAACAAGCTTACTGGACTTCTGTGAAAGGCAAAGAGGCGCTTTTGGGCGATCCTAGTCGTGGTGTTTATCTGCAAGATAACTGGATCGTGGCTTTTGGGGAGTTAATTGCCCCGGTTAATCTCCTGAAAATGGTGGGTAGTCACAATCAGCAGAATTTGCTTATGGCTGTGGCCGCCGCTAGATTGGCAGGAATCGAGAAAAAAGCCATTACCGAAGCGATCGCCACTTTCCCCGGGGTTGCCCATCGCCTAGAGTACATTTGTACTTATAAAGGACTAGACTTTATTAATGATAGTAAAGCAACTAACTACGATGCCGCCGCCGTGGGTTTACAATCAGTCCCTAGTCCAGCGATTTTAATCGCGGGAGGAGAAGCGAAAGCAGGGGATGATCGGGCTTGGATCGCTGAAATTAAGGCAAAAGTCGCCACTGTGCTGCTGATTGGTGACGCTGCCGCCGATTTTGCCCGTCGTTTACAGTCAGCAGGTTATCAAGATTATGAATGTGTAGAGACGATGGACAGGGCAGTTCAACGTGCGGCTGAATTAGGACTGGCAAAAGAGGCTAAAGTGGTGTTATTATCCCCAGCTTGCGCTAGTTTTGACCAATACCAAAGTTTTGAACATCGCGGCGATCACTTTCGGCAATTGTCCTTACAGTTGTAGGGAGATGGGGGAATGGGGAAGTGGGGAAACTCAACTAAAACCCTAAAACCCCGTTGCGGACGGCTAAGACGTAATTTTTGTTGCCAAAGATACTATTTTTTGGCTAAGTTGGGTAAGATCAGGAGGAGTTAACCAAAAAAATTAAGAGAAAAAAACGTGCTGGGATCGTCCTTCCGTCGTGATCATCTTTTTAACAAGCCCCTAATTGTCTGTCTTTTGTCCTGTGTGAGTGTCTTGCTACCAATCCCAGTTTTAGCGACACCGGTGGCAGTGTTAAAAAGTCAAGAAAATGCCAATCAATGGACAGATATAACCAATCGTTTGCAAAATGTCGGGGTTAATTACTGTATTCTCCAGAGTAATCAGTGGCAAAGCGACGCGGATTTGAATAAAATTAAGGTTCTAATCATCCCCAACGTCGAGACTATTTCCGGTTTACAAGCTGATGTCTTGAGTCGTTGGCTGAATCGCGGTGGTAAAATTATCGTCACCGGTCCGGCGGGAAATCTTTCGGAACCTGCTGTGCGGAATCAACTGCGATCGCTATTTGGGGCTTACTGGGCTTATCCTCACTCCCAAGCTTACACCCTGCGGCCGACTAATTTAGGTGAACTGAAAAACCAAAAACCTTTAGCCAGCAGTCTCCTCGGTGGTGTGGTTATCCCCACGGGAATTAATAGCCAAACCGTTGCCGTCTGGGGGGCACGCAATAATCCCCCTGCCGTTGTCCTCAATAATAACTCGATCTTTCTCGGTTGGCGCTGGGGCAGCGATGCCGTGGCTAATCTCGCCCTCGATAGCGCTTGGCTAGAAACCGCTCTGCAACGCTACGGCATTAATCGCAGTTCTTCTCCTAGCACAATTGCGCCCTATTGTCAAGGGCAATCAACAATAGTTAATAATATTAATAATACACCAATGGCGACCGCACCCCGTCGCCCTCTACCCCAGATTGCAGAAAATCCCCCCAGGGAAACGGCGAGATTAAGTCCGAGTACCGAGGCAATTCCCCCCAGAGCGAGCCTAACTTCTCAACAAATTAGCCAGATGACGGCAGAATTGCAGGGATTAATCGGGCGTTATGGGGCGACTCTCTTAGCTTTAGAAGCCAGTAATAATAACACTTTAACTACCGATAAATCCCTAGCACAAGCATTTCATAATCGGGCAAAAAATTCCCCCACCTCGGATGGGGCGAGACGATTCCGTTTAGCCCTAGAAAATGCCCAAGGAACCTTAAATAATTTTCAGAATTTAATCGCTCAGGGGGACTATACCCAAGCGCGGGAATATTGGTTACAAGCGCGGCGAAATCTTTGGGATAATTATCCCACTAATCGACAATTTGCCCAACCAGAAATACGAGCAATGTGGTTAGATCGAGGCACGATCGTACAAGCTAAAAACGAGGAGGATTTAGCTAAAGTATTCGATCGCATGGCGGCAGCGGGTATTAATGTGGTCTTTTTCGAGACAGTTAATGCTAGTTATACTATTTATCCCAGTCAAGTTGCCCCCGAACAAAACCCTTTAACTAGAGGTTGGGATCCCCTCAAAGTTGCCGTTAAATTAGCCCATGAACGCAATATGGAAATCCACGCCTGGGTGTGGGTTTTTGCGGCGGCTAATCAAGCTCATAATAAAGTATTAGAGCAACCATTAAATTATCTCGGTCCAGTTTTATCGCGTAATTCCGATTGGGGTGCAACTAATAAAAGTGGTGGTTCTTTTGATTACAGTCAAGGCACAAAAAAGGCCTTTTTTGATCCTGCTAATCCCGAAGTACAGAACTATCTTTTATCTCTTTACGAGGAAATTGTCAAGAATTACGATGTGGATGGCTTGCAGTTAGATTATATTCGTTATCCTTTCCAGAGTCAAGATTCTAATCAAACCTATGGTTATGGTAAATCCAGCCGTTGGTTATTTAAACAAATGACAGGAGTTGATCCCATTACTTTAAATCCCCGGGGTGCTTTATGGGAACAATGGACTAGCTTTAAAATCCGTCAGGTTGATACTTTTGTCTCCCAGGTTTCTACTCGTTTAAAACAGATTCGCCCCCAATTAAAAATGTCGGCGGCGGTGTTTCCCCTAGAACAAAAAGAACGGTTATATCGTATTCAGCAAAACTGGGAAGAATGGGGACAAAATCAATGGATAGATATAATATTTTTAATGACTTATGCTCTCGATACTGGGACTTTAGAAGATAAAACCCAGTCTTTATTTGATCGCCAAATTGCAGGAAATGCTCTGATTATACCCGGTATCCGTCTGTTAAAAGTACCCGATCAAGTCACCATCGATCAACTACAATTTATTCGCAATCTTCCCACTTCGGGATTCGCTCTTTTTGCCACAGAAAATCTCAATCCCAACCTGCAAACAATTCTTAATCGCATTCAGGGATCGATAATTACGAAAAAAGCTGAACCTTTACCCCACCGTCAACCCTTTAAAACGGCAGCAGCGCGGTTTAATTCTCTGCGTCAAGAGTGGAGTTTTTTAATAGTTAATAATTTATGGGCAATGGAGGAGCGAACCTTAAAAACTTGGGGGCAAGAAGTGGACGAAATGGCTAATCTATTAGAGCAATTAGCTAATAATCCCAGCCCTCGCAATTTGACTTTAACTCAAAATGCTCTAAAGCGATTTAGCTATCAATTTAAATCTGTGATGTCCAGACAAAAAGATTTATCTGCCTATCAAATACAAGTCTGGGAAAATCGCCTCGCAACCCTACAAAGTCTCCTAAGTTATGGTCAAAGGGTTGAGTTTTAAGTAGTCGTGCAGAATTAATTTCCCAGTAGAGATAGGCACTCTGGCAAGAGACAGCCATCAGTTGTTTTATCCCTACTCCCCCACTCCCTAATCTGTTTCCCAACCCCCAAAACCCGATCAAAATAAAAGACAGCCAGAAGCCTTTATTCAGCTTCTGACTGGTGGAATTTAACGACGACGGGTTCTTTGTCGTCTTCGGGCTACTGCTTTACGCTTTCTCTTTTCTTGAGGGGTTTCAAAAAATTGATGCTTTTTGATATCCGCATAAATTCCCGCTTTCGCTACCTGTCGCTTAAAACGACGTAGGGCTGATTCGATCGCCTCGTTCTGACCAACTACCACTTGGGTCATTAACCTAATTCACCTCCTGTAACTGCTCTCTGCCTAAAAAATGCCAACTTCTCATTATAGCACAATCTAGCGTAAAAAGCGATCAAGGCCGCCTTTAATTAGGGCGAAGGCATCTTAAGAGATATCCTGCAAAAGTCTTATTCAGCCACCTGATGATAGCCTAAAGCAAGTTCATAATTGTCAATGCCAGCAAATGGCTCTCTTATTCTTTGTGTGATCAGTTTAACTTATATAGGAGAGAGCGATCTTTGTGTCCTTTGTGTCTTTGTGGTTTGTTCGACTCGCTCGCCAGGATAACTGCATCTTAGAATACATTTTACCCACCAAACCGAAGAGAGCCAGCAAATTTTTGGCTCCGCAAGAAGTTGAGATTTTATAGCTCTCAAAAGGGAGTGGGAATGATCAGATCAAGTTTATTTTCGGTCTGAGGATGACGAAAAGATAATTGTTTAGCGTGTAGGTACAAACGGTCGGACTGCTTACCATTATACAAGCGATCGCCTAAAATTCCTATCCCTAATCCCGCTTGACTATGAACACGAATTTGATGGGTTCTTCCCGTGTAGGGAATAAATTCGAGGCGAGAATAATTGCCTTCTTTACCGATAACTTTAAAATAGGTTTGACTAGGTTTTCCCCTTTGCCAGTCCACAGTTTGATAGGGTCGATTTTGCGGATTTCCCCAGAGAGGTAGGTCAATTATACCCGATTCTCGCTCAATAATTTCTGATAATATAGCTTCGTAGATTTTTTCCACTTGTCGCCGTTGAAATTGTTGGGATAAACAACGATAAATATCTAAACTTTTAGCTAGTAATAATATACCAGAAGTTTCTCGGTCTAAACGATGAACGGGAATGACATTTTTTCCCTGACGACGAAACCGATTAACCACAGCATCTTGACTATCTTGATAACGTCCTGCTACCGATAATAATCCTGGGGGTTTATTAATAGCAATTATTCCCTCGTCTTCGTAGATAATTTCTAGAGATGAACGTAAACCAGAGAGTAAAAAACCCATGAGAGGTTGACATCTTTCTTGACAAGCGCCATAAAATTCTCCCTGTTTTCTATCTCGATTCGATTCTCCCCACCAAAATTCGGCCATGGCGACAGGTTTTAATCCTTTCATAGCGGCATAATTTAATAATTTTGGGGCGCAACATTCCCCTGTTCCTGTCGGTAACAAATTACTGCCCATCAATTTAGCTAAGGAGAGAGATTGTCCAGAAAAATTATTTAAACAGTAGGATTGATACAGCAATTCCTGTAACTGTTTGGAGAGGTTTCTACGCTGTTGCTTAAGTTCAATAATTCTCTGATTGGCTAAGTTTATTTTCTCAATTAAGGGTTCTAAAACTTGTTTTTGTTCCTGTTTTAATTGCTTTCTTGCTCTTTTTTCCTGACGACTGAGATTATTTAACTTTTCTAATTCTTCTGAGTTTAAATCTCCTAAATTTCTTAATCTATCTCGTTCCTGTTTATGGTTTTGATGTTGTTGCTGTAAAGCTTGGATTTTACGTTCAAAACTTGCTTGATTGAGTCGATATAAATTATGTTCGGGAATTGATTTTAAAGTGATAATTTCCTGTTTAATTGTTTCTAAAAGTTGCAAAACTTGCTTTTCTTCCAGCACAATTTTTTCTCTCCCCACTAGGGACGGAACCCAGCCGGTGGCTTCTCCCTGTCCAGAAAAAGCTTTTAAAATTTCTATTTCGCCAGCGGCATTTTCTCCTAACAAAATGCCATACATTTTGCCTTCAGGATTGGTGATAGTTGTCATCAAATCTCGGGCAATTTTTTCAGCCAAAAGAGTGCGGGGCAAGCGCAATAACTCGCCCGTTTCGGGACAAATTCCTTGATAATAATAAGTAACTTCCTTCACTCTTTAAGAACAGGAAAAGGGCTAGAGATACCCCTAAGAAAAACAGTTGGCAAAGAAATCGATAGTTTCCTGTAAAGCGACAATAAAGCTATCAATTTCTTCGCGGGTATTATAAAAATATAGACTTGCCCGCGCGCTGCCGGAAGCATCAAAAAGGCGGTGTAGAGGTTGGGTACAGTGATGACCGGAACGAATAGCGATTCCTTCGTGGTCTAATAAAGTAGCTAAATCACTAGCATGAATCCCTTCCACATTAAAGGCGGCTAAACTAGCCCGACCTTGGCCCGTTAAACTAGGTGATGGCCCGTAAATTCTTAAACCCTCAATTTCTCCTAATTTTTTGAACAAACAGGCGGTTAACTCTTCTTCGTAGGCATGAATATTATCCATACCTAAACCCATTAAATATTCTACCGCAGCACCGAGGGCAATCGCTTCGCCAATAGCGGGGGTTCCCGCTTCAAATTTGTGGGGCAGTTCGGCACAGGTAAAATGGTCTAAATAGACTTCCGCAATCATTTCGCCACCACCAAAAAAGGGCGGCATTGCCTCTAAAATCGCCTCTTTGCCGTACAAAAATCCAATACCGGTGGGGGCGCACATTTTATGACCACTAGCCACCAACCAATCACAATCTATGGCCTGCACATCAATGGCTAAATGGGGGACACTTTGACAGGCATCAATTAATACTTTCGCCCCGACTTGATGGGCAAGGCTGACTATTTCGGCAACGGGATTAATACAGCCTAATGTATTAGAAACATGAAGGACAGCAACTAATTTAGTTTTCTCAGATAACAAGGATTTATATTGTTCTAAATCAAAGCTTTCGTCGCTGGTTAATTGCACATATTTAATCACCGCCCCCGTCTTTTGGCAGACAATTTGCCAGGGGATTAAATTACTGTGGTGTTCCATCACCGAGAGAATAATTTCATCCCCTGCTTTCAGGGTATTTAATGCCCAACTGTAGGCGACTAAATTAATCGCTTCCGTGGCGTTGCGAGTATAGACAATTTCCTGACGAGAAGCGGCATTAATAAACCTAGCCACCTTATCTCTGGCCCCTTCGTAGGCTTCCGTTGCCCGGACACTTAAAGTATGCGCCCCCCGATGCACATTAGCGTTATCTTTTTCGTAATAGTTTCGCAGGGTTTCTAATACTTGAATGGGTTTTTGGGAAGTGGCGGCACTATCGAGATAGATAAGGGGTTTATCGTGTACGGTTTGATGGAGGATAGGGAAATCGGCGTGGACTTTTTGGGCGAGGGTTTTTTCTTGGATAATTGTCATTTTAGTCAGGAGTCAGAGGGGTACTTTGGGCAGGTTGACACCCACCCCGGCAGAGTTATTCCACACTGCGACAGGCGACACATTGCCCCAATCTTTGGCGGAGGGATTCTAGAGGAATTTTAGCTAAAATCTCGGCCGAGAAAGCATCAATTAACAAACTGCGGGCGGTGTCGGCGCTTAAGCCCCGGCTTTGCAGATAGAATAAATCATCTGCTTCCAGTTGGCTAATGGTTGCCCCGTGGGAACATTTGACGTTATCGGCGGTAATTTGTAATTCCGGTTTGGTGTTGACTCGTGCCTTGTTAGAAATTAACAAATTCCGATTTAACTGGGAGGCGTTGGTTAATTGGGCGGGTTTGGGAACAAACACTTTACCATTAAAGATGGCGTGAGCGCTACCATCAACGATACATTTATGCAGTTGGTTGGCGATGCCGTGGGGATGGTTGAGATAGATAGCGCTGTGGGTATCGGCGGTTTGTTGTCCGGTAATCATGGCTAATCCGTACAGATTTGTCTCGGTTTGTGCTCCTTTTTGCAGGACATCGAGGTTATGACGGCAGAGTTTAGCTCCTAGATTTATCTCGTTGAGAGTGTAACGGCTATCGCGCCCTTGTTCAATTATCGTGCGTCCGATGTGAAAACCATCTCCCGATTCCCGTTGTACTCTGGTATGGATGACCTCGGCGTTGGCTTCGAGGTAAATTTCCGTGACAGCGTTGGTGAAATAAGAGTAATTTACAGGTAAATCGGAGCAATGTTCGGCTAAAGCTCCGTAGTTCTCAATAATATTGACACTAGCTCCCGTTTCAGCCACGATGAGGCTATGGGGCTGATAAAAGCGGGGAATTTCCTCCACAACGGTGATAAATAGGAGATGTATCGGGGTTGTGACAACGGTGTTAGCGGTGACGTGAATTACTGCCCCATCGCTTAGTCCAGCTTGGTTGAGTGCGGTAAAAAATTCGGGGGTTTTTTCTTTCCCTAGATAGTTGACAAGAACATCTTTTTGTGCATTGGCGAGATTGCTGACGCTGACACCGGGGGGTAAAGCGGAGATATCGGACAATTCAGGCTGATAAATGCCGTTAACGAAGACTATACGGCTGTTTTTGGCTTCGGGCAGTAAAAAAACAGCTAGGGCATTTTTATCGATTGTAACGGTTTGGGGGGCGCGAAAATCGATCGCCCAGAGTTGACTTAAATCGGTGAATTGCCATTCTTCATCTTTTCTGCCAGGGATGGCTAATTCGTGAGCTTTACTGGCTCCCGATTCTCTTAATTCGAGAATTTTACCGTTATCGATAGTGGGAACCGTTTCTCGCGACAATTTTAACAATAATTCTCCTGATTGTTCAGGTTTCGTGATTATGGCTGTCATTGGTAGGAGGGGTTGGAGGGTTGGGGGTTGGGGTGTAGGGTGTGGGGTGCGGGGTGTGGGGTGTGGGGTGTGGGGTGTGGGGTGTAGGGTGTGGGGTGTAGGGTGTGGGGTGTAGGGTGTGGGGTGTGGGGAGAATAAGTAAAAATAATCTCCTGACTCCTGCCTCCTGACTCCTGACTCCCCAGACTACTGATAACTGATAGCTAGATTACTTAACGGCTAATACTTGTTCGTCGAGGAAATCGTAGCCAGTTCTTTCTAATTCGAGAGCTAATTCTTTACCGCCACTGGTGACAATGCGCCCATCGTACATAACATGAATAACATCGGGTTCAATGTAGTTGAGCAGACGCTGATAGTGAGTGATAAGTAAAAAAGCGTTATCGGGAGTAGCTAAGTGATTGACTCCCTGGGCAACAATTCGCAAAGCATCGATGTCTAAACCGGAGTCAATTTCATCGAGAATTCCTAAAGTGGGTTCTAATAAAGCCATTTGGAGGATTTCATTACGTTTTTTCTCACCACCGGAGAAACCTTCGTTTAAACTTCTACCAAGAAAGCTAGGATTCATCTGAACAACTTCTAGTTTTTTCTCGACTAATTCCTCAAAGTCAAAACTATCTAATTCTTCCGAGCCTAGATATTTTTGTCTGGCATTATAGGCAACGCGAAGAAAATCGAGGTTACTAACGCCGGGGATTTCTAAGGGATATTGGAAAGCGAGAAAGATACCCATAAGCGCTCGTTCATAGGGTTCTTTGTCTAAAAGGTTTTCGCCTTTATAAATTATTTCTCCCCCAGTTACTTCATAATCAGGATGTCCAGCGATTACTTTGGAAAAGGTGCTTTTTCCTGAGCCATTGCGCCCCATAATTGCGTGGGTTTCCCCTGCTTTAATTTCGAGGTTAACTCCTTTAAGAATCTGATTTCCATCAATACTAGCGGTCAGATTTTTTACCGATAAAATTACTTCACTCATGTTTTTTTGTTGGCAACTGCAAATATTTCTAGAAACTAATTATATTTCAGCGAACACTGATAACTGATAACTGATAACTGTTATCCGACGGTTCCTTCGAGCTTGAGACTGAGGAGTTTATCAGCTTCGGCGGCGAATTCCATCGGTAATTTACTGAGGACATCCTTACAGAAACCACTGACTAACATAGAGACAGCATCTTCTTCGGAAATGCCCCGTTGTGCGAAGTAGAATAATTGGTCTTCACCGATTTTAGAAGTAGAAGCTTCGTGTTCTACTTTAGCACTGTTGTTATCCACCTGAATATAGGGAAAAGTGTTAGCTTCGGCATTATCTCCAATCAGCATAGAATCACACTGGGAGTAATTTCTTGCTCCCTTGGCTTTCGGTCCCATTTTCACTAAACCGCGATAACTATTTTGGGAGTTACCCGCAGAAATTCCCTTAGAAATAATGGTACTCTTGGTGTTCCGGCCAATGTGAATCATTTTCGTACCTGTATCGGCCTGTTGTTTGTTATTAGTTAGGGCAATTGAGTAGAATTCCCCGACGGAATTATCGCCGACTAAGACACAACTGGGATACTTCCAAGTAATTGCTGAACCGGTTTCCACCTGCGTCCAAGAAATCTTAGAATTAACTCCTTTACACAGACCCCGTTTAGTGACGAAATTGTATATACCTCCCTTACCATTGGCATCGCCAGCGTACCAATTTTGTACGGTCGAATATTTAATATCCGCATTATCGAGGGCGACTAATTCCACGACGGCGGCATGAAGTTGATTACTATCGTACATCGGAGCGGTGCAACCTTCTAAATAACTTACCGATGCCCCTTCTTCAGCGACAATTAAAGTTCTTTCAAATTGTCCTGTCTCACCGTTATTAATCCGAAAATAGGTGGACAATTCCATCGGACAGACGACACCTTTGGGGATAAAAACAAAGGAACCATCGCTAAAAACTGCAGAATTAAGAGCGGCAAAATAATTATCACCCACGGGAACCACAGTACCGAGATATTTCTGCACCAAGTCGGGATGTTCCTGTAAAGCTTCCGAAATAGAACAGAAAATAACCCCTTGTTCTGCTAGTTTTTCTTTAAAAGTTGTGGCGATAGAAACGCTATCAAAGATAGCATCGACAGCGACGTTAGAAAGGCGTTTTTGTTCCGAAAGAGGAATGCCTAATTTTTCAAAGGTTTCGATTAAAGTGGGGTCAACTTCTTCAAGACTGTTGAGTTTTGCTTTTTTCTGTTTGGGTGCAGAGTAGTAGATAATATTTTGATAATCAATGGCAGGATAGGAAACGTGTGGCCAACTGGGTTCGGTCATCTTTTGCCATTGATGGTAGGCCCGGAGACGAAAATCGAGCATGAATTCCGGTTCCTTCTTTTTCGCCGAAATTAGGCGAATAATCTCCTCATTCAAACCGCGAGGGATGGTTTCCGATTCGATATCGGTGATGAAACCGTACTTGTAGGGTTGGTTAACGAGGTTTTTAACGGTGGTTGCACTCATGGGGGTTAGTGTTCTCTCTACGCGGTAGGCAGGGGAGGCAGTTAAACAACAATAAAGTTGTTTAAATTGATTATATAATAGATTAACAACAAAGCTGTTGTCAAAGTCACGGAAAATTTGAGAGGATGCTGGTAAACCTCTGTTATTCAGGTTACTCTGTAGGGGTAATTGGCCGCTCCTTGACCCTCAGCAATTGTACGCTAAAGCCTCTGTTTTTGGTATCATGACCACGACTCAACCCGCCTCGACGAAAGACGATATTCTGCAATATTTGCTCAAAAACGGTCAATCTACCGCCCAAGACTTGGCTGAAGAGTTAAGTATTAGTCCGCAAGCGACGCGCCGCCATCTTAAGGATTTGGAGGGGGAAGGACTGATCGAATATTTTGCGGTACAAAATAAGATAGGACGGCCTCAGCACATTTATCGTCTCAGTCGTCAAGGTCGTAGCCGTTTTCCCCATAATTACGATAATTTCGCCGTTTCTTTCCTCAATACTCTCGTGGAGACGGTGGGAGAGCAACAGGTGGGGGAAATTCTCAAAAAACAGTGGCAACGCAAAGCGGCAGAATATCAATTGCGCCTCGGGAAGGGGTCTTTAGGGGAAAGAATGAGAAAATTGCTGGAAATTCGCCAAGAGGAGGGTTATATGGCAGAATTAGTGGCACTGGAAGCAGAAAATAGTTATATCCTGGCCGAGCATCATTGCGCTATTGCTGAGGTGGCTGGTTCCTATCCCAGTATCTGTGGCCATGAATTAGAAATGTTTGCGCTGCTGCTTCCCGATTGTACGATCGAACGGACTCACTGGATCAATCAAGGTGAGCAACGATGTGGTTATCTAATTAAGTGCAAGGGTTGAAAGGGGAAGATTAGTTATCTCTAGACTAAGAGACTTTTTACCTCACCTAACCCGCACCGCTGCCCAATAAAAATAAACTTAACAGGGTGCCACCATTCCAGAGACTATGAACCAACATCGAGGATAATAAATTTTTCGAGCGGGTGTAAACAAAGCCAAGAACACAACCTAGGACGGTTAAAGGCAGCACTTCTGACAAATTTTGGTGAGCAAGGGCGAAAATCAAACTACTAAGAGCAATCGCACCCCAGACAGGCAGATAACGAGTCAAAGAAGCTAGTAAAAAACCGCGAAAGACAATTTCCTCGAAAAAAGGAGCGGCAAGGGAAGCAGTAAAGCCAAAACAGATTAAAGCGAAGGTATTCTGGGATTCTAGGGCTAAAGTCAGCAGCGGGTTACTGCCTCCTTGTCCTTGCCAAATTAGTTGATTGAGCAAAGAAACGATAATAACCAGGGGTAAAGCGACAAAATAGCCGGCTAATCCCCAGAGAAGCCAAGGACTAAAGAGTTTAAAACGAAACCAATCGGGAGGTAAAGGGCGAAAAGGCTTGATCGCTAGGTATAAAACCGATAAACTGCTCAATGTTAAGGCTAAATAACTAACTACAACGTATATTGCTTTAGCTTCTAGGTTAAATTGTTCGGGATTGAGACTCAAGAAACTCGATAAAATCCCGAAAATTACCGGTAAAACAATTTGTCCGACGAAAAAGAAACCGATAATTATTCCCCACCAGAGGGTTTCTCCTCCCCACTTAGTTTGCCAAGCGAGACTATCATCTAAAAAGAGCAGCGATCGCTGTTTACGGAGCAGCCACTGCACTAATAAAAATATCAACAGCACAAAACCGATTAAACCGCCGATAAGAGGCAACAAAGCCACTAAAATCAGTTTAATTAACGCATTAGCCGCCACTTCACTCTGTTCTTCCTCTAAAGCGAGTAAATCCTCTTGACGATTTTCGAGACTATATAATTTTTCCAGAATGGTATAACGAAACCATCCTTGAAAATTGCGATCGATTCTCGCTTCAGCATCGGAGGCAATTTCGGGGGGTTCACTGTACAATCCCTCTAACAGCAGCGCATTTTTTAAAACAGCAGGTTTATAGTTCTCAAATTCTGATTTTTCCTTGATGTCTTGCCAGATTTTCCGTGCCGAATCCAAGTCACCTTGACTAGCTTGAATGAGACTTAATTTTAGCTCTAAATCTTTTAAGGAATTGATTTCGCGCTCAAGAGATTTTTTTTGTTCGGGATTAACTGCTGATTTTTCTAGTTCGGTGATTGTTTTTTTGGCACTTTTCTGGGCTGATAAATACTGTTCCTCGGCAGTGGTATAAGGAGCTTCACCGATCAGGGAAGTTTGCATTAATTTAAGATTAGCAAATTCCTCGCTATTAGGGTCAGCATCGCTGCTGAGAGTCGTGACTTGTAGGTTGAGATTGGTTTGATATAGTTGAATATTCGATTGGATTTGAGGCTGATTAACGCTAGAAATTAAAGCTGTAACTACTGGAGTTAAGGCAATAATTGTTAAGACAAAAGCGATCGCTTGTTTGAGACTTTGCCAGGGGAGTTTTTTTGAGAAATTATCAAACATGAAAATAGTTAAGTGGGAGTTAGAGGTTAGCTGATGGGGTTTTAGGGTTTTAGGGTTTTAGTTGAAATTCCCCCATTCCCTATAGGTAGGTATTAAAAATTGTCAGATACCCCCCTTATCAAGGGGGGATTAAGGGGGGATCTATCTTCAATTTAATTATAACTACTTACCCTAATTATTAACTAATTACTTGAGAAAAAAGATTTTCGTATTGATCCAAAGTCTTTTCAAAGGCATAATTTTCCTCCGCGTATTGTCGTCCTTTTTCTCCTAGTATATTTGCTAAATCTGGGTTTTTGTATAGCTTTAAAATAGCCGTAGCTAATGCCTCCGGATCTTCAGGATTAACCACCAAACCACCACCACTACGCTCGATCGCCCTAGCAGCAGTTCCAGCGGCGGGAACAGAAGCAATAATAGCACGGCCACTAGCTAATAATACCTGAATTTTGGACGGCATATTAAAGGAAATCACGTTATGT
This sequence comes from Microcystis viridis FACHB-1342, assembly GCF_014698335.1. GTDB lineage: Bacteria > Cyanobacteriota > Cyanobacteriia > Cyanobacteriales > Microcystaceae > Microcystis > Microcystis ichthyoblabe_A. Next base: position 79,307 of record NZ_JACJSV010000003.1, on the reverse strand, counting down.
TTTTGCATCACCATACCCACATCAGCGGCGGCTAACATTTCTGGTAATTTTTCCCGGGGTTGAAAGGGTAATAAAAGCACATTACTGGCCCCCTGTTGTTGGCGATACTTTTCTAGGCGATCAAGGGCCTCTTTTTTACCAACAATTACCACTTGAATCTCAGGAATATTAACTAAGTGAACTGCGGCATCGATTAAAGTTTCCAAGGGTTGAGTTAGGGCAATATTCCCAGAATATAAAACAATAAACTTGCCCTCAAGATGATTTTCTTGGCGAAAATAACTATGGTTTTTCGGCAGCGGTTTAATAAAGCTGACATCGACCCAATTAGGAATTTCAATAATTTTCTGACTCGGCACATTTTTAGTTAGAAGGTTTTTGGTAAAACCATCGGCAATAACCGAGATTTTGCTGGCAGTTTTATAGGCAAATTTTTCGAGACTACTAAAAACCTTAATCATTTTCTGATTAGTTAATAATCCCACATGAACTGCCGCGTCGGGCAGAATATCCTGTAAATTTAGAATAATCGGTACCCCATATAATTTACTCAATAAAGCGGCGGGAACGCAAACGGGTAATCCGGGGACAGTTAAGAAAATTAGATCGGGTTTTTCACCTTTGAGAGCCTGAAAGAAACTCAAAAAAACAAAGCTCAATTCAAAGAAAATTCGATTTTTTAAACTTCTTTCGGGGCGCGCCCAAACGTAGGAACGTTGAATTTTAACACCATTTCGTTCTTCTTCCAGATAGATTTTTCCTCGGTATTCGGGATCGATTTCACTATTAGGATACCAAGGAAAAGCCGTCAAAACCCTGACTTGATGACCTCTTTTAACCAATCCTTCCGCCAATTCTGTCATCAGGGGAGCGATGCCGATCGGTTCGGGGTAATAGTTATAAGAATAGAGCAAAATTCGCATAGGGATGGCAATTTGGTTAGGCGATTCAGTTTCATGATTTTATCAATAGTTACTGGTTTTTTGACAAATCAGATGCGCTTTTGTCAGGGATTATCCTAAAAAGAGGTGAGGATTAGCGGTGAGAGATGCGGAAAAAAGGGGCAATTGGCTGCTAAATTAATCCTCAAAACCCCCTTACCCCTGCCTCAATACTGACCCTTATTTTTCCCGTACCCGGTGGCCGATATCGCGACGATAATAGATGCCCTGAAAGTGTATCCTGTTCACCGATTGATAGGCAAGTTCGATCGCCTGATTAAAATTGGCTCCCATCGCCGTGACACCCAAAACCCGGCCGCCATCGGTAAAGATATCGCCGTGTTTTAAAACCGTGCCGGCGTGGAAAACGATCGCTCCCTCGGTTTCAGCTGCCTTAATTCCCGTGATTAACTGGCCTTTTTCGTAGTGGTCGGGATAACCGGCAGAGGCAGCCACCACACAAACGGCACTACCAGATCGCCATTGTAAAGAGGGGAAATCAGTTAATTTTTGTTGAGCGCAAGCCAGCAGCAGCGGTGCCAGGGCAGTTTCCAGTAGGGGTAAAACCGCTTGAGTTTCGGGATCGCCAAAACGACAGTTAAATTCGAGAACTTTTGGCTCTCCGGCGGGGGAAATCATTAAACCCGCGTAGAGGACTCCCCGATAGTCAATGCCGCGTTTTTGTAGGGTGGCGACGATGGGGGCGAGGATGTCTCGGTCCACCGCTTCGATAATGGCGGCGGTGGCTATGGGTGCGGGGGCATAAACTCCCATACCGCCGGTATTTTTGCCGGTATCGCCTTCACCGATCCGCTTGTGATCTTGGGCGGGTAGCAGGGAACGAAAACTGATCCCATCGGTGAGGGTGAGGATGGACACTTCTTCCCCTTCTAGGAATTCTTCCACCACGACTTTAGTAAAGCCACTGGTAAAAAGATCATCGATCGCTTCTAGGGCCATATCTACGGTTTCGGCGACAATTACCCCTTTTCCTGCGGCTAATCCGTCGGCTTTCACCACAATTGGCGCTCCTTGCTCTCGGATATAAGTTTTTGCTAATTCTGCATCGGTAAAGGTTTCGGAAGTGGCGGTGATAACTCCGGCTTCGTTCATTAATTCTTTGGCCCAGGATTTGCTCGATTCAATTAAGGCCCCGGTTTGTGTGGGGCCAAAAACGGCAATTTCTTGGGCGAGAAGATAATCGGTAATGCCGAGGGAGAGGGGATATTCTGGACCGACAACCACCAAATCGACGCTATTTTCCTGGGCAAAACGGCTAATTTCAGCAAAATCCTCCATTGCTAGGGGGATATTTTCACATTGAGGTAAAATTGCCGTTCCCCCATTACCTGGAATACAGAACACTTGTTCTACTTGAGGCGATTGTAGGAGTTTCCAAGCTAGAGCGTGTTCTCGACCACCACTGCCGATAACGATAATTTTCACGGATAGACGCAGCCTAAATGACGATGGTTTAATTATCCCCTAGCTCTGGGGTGTCATTGCCTAGAAGTTGAGATTACTTAACTTTTTAATCCTCGCTCCCCACCTGTTGAGCAATAACCCTAGTCCTACGGAAGTGATCAGATAACTGCTGTAAAGGAGTCAATTGTGATTAGATAGTAGATGCTCCCTTCTTAGGCTGTCCCTATTTTGGGTCATTCTACTGCATCGAGTTGGCTCTCTCGGACATGGGGTCAAAAATATTCACAATATTAGATTATGGGCGCAAGCGTTGCGTCCCTACATTGCACACGGTGCGATTGAGAGAGCCAAGAAGAATCGATTTTATCTGATCTAAGTCCCCGTTAAACCTCAATCTATCTTTCAGATTATTCGGAATTTACTCTAATTATTTTTACTGTCTATGCCCTGTCATTTATCCCTGAATCAACTAGCTCAATTATTGTCCTTACAAGATAAAGCTGACATAAGTTTTAGTCCCGATAGTTTAGTATCTGGCATTAATACCGATAGCCGCAGTATTGAGTCAGGACAAGCATTTTTAGCCTTAAAAGGTGATAATTTTAATGGTCATGATTTTATCGATATGGCTATCGAAAGAGGAGCAGCGGCCTTGATTGTTGATCAGCCAGTTTCGGTAAATTCTTCTAAAAATATTCCTGTATTCCTAGTTAAGAATACCCTAGAAACCTACCAGCAATTAGGCCACTGGTGGCGGAATCAATTTACTATACCCGTGATTGCTATTACGGGATCGGTGGGGAAAACCACCACTAAAGAATTAATCGCTTCCGTATTAGCAACCCGGGGAAAGGTACACAAAACCCTGGCTAATTATAACAATGAGATCGGAGTGCCGAAAACTCTCCTCGAACTGGATGAAACTCACGATAGTGCCGTAATCGAGATGGGAATGCGGGGACGAGGAGAAATTGCCCTGCTCGCTCAAATCGCCCAACCGACCATCGCAGTGATTACTAATGTGGGAACCGCTCACATCGGTCGTTTAGGGTCGGAATCGGCGATTGCAGAGGCTAAATGCGAGTTATTGTCCGAGTCTCCTTCTGGTAGTATAGCTGTTCTTAACCACGATCACCCTTTACTTACTGAAACAGCTAAACGGGTATGGCAGGGGGAAAAAATTACCTATGGCTTCTCTGGCGGCGATATAGTCGGGGAATTACTGGATTTAACTACTTTACGAGTCAATGGACTAGATTTTAACTTACCTTTATCCGGTCGTCATCACGCTTTAAATTTTATGGCAGCCTTGGCTGTAGCGAAAATTTTAGGCATCGATTGGACTTCTTTGCAACAGGGAATTAAAGTTAATTTACCCAGTGGTCGGGCCAAACGTTACCAATTAGAGCCAGATATCCTACTCCTCGATGAAACCTATAACGCCGGTCTAGAATCAATGTTAGCGGCCTTGGATTTACTGAAAGCTACCCCCGGTCAGCGTCATCTTGCTGTTTTAGGCACGATGAAGGAGTTAGGGTCTTTTTCGGAGCAATTACATCGCCAAGTCGGTGAGAGGGTGCAAAAACTAGGCATAGATCGCTTGTTTGTCTTGGTGGATGACCCAGAAGCTAAGTTTATTGCTGAGTCCGCTACTGGGGTCGATTGCGAATGTTTTCAAACTCACGCAGATTTAATTAATCGTTTAAAGGAAGTGATTGATTCAGGCGATCGCATTTTATGCAAAGCTTCCCATTCCGTCGGTTTAAATCGGGTGGTGGAGGAGTTAATCAGTGATATTGGGAGTTAGGGAAGAGATGTTAGAGAATAGAGCTTTTTTTAGCAAGAATAGCCGATTAAAAACTTTTTTTTCGGTGATTCTAGCCCTAGTTTTCTTTTTTTCGGCCGTGCAAGTCTCTTTTGCTCAACAATCGAGACGACTGGAGACTTATCTCCCGGATCTCAGTGGTTTAGCTTGGGTAGAAGCGGATATTTTTCTAGGGGTTCACGATGCCAAAAATAAGGGCAAAAATAGTGATCCATCTCAAGCAAGGCTGAGTCTTTTACAGCTACCTACGCAGGAAAAACCGCTATTATGGCAGGTTTTAAGGGTAGATTGGCCAAATCCAGAGGGATTGAGTAACGATCTCGAAAGTATTACTCATATTCCTCAAACTAACTTATTTTTGTTGGCTGAAAGTGGCGAGAAAAAACCTTTTCAAAGACTGTTTTTAGCAGCATACAGCCAGCAAAAAGTCAAGATAGTTGAGCAAATAAATTGGCCGATCGCGGTGGACAATGTAGAGGCGATCGCTGTTAGTCGCCAAGGCGATCGTTATCTATTTATCTACGCAGAACGGGCCGATAGTCAAGAGAGTACAAAGATTCGCTGGACGGATATCTCGTTCAATCCCTTAAAATTCGGGGAATTTCAGTCGGTAACTTTTCGGAGTCCTTTTGGTAGCGGTAAAAATATTCGCCCCATCTCCGATTTAGCCGTAGATAAGCAAGGTAATATCTACATAGCTTCTGCTTACGATCCAGATAGTGCGGGGGTGTTTAGAAGTGCTGTTTACCGTATCGGTCAAGTTACAGCCGATAATAGCCTAATTCTTGCCCCTAATCCCCAAAAAATTGCAGAAATCGACGGCTCGAAAGTGGAAGCGGTGACTACCAGAGAATCTCCTAGAGGTGAAGTAGAAGTCTTTATCGGTACGGATGACGAGAATTATGGCGGTTTTCTGCGACCTTTGCTCTTAGATAATTAGGGTTTGCTGTACTGAATTTAAACTGCCTATGAGAATTTTTAGTACAAATGCTCGAACTTTCTCTCCTTGCTCCCTTCTCTCCCATAATTACTCGCAGCTAGAAATCCGCTAGACCGCAGCATAATTTGTGCTTTTTGTCAAAAAAACTTTTTTTTTGCAATAAAACTACACAAAAAAAAGATCATCGTTATGGGTGAAATTGACTCATTTACCTGTCTTAATTAGGATCACCTTCTAGGTGTGGCAAGGGTTTCAACCGTTGCTGCCCAAAAAAGCACAGAAAAACCCATTATGAAATTCAGTAAAATCGCTGTAACCAGCATAACATCGTTGTTAAATAAAAATCTTTCTCAATTAATTTTTAAGAATTTGTAAATATTGCGGAATGTTAATTTAAATATTCTCAAGTTTGTGGAGTTAATCAATAATTTTTGCTTATCTTTGTCCAACATTGGGTTAGGAGACAGTTATCAGTTATCAGATGTGAGTTTTTAGTTTATTGTTTACTGAAAAAGCTCCCCACACCCCACACCCTACACCCCTCTCCCTTCTCCCTGCTCCCCAATCCCCATTTTCCGTCTAAACTTTTGTATAGGGATGGTCTGGGAAAGCATGGATAACTCTTAGACTAATTAATTCGGGACTCACATCACAATATAGACTATGGCTTACTATTGGTTTAAAGCATTTCACCTGATTGGGGTAGTTGTTTGGTTTGCGGGACTATTTTATTTAGTACGTTTGTTTGTCTATCATGCAGAGGCAGCAACACAAACGGAACCCGCACAAGCTATTCTGAAAGCACAATACGAGATCATGGAGAAGCGACTCTACAATATCATTACCACACCGGGGATGATTGTCACCGTGGCTATGGCGATCGGTTTAATCTCCACAGAACCAGAAATTTTAAAATCGGGATGGTTACATATTAAATTATCCTTTGTGGCTCTTTTACTGCTCTATCATTTCTACTGTGGTCGCATCATGAAAAAGCTAGAAAAAGGGGAATGTAATTGGACGGGACAGCAATTTCGGGCCTTAAATGAAGCACCAACCCTGTTATTGGTAGTTATTGTCCTTTTGGCTGTATTTAAGAATCAATTACCCCTCGATTTGACCACTTGGTTAATTGTAGCTTTAGTGGTATTAATGGCAGTGACAATCCAACTTTATGCTAAAAAACGTCGCCAAGATCAAGAAAAACTTCGGCAAAATACTCCCCAAAAAGAAGAAGTAGCGACCAGGTAAATTATCCTAATCATTCCTTAGGTTTTTAGGATAAAAGTTAAAAGTGGTTTGATAGCTGTGGGATGGTCTTTTTAGTCCATCCCAATTGTATAGGGAGCAACCTTTAGTTTTTAGGTTTTTGACTTTTTGCTATTTTTAAACTTATACCAAAACTATTTATAATACTGTGATGAACTGCCAAGCTATGGATTGTTTCTCCCACTTCCCACCATCCTATACCTTTTAAACAGGATTTAGTATTATAAACCTCTTGCGAACAGGAAACGCTATAAATAAAAACAATCTCCTGACGACCGACTACTAACCCTAACAACAATTTTTGATTTTTACAAGAGGTCCTATGAATAGTTGCTGGATAGATTGGGAAAAAATAACTAGGGATTTTCTCAGTTCCCACAAAATCAAGCAAGTTGCTGAATTGCGAGGATTCTATCGAGTCAATCCTTCTGGTATTCCTAGAATTCCTCCCAATTTAGAGTTGAGAGACTACCAAAATACAGCGATTATCAGTTGGTTTCGTAATCGGGGACGAGGAACTTTAAAAATGGCCACCGGCAGCGGTAAAACCATTACTGCTTTAGCTATTGCCATGGAACTTTACGAAGCGATAGAACTGCAGGTATTATTAGTAATTTGTCCCTATCGTCACCTAGTCAATCAATGGCAACGAGAAGCGGAAAAATTTAATCTTAAACCGATTTTAGCCTACGAAAGTGTCCACACATGGCAAAGTCAACTATCCACAGAATTATATAATGTGCAAGCGGGTAATCAAAAATTTGTCACTATTTTAACTACTAACTCAACTTTTATTAGCGAGGGGTTTCAATCACAAATCAAATTTTTTCCCGATAAAACTTTAATCGTTGGTGATGAAGCCCATAATTTAGGTTCCCCCCGATTAGAAGAATTATTACCCCGTTCTTTAGGTCTAAGATTGGCTTTATCTGCCACTCCTGAAAGATATTTTGATGAGGAAGGAACCGACGCTATTCTTGATTATTTTGGGCAAATTCTACAACCAGAATTTACCATAGCTGATGCTATTAGCAAAGGTGCTTTAGTTAATTATTTTTATCATCCAGTCTTGGTTGAATTAACCGATAATGAGGCTTTATTATACGCAAAATTGACCCAGAAAATTGGCTGGACTTTGCAGAAAAATAGTAATTTAAATGGCAATGAAAATTTAACAGCATTGCTAATGCAAAGATCGCGATTAATTGGTTCAGCGAGTAATAAATTACAGGCTTTACAACAATTGATGCAAGAGCGTTTAGATACGGATCATACTTTATTTTATTGTGGGGATGGTTATGTAGAAAATTATACGGCTAATTATCGTCGTCAGGTAGAGGCAGTTACTCATTTATTAGGCAATCAATTAGGTTATCGAGTTGCTACCTACACCGCAGAAACTTCCCTAGAAGAACGAGAAAAAATTCGCCAACAATTTGAGGAGGGTTATCTGCAAGGATTAGTGGCAATTAGATGTTTAGATGAGGGAGTAGATCTACCATCAATTCAAAACGCAGTCATTCTGGCTAGTAGTGGTAATCCTCGACAATTTATTCAGCGTCGCGGGCGAATATTGCGCCCCCATCCCGATAAAAAACAGGCCACTTTATTTGATATGATTGTTATGCCACCCACCTTAGATCGAGAAACCTGGGAAGTAGAAAGGAATTTATTACGCAAGGAATTAAAACGCTTTCTAGAGTTTGCTCAATTAGCTATTAATGCTCAAGAAGCTGAGACTAAATTAGGGGAGATTCAAGATAGATATTGTCTTTTATCTAATTAAAACTTGAAAAGTTAAATCTTGGCAGCTTTTATGCTAAAATAGAAGTTAGTCAAAAATTGATCGCCGAGAAAAATTAACCCAACCGAATAGCGATCGATAAAGTTGTATAATTTTCTTTCCTCTCCTTCTAAACTTCTATGCCTCCCCGTCAACAACCCCGTCGCATTGCTCGAGAACTTGCCCTTTTGAGTTTAAGTCAGATTAAAGGTAATCCTGAAAACCTGGAACAGCAAACTTTAAACGATTTAATTTTAGTCGCAGTTAGAACCTTAACCCTAGAAATTCAAGAAACCTTAGAAACTGCCGCTGCCGAAATTAGTCGTGGTAATGAACGGATTCTCGCTAGTGATACTAAGGCAACAAATCTAAAAAGCGCCCAAACTATGGTAAAAGAGGCAATTTCTCTTACCCACAATGCCATTAATCGTTTAGGAACCGTGATAGATTTTCCCGAAATTGTCCAGTTATCTAGTCAGTACGAAGTGCGGGAATATGCCCTAGAATTAATCGGTACAGTCTATCGTCGTCGTGCGGAAATCGAACAGGAATTAACCAGCGCTTTAGTGGATTGGCAACTGCATCGTTTACCGAGAATCGATCGAGATATCCTGCAAATTGCCGTGGCAGAAATGCTCTATCTCGATATACCTCAAAAAGTAGCAATTAATGAGGCGATCGAATTAGCCAAACGTTATTCTGATGATGAAGGTTATCGTTTTATTAATGGCGTTCTCCGACGGGTAACGAATAAGCTAAACGAAGCAGAAAAAGCCCTATCTACCCAGAGTTAAACTGGGAGAAAATTAATACTACAATCACCACATTTTATAGGGAAATTTCTGTAAATTGCTATTGTAGTATCGCTCATCTCCCGTGACTTCTTCGCCGATCCAATCGGGAATAGTAATGACTTGATCCTCTTGTTCTAACTCAATTTCAGCCATAATCAAACCTTGATTATCTCCCAAAAATTCATCAACTTCCCAAGTTAAATTATCCAGAGAAATGCGATGACGAATCTTTTCAATTAAAGGTTTTTTACAGAGGTTTTCTAACATGAGCGCCGCATCTTCTAGGGGAATTACATACTCGAATTCCTGACGACTAATGCCCTCAGTCTTGCCTTTAATGGTTAAATAACCCCGCTCTCCAACCACACGAACCCGCACGGTTGTCAATCCATCTTGGGTAGGAATATATCCCTGACGATACAACTTCCTGATCGCAAGCGATCGCCAGTCATCCCCTTTAACCAGAAATTTCCGTTCAATTTCAACAGACATAAGTTTTTGATTAAGCCGTAGTCACGGCAGCACCCTGGGTTCCTAGTTGAATTAACTCGATCTTGTAGCCATTAGGATCTTCCACGAAAGCAATCACCGTAGAACCGTGTTTCATCGGGCCTGGTTCCCGGGTGACATTGCCACCAAGAGATTGAATTTTCTCACAGGTGCTATAGATATCATCCACGCCTAGGGCAATATGACCGTAAGCATTACCGACCTCATAGCGATCGACTCCCCAATTATAGGTCAGTTCGATGACAGCATGATTAGCCTCATCGCCATAACCGACGAAAGCGAGGGTAAATTGACCATTGGGATAGTCTTTCCGGCGCAATAACTTCATTCCTAGCACATCGCAGTAAAATTGTAGAGATTCCTGCAAGTTATTGACCCGGAGCATGGTGTGTAAGAGACGCATGATTATTTAGATGACATCGATCAAAAAATTACCTATCCTTGATTGTAACCAGTCCTTGGGCCCTCTTATCTCCTTGAGGGTCAACAATTATACTAATACAAATGTACGGAATTAGCTGTAAAACCACTTACTCCCATAATAGCTGTGAACAAAATCAGCTCTCTGGCCATAGTTCAATTACTATCTATGGAATTTTTTTAGGCTATGATGTGGTTAGTGGTGAAGTTAGTTAGGTCAAGAAATTTTTGATCGGGAGTTTTCTAGGGAAATTTTGAAGGCAGTAGGTGGTAGTAAGTTTTCAGTGGTTTCTGAAAACACCTTTTGAGTTGATTGACCGATAGTTGAATAAAACCTCTGTGACTGCAATAAATACCAAATATTTAGGGGGGTACAGAACAGAGAAATTGGCACGGGTTAAAACTATGCGTTTTTATTTAGGGTACATCAATCACCTAGGCCGTTTACCAAAAAAATCCGCTCGGTTGGTTCGACAAGCTCACCAACCAGTTCGACAAGCTCACCAACTGGTTCGACAAGCAGGTTTTACAATTACAGAGGTTTTACTAGCAAGTTCGATGATGCTGATTGCCATCTCGGTGGCGGGAATTGGCGTAACTAACCTGCTCAGAAGTAACTATCGAGCTAATGCTGGTACTGAAATCCAAAATAATCTTAATCGTACTCTAGAGTTTGTTTCAGATGAAGTGAGACGGGCAAAAACTATCGCTGATTCTGAAGCCACGGCAGCGGCGATCGAGAGCGTGCCTGAAGAAGCGCGAACAGAAGAAGCGCGAGCAGTTCTTGCTTTCCAAATTCCTAACCCCAACGATCTCAGTCAGCCGCTCCCCAACCAGATCGTTTACTATACCCAAAACAGTCGGACTCAAGATAGCTTGACCGGTCTAGTCTTGTGGCGCTATGGTCCAAACTTGGACGAAGATGGCAACTATGATATTAATTCTTGGATACCTTCCCCCGTCACCGATAGGTTAGCAGCGGCTGCTAATAACCCCAATTGTCCTACGGGTTTTACCCGAATCCCCGCAGATACTGTGGACGGTTTTTATGCCTGTATTCGCGCGGGTGGTAATCAAGTGATTTTGAATGCCAACGCTGAGGTAAATCTGACTACTGGAGATACCGATAAAGATAAAGTTAAATACTCTGTCAGCACCAGAGTTTCCCCCAGAGCTACCAATTAAGTATTTTTCCTCTCAAGTTATTCAAGGCTCCGATCGTTTCTGCTAATGAGGTTAAATAGAGAAGGATGATCCCGGTCTAAAAAATCTAACTTAGGGCTTGCTGAATAAATCTAAAAACCTTGTTGGATAAGACTTTTAGACTTTTTTCCCCTCAAAAAGTGCCAGCCATTGCGGGGATCGGGGGCAAAATTCAGGTACTTTTTCCCTGAAAATTAGGCAACTGACTACCTCAAAATCGGTAAAACCCCACACCCCACACCCCACACCCTGCCCCCAGGAAAAGCTTTTTCAGCAAACCCTAACTTAAACAGCGAATTGCCTCCAATAAACCCCTCGCTTTGTTGAGGGTTTCTTCATACTCTTTCTCCGGCTCAGAATCGGCTACTAACCCCGCTCCCGCTTGCACAGAAACCAGATAATTTTGATTACCCTGGGGACGAACAATCATAGTGCGGATTGTGATGGCACTATTTAACTGTCCCTCGAAATCGTAGTAACCATAAACCCCTGAATAGGGACCACGACGACAGGGTTCTAATTCATGAATAATTTCCATAGCGCGAATTTTCGGGGCCCCACTGACAGTTCCCGCCGGAAAACAAGCTTTTAATAAATCCCAAGCACTTTTATTGGTTGCTAAATCCCCCACCACATTACTAACAATGTGCATAACGTGGGAATAACGTTCAATTATCATTAATTCATCCACTTTGACCGTACCTCGATCGCACACCCGACCTAGATCATTTCTCCCCAAATCCACTAACATAATATGCTCGGCAATTTCTTTGGGATCTTGCAATAAATCTATTGCTAAAGCTTGATCTTCACCGAAGTTTTGTCCCCGGCGACGGGTTCCAGCAATTGGTCTGACCGTAGCTCTTATTTTACCTAATTCGTCCCGTTCTGCCTTAACCATCACTTCAGGACTAGAGCCAATAATTTGCCAATCCTTAAAGTTATAAAAAGCCATGTAGGGAGAAGGATTAATCAGACGCAAGGAACGATATAAATCGAAGGGATGACCATGATAATTGGCATTTAAACGCTGGGAAATAACCACCTGAAAAATATCCCCCGCTTTGATATAATCCTTGGCTTTTAGGACATTTTGACAGAATTTTTCCTGAGTTGTATTGCTTTCATAAACTAATTCTTTTCCCTGGCCAACTGGTAATAATTCTAGGGTTTTGGCATTAGTTGGTAGGGGTAATCGTAACTTCAGAACTAACTGTGTCACTCGATCGCAAGCCGCTTGATAAGCAGCTGCTAAATCGGGATTATTACCCCGGATATCGGCATAAGCTATCGCCCAGATTTTCCGTTTAACTTGATCGAAAATAATCAGATTATCCACCTGCATCCAAATACCATCCGGTAGATCGGCATCCGTAGCGGGATAAATAGGCACTCGCGGTTCAATCCAATTAATTAATTCATAACCCCAAAAACCAAATAACCCCCCTATTCCGGCGGGTAATTGCGGCAATTTAACCGGCACAATCGGGGCTAAACATTGGGTTAAAATCTCGAAAGGATCCCCCGAAAAAATCTCTTGAGAACCATTGCGAAAAGTTTGGGTGGTGGTGTTTCCCCGCGCTTCCAATACCCAGACGGGATCGCCGCCTAAAAAGCTGTAGCGTCCCAAGGTTTCGCCCCCTTCCACCGACTCTAATAAAAAATTGTAGGCTTGATCGGCACAAACTTTATACCAGGCCGAAACGGGTGTTTCTAGGTCAGCGACCCATTCTTGATAGACAGGAATAAAGTTACCTTGGCCAGCCAGTTCACGAAAGCGATCGAAGTCGGGGAAGATCATATTTTGATGGTTCAGGAAACGGATAGCACAACACTTGTAGCCGATTGCGATCAGAGAAATCGAGAGTCGGAAGTCAAATCTTGGGGCTAAATAGCTTCTAAATCTAACTCCCCACTCTCGATTTTAGGGTTTATTTATGCTTCGTAGGGAGTTACACCAGAGAACTTAATTGTCGCTGGTTCGGGGTTTTTGCCGATATTGCGGTCTTTTTTGCCGAAAAATTCACGACCAGCGTTAACTTTTTCGGGGAAGACACCATCAGCAGGGTGGAGATACTGCACTTCACCACTGGGATAAATCCGATAGATTTTGTAATCTTCGATTTTGGGCTTAAATTTCGTCCGGAATTGGGTACCAAGAGCGAGCGCCTGTTCTTTGCGGGCCAAATAGAGGAGATTTTCGCCTTCGTTCATGATAGCGGCGCCACCGGTGGGCATTTCAAAGACTTGTTCTTTGCTGCTTGTCCAGGTGATGGCGTACTTTTCTTCCAGATCGGCTTTGGCGAGTAAACCGCCCGTGCTGCCACCGAACTTGGGAGCTTTTCCAGAAAGTTCTGTCATAGGATGTTGTTCTCTCTACACAAATAAAGAAAAGGGGTTTTAGGGAATCCTATCACTGACACCCCCCCTCTCTAGTAGTCTTGTCAAGAACTGTAACATTATTTTGTACTAGACTATAGAACTAGGATTTACCGACAAAGTTTTTCGTGGAGGCAGGGTGTGGGGTGTGGGGTGTGGGGTGTGGGGAGAATAAATAAAATAATCTCCTGTCTCCTGTCTCCTGTCTCCTAACCCCACCAACAAACTTTTTGCCGCAAACCCTAAATAGAACTAAGCTGCTGGCCGATCGCCAACTGGTCTAGGAATCGACCACCACTTTAATCGATCGCCCGTCGGGAAATTTGCCAACTTAAAAAAATTACTGGAATTAATCCCACTAGGACAATGGCCAGGGCCGGGGCTGCTGCTTCCACCAAACGTTCATCACTGGCGTATTGATAAACGCGCACCGCTAGGGTATCAAAATTAAAAGGTCTTAAGACCAAAGTAGCAGGTAATTCCTTCATCACATCGACAAAAACTAACATAGCCGCCGTCAATAATCCCCCCGACAAAAGAGGAATATGCACTTTAATTAAAGTGGCACCAGTGCCATAGCCAAGGCTGCGGGAAGCATCATCTAAACTAGGTTTAATTTTACTTAAGCTCGATTCTAACGTGGAAAAAGCTACGGCTAAAAAGCGGACAATATAGGCAAAAATTAGACAGAAAATCGTGCCGCTCAGAATTAAATTGATATTTAATCCTTGATTGAAAAAGTTATCTAATTGGCCGAGAGGAATTAAAACCCCCACGGCGATAACAATGCCGGGGATAGCATAACCAGCGGCCGCAATCCGCACAGAACCCTTAAGAGTTTTATTCGGATTAAGTCTTTCCCCGTAGGCGAGAATTAAAGCTAAAACTACCGCAATAATTGCGCTTAAACTAGCCAGAAAAAAACTGTTTAGTGACAAACTAAAAAAGTCATTATTAAAAGTTTCTTGGGCATGATTAAAGGCTAGATAAGCTAGATAAAAAGCAGGGGCAATAAACCCCAGAAATACCAGCACAAAACAGGAGATCATTGCCAAAAAACTGCGAACAAATCCTAGTTCGTACTTAGTCGGTGACTGGAAACGATTGGTCATTTCATAGTAACGAGCTTGACGACGGGAGGATTGTTCAAGGAAAACTAAAACGAGGATAAATACCATTAAAACTGTGGATAACTGTCCCGCTGCTATGCGATCGCCCATACCGAACCAAGTATTATAAATCCCCGTGGTAAAAGCATTAATACCGAAATACTGTACCGTACCAAAATCATTCAGAGTTTCCATTAAAGCTAGGGCTAATCCTGCCATAATTGCCGGTCTTGTTAGGGGTAAAGCGACGGTAAAAAAACTGCGCCAAGGGTTACATCCCAAGGAGCGACTTGCTTCCACTGTGCAGACAGATTGTTCTAAAAAACCGACCCTTGCTAACAGATAAACGTAGGGATAAAGCACCAGTATTAACATCAGAATCCCCCCCCAAAGAGAACGGATATTAGGAAACCAATAATCTTCGACACTATTCCAAGCGAAAACACTTCTTAAGAACGTCTGCACCGGACCAAAATAGTCCATCATATTGGTATAAGTATAGGCCAAGAGATAGGCAGGAGCGGCAAGGGGTAGTAATAATAACCATTGAAATTGTTGACGACCGGGAAATTGACACATCGTTATTAACCAAGCGGTGCCAACACCGATGATTAAAACACCGCTACCCACCCCACCCATTAACCAAAAAGAATTAACTAGATAATCCCAGAGAACAGTTTCGATCAGATGTTGCCAGACTTGACTGGAATTAGTTAATAAACTACTGGCTACCGATAAAATTGGCAGGGAAACAAGCAGGGCAATTAGTAAAACTGCAATTGTCCATCCCTGTCTAAAAAAAGAGCGAGATTCTTTCAGCAAAAACATTTTTAATAAGATTGTTAAAGCAATTTTTAGAGAACTAGGAGATGCTCTAAAGCAGGCCTAGGTCAATGGCTCCTAAAAGTTAGGATTTCTCTAACAGATTGCGGTAGTCAAACACGCGAATGAGCGTCCCTTTTTTCGGTAAATCGGCGGCACGAATCCGTAATTTATTGTCCCCGATTAAACGGATATTTTTATCCTTGACTAACTTGAGAAACTCATCTACAGACACCAATTCACAGGCATTTTTATCGGCGGCACTGGTGAAGTATTGCGTCGGGACAGCTATTCGCGGTTGTAAAACTTCGATCGCCTGTTTTGCCTCTTGGGGATTATAATTTTTTGGACCACCTCCCACGGGAATAAAAGCTAAATCCGGCGAACCCAGCAGAATTCTTTGTTCTAATTCAATTGGGGCCGCTGCCCCCCCTAAATGGACAATACTAATCCCCGCTTGGGTCCAACGCCAGGCCACATTCATGCCGAAACGTTGCCCTCCCATGCGATCATGGGCGATACTAATACCCTGGAATTTTAATTTACCCAGATCGTAGGCCCCCGGCTCAAACAAAATTTTCGGATTACCGGGTAAACCCTCGGCAGCCCCTTCATCCCACAGTTGACTACTAATTAAAACGATATCTGCTTCTACTTTTGGCAAAGGAAAACCCGCCGTACAACCAATGGCCCGGAAGGGATTAACTAGGACTCTTTGTCCTCCTCCGGTGAATAAAAAGCAACTATGACCCAACCATTGAACTAAGAGGGAATCATCGGGTTTTTGAGCGGGAGTGGGGTTAGTGGGTTTGGGTTTAGTTTCCGCTAAAACAGAGCTTACTGCCACGGTTAAGAAACTTGTCCCCGCCGATAAGATAAAATCTCGCCTTTTCATAAATATAGATGCAGAATTAATCAAGTTAAGGTTAATTTCAGGGGTTGGCGATTAGTAAACACTAGAGGGATCGGAGAAAGTTTCTTAAAAGTTCCTTGCCGGCAGTGGTTAAAATACTTTCGGGATGGAATTGTACCCCTTGAATCTGGGGGTAATCCCGATGACGGACTCCCATGACCGTGCCATCTTCCACCCAGGCCGTGATCTCTAAATTATCCGGCATGGTGGAGCGATCGATCACTAAACTATGGTAACGGGTGGCAGTAAAAGGATTTTCTAAGCCTTGAAATACCCCTTCACTGTTGTGATAGATTGGGGAAGTTTTGCCGTGCATCAAGACCGGGGCCCGGACCACATCCCCCCCGAATACCTGACCGATACTTTGATGACCCAGACAGACCCCCAAAATCGGCAAATGGGGGCCAAATTTGGCGATTAATTCCAGAGATATGCCCGCATCGACCGGACGACCAGGACCGGGGGAAATGACAATCCCATCCGGCCGCATTTGTTCGATCGTGGCCAGATCGATTTTATCATTACGATAGACCTCGATCGGCAAGGCGATCAGGAACTCGGAGGCTAATTCTCCCAAATACTGGACTAAATTGTAGGTAAAACTATCATAGTTATCGATGACGATTATCAAGAGTCCCTCTCCTTTCTCTAGCCTCGCTCAGTATTTTCATTCTACACCCCTGCTGTCTTGATCGAGATAGCCGGAGTGTAGGGGGTAGGCTATTTTTGTGCCGTCAGCCAGAATCTGCCCGGAATTGCTAATTACAGCCTAAACTATCCCTGGTGGCCACTCCCGTGACTGGATTAATGCCATCGGCCCGTTCACACATTAACTTGACCTGATAGTTATCAATGACCGCGTTAGTGAAATCGGCCCCAGTAATAATTGTGTCATAAAAACGGCTGCGAGTGGCGATCGCATCGGTAAAAATAGTGTTAGTTAAATCGGCAAAATCGAGGGTAACTCTATCTACCAAAGAGGCGGTTAAATCGGCCCCTTTTAAGTTAGCTTTTAAGAGGACAGCCTCGGTGAGAATGCTATAGGATAAATCGGACCCTTCTAGGTTAACTCCCCGCATAGCAGCAGCGGCGAAAACCCCTCCGCGCAAATCCTGATGGGAAAAATCCCGATCTTGCAGCTGGGCAAAACTATAGTTAATCGTTTTATCTTGGGCCAAAGCCACCGGACGGGCCGCGAAAAGTAGCCAAAGAATCGCCAGCAAAATAATTAAAACCAGACTGAAAAAATTTTTCAACATTGTTACTGTTGAGCGTCGAGAAACTGGGCCACATCATCACCCACCCGAATAGTTAGGTCTGAGTCTAAAGCACCAGTGGAGGATGATTCTACTTTACCGATTCCCAATTGATTTTTCAAGAGGTTAGCGGACTGAATATCACCTTTTTGGGCAATAATCGCCGTGGTTTCTAGCTTTTGGGAGGAGTCATCGCTAATATAAACATTTGTGTAGCCCTGTTTGGCCAGATAATCACGAGTACGACGGGCTAAACCTTTGGTATTGGTGGCATTTTGAATGGCAATCCGCAGACTATAAACGGAGGTTTCTCCCCCCCCATAGTTATCGGTAAAATTATTAGCCACAATGGTTCTAATTTCGCGACGGTTCAAAATCCAATAACTGCGACCATCGTATTCCTCGAGGTTATTAAACCGGCCGGGGAGTAGGATCATTCTTAAGTTATCCTGTTTAATTTCCCGGCCAAAATTGGCGATAGCCAGCATTTCCTCGACGCTTAAGTTCGTATCGATATATTGTTGTAAAACCTGTACTGCTTTCGGGAGACTGGGGAGAATTGTCGGACTAAAAATCTTTTTTTGAAGTGCTTTTAATAAAATTTGTTGTCTTTGTACGCGACCAATATCGCCGTATTGCGGGTTACGAAAACGGGCAAATTGTTCTGCTTGGTCGCCGTTGAGATTTTGCCAACCCTCTTGTAAATCAATTTCTAATTTTTGGGTGACATCTTTATGATACATTCGTTCGGGTACATAAACCTCTATACCCCCGACTAAATCGACTAATTCCTTAAAGGCATCGGTAGTCACCCGCACATAGCGATCAACGGTGACATCCCCTAAAGTATTATTGACCACTTCTGCCGCTAGAGTTGGTCCACCGTGAACGTTAGCATCGTTGATTTTAGTGAAACCGTGGCCGGGGATTCTGACGCGGCTATCGCGAGGGATAGACAACATTCTCACGGTTTTATCGCTAGGATCGAAGCGCACTAGGAGCATGGTATCGCTGCGACCTTTAAATACATCGTCGCTGTTTTTGGCATCTAAAACTCGATCGATGCCCATAACTAAAATATTAACAGGACGAGAAAGCTGCTGATTGATTAAGCTATTCCAAGCTTGATCCTCAAGGATGTCTGTTTGGATGGGAAAAGATGTTTTTTGGAAGATGGCCCCAATTGGTGCGGGTAAGGGACTAATTAAAGCGACGGCAGCCCCAACAGTGGCGGAAACTAGGGCGGTAAAACTGAGGGTTATTCCCCAAAATAAGCCCTTTTGCAGGGGAGATGCTTTTTTTAAACCGGACATGACTGAACTGACCACCGCGACGGTATTTTCTGAGTTTTGGCTGTATTCTTGCTTTTCAAACCGCCCGGAAACATTGGCCATAGACTAACCTCAACATCTGATTAAAAGCTTACTCTAGGAGGTGACTGTTGATCCCTAGAATCTATCTCTAGAGCAAAAGTTCCAGATATTGGCCACCCCCTCTCGCCGGCTATCGTAACATATTGTTAAGGAACTGGCTATCCTAGACCTGTTGTAAAAATCAAAAATTGTTGTTAGGGTTAGGTGTCGGTAGCCAGTAGCCAGTAGTCAGGAGAATTAAAAACGAATAATAAACGATTAAACGCTCTATTCACCGATTGTATGCCATTTAAGCCTTATTTTTGCAGTTTTTGAACCCTGAAAGGTTAATTATGCCATAGGTTTAATAATTTTTCAGGGATTCAGTTCGGTTATAGATTATCTTTATGGCCAAGAATTAAGGCTCTCTTAGGTTTGGTGGGTAAAATGTATTCTAAGATACAGTCCTGCTGGCGAGCGAGTGGAAGGAACCACTCCAGACACAGAGGACACAAAGATTGATCGCTTCTACAGTAAGTTAAACTGCTCACACAAAGAATAAGAGAGCCGAATTAAGAGAGGTGGAAACTTGAAGATGACAGAACGAACTAAGGTTATTCTCCTCGTTGTTATCCCTTTGCTTTTGGCTAGTAATGCAGTTTTTTCTGTCAATAAATTCTGAGCTATTTTTTATGCAAATCATCTCCCTTCCCCCATCATCTACCCAGGAATATCTCTGTCTAAAAGACTTAAATCTCTACAATTCTTCCAGTTGTCAAGAGTTAGCTACCCAAGCACAACGGGGAAGAAAATTAAAATTTATTTCCCTAGAAATTACCGAAAAAGGGCTACAAATTCAGCTAAGGGAAGATAATTATTTAGCTTGGTTATGCAGAGAAGATTTAGATGCAATTGCGGCGGCCACCACAGCTTATCAAAAAATTCCTCTAACTCGTTCGGACATAGAAAAACATATTCCTGAGATTATCTCTTTTACTCAGGAAGCAATGAATTGTACCAATCATTATCTCTGGGGTGGAACCCTTGCACCTAATTACGATTGCTCAGGATTAATCCAGGCTGCTTTTGCCACTTTTGGCATTTGGTTGCCGAGGGATTCCTATCAACAGGAAGCTTTTTGTCAAAAAATAAACCGAGAGGAATTACTCCCAGGAGATTTAATTTTCTTTGGTGATAAAAGAGTTAATCATGTGGCTTTATATCTAGGTAATAATCAATATATACACAGTTCAGGAAAAGAAACAGGTAACAATGGTATCGCTATAAATCTGCTCACCGATGATAGGGATAGCGTCAGTCGTCATTATTATCAAAAATTATGGAGTTTCGGTCGAGTTATGCACAATTA
Source organism: Microcystis viridis FACHB-1342 (assembly GCF_014698335.1). Classification (GTDB taxonomy): domain Bacteria; phylum Cyanobacteriota; class Cyanobacteriia; order Cyanobacteriales; family Microcystaceae; genus Microcystis; species Microcystis ichthyoblabe_A. The sequence continues at coordinate 58,997 of NZ_JACJSV010000003.1, read as the reverse complement.
ATCAGTTATCAGTTACCAGTTATCAGTTATCAGTTATGGGTTTACTGTTCACTGTTTACTCTCCCCCATAGATAATCATGTTAGAAAACATCTCCCTAAGCGGTCTATCAATTCGTCGTCACATAGGAGTATTGATGTTAACTATAGCAGTTATCATCATCGGTCTTTTTTTTCTAAATCGTTTACAAGTAGATTTGCTTCCTTCTATCACTTATCCTCGCATTAGTTTAAGGATGAATGTCCCTGGAGTATCCCCGGAAGTTATTCTCGAAGAAGTAACTAAACCCCTAGAAGAAGGAATGAGTGCCACCGAGGGAGTAGTGCAAGTTTATTCAGAAACTCGCGAGGGAAGGATGCGAGTAGATTTATTTTTTCAACCGGGGGGAGATTTAAATGTCGCTTTAAATGAAGCTACCGAAAGTTTTAATCGTGTCCGACAAAATTTACCCGATATTATTGAAGAACCGCGCTTAAATAAATTTGAACCTTCTCGTTTACCCGTCTATGAATTCGCTCTCGTTTCTGATACCCTACCCCTAAAAGATTTAAGATTATTTGCCGATGAAGAATTAGGGAGAGAATTAGGATTTGTGGAAGGAGTGGCAGTAGTGGACGTGATTGGGGGAGTTAGAGAAGAAATTCAAGTTAATATTGACCTGCAGCGATTACAATCTTTAGGAGTGGGATTAAATCAGGTTTTAGACACCCTAAAAAGACGCAATCAGGACATCTCTGGGGGCCGACTAGAGGGAGAAACTGGGGAACCTTTAACCCGTGCGGTGGGGAAATTTAAAAACGTAGCGGATATCCAAGATTTAGCACTGACCGATAGTAATAATCCCGAAGAAAAAATCTATCTGCGGGATGTGGCCAGAGTTATCGATGGGACAGAAGAACAAAGAATTTTTGTCACCCTAAATGGAAAAAATGCCGTCAGGGTTAGCGTCCAAAAACAACCGAATGCGAACACGATTGCTGTGGTAGAAGGGGTCAAAAAACGCATTACAGAATTAACAAAATCCGGGTTAATGACCGGGGGGATGCAAGTTGTCCCCACTACCGATGAGTCTGTATTTATCCAAAACGCGGTTAATAACGTGGTTTCTTCGGGACTAGCGGGGACAATTCTAGCAGGATTGACTGTATTCGTCTTTCTCGGTTCCCTGCGACAGACTTTTATCATTACCCTAGCGATTCCTCTTTCTACCCTCGTCGCAATCATCTGTATGAAGTTATTCGGGTTATCGATAAATGTGTTTAGTTTGGGAGGATTGGCCCTAGGGGTGGGTATCGTGGTAGATAATTCCATTGTCATGCTCGAAAATATTGCCCTCAAAGTTAATCAAAACCAAAATAAGCGAGATTTTTTAGAAATTGCCCGGAATAGCAGCCAAGAGGTAGAATCTGCTTTATTGGCCTCCACTGCGACTAATCTCGTCTCTATCCTGCCATTTTTATTACTGGGTGGTTTTATCTCTCTGCTGTTTAACGAGATTATCCTCACTATCAGTTTTGCTGTGGCTGCTTCTCTGCTGTGTGCGTTAACCGTTGTTCCCATGTTGGCCAGTCGTTTGTTAAATATGCGTGTTTCCAGTGGTATTCAGAGATTTTGGCTCTTAAGAGTCTTTAGTCAACGTCTAGAAGGTTTAACCATCCTCTACGGTCGTTTTTTAGCTAAAATCATCCACTACAGAATACCTGTTATCCTGCTGGCCTTTTTAATTTTAGGGGGAAGTAGTTTCTATCTCTGGCAATATATCCCCCAGGAAGTCTTTAGTCGTATTCAAACCGGACAGGTGAACGTTTTTGCTCAATTTCCCCCTGGTACCAATTTAAATACTAACCGTCAGGTGATGCGGGAAGTAGAAAAGATTTTATTATCACAACCAGAGACTAAGTACGTTTTTACTACCAGTGGCGGTTCTCTTTTTGGCACAACTACCAATGAAAATATTTTGCGCGGTTCTAGTACGATTAATCTCAAACAAGGCACTAATACAGAAGCGTATATCGAACGCATGAGCAAAGCACTAGAGCAATTAAACCTCGTTAACGTGCGTTTGCGTCTCACTCCCGGTCAAGTGCGCGGTATTATTCTTAATAACTCTCCCTCCGTTGGTGCTGACGTGGATGTGATGTTACAGGGACCCGATGGGAACACTTTAGAGCAAGCTGGTGAAGAAATCCTCAGTATTCTCGATGAAAAAGTCCCTAGTGCGCGTTTTCGTGCCGATGCTGACCCCAGACAACCGGAAATCCAGATTAAACCCGATTGGACCCGCTTAAATAGTTTGGGATTGAGTACCCTGGAAGTGGGACAAACGCTACGGACCGCTATTCAAGGATCAATCCCCACCCAACTGCAACGGGGAGAAAGATTAATCGATATCCGAGTGCAATTGGACCCCAACTCGCGGCAAAAAATTAGTGACATCTCACAAATACCTATTTTTGTCAATAGGCAAGAAGACTTAAAATTAGCAGATATCGCTAGGATTGAAGGGGGAAAAACCCCAGCAGTCATCCAGAGAATTAATCAGCGTCAAGTTTTTATTATTATCGGCAGTTTAGTCGAGGGTGCGAAATTAAGTGACGCACTCGCGGGGGTACAATCGCTTTTAAATTCCACTCCCTTACCCGATGGTATCAGCATTTTACCCAGTGCTGCTGCCATCTCTAATCAAGAAATTCAGGGTTCTTTGGGTTTATTAGCGGGTTTATCGGTATTTTTAGTCTTTGTAGTCATGGCCGTCCAGTATAACTCGCTCATAGACCCTTTGGTGATTATGTTAACCGTTCCTTTGGCCCTAGCGGGGGGAATTTTTGGACTATATTTGACCAAAACCCCGATTAATGCCATTGTCATCGTCGGGGTGGTGTTATTGGTGGGCATTGTGGTTAATAACGGGATTATTATGGTGGAATTAGCCAATCAATTGCGGCAAGAATTCGGTTTTACTCGACTACAAGCTATTTTAAAGGCCGCTCCCCAACGTTTACGACCGATTTTAATGACTACCGTGACCACGGTTTTAGGTTTATTTCCCCTCGCTTTAGGATTAGGAGAGGGGGGGGAATTCCTGCAACCTTTAGGAATTGTCGTTTTTTCGGGTTTGTCTTTAGCAACTCTGTTAACTCTGTTTATTATTCCCTGTTTTTACGTTTTATTCTCTAGAAAATAATCCCCCTGCACAGTGGGAAGTGGGGAAGTGGGGAAGTGAGGAAGTGGGGTGTGGGGTGTGGGCTTCGGCCGTGAGCTCAGCTTAAAATGAGGCTTTTGACCTGTTAAAATCCGATGTTCATGCTGCGAAAATCGGATTGGGACTCTCAAAAACCTTGCATTATCCTTCTTTTAGTACATAAACTGGTACAAAAAGAGAGGGCAACAAAGCCTCAAACGACCGACGACCGGCTCCTGACTCCTAACCCCACCAACAAACTTTTTGCCGCAAACCCTAGTTATTTCCCCTGACAATGAGGAGGATCGATAACATTGGTAAAAATTGCCCAAAGTACCATGAGCGGCATCGGCAATAAACAGATTAGCCACTGATGACCGGTTAGGGTCGCCGTTGCAAACAGACTGTTCATCACCCCCCATTGACTAAACAAAATTTGTAGGGCAACAGCAGCCACAATCCCCAAAATTAGGATTGGTGCATTAGTAATCGAGGTTGACTGACCACGCAGGTAGTCCACTAGGCTCATCCCTAATTGGCTGATACTGAGCAGATAGATAACCCGTGCTGCCACAAGGGATTGAATTGCCATTGTGCGGGCAACGGCAATATCTCCTGTGGTCGATTTAGCCCACTCAAACATACCAAAAATCAGAATCCAGTTAAACAATGAAACAGCCAAAATTCGGCGCAATAGTTTTTTGGTGATCAAAGGTTCATTGGGATTGCGTGGTGGTGACTGCATAATGCCGGGGGATTTTGCTTCAAAGGCCAGGGGAACAGTCATCGTGACGGAGTTGATCATGTTCAACCAGAGTACTTGTAGGGAGAGGATGGGTAAATCTCGTGCTAGTAAGGTACTGATCAGAATCGTCATCGATTCGCCACCATTGACAGGCAAGAGAAAAGATATCGCTTTGCGTAAATTTTGATAAACGGTGCGTCCTTCTTCGACAGCGGCCTTGATCGAGGCAAAGTTATCATCAGTGAGGAGCATATCAGCAGATTCCCTGGCGACTTCCGTTCCCCCTTTCCCCATGGCAATGCCGATATCGGCCTGCTTGAGAGCCGGCGCATCATTGACACCATCGCCGGTCATCGCCACGATTTCCCCTTGAGACTGGAGTACTTCCACCAGTTGCAGTTTTTGGGTAGGGGCAACCCTGGCAAATACCGATCCATCGACCACCGCTTGGGCCAGTTGATGATTATCCATTTGCGCTAATTCTTTTCCCTCAAATGCTAAGACTTGTGCTGCCGTTTTAATGCCCATCCGTTCCGCGGTCGCCCGCGCCGTGACAAGATGATCACCAGTAATCATCTTGACCCGAATCCCGGCAGTTTGACAGGCATGAACGGCAGCGATCGCCTCTGGACGAGGCGGGTCAATCATGCCCTGTAATCCTAGAAACACCAAGCCTGTTTCGATATCCTCATGGTCGATAGAATGCTGATGGGTCGCGGCTGCTTTTTTGGCGAAGGCAAGCACCCGTAAACCCTGCCCTGCCATCGTTTCTACCGCTTGCTCGATCTGTTGGGCGTTCAGCGCGGTCATCTGACCATAGCGATCGATCATCTGGGAACAACGACGCATCAGCGACTCAACCGATCCCTTGACATAGATCAGACGAGGTATCCCATCATGCAGGGTTGCCATGTATTGGTACTCAGATTCAAAGGGAATTGCATCCAATCGTGGGGTTAAAGACAATAGCCCCAATTGACTGAGACCTGCTTTGGCGGCGGCCGCAATCAGCGCCCCTTCCGTAGGATCCCCCACCACTGACCAATCTTCTCCCGTTTGTTTTAGCCCGGAGTCATTACAAAGCAAACCAGCTACCAGACAATCCCCTAGGGCCGGGGGTAATTCATCTGCAAAGGGGCTGCCAGGGTTGCCATCGGTAATCAGACTAATTTCGCCCTTGGGACTATAGCCACCACCACTAACGGCGTAATATTGCCCCTCGGTATAAATGGACTGTACAGTCATTTGATTTTCGGTCAGGGTTCCGGTTTTGTCGGAACAAATGACGGTCGCACTCCCCAATGCTTCCACTGCGGGCAGTTTACGAATAATCGCATGACGACGGGCCATGCGGTTGACCCCAATGGCCAAGGTAATCGTTACCACTGCCGGCAGCCCTTCTGGAATCGCACTCACTGCGAGGGCAACGGCAGCTTCAAACATATCGATCCAAGATTTCCCCCGTCCTAACCCGATGGTAAAGGTCAAGGTTGCTAGGGTCAAAATTGCGTAGAGTAGGGTGCGGCTAAATTGGGCAAATTTACGGGTCAGGGGTGTGCTAAGGCTGACTCGGCTTTCCATCGACTGGGAAATCTGCCCCACTTCGGTGGCGTTGGCCGTAGAGACAACGATCCCTTTGCCCTGTCCAAAGGTAACGAAACTCCCTGCGTAGGCCATGTTTGTCCTTTCTGCTAGGGGCGTATCCCCGGGTAAGGGTTCGATCGCTTTTGACCCGGGCAAGGATTCCCCGGTCAGGGCAGACTCATCCACCTGCAAATTGCGGACTTTCAGCAGCCTCAAGTCCGCCGGTACTTTATCCCCCGATGCCAATAAAACGATATCTCCCGGCACCAAATCCCGAGATGGAATCCGCAGGGTTTGTCCCTCTCGCAACACGGTCGCTTCTGTGGTTACGGCTTTGGCTAGGGAAGCGATCGCACCTTCCGCCTTAGCTTCCTGCACATAGCCAATAATGGCATTGATCAGGGTAACTCCCCAAATCACCGAGGCATTCGTCCAAGACCCTAAAAATGCCTTAATAGTACCCGCAAGCAGGAGAATATAGAGTAGTGGCTGATGAAATTGCCCCAAAAATCTCAACCAAGCTGGTTTCCCCGGCTTAAATCGCAGTTCATTCGGGCCATATTTTTCGTAGCGACTGGCCACTTCTTCTGCTGATAAGCCCGCTGACCCATCGCTGGTCAAGTATTCAATCACCTCTGGTTGAGAAAGTTGATGATACAAGGGCAACGATAATTGGACTGGCATCATGCTCGACCATATTTAGGGTTTGCGGCAACAAGTTTTTCCTGGGGACAGGGTGTGGGGAAGTGGGGAAGTGGGGAAGCTGTCTCATCACCCTATCACCCCAAAACCCTATCACCCTATTTCCTGACGACCGACGACCGACGACCTTAAGCTCTCGTCTTATTTTGGTAATAGTCGCGGGTTCCCTTGGCATCTAGGGCTTCACCGAGACGATCAATAGCGTGGGCGTAGGCGGCGGTACGCAGAGATATATCGAATTCCTGGGCGAAAGACCAGACTTTTTCCGCTTCTGTCACCATTCTTTCTTTTAAGCGCTCATTTATCTCGTTTAATCGCCAATAAAGACCGCTGCGATTTTGCACCCATTCAAAATAACTCACCGTTACCCCACCGGCGTTAACCAAAATATCGGGGAAAACGAGAATCCCTTTTGAGTCTAAAATGCGATCGGCTTCCGAGGTAGTCGGACCGTTGGCTACTTCAAAGATATATTTCGCCCGCACGCGATCGGCATTTTCGGCGGTAATTTGGTTTTCTAGGGCAGCCGGAATCAAAACATCCACATCTAGGGCTAATAATTCCTCATTACTAATCGCCTCGTGTTCTACGATATTACACACAGTACCCTCACAGTAAATAGCAGTAATTCCGCGATGTTCCTGTTTATACTCACGAATACTGGCAATATCTAGGCCTTTTTCCCGATAAATGCCGCCCTGGGAATCACTTACCGCCACCACTTGATAACCGGCTTTGGCGAGGAGATCCGCTACTACAGCCCCAGCGTTACCGAATCCTTGGACGGCTACGGTAGTATTAGCGGGTTTTTTATCTAATTTCGGCAAAAGAGAGTTAATAACATGAAAAGCCCCCGTTCCCGTCGCCGTATCGCGGCCGCGACTGCCTCCCATGGTTAAAGGTTTCCCCGTCACCACCGCCGGACTAATTTTACGCTGAATGATGCTGTACTGGTCCATCATCCAACCCATGATCATCTCGTTGGTATAGACATCGGGGGCAAGAATATCGACATCGGGACCGATAAAGTCGGCTATACCCTCGATATAGCCCCGGCTAAGGCGTTCTAACTCGGCTTTTGACAATTCTTTCGGATTTAGGGTAATGCCGCCCTTAGCCCCACCAAAGGGCAAATCCAGCAGGGCGCATTTAAAGGTCATCCAAAAGGCCAGGGACTGCACCTCATCAATGCTGACGTTGGGATGATAGCGCACACCCCCCTTGCCGGGGCCGCGGGTGTCATCGTAGCGGACGCGGTAGCCTTGGAAGATTCTTAAAGTGCCGTTGTCCATACGGACGGGTATGGAGACGCTAAGACTAGCTTTGGGATATTTTAACCGCTCGATCGCATCATCGGAAATGGAGACATACTTAAGGGCCCGTTCTAAGCGACTGCTGGCATCGGTAAAGAGTGATTTCGACATGATTTTTTTTCCCCTATCTATCCCCATTAGAACAGGTCAAAACCGTATATTTCACTACAGTTTATTTTTCTTAATTAACCATGGGCGGGAATTGCCTACCAGTGTTCTCAAACAAGGTTAGTGTTGAGTTAACTTCAGTGAGTAAGAGATTTTCTGGTACATCATCCACCAAGAGGATGCGATCGCTTAATTCCATTTAATTTTAATTGTCAACGATACAAAGATGAAATGTAACCTAATTTGCCATCGACCACCGACCACCGATGCTTGATAGCTAAAAAGCTGACGGCTGACGAATGTTACGATTGTTACAACATCTTGACATTAATTCTGATACCCTGACAATGTGTCAATCTGTGCAGTAATGGGGCAGAAACTCAAGTGGTATCGATCCATATTTCTATTGTTGAGGGCAACCCGCACTTGCGATCGCTATTAGCTTGGCATCTGCAACAGGCCGGCTATTTGGTCAATCAATCAGCAAACCTGCAAAGTGCGCGTCAAGCTTTCCTTCACCGTCAACCAACCTTAGCAATTATCGATTCCGACTTACCCGACGGGGATGGAATCGAACTCTGCCGTTGGCTTTATCAACAAAAACATTCTCTAATACTGATTCTCTCGGCCCGCAATGGCGAAAAAGATGTGGTCAATGGTTTAAAAGCCGGGGCCGACGACTACCTGAAAAAGCCCTTTGGAATGCAAGAATTTATGGCTAGGGTAGAAGTGTTAACCCGTCGTTTAGGCGGTAGGGCTGCTCCCCTACACTTGGATTATGGACAATTAAAAATAGATTTAGCCCAAAGACGGGTACAATTTCGCGGGGAGTATATCGAATTAACGCCCCAAGAATTTAGCCTACTCTACGTTTTAGCCCAAGCGGAGGGAACACCCCTATCAAGAGCCGATTTACTGCGTCGCGCTTGGCCCGAGGAAATCGATAACCCCCGGACAATTGATACTCATGTTCTCTCTCTGCGGAAAAAAATCGAAACCGATCCCAGACAACCTAATTTAATTCAAACCGTCCGCAACGTCGGCTATCGTTTCAATCTAGAAATGTTGGCCGAGATCAATTCAGCTTTAGAAGCTAATATTATTGCTTCCACCAAAGGCAATCATAACGGTCATTCCATGAGTAAAATCCCCGCTCACAATGTTAGTCGTTAATTCTGGCTTTGTCCGACTGATTAGCAGATTTTTGGCTGAAATCGTCTCCTAACCACTGAATGAAGCAAGGAGACGAAGGGCAAATTAAACCATAGTCACCATTGACCGATCCGCTTGTTGCTGAAATTCCCTCAATAAACGCCGGAATTCGTCGCCGTCAATGGTTTCCTGTTCAATCAGTATCTCCACCAAGCGATCAATCGCCATACGATTGTCAAGGATAAGTTTTGTTGCTAAATCGTGGCATTGCTTGACAAGTTCCCGCACTTGTGCATCAATTTTTGCCATCATCGCGAAAGAATGGTCGGCATGATAACCAGCGCCAGCACCACCGAGATAGGAATTACCATCCTCCTCTAGGGCAATCAATCCCAATTCCGACATTCCCAGACGCGTTACCATCTGTCGGGCCAGATAGGTAATTTTTTCAATATCATTACCGGCACCGGTGGTCACTTCATCCTCACCGAAGACACATTCCTCCGCCACCCGTCCCCCTAATAATCCCGCAATTCGGGCCAACAACTGGGAACGACTGGTTAAACCCTGTTCTTCATCGGGAGTGAACCAAGTTAACCCCTGCGCTTGACCCCGGGGAATCAGGGTGACTTTTTCCACTTGATCGTGGCCAGGACAGAGAGTACCGACAATCGCATGGCCAACTTCATGATAGGCGATCAAACGCTTGGCTTTACTATCCACTAAAGCACGCCCTTCCATACCGGCCACAATCCGATCAATCGCATCGTTGACCTCCTCCATCGTAATCGCCTCTTTGCGCCGTCTGGCAGTAAAAATCGCCGCTTCGTTGAGCATATTAGCCAAATCTGCCCCGGTAAAACCGGGGGTGCGCCGGGCGATCGCCTCCAGAGCCACATCAGCAGCCACCTTTTTATCGCGAGAATGGACCTCCAAAATGGCCAAACGTCCCTTAGAATCTGGATAATCCACCACCACCTGTCGGTCAAAACGACCCGGACGCAGCAGGGCCGAATCCAAAACATCAGGCCTGTTGGTGGCGGCAATGACGATAATGCCAGTATTGACCTCAAAACCGTCCATTTCCGTCAATAATTGGTTCAGGGTTTGTTCCCGTTCATCATTACCTCCCCCATAACCGATCCCTCGTTGACGACCAACGGCATCAATTTCATCGATAAAAACCAAACAAGGGGCATTTTCCTGGGCTTTTCGGAACAAATCTCGCACTCGCGACGCACCAACCCCGACGAACATCTCCACAAATTCCGACCCGGAGATGCTGAAAAAAGGTACTCCCGCCTCTCCTGCGATCGCTTTAGCCAATAAAGTTTTTCCCGTCCCCGGAGGACCAATTAACAGGACTCCTTTGGGGATTTTCGCACCAATAGCCGTAAATTTTTCCGGTTGTTTGAGGAATGTTACCACTTCCTCTAGATCTTCCTTGGCCTCATCCACACCGGCCACATCATTGAATTCTATGCCAGTTTTCGCCTCCATCTGAAACCGCGCCCTTGATTTACCGAAGTTCATCGCTTGACCGGAAGCATTGGCAGAACGACGGATAATAAACACCAATAATCCCAAGACGATAATAATCACTAACAGGTTAGTGAGAACATTGATCAAGGCCGAATTGTCAGTGGTGGGGAGAATACCATACTCAATTTTTTTAGCATCGAGTTTCTTGATTAATTCGGGATTTTGGTCAAATAAATTAACTTCTTTCGGGGTATCCTTATCCGTTTGACCGACGAGGGTAACTGCTGCCTGCTGCAAAGAAGGATTGATTTCCACCTTTTTTACCTTGCCTTGCTCGATTTTCTCTAACAATTCACCGTAGGTGAGGGTATTTGGTTTTTTTTGACTCCAAGCAGGATTGACATGGCCAAAGGTTTGCAGAATCATCCAAGTGCTGACAATCCCTTTCCATACTGGCCGATGACCACGATTCTTAGCTGACTTGGCTCTAACTACGGTGAGTGGAGATTTTTGATCCATAATTGACTCTATATCTAGTTACCCTGTATTCATTGTGACAGATCGACTCGATCGTGACCACTGTTCTGTTTTTCCCCGGCAAGACCCTGAGGGCAAATAGTGATGACGGTTTTTTGCTATACTGTATTCAGCTAGGTGGTCTAACAACTGCCTATCCCAATCACTAACAGTTTAGGGAAGTGGGTTTCGCCCGCTTTTTTTATTGTCTAAATCATGACCCATCCGCTCATCCCCGACCTGCTGCACCTAGCCACCCCTATCGCTGAAAACTTGGGGCTAGAAGTGGTCGATATCGTTTTCCAAACCAATAAAAGGCCTCCCGTCCTGCGCGTTGATATTCGCAATCTTGCGGGAGATACTGGTTTAGAGGACTGTGAGCAGATGAGTCGGTCTTTAGAAACCGCCCTCGACAGTCAAGAAATCTTACCCGGTGCCTACGTTTTGGAAATATCTAGCCCCGGCATTTCTCGACAACTGAGCAGTGAGCGTGAATTTCAGTCTTTTAAAGGTTTTCCCGTCATCATTACCGGCCAAGATAGCCAGGGAAAACCAAAAGAATGGCGCGGAAAACTGCAAGGTAGAGATGAGCAATCTATTTATCTTAACCAAAAGGGTCGCGCCCTGACCATCGATCGCACTACTGTAATCAGCGTCCGTTTAGATGAGCAGCGGGATCATCAGTAATCAGTAAACAGTAAACAGTAAACAGTAAACAGTAAACAGGGATAAGGATGAAGATAAATAACTATAGCGTTTCTCACACCTGTGTGGTACAGTTAAACCTTTGCTGATTAAGCTTTTCACCATCGACAATGTACTTCTTGCGAACAGGAAACGCTATAACTAACTGATTAACTTAAAACTTACATCTGATAACTGATAACTTACATCTGATAACTGATAACTGATAACTGATACAAGGCTAATAGCTAAAAAACTAATAACTCAAAAGTAAGGAGAAAAAATAATTATGGCTACCGTTAATTTGCCCGGTTTAAAAATAATGCTCGAAGAAATTAGCCAACGACATAATCTGCCCAAAAATGCCGTACAGGAAGCCTTGCGTGAAGCCCTGATCAAGGGTTACGAACGTTATCGACGCGCCCAAAGTTTAGAAAAAGCCGCTCAATTTCATGAAGATTATTTCAATAACTTTGATGTGGAATTAGACGTAGAAGAAGAAGGGTTTCGCATCCTTTCTACTAAAACTATTGTGGAAGAAGTGACCAATCCCGACCATCACATCGGTCTCAAAGAGGTGCAGGAAGTGGCCGATGAAGCCCAATTAGGGGATGAAGTAGTTCTTGATGTCACCCCCGACCAAAGAGAATTTGGTCGCATGGCGGCGATTCAAACTAAACAGGTTTTACTGCAAAAACTGCGGGATAACCAACGCAAAATGATTCAAGAGGAGTTCCAAGATCTGGAAGGAACCGTTTTACAAGCCCGAGTCGTCCGTTTTGAAAGACAGGCCGCCATTGTCATGGTACAAAGTACCTACGGTCAACCGGAAGTGGAAGCAGAACTACCCAAACGGGAACAGCTGCCCAACGATAACTATCGCGCCAACGCCACCTTTAAAGTTCTGCTCAAAAAAGTCTTGGAAGGTTCTCAACGCGGCCCGCAATTAATTGTTTCCAGAGCGGCGGCAGGCTTGGTAGTATATTTGTTCGCCAACGAAGTTCCCGAAATCGAGGAGGAAATCGTGCGTATTGTCGCCGTCGCTCGGGAAGCTAATCCCCCCTCCCGTCACGTTGGTTCGCGGACAAAAATCGCCGTCGATACCCTAGAAAGAGACGTGGATCCGGTTGGGGCCTGTATTGGGGCCAGAGGTTCGCGGATTCAAGCCGTGGTGAACGAATTGCGGGGCGAAAAAATCGACGTGATTCGCTGGTCTCCAGATCCCGCCACCTACATCGCCAATGCCCTTAGTCCCGCCCGTATTGACCAAGTTTTGTTCACTAATGCCGAAGAAAGACAAGCATTGGTACTGGTGGCCCAGGATCAATTAAGTTTAGCGATTGGCAAAGAAGGGCAGAACGTGCGTTTAGCCGCCCGTCTGACGGGCTGGAAAATCGATATTAAGGATATCGCCCTGTATAAAGGAGAACAAGAGGTAAAAACCGATGAAACCGACCCAGAAGCGCAGGATTTAGACCAAGAATGAACCCCTTCGTCAATTATCGACGCTGTATTAGCTGCCGTCTCTTCGCCCCGAAGGAATCCTTTTGGCGAATTGTCCGACTACACCCGTCTGGACAGATACAATTAGATCAAGGCATGGGAAGGGCTGCCTATATCTGTCCGCAACCTAATTGCCTACAACTGGCCCGGCAAAAAAATCGTCTCGGACGGGCCCTAAAAGCCAATATTCCCGAAACGCTCTATGAATCCTTGCAAGAGCGCCTCGGGACTGCCAAACAAGGTCGTCCAAATCAGGATTAAAATTGACGATCATAGCCACAAAATCGTTACCATGGAAAGGGGGCAGTCCTGACAGGATCAAAAAATCAGCCAACTTATAGGATCACTAACACTTTAGCCGGGGGATAATGGATGAGTAACGCGAAAGTCAGAATTTACGATTTATCAAAAGAATTGAATCTAGACAACAAAGACATTTTGGACATCTGTGACCAGTTGAACATCGAGTACAAGAGCCACAGTAGCACGATCAGCGAAGAGGATGCCCAACGCATCAAGGCAATTGCTGCGAAGGGAGTTGTTTCGAGTACCAGTAAAAATAGTACGGGTCAGCGAGAATCGGTTAGTCCTGCCGAAGAAAAAAAACAAAAGATTTTAGCCCTGCATAAACACAACCGCCCCGAAACTGGCGAAGAAGGGGAAATCTATCCCGGACCTGCCGGTTCCTCAGCTAAACCGACTTTAATCAGTCCTCCCCGTCCCCCAGTTAAACCCCTCGTTGCTGCCCCAGGGCGCGACGGTGCAGCCGAAAAAACTCCCCCCACCGCTGCACAGATGCCATCTCAGTCCGCCAGTGTTAAAGAAACCCCGACCGAAACCCCGCTAGTGCCAGAAGTATCCCCCAGCTTAATCGCCCCACCTAATCGACCCTCCCTCACCCCGAAACCACGCCCGGGCATCGCCTCGGGCCGGCCAGAACCCCGATCTAAAAATGCCGCCGGCAGTAACGACAGGCCGCGGGGAGAAAAACGCGAGCGCGGCGAGAGTGAAAACGCCCCTAGTCCTGAGCGCAGGGTTAGCTTGGCTAAACCAGAAAAACCGACCCTCAACCGCAAACCCGACGGAAAAAGCCCGAAACTGGCGGAACCAGCTAGAGAAGTGCGGGAGACGGTGGAATTGAAGCGCCCGGTTCGCCCCGGTATGCCCGCTAAAATCTCGGCTACTGGCGAGGAAGAAACCGACACCACCAAGAAATCCGGTGTTGATGGCACAGAAATCGATACAGATACCGGATTGCTCGGAGCAGACGGGCCCAAAAAACTCAAACGACCGACCATGCCCCTTCGCATGGCCAAAAAATCTAGCTGGGAAGAAGAAGAAGAAGAAGAGAAAAAAGCGGCCAAAACCGCCAAAACTGCTGGCAAAAACAAACGCCGCACCCAAGCTCTCTTTGAAGATGACGATGATCTAGAATCGGAACTATCCGGGTTAATCAATAGCCCCAGTTTTACCCTTTCCACCGCTCGTCCCCCCAAACCGCCCAGCGCTAAAGCTGCCACCCCTGGCACCCCAACAGCAGTCAAAGTTAAGCGGCCCAGTAAACCAACCGCCCACACCGGCAGCCCGAAAAGCGAGCGTCAAGAACCCCAAGAGGAAAAACGCCCGGAAAGCATCGTCATCACCGGCAGTCTTACCGTGCGCGACCTCTCGGAATTGATGAAAGTCCCCGAAACTGAGATCATCAGAACCCTATTTTTTAAAGGGATGGCGGTTAATATCACCCAAACTCTCGACGTGGACACGATCGAAATGATCGCCAGGGACTTCGAGATGACCGTGGAAACCCCCAGCACCCAGTCGGCGGCGATCAAAACCACGGAGATGATCGATGTCTCCGACTGGGAAAGTCTCCAGCGTCGTCCCCCCGTAGTCACCATTATGGGTCACGTTGACCACGGTAAAACCACCCTCCTCGACTCGATCCGCAAAACCAAAGTCGCCCAAGGAGAAGCCGGCGGCATCACCCAGCACATCGGCGCTTACCACGTCGATGTGGAACATAACGGCAAACCGGAACAGATTGTCTTTTTGGATACCCCCGGCCACGAAGCTTTTACCGCCATGCGGGCCCGTGGGGCGAGAGTCACCGATATAGCGGTGCTGGTGGTGGCCGCCGATGATGGTGTACAACCCCAAACGAAAGAGGCAATTAGTCACGCCAGGGCTGCCGAAGTCCCCATCGTGGTGGCGATTAACAAAGTCGATAAACCCTCGGCTAACCCCGACCGGATTAAACAGGAATTGACCGAACAGGGACTGGTGGCCGAAGATTGGGGCGGTGAGACGATCATGGTTCCCGTTAGCGCCCTGCGGGGGGAAAATCTCGATAATCTGCTGGAAATGATTCTCTTGGTGGCAGAAGTAGAGGAACTGGTTGCTAACCCCGATCGCTTGGCCAAGGGAACCGTGATCGAAGCTAACCTCGATCGCACCAAAGGTCCCGTGGCTACCCTGCTCGTCCAGAATGGCACTCTCCGCGTCGGTGATAGCATCGTCGCTGGTTCCGTTTTCGGCAAAATTCGGGCGATGATCGATGATCGCGGTCAAAAAGTCGAAGCGGCCACCCCCTCCTTTGCCGTGGAAATCCTCGGTCTTAGTGATGTTCCGGCCGCCGGCGATGAGTTCGATGTCTATGAAAGTGAAAAAGAGGCCCGATCAATCGCTGATCAACGGGCGATCGAACAACGCAACACCCGTTTACAACAGGCCCTCTCCTCCCGTCGCGTTAGCCTTAGCACCCTCTCTATCCAAGCTCAAGAAGGACAACTCAAGGAACTTAATCTTATCCTCAAGGCAGATGTGCAAGGTTCCGTTGAGGCTATCCTCGGTGCGCTCAAACAGTTACCCCAAAACGAAGTGCAGATTCGGGTTCTCCTCGCCTCTCCGGGGGAAATCACCGAAACCGATGTGGATCTGGCCGCCGCTAGTGGTGCGGTGGTGGTAGGCTTTAATACCACCCTTGCCAGTGGTGCGCGCGCATCCGCCGATCGGGAAGGAGTTGATATCCGCGATTACAATATCATCTACAAGCTTCTCGATGATATTCAAGGGGCGATGGAAGGTCTTCTCGACCCCGAAGAAGTGGAAGAACACCTCGGTTTTGCCGAAGTGCGGGCCGTCTTCACCGTCGGTCGTGGGGCCGTGGCCGGTTGTTATGTCCAATCCGGTAAACTGGTGCGGAATCGCTTCCTGCGCGTGCGTCGCGGCAAGGAAATTGTTTATCAGGGGGTTCTTGATTCCCTCAAACGGATGAAGGAAGATGCCCGAGAAGTGGCCACCGGTTTCGAGTGCGGTGTCGGTGTTTCTAAATTCAATGACTGGAAAGAAGGCGACATTATCGAAGCCTACGAAATGGTCATGAAACGTCGCACTTTATCCAGTTAATTACACTTGAACCGTCGGGAGTCGGGAGTCAGTTATCAGTTATCAGTTATCAGTCATAATTCCCCCACTCCCCCACTCCCCCATCTCCCCACTTCATAATTCATAATTCATAATTTATAATTTATAATTCTCATTTCCCTCTATGAAATCAGAACCTTTTTTGTGGATTCATCTGGCAGGGTTAGCGGCTTTGCCAATCTTTTTACAAATCGCTTGGATTGGTTTAGCTGTGGGTGATCCCTTGCCTTTTCTTTGGCTAGAATGGCTATTTCTGGGAGCGATCGCTATTATTCCCGTCTTTTGGATGCAGTGGACAAAACCTTTTGATATCTTTAGTCTTTTGTTGGTCGCCCTGAAACCGAGTCAACTCACCCCCGAACAGTTAAAAATTCTCTCTCTTTTTCAACGTCCTCGCCATCGTCTTCTGACTCTTTTGGGAGTCGTCCTCTTAATTCTCATCGCTTGGCCTATCTATAATTTTGCCCCTCTAGCGGCTGCCGTGGCCGCCTATCTCCCCCAATGGCGGCTTTTAGGTTTAGTCATTGCTGCGATCGCTCTCCTCTTAAGTCACCTATTTCTACAGGTTCCTCTGAGTGTTCTGGGGGTTTTAGCCACTAAAGAAAGTGACTGGACAGCGACCGAAGCTTTAGTTATTGAGCGCATTCCTGAGTTATTTACCATTTTTGGTCTAAAAGTTAATAAAATTATCTAAATTAGCCAAAATGCCGACAATTTCGCCTAAGAATGCAGGATAGATCGCCCGTTTAAGGGTTGAATATTCCTCGCATTACGGGGCAAAATTGCGGCCAATTGTTGCAGTTGTTGGGGAGAAATTTTGATCGTATTTTGCCAGACTAACCAGAGAACATCCTCGCTACAGGGAGGAGTGGACAAAGACCCCTGATATTCATAGAAACCGCTATTTTCCGGCAGTAAAAGCCCGACATTGACCCAAGTATCGGGGATAATCATTTCAGGAGAAGGTTCTTGGGGCAAATAATCCCAAATGGTTTGTAAATAGGGATTAAAAGCACCAATTTCGGCTAAGATGCCCACAACCGCTAAATTTCCCTTCCCATTTCGATGCACTAAATGAATTTCTAGAGGGAAAGACTGACCTTTAATCTGATGTTCGCTGGGGTGATGAAAATGGAACTGCAATAAATCCCAGTTTTCGCCGTGAAAACTCATGTTTCCAACTTTTTCGGTCTGAACCAAGATTGTATGACCGTTATGGCGAATTTTTAGGGGTATAGGACGATAATTAAAGGTGGGTTGGTATAGCTCTTTTTCAGTCACTATACTCAGATCGATCGGTGTTTGTTGCTTTCCCGTGGTGCAGAGGCGATAATTCGTTGATAATTCGCCCCAATGGTCAATATTTTGATAATTCCAAGTAAATTCTGGATTAATAGCCCCAAAAAGAGCATGAGAGCCTATAAATTGCAGTAATTCTCGTCTATACATGGGATTAAATTCAGCACACTTCGACACATTTCGACACATTTCGACAAGCTCAATGTAAAAGCTCAATGTAAAAGCTCAATGTAAAAGCTCAATGTAAAGGCTCAGTGACCACATTCTTTACATTGACGTTTGGGTTTTCCATTATGAATAGAACCATTCTTGATAGTATGGTGAGAACCACAATTAGGACAGGGGAATAGAGGTGAACTAGGGGGGGATTTTGTTCGGTGCTAGACTGATATTTGAGTAAGCCAGACAGGAGCCAGAAAAAGATATTTATCAGAAAAGTCATGTTCAAGCTAGAGGTTTAAAGACTGATCGGGTTCCAATTATTTTTATTAATAAATATTTTACACAATTCATACCAGATAAGCAAGAGGGCTACGGCACTACTACCGAATCATTACCCTCATTTTATCTGACTGTGATCGCTTTTACTTTTGATATTCTGATGGGAGAATGAAACAGCCCTACCCCCGACGGTGGGTTTGGGGGGTAGAACCCCCCAAAGGCTTGCATTGAATGATAAAATCGGAAGTAATGACCAACTTTAGAAGATAGTTTCCCTTTAAAAATCCCAACTCAGTAGATTTACAAAAATGAGATGCACCCAATTAGACAATTATTCTTGATCCACTGTCCTATAATGACAGAAAGAGTATTTTTGACTTGAATTTGTTCTTAACTGTACCCTAATAATCTCGCCCCTGATAATCTTCTCATCACCTTACTTTATGTCAAACCTAATCCTTTTCTGGCATCGTCGCGATTTACGTCTCTCGGATAATATTGGACTGAGTAAAGCTAGGGAGCGTAGTCCGAAAATCATCGGGGTTTTCTGCCTCGATCCTGCTATTTTAGAAGGGGATGATATCGCCCCTGCTAGAGTTGCCTATCTGCTCGGTTGTCTAGAGGAATTAGAAAAAAATTATCGCCAAAAAGGTAGTCAATTAGTGATTATTCGCGGCAACCCCAGTCAAACACTCGTCAACTTAGCCGGCAATTTATCGGCAAAAGCAGTTTTTTTTAACCTCGATATCGAACCCTACGCGCGTCAACGGGATCAACAGGTAATCGCCGCTTTACAAACAAAAGGAATTGAAGTAGAAACATTCTGGGATCAACTTCTCCACGCTCCAGGACAAGTCCTCACCCTCTCAAAAAGCCCCTACACCGTATATACTCCTTTTTGGAAAAATTGGAGCCAATTAGCCAAAGCCCGCCCCAAAACCCTAGAAAACCTGCAAGGATTAGACGAAAATGAGGGGGAGAAACTCACAGAAACTATTAATTTACCAACCCTAGAAAATTTAGGTTTTACCTGGCAAAACCCCTTACCCCTCACCCCCGGAGAAAAAGCCGCCGATAGCAGATTAGAAGAATTTTGTCAAGGGGTTATTAACAATTATCAAGAAGATCGTAACTTCCCCGCTTTCGATGGCACCTCGCGCTTGAGTGCTGCTTTAAAATTTGGGGCGATTGGCATTCGCACGATTTGGACGGCAACCCTAGAGTTATTAGAAAATTGCCGGGCCCAGGAAGCAAAAAATAGTATTATCACTTGGCAGCAAGAGTTAGCTTGGCGGGAATTTTACCAGCATTGTCTCTATTTTTTCCCAGAATTGGCGGTCGGTGCTTATAGAAAAGAATTTCGTCATTTTCCTTGGCAGGATAACGAAGAACATTTTCAAGCTTGGTGCCAGGGAAAAACCGGCTATCCGATCGTTGATGCGGCGATGCGACAATTAAATGAAACGGGATGGATGCACAATCGTTGTCGCATGATTGTGGCGAGTTTTTTAACCAAAGATTTAATTATTAACTGGCAAAAAGGCGAAAAATACTTCATGCAGAAACTTTTTGATGGCGATTTAGCCGCTAATAATGGTGGTTGGCAGTGGAGTGCCTCTAGTGGCATGGATCCGAAACCTTTAAGAATTTTTAACCCCGCTAGTCAGACACAAAAATTCGATCCGGAAGGGGAATATATTCGTCAATGGCTGCCGGAATTAGCTTCCGTAGATACGGAATATTTAGTAACTGGGAAAATCCCCCGTTTAGAAAGACATCGTTGCGGTTATCCTGAGCCAATTGTCGATCATAATCAACAACAAAAAGAATTCAAACGACTCTATAGTAATCAGAAGCCAAAACAATAACTAGGGTTTGTGGCAAAAAGTTTTTAGTGGGGACAGGGTGACAGGGTAACCATAAGGGTGCATCTCATTTTTGTAAATCTACTAATTTGGGATTTTTCAGGGGAAACTTTCTCCTAAAATTGGGGGTTACTTTCGGTTTTATTACTCAATCCAAGCTTTTGGGGGGTTCTACCCCCCAAACCCCCCGTTGGGGGCGTGGCGCCGCCCCCAAACCCCCCGCGCATTAGCTTTTCGGTGGGATGCTTACACGCGATTGTTCATATTTTTATACTAATTTAAGAGTCACTGATAATTGCTGATTGTCGGTATTTCTGCAAATGTGGGATGCACCCAACCCTAACTAAAGCGACGGTAAAACTAGCTACTTTTGACCGGCTTTAATCTGGTTCCAAACATCCTCTAAACTTAGATATAACACAGGCACAACAATTAAACTCAACAGGGAAGAAGTGACTAAACCTCCCACAATTACCATCGCCATGGGTTGTCGCAATTCCGCACCGGTACCCAATCCCAAAGCGATCGGAATCATGCCTAAAATTGTCGAACAAGTGGTCATTAAAATCGGTCTTAACCTAATCATTCCCGTTTCTAAAACCGCTTCCTCCCGACTCCAACCCTGTTGACGCAATTGGTTAGTATAATCCAGCAATAACACAGCGTTTTTATCCAGTAATCCCAAGAGGAAAATAAACCCGATCAGAGAAATCATACTAAACTCACTACCCGTTACCAATAACCCCAACATTGCCCCCACAATCGCTAAAGGTAAACATAAAGCGATGACGATAGTTTCTAGCAGTCTTCTGAATAATAGCCATAAAACTCCTAACATTAAAATTGTCGCTAGGATTAAAGTGCGACCAAAACTGCCCAAAACATCGCTACTTTGAGAAGAAGTACCCCAACGCTGTAAAGTTATCCCTTCCGGTAAAGGAATCCCTTCAATTTTAATCGCCGCATCTTCTAATCCTAAATCGGGACTAAGATTAGCACTGAGAAAAATCGCCTGTTGACCATTTAAACGCTCGATCGCCAAAAAATCCCCCCGCTCATTTAATCTAGATGATAGGGAAATATCCTTTAAACCGGCGATTTTAGCAGCCTCAACCCGCAATTTCTCGGCACTATCGCGCAATAGCTTGAAATCATCGCTTTTAATCGCAATTTGGATCGGCTTTTCCGCTTCCGTCTGCACAAAAGGAATGTCCTCGACACTGACATTCACCCCTCTAATTGGCGGTAAAATTTGCCGAATCCGTTGCTGCACGGCACTGGTGTGAGATTTACGATCGCTCTTCAGTGTAACGTGAATTTTGCCCCGATTCGGCTCACCCCGTAAACCGGCGATCATAAAAGTCGATTCCACTTCCCCATCCTGCAAAATCGGCGCTTCTAATTTGCTGCCATCGCGGATAGTGCGACGCAAAAGAAAACTTTCGGGAGAACTCGCTAACTGAGAAATCCAAGCGAAACTATCGCTAGAACTCTTAGCGGTCGGTTTATTAGGACTAATTTGCGTTATTTTCGGCAAAGGAGAAGTATAAACCAGATTAAACTCGCCGCGATCGAGTCGGGGAATAAATCCCCTAGAAATAAAAGGAATCAGGGCAATACCCGCCAAAAAGGTAATTAGGGCAATAGCAATGACCAGCAAACGATGACGTAATGACCAGTTTAAGAGCCGTCGATAGGCGTTTTCAATCGGTCGCTTTTGTTTCGTCATTTTTGCCCGTGACTGCGGTTTCAGCCAATATACTGCCAAAACGGGCGATAAAGTTCGGGCGACCAACAGGGAAAAAATCACCGCAGCCGAGACAGTTAAACCGAAGGGTTGGAAAAACTGCCCCACCGCACCCCCCATAAAAGCCACGGGTATGAACACGGCAACAATGGTTAAAGTGGAGGCGGTGACAGCTAATCCGATCTCCCTTGTCCCCTTGAGTGCCGCATTTTTCGGGGTTTCCCCCGCATCGATTAAACGGGAAATATTCTCCACATCAACAATCGCATCATCCACGACAATGCCAATCACTAAAGCGAGAGCCAGCAGCGTCAGGGTTTCCAGATTAAACCCATAGATGGCCATGATAATGAAAGTCCCCAAAAGAGATAGGGGGATAACCAGAGCAGAAATGACCGTAGCGGCGAAACTGCCTAAAAATATCAAGATCACCAGCACCGACAGCAAAACTGCCAAAAGTAAATCATCGATCGTGCCTTGTAGGGCAGCGCGAATATATTCCGCTTGGGTTTCAGCTAAAATTATCTTGACATCGGGCAGTTTTTGTGCTATGTCTTTAACCAGTTTTTCTGCTTGAGCGGCCAGATCGAGACTATTGGCGGCACCTTTTTTGATTACCTGCACTGCGATTGCTTCTTGGCCATTAAAGCGTACCAGCGTGGGTAATGGTCGGGTTAAGCTTTTATGGGGATTATCTTCCCTAACTGTACCTTGACCGAGTAAATTAACTTTAGCCGTACCTGGGAGAGCTTTTAAGGGCGGAATTAAATTATCTTGGGCGATTTGGCTTAATTCTTCTAGATTTTTCTGCTCACTCACCAGCGCATAGGTGACTGTTGCCGACTCATTTAAATCAACGGGGATAACTTCTGTGGTAGCTTGAGGGGGTAAAGGGACTTGCGAGATAGCCTGTTTAACTGCTGCGGTGGCCTTGTCTAAATTTGTGCCAATTTTAAAGAAAACGCTGATTACTGACTGTCCGGGGGCAGTAGTCGAAGAAATATCACGACGACCGGGGAGAGAGAAAAGAGGATTTTCTAGGGGTTTAGTTAATTGCTGTTCCGTGGTGATAGCAGTAGCTAAATCCGCTTGAGCGTTAATTATTACGACTGGAAAGCTGATATCGGGGAAAAGAGCGTATTTTAGGGAACTAAAAGCCAAAATTCCCGCCATAGCCACCGCTAACCAGAAAGCAATGGTTAACCTCGGGGCATTAATCGCTATTCGAGAGATATTCAGACGTTCTCGCCACGATTCTTTCATGTTTGTTGAATAAGTGGGGTATGGGGTGTGGGGTGTAGGGTGTAGGGTGTGGGGTGTGGGGAGAATAAATAAAATAATCTCCTGACTTCTGACTCCTGACTCGGAGACTCCTAAC
Source organism: Microcystis viridis FACHB-1342 (assembly GCF_014698335.1). Taxonomy (GTDB): domain Bacteria; phylum Cyanobacteriota; class Cyanobacteriia; order Cyanobacteriales; family Microcystaceae; genus Microcystis; species Microcystis ichthyoblabe_A. The sequence continues at coordinate 35,876 of NZ_JACJSV010000003.1, read as the reverse complement.
CCCATGGTAGATGTTGGATTTTTGCAGAAGTTCTATTTTCTGACAAAGATAAGCAAAAATTATTTATTGACTGCAAAAACTTGAGAATATTTAAATTAACATTTCGCAATATTTATAAATTCTTAAAAATTAATTGAGAAAGATTTTTATTTAACAACGACGTTATCATGGTTACAGCGATTTGATAGAATTTCATAATGGGCTATTCTGTGCTTTTTTGGGCAGCAATGGTTAAAACCCTTGCCACACCTAGAAGATGATTCTAATTAAGACGGGTAAATCAGTCAATTTCGCCCACAACGATGATCTTTTTTTTGTGTAGTTTTATTGCAAAAAAAAAGTTTTTTTGACAAAAAGCACAAAGTATGATACGGGACAAGGGAGCGGGGAATTATGAATTATCAATTGGGGAGAAGGGAGAGAGGAAAGGGGAATTATGAATTATCAATTGGGGAGAGTGATTGCCTTTATTTAGAAAACGGGTTTCTTCGAGAAAATATTTAGAAAACGGGTTTCTTCGAGAAACCCGTTTTCTTGTAATAAATGTTAATTTTTGTGATAGCAACCTTGAAAAATTGGGGATTGTTGGCCTAAAACTGTTAGCAGTAAACCTTTGCAGTTAATGTCATGACTTCTACGCTGTTGCCGATTTTTCCTGCTGTTTACGATAGTTTGTTCGATTTTGCTCAATCTGATGGATTTTGGGCGAATTTGGCAATCGCTGTCGGTTAAGGGGGTGAGGTCATAACAATCCGTTGCCAAAACCGACTTTTCAGAATACAATCGAGAAGAGTAGTCATTCATCGCTCAGATTAGTTAAGATGATATTACATGACTAATAATATTGACCATGACCGCTTATTTAAGGAGTTAATCTCCACCTTTTTTGTCGAATTTATTGAGTTATTTTTTCCTCAATTGATAGATTATTTAGATAGGGAATCGATTACTTTTTTAGACAAAGAAGTATTCACCGATGTCACGGAAGGAGAAAGGTATGAAAGCGATTTAGTCGCACAAGTTAAGTTTCGAGGAAAAGAATCTTTTTTTCTGATTCATCTGGAGGCGCAGGAAAGTTCCCGAAAGTGGTTTAACCGGCGAATGTTTACTTATTTTGCTCGCTTTCATGAGAAATTTGTCTTACCGATTTATCCGATTGTAATTTTTTCTTATTCAAAGCCAAAAAGAGCAGCGATTAGTCAATATGTAGTCGATTTTCCTGATTTAAAAGTCTTAGAATTTAACTATCAGGTAGTGCAGTTAAATCGATTAAATTGGCGAGATTTTCTTAATCAACCGAATCCAGTTGCTTCAGCTTTGATGGCGAAGATGAACATTGCCGAGAAAGAGCGAGCCAAGGTAAAAGCGGAATGTCTGCGCTTGTTAATTACTTTAAAGTTAAATCCTGCAAAAATGCAATTAATTTCCGGATTTATTGATACATATATCAATCTAAATCCTGCCGAAGAGATACAATTTCAACAAGAGATTAGCACATTTAGTCAACCCGTACAGGAGGGAGTTATGCAAATTACCACCAGTTGGATGCGTCAAGGTATTGAACAAGGTATCGAACAAGGTATTGAACAAGGTATTGAACGGGAAAAGACATTGATTCTTCGTCAAATTAAACGCAAGTTAGGGGAGATTAATCCTTCATTGGAAACTAAAATCATGCAGTTAAGTATTGATGATGTTGAAGTATTAGGAGAAGCTTTATTCGACTTCTCTACGGTTGAAGATTTAATCAATTGGTTAAATACTTTAACTGCCTAGGTTTGACGTTAGCGATCGCATCTTTGCAACAAATGAGAAAACGGGTTTCTTTGAGAAACCCGTTTTCTTGTAATAAATGTTAATTTTTGTGATAGCACCCTTGAAAAATTGGGGATTGTTGGGCTAAAACTGTTAGCAATAAACCTTTGCAGTTAATGTCATGACTTCTACACTGTTGCCGATTCTTCCTGTTGTTGACGATGTTTTGTTCAATTTCGCTCAATCTGATGGTTTTTGGGTGAATTTAGAAAGTGCTTTTGGCACAAGTTATGATGTGGTTAAAGCGACGCAATTACGACAACAGTGGCAAAGTCGAAATTTTGGTCAAATTCCCCCGATTGAGGTACTCAGTGATGAGGTTTTGGGGACGGCGAATGGTGCATATTCCAGCAGTAAGAATAAGATTTATCTATCAGCATCTTTTTTAAATACAGCTCCGTCAGCAGCGATAATTAATGTAATTTTAGAAGAAATTGGGCATTATGTGGATGCTCAAATCAATCAGACTGATAGTCCGGGAGATGAGGGGGCGATTTTTGCGGCATTAGTGCAGGGTGAGGTGTTATCTCCCACTGTATTAGCGGAATTGAAGACCGAAGATGATCAAGGTTGGCTAGAGGTAAATGGTCAAAACTTGGAGGTAGAGTATAACAACCCAACAGTGAGTTTATCCCTCACCTCACCCAGCACGGTTACAGAAGATGGACCACAAAACCTATTTTATGTATTTAGTCGCACTGGGGATACCACCAATTCCCTAACGGTTAACTTCACCGTCAGTGGAAATGCCACCTTTAACAGCGACTATGTGCAACGGGGAGCCGCCAGTTTTGGCACGACTTCCGGTAGTGTCACTTTTGCCGCAGGTTCTAGTGTGGTTATTCTCAGTTTAGATCCCAGTTCGGATGCCGTCAGTGATGGGAATGAAACGGTAGCACTAACCTTGGCAGCAGGGACGGGATATGCGATAGGTAGTAGTAGTGCGGTGACTGGCACCATTTTGGATAACGATGTGGCGCCGGGGACTGTGGTTAGGGGAAGTATTGCAAATGGATACTATGCGACACGGGATGAGGTTGGTAATACATATGCATTTGCGGCGCTAAAAAGCGATGGCTCTGTTGTCACCTGGGGTTACAATGACTATGGAGGGAACAGCAGTAGTGTGAGCAGCAGACTCACATCCGGTGTCACCCAGATTTTCTCCAATGGTTGGGCATTTGCGGCGCTAAAAAGCGATGGCTCTGTCGTCACCTGGGGTAAGTCGTTCCAAGGAGGGAACAGCAGTAGTGTGAGCAGCAGACTCACATCCGGCGTCACCCAGATTTTCTCCAATGGTGCTGCCTTTGCGGCGCTAAAAAGCGATGGCTCTGTTGTTACCTGGGGTTCCTCTGATGGGGGAGGGAACAGCAGTAGTGTGAGCAGTCAATTGACCAGTGGGGTGGTATCCTTTGCCGACCCATTTAATGACGATCGCCTGGTTCCTTCAACTTTCATCTACCTAGCTGTTTCTCCCACTAGTGTTACAGAAGACGGCACATCTAACCTCATCTACACCTTCAGCCGCACTGGTCCCACTGCTAACACCCTCCTTGTCAACTACACCATTGGGGGTACAGCAACTAATGGTATTGACTATAACAATATTGGCACAAGCGTTACTTTTTCTGCTGGGTCATCCACCGCTACAGTTACAGTTGACCCCACTGGCGACACCACACCAGAAGACCATGAAACCGTATCTCTGACCTTAGCTTCTGGAACAGGTTACACCATCGGCACCACCACTGCGGTAACAGGCACTATTTTTGACGATGACACGATTGTTACCCTTGCGGTTTCTCCTGCCAGTGTTACGGAAGACGGCACTACAAATCTGGTTTATACCTTTACTCGCAATGGATTCACAAGTAATGCCCTAACAGTAAACTACACCATTGGGGGGACGGCAATCAATGGCAATGATTACAGTAGCATTGGCTCAAGCGTCACCTTTGCTGCTGGGTCATCCACCGCTACCGTTACAGTTGACCCCACTGCTGACACCATAGGGGAAGCGGATGAAACTGTCACCTTAGCTTTAGCATCAGGAACAGGTTACACCGTTGGCACATCAGGTGCAGTCACAGGAACAATTACCAATGATGACCTCCCAACCATCACCCTGGCTGTTTCTTCCACCAGTGTTACAGAAGACGGCACATCGAACCTCATCTACACCTTCACCCGCACTGGTTCCACCACTAACACCCTCACGGTAAACTACACTATTGGAGGAACTGCAACCAACGGTAGTGACTACAATAATATTGGCACAAGCGTCACCTTTGCCGCTGGGTCATCCACCGCTACCGTCACAGTTGACCCCACTGGCGACACCACACCAGAAGACCATGAAACCGTATCTCTGACCTTAGCTGCTGGTACTGGATACAACATTGGCACCACCACTGCGGTAACAGGCACCATTCTTGATAATGACACGATTGTTACCCTTGCGGTTGCTCCTGCCAGTGTTACGGAAGACGGGACTACAAATCTGGTTTATACCTTTACTCGCAATGGATTCACCAGTAATGCCTTAACAGTTAACTACTTCATTGGGGGGACGGCAATCAATGGCAATGATTACAGTAGCATTGGCTCAAGCGTCACCTTTGCTGCTGGTTCATCCACCGCTACAGTTACAGTTGACCCCGCTGCTGACAACACCTTAGAAGCTGATGAAACTGTTATTTTAAGTCTGGCATCAGGAACAGGTTACACCATCGGTACGACGACCTCGGTTACGGGAACTATTGTCAACGATGATACCAGTGTCACCCTAGCGGTTTCTCCCTCCACTGTCACCGAAGACGGCACCGCCAACCTGGTTTATACTTTCACCCGCACCGGAGCCATCAGCAATGCACTCACCGTCAACTATGCTGTTGGCGGTACTGCCACCTTCAATAGCGACTACACCCAAACTGGCGCGACAGCCTACACAACGACGACAGGAACCGTCACCTTTGCGGCGGGCGCAAGCACAGCTACGATCGCCATTGACCCCACGAATGATGCTGAAGTAGAAAGCGATGAAACTGTTGCCTTAACCCTCGTTTCAGGGACAGGCTATTTGATCGCCACCACTAGCGCCGTCACAGGCACGATTCTTAACAACGACGCACCTACAAACCTCATCCTCGCTAACCTGAACATTCTTGAAGATCAACCAGTGGGTACAGTGGTCAGTGAACTGATCAGTACCGATCCCGACACTGGCAATACCTTCACCTATAGCCTAGTCGCAGGGACGGGAAGCACCGACAACAACGCCTTCACCATTACCAATAACCAACTCAAAACCAACGCAATCTTTGATTTTGAAACCAAGAAAACATACAACATCCGCCTTCGCACCACCGACCAGGGCGGTTTGAGTTTTGATAAAGCCTTCACCATTGGCGTAGTCTCATCTGCGACGCCGACCCAAATCGTCACCACTCTGCAAGACATCACCAGCAGTACAGACGGATTTTTATCCCTACGAGAGGCTATTGCCCAAGCCAATACCGCTAACATCAATGTAGCCATCTTGTTGGGAGAGGGACGCTACACACTCGCCACCGCCGATGACCTTGACATTCAGCTTCAAGGCAAAACCCTAAGGATTCAAGGACAAGGCAAGGATCTAACTATTCTTGATGGTAACAGCTTGGATCGTTTCTTTGAAATTCATAGCGGTGCCTCTCTTATTCTTTCGGGAGTAACGATCATCAATGGACGATCAACCTCTGGAGGAGCCATCTACAACAGCGGCAACCTGAGAATCCATAATAGCAAGATTGAAAATAGTCAAGCCTTGGGTATTGACGGCGTTAATGGCACAAGGGGCAGTGATGCACGAAGTGGTAATGGGACGCGCCAAGGAGGGTATGGAAGTAATGGTGGCAATGGAGGTGATGTTGCGGGTGGTGCAATCTACAACAGTGGCTCCATGACAATTACCGACAGCACCATCGGTAATAACCAAGCGAAAGGCGGTCGTGGCGGTTTTGGGGGCAGTGGCGGCAGTGGAAGTTGGGCCGCTGGTGTCGGCAACTTTGTCGGCGGTCGCGGGGGTGATGGGGGTGATGGCGGTGATGGCGGTGATGCACGGGGTGGTGGCATCTTCAATGCTGGTCAGGCATCGCTCACCAATGTAGTCGTTGGCAGCCATTCCGTCACCGATGGAACGGGCGGCTCTGCTGGTTCAGGAGGCTCAGGTGGGCGCAATGCCAGTGGCTCTTTTGCAGCCCGTGGTAATCCAGGAACAGCGGGTATAGGTGGCGTTGCTTTAGGGGAGTTTATCTACAATTCCGGTGCAATCCTCAGCAATCAAACACTGAACGGGATTTTCAATGAGGGGGGATCGGTTGAAGTCGGCAATAACTGGGCTGTTACCCTCGCTGTATCCCCTTCCTCTGTCACTGAAGATGGTGTAACCAACCTCGTTTACACCTTTTCCCGCAGAGGAGGGCTGTCAACGCCTCTAACCGTCAACTACAGCGTTGGTGGTACAGCTACACTCAACACTGACTACACCCAAACCGGAGCCGCAACTTATACCGCGACGGCTGGCACTGTTACCTTTGCGGCGGGTTCAAGTACAGCGACCGTAACGATTGACCCCACCGCCGATAGCACAATTGAAGCCAATGAAACCGTAGTTCTCACCTTGGCACTGGGTACAGGATACGACATCGGTACCACAAGCGCTGTAGCGGGGGCGATCGCGGATGACGATTCTACCGTTACCTTGGCGGTCTCTCCCGGCAATGTCCAAGAAGACGGTACACCCAATCTCATCTATACCTTCACTCGATCGGGCAATACAAGCGAGGCCTTAACAGTCAATTACACAGTTGGCGGTACGGCTACTTTTAATACGGATTACAGCCAAACCGGAGGGACGAGTTTTTCCGCCACCTCTGGGACAATGACCTTTGCTGCTGGTTCTAGTACAGCCACTCTCACAATTGATCCTACCGTAGATACCACTGTAGAGCCAGATGAAACTGTTGCCCTTACCTTGACATCTGGTTCCTATAAAATTGGAACGACGAACGCGGTATCAGGAACAATTATCAATGACGATGCCAGTGTCAGCCTGGCTGTTTCTCCTAGCAGTCTTCAAGAAGATGGCACCCAGAACCTCATTTACACCTTCACTCGTACTGGTGTAACCACTAATTCCTTAACCGTCAATTACACCATCGGAGGGACAGCTACTTTAAATACCGACTACACTCGTACAGGGACTACCAATACAGTCACCTTTGCTGCTGGTTCATCCACTGCTACCGTCACAATAGACCCCACTGCTGACACAATAGTTGAACCCGATGAAACTGTTATTTTAACCCTCGCTGCGGGGACAGGATATGCAGTAGGTACGACTACTCCAGTTACGGGGACAATTAATGATGATGAACTCCCTAGTATTACTCTTGCAGTTTCCCCCGCAAGTGTCACCGAAGACGGGACAACAAATCTGATTTATACCTTCACCCGTAGTGGATTAACCACTAATTCCTTAACCGTCAATTACACCCTCGGAGGGACAGCTACCCTTAATACCGACTACACTCGTACAGGGACTAACAATACAGTCACCTTCGCTGCTGGTTCATCCACTGCTACCGTCACAATTGACCCCACTCCTGACACAATAGTAGAAAGTAACGAAACCGTCGCTTTAACCCTCGCTGCCGGGACAGGTTATACAGTAGGGACCACCACTCCAGTGACGGGGACAATTACCAACGCTTCTGCAACTGGACAATATGCTTCTAGTGTTATTGCTTTTAGTTCTCAATATTCTTCATCTTCATGGAGTGCAGAACAAGCTTTAGGTCAACCCAATACTTTTAGCTATGGAGATATTTCAACATCATGGGCCCCATCCACACGAAATGGTGATGGAGATGCACAAGCTGATGAATTTATCACCGTTGGTTTTTCTACACCAGTTTATGCTGACGGTATAGAAATTCGCGAAACCTGGGGAAATGGATTTGTCAGAAGCATTGATTTATTAGATAATCAAGGTGTTTATCACTCTATTTGGTCTGGAGTTGATCCTAGTTTACCAGGAAATCCAGTCAATTTTAGAGTCAATTTTCAGCCAACTAATTATCTGGTTGTTGGCGCAAAAATAAACGTTGATATTGATCATGATACTAGGACTTGGGAAGAAATTGATTCAGTTCAATTATTCGGTGTCGGTGATGTTATAAGTAATATCACCCTAGCAGTTGCTCCCGCAAGCGTTACCGAAGACGGGACAACAAATCTGATTTATACCTTCACCCGTAACGGAGTAACCACTAATCCCTTAACCGTCAATTACACCCTGGGAGGGACAGCGACTCTTAATACCGACTACACTCGTACAGGGACTAACAATACAGTCACCTTTGCTGCTAATTCAACCACTGCTACCGTAACAATTGACCCCACTCCTGACACAATAGTAGAAAGTAACGAAACTGTTATTTTAACCCTCGCTGCGGGGACAGGTTATAAAGTAGGTACAACCACTCCAGTTACTGGGACAATCACCAATGATGATTTCTCCAAACTCTCCATCAATAATATCACCGTTGTCGAGGGTAAAGATAATAATGCCATCCTCACCGTCACTGTCAATAACCCCAATCCACAACCAATTAGCGTCAATTATACTACTGCACCCGTTAACGCTACCGCTAATGTAGATTACACTAGCAAAACTGGAACTCTCACCATTGCTGCTAATACTTCTACTGCTACTATTAGCATCCCCATCCTCAATGATAACCTTAATGAAGCAAACGAAACTTTTGCCATTAACCTCAGTAATCCCGTCAATGCAACTCTTACCAATAACAAGGGAATTGTCACCATCAGCGACACCTTAAACGCTAATGTCACCACTACCCTACCTGCTAATGTGGAAAATTTGACCCTAACTGGGACTACAAATATTAACGGGACAGGTAACGCTGCTAACAATATCCTGACGGGTAATAGTGGTAAAAATACCCTTACAGGAAGTGCGGGAAATGATACCCTTAATGGAGGCACAGGAATTGATACCCTCATCGGTGGTTTAGGAAATGACACCTATCAAGTTGATACTACTACCGATACCATTACAGAAAATGCCAACCAAGGTACAGATACTGTTCAATCATCGGTTACTTATACCCTGGGAAATAACTTAGAAAACCTCACGTTAACTGGTACTACAAATATTAACGGAACTGGTAACACCTTAAATAATATTATCACCGGTAATAGTGGTAACAATATCCTTAATGGTGCAACAGGAATTGATACTTTGGTAGGTGGTTTAGGGAATGATACTTATCAAGTTGATACTACTACCGATACGATTACGGAAAATGCCAACCAAGGTACAGATACTGTTCAATCATCGGTTACTTATACCCTCGGTAATAACCTAGAAAACCTCACCCTCACTGGTACTACAAATATTAACGGAACCGGTAACACATTAAATAATGTTATCACCGGTAATAGTGGTAACAATATCCTTAATGGTAGTGATGGGAATGATACCTTGATTGGTGGTACTGGTAACGATACCATAACAGGGGGTGCGGGTGGCGATAAATTCACCTTCAACAACCGCAATGAAGGGATTGATACGATTACTGATTTTCTCTCCAGTCAGGGGGATAAAATTGCTCTCTCTGCTGCGGGTTTTGGCAGTGGTTTAGCCGCAGGAGTTGCGATTACAGCCGCTCAATTTGTGTTAGGAACAACTGCATTAAATGCCAGCAATCGCTTAATTTATAATACAATCACTGGAAGACTATTCTTTGATGGGGACGGGACAGGTACACTAGCAGCTATTCAAATTGCAACTCTTAGTTCTAAACCCACTCTTACCGCCTCTGATATACTTGTATTAGTTTAATCTTAATACAGCTTGTAGGGTGCGTGTTTGCGGTTAAAAAGGTCTGTAAGCGTTTTCAACACCCTAGGAGAGGGGAAAGGGGAATTATGAATTATGAATTATGAATTGGGGAGAAGGGAGAAGGGAGCGGGAAGAAGGGAGAGAAAAAGCTAATAACTGATAACTGTTTACTGATAAATGATCACTGATAACTGCTATTCATACAAAATCTCATCAAAACAAGCTTCTCCCACACTGGATAAAGTCCTAGCGGCAGCCTTATCGGTTTTCGACTTCTGCACGAGGGCGCGGAATTGCTGTAGATTGTAACGAGCTTGGAATTTTTTAATCGTGCAGTCGCATAGATCTTTTGCCACATCAGCAGCTAACCCCTCCCTACGCGCTCTTTGTAAACATTCTTGACGATAACTGTCGAAAGTAGCGGCAGTATTAGAACTTTGGCTAAGGTAAACGGCATTATTAGCCTGTACTGGCAAGCCTAAAGCTAATAAACCGATAAAAGTTAGTAAATATCCTGGATTTCTCATCATAATCGCTTTTTAAAGCCTAAAATACCCCACTAGATTAGAGAACCGCTCCATAAATTATAGATCGATCGCTTGACCCTTGTATTCCACTCTTGGCAAACTGTCATCTGTTATGCTATGATAGACTTCTATTGATCGGCGCCATCGCCAAGTGGTAAGGCAGAGGTCTGCAAAACCTTTACCCCCAGTTCGAATCTGGGTGGCGCCTTGGCAAATATCGGCAATTTTTTTTCTGATTGCCTTGTCTAAATGAAGGTTTAGCAAGGTTTCACTTGATAGGCTGCCACTAGATAGCGAAAAATATACTCGACTATCTCTAAATAATTCTCAGTAGTTTCTAGAGACTCACCCCAAACTGTCACGCCATGGTAAGAAATCAGTAAAGCGGGAATTTCTGGGGGGAAAGTTGAGAATCTACTCTTTATTTCTGCGGCAATTTTCGGCACATCGAGATAGTTAGCAAAAACTGGCATAAATACTTGAGGATTTTCTACCCAAATACCCAAACCTTTCAACATTTCTAAGGGAGGTAACGATAACTTATCCTCGCGAGCAAAACGGGAAACTAAATTCGCTTCCACCGAGTGAACATGATAACAAGCTTGTGCTTCGGGAAAGAGACAATAAATCACCTGATGAATGCTAGTTTCTGCCGAAGGACGATTATCCAGATGAGCTAATTCCCTGACTTTTCCCGTCAGATCCACGCGCACAAAATCCTCTTCTGTGAGTTTACCTTTACTTTTGCCACTGGCAGTAATCCAAAAACTATGATCATCAACTTTAGCGGACAAATTACCTGCCGTGCCAAGCATCCAACCCAGTTGATAAAATCTTCGGGCAGCTGCCACTAGAGATAAACGAGGATCACTCATGGTTTTTAGAGATATGGTGGATAGGGAGTAACTATTATAACAAGTTGAAGCCAGCAGACGACCCACTCCTCAGCATAGCGGGTTGAGGTAGTTTATTCCGGATAATCTCGCTCAAAACTAAAGCCAAGGCAGAATAGAGTGAGGAACCGGTGAGTCAAAAAGAAAATTTAACCGTGGCAATGTGTTGGGAGTGTGTTAGGTTAAAGATAATTGCAGCTTTGATGAATCGAGGGTTGAGCCGTGAATAACAACTTTTTCCGCAGCTATTCTGTCAATGATTCTGGTTTGGGTTGTTTCTTATCTTTGATTTTAGTCGGATTGTTGTTAGGCTCGATCGGACTGGGTTGGTTAGTCAATAGTTTTTTAATTCTCGTGGCATTCCTGATATTTTCCCCTGTGATTGCTTGGGGAATTTTTCGCTGGTGGTTGCGACGCAATTTAGTTGAAGATAGCTGTCCCGTCTGTAGCTACGAATTTACGGGTTTTAATCGCACGGAATGCCAATGTCCTAACTGTGGTGAACCATTAAAAGTGGCAGGGGGTAAGTTTATTATTCTCACCCCTCCCGGTACGATCGATGTACAGGCGATCGAAGTACCTAGCCAACAGTTAGAAGATTAGGGTCAAACCATCACCATCTAGGCACGCGCACCAAACTGAAAGCGGGGGTTCTGAATTTTAACAATAACAGCAGTCCCAGCAGGTGAATTGACCAATGAACGAGAACTAAGCCCCAAATAATTGCAAAAATCAAACTACTAACGGCAAGAGCTTTAAAAATATCATTATCGGTCTTTTGATACCAGAGAAGACTAAGGAAGGAAAGCAGTAGGAGTAGAAGCGGAAAAAGTGGGGAGAACATGGGGATCACCATTGGGTGAGGGGACTGTTTTCACATCCATAGCCTATCATTTTCCCTTGACGGCTACGGGTAGCAGCGGTTACATTCTTCCCTATTTGTCATAAATCTTTAGAATCAAATTAAAAAGTTTACAAGCCAGTCTTTTAGCCTAAAGGTGGCGCGACAATCATCCTCATTGTAACGTAAAATAGCCGCCAATAAAGTCCGATCTCCTGTTTTTAACCACTGGTCATACCACCAAACGCATTGATCCCCGCTTACTCCTCGATCGCGCCATTGAAAGCCAATCCAGTTAGCCAGGGATTTTAAAGAATAACTTTCCACGGGAAAAGTTACCGAGTTAACTACATGATAGTGCAGATCAAAACAGCGAGAAACTAACTGATTAATCAAAGAAGAAGGGGTTTTATAAAGATAACCTAATCGCTTAATTGTTTCCACTTCGTACTCAGAAAAGTGAAAAATTGGTGCTTGATAATCCTGCATGACTAAGGTTAAAAATTCCTGCCAAATCCTGCCTTCATCTTCTGGCTTTTCTGCCAAAAAGGGATAAAATTGCTGGGTATTAACCCGATAATCAACGCGTAAAACCCCCAAAAGATAATCTAAATTCTGTTCTGGTTCCGCTTCGATATCAAAATAAAATTCAATCTCGGCCCTCGGTAGGGGGGACAAATAGGCAGTTTTGCCGTTGCTTTTGCGAAAGGCCCGATTTTCAATAATTGCTTGGGCCTGTAATTGTAACTGATTAGCCACCTCTAACCCCATCCCCTCCCGCGTACGAGTAGGACAGGTAAGTGCCAGGGATTCCATGGTGGAAACCCCCAAAGACTGTAAAAATTGGTAACGACTGGGAGTTACCCCCGGGACTAAAGAAAGATGTTGACTCGCTTGGGCGATACCATAACAGTGACTATACCAATGACATAAACTGCAACGCTGACGCGAGATGAAAACTTCTGGTTCTTGCCGATTAATCACCATTTCGCCGAACTTTTTGATTATTTCCTCTAGTTTAGTTAACCAGAGATTCAATTCCACCCGATAGCGATTATGACGACGTAGGACAATTTCGGCGTAATTGGGAAAAACTCCCTGCATACTGGCTAATAAATAGGCGTAAAAAGTAGCCAGCATCTTATATTCAGGCTTAGGACGGCGACCGAGTTGAATATTGAGGGGATAATAAATCCAATCGCCAAATTTCGACTCTCCTGTCTGTTTAATTAATAAATGGGGGGAACCGGTTAAAGAGACGGGATAGCCGGATTGTAAAAGGACTCCGTGATAAATACAGGGTACCCCCTGACCCATCAAAGCTTCCGTTTCCCTAGCGGCGGCTAAAATATCCGTGCTGGGAGTAGTCAAGGAACAATAATCCGGATAGGAGTCTTGCAGGACTTTTTTAACGTGACTTTGACTCTCCTGACGCAATTTAAGCAAAAAATCTCGCTCAGGGTCTTTTTCTTGGCTATTGCCGTAGAGATTTAAAAACCCACGGCGTTGACAACGTTGGTAGTCTAGAAGTAGATCATCGGTCAGTAGCATTATATACAAGGAGAAAAGTTAAGCTTTCCTGGACCAGTGAGTTGACACTCCCATCGCAATCATGCGAGGGATTCTTGGTTGATTGACTTAAGTTGTCTTGGTAGGAGTTCGGTAAGGCTCACTCGAGCCGTATTACTACCAACCAAGATAGAGCTTAAATCTCCCCAAACTGAGCGCAAGTCGAGGTGCCAGTTTCCAATATGCCCTATCGTAGCTTTTTTGAGTATATTTAATGGCGCCATCTTGTCCCTATCTTCCATATACCCACACAAACAAACATGAGTTCTGACTGATAGAGACTTTTTGACTAAGCGACCACAGTTAAGGCATTCTTGACTTGTATAGGCTAGATTAACTGCAATAGTTAATCGGCGATATTTAATACCAAAATACTCAAGCCATTTTCTTAATGGCGACCAACCTGCGTCATTAATACTCTTGGCTAGTTTTTGATTACGCACAAGGTTTTTGACTTTTAAATCGACCTGAGCTATCAAGTTGTTTGACTGAATTAAACGGAGTGCCAATTTTTTAGCAAACTCTTCTCGCTGCCTACTTACTTTAAAATGTCCCTTGGCGTACTTTTGTCTAGCTTTTTTGTAGTTATTGACTGCTTTTGTCTTCTGTTAAACTTTTTCGACTTTCTTCTATTCAGTTTATTAAGGCGTTTTTCTGATTTTCGATAATACTTAGGAGGCTCTACTGTATTCCCGTTGCTGTCAGCATCAAGATCTTTTAGTCCCACGTCTAAACCTACACATTTTTTAGTAGGCTCTAATTGTGGGGTTATATCTCTAATATCGAGTTTTAGCATTAGCTGGCAGTCGAAATGTGTCGAAGTGCTGTTCTATACTGGTTGGCCTTTCATCCCTCGGTAAAACCCTGTCCATTAGTCACATCTTTCTTAACATTTCAACCCTTTGTACCACAGCGCTTTCAAGATTCGGTTAACAATCTGTAATATTCCTTGTTGACACCCTTACTGACAAAGAAAAAACTGAAATCAAGTCAGGATAAGGGTTGGAGTGCTTACTGACAAAATTGTTAAGAAAGTTATCCATAAGGGATAGGGTAAAACCGAGGGTTCCTTCAAGCCGACATTTTAGGTAAATATTTAGTAAGCAGAAATTAATCATCCCTCTTCGGTCTTAATCTTAAGTAACAGTGAAAAGTTCTAGCGGATTGGGTTAAGATCGAGACGTAACCCGAAAAAAATTGCAACAGGAATCGGTGGAAACCCCTCCGGTGGGTTATTAACGAAAATTTTTTTACTGGCAATCCCTATGAACTATCATCCGCCCTCACAGCCCCTGCCCGCCCCCTGTATTATTGACTCTGGCGTGGTCATCGCTAAAGAAGATATGCGTCGTCTCCTCGATGATATCGGACGAGTTCGCTACATCCATAGTCTCGAAGGGGTGATTCAGAGTGAAGGAGAGGGATGGATAGTGGAAGTTTTCGCCGATTATCAGCAAAGCACCCTAGTTGCTAACTACAGTCTTTATCTGAATACCTATAGCTTCGATTATCTGCGTCTAACCCGCTCTCCCGACGGTGAAACCTATTTTGATCTGGTTCAAGACAATCGGCAATTACGGCTAATTCCCCTGAGTAATCCACTGCAAGATCCCGATATGAAAGCCCGTCTCAATGCCGATACCCTTGAAGCTATGGTTACTCAGGTTCTTTCTGCTAAGTGGGATGTGCAGTTTGAAGACGAAGACGACAACGATTGCCCCTTTTAGGCAGCGAGCAAAAATACTGATAACTGATAACTGATAACTGAAACAGTGGGATTTTCCTTTGAATTAATCGCCCAGTGTCCCCAAACTGGTGCGCGGGTTGGGGTTTGGCATACTCCCCACGGACCGGTAGAAACACCCCGTTTTATGCCTGTGGGAACTTTGGCCACGGTGAAAGGTTTGACCCCCGCTCAAATCGCCAGCACGGGAGCGCAAATGATTCTCGCTAATACCTATCACCTGCATCTGCAGCCCGGAGAAAGTATCATCGAGAAAGCGGGAGGTTTACACGACTTTATGGCATGGAATCAGCCAATATTAACAGATTCGGGTGGATTTCAGGTATTTAGCCTCAGTCAACTCCGGCAAATTAAAGAGTCGGGAGTCACCTTTCGATCGCCCCGGGACGGTAGAATAATCGAAATCACGCCGGAAAAATCGATTCAGATTCAAAATGCCCTCGGTGCTGATGTGATTATGGCCTTCGATGAATGTCCCCCCACGGGAGTCAGTCATGAGACCATGAAAGCATCTATAGAACGCACCTATCGCTGGTTAGAGCGCTGTCTGACGGCCCATCAACGACCTCAAGAACAGGCTTTATTCGCCATAGTACAAGGGGGAATCTATGAGGATTTACGGGCAGCGGCGGCGGAATCTTTAGTAAAACTCGATTTACCCGGTTATGCTATCGGTGGCGTGAGTGTGGGGGAAGAAACGAGCCTAATTCATCGCATTGTCCAGATAACTGCCCCTTTACTCCCCGAAAATAAACCCCGTTACCTGATGGGAGTGGGAACCTATCGAGAAATGGCCAAGGCGATCGCTAGTGGCATAGATCTGTTTGATTGCGTTATTCCCACCCGTTTTGGTCGCCATGGCACAGCTTTGGTGCGGGGAGAGCGTTGGAACCTCAAAAATGCCCGTTTTAAGGAGGATTTCGCCCCTTTAGACGAGACTTGTCCCTGTTACACCTGTCAACACTTTAGCCGTGCCTATCTGAATCATTTAATTAAATCGGGGGAAATGTTGGGTTATATTCTCTTATCTCTGCACAATATCGCCGAATTAATCAGATTTACCCGTGAAATTCGTCAATCTATCTTAGGGGGGACTTTTGCCCAAGATTTTGCCCCTTGGCTTGAGGATGCCGTAGATGTTACCCCAACGTGATAAAATTTCAGGAAACGTTTGAAAATTTTCTTGTCAAGGTAGATAGAGAGATGGAAACTGCACTTTTGTTCGCCAAATTGCCGGAAGCATACCAAATTTTCGACCCCCTAGTCGATGTGTTGCCCCTGATTCCCCTATTTTTCCTCTTGCTGGCCTTTGTTTGGCAAGCATCCGTCGGTTTTAAATAAATCGACTTTCAATTATCAGTTATCAGTGAGCAGTTATCAGTGATCAGATTTGAGTTTTAAGTGAAATGACATCTTTTTACTGATTACTGTTTACTGAAAAAGCTTCCCAGATTAAAACAAAGTCCCGGTTAAATCAGCACCAGTTAAGTCCACATCTTCTAAAATTGCCCCGCGCAAATCCGCATAACTGAGATCCGCACCCCGGAAACTGGCCCCGGTGAGATCGGTGATAAATCCGTCTCTTTCGGGACTAGCACGAAAATTAACCCGGCAAAGTCGGCAATCAGCGAAATTGGCTCGATATAACAGGGATCCGCTCAGATTAGCATAGTTGAGATCGGCTCCGCAAAAGTTAGTTTTGCCCAAGTCCGTGCGTTGGTCGGAAGTGGAGCGAAAATCCGTATCGATTAATAGGGCCTGCTGGAGATTAGCACTGTTGAGATTAACACCGTTTAAGACGGCTTTGGTTAAATAAGTGGCTTCTAAATTGGCTTCGATGAGATTAGCTCCGCTTAGGTCCGCATCGCGTAAACAAGCTCGATAAAAGTCCACTTGACTTAAATCTGCTCCCCAGAGAATCGCCTCACTTAAATCCGCTTCCCTCAGCAGCGATCGCGCGAGGCGTATTTTTCCTAACCGGGCCTGTCGCAGATCTGCACGGCAAAAATCGACTTCTGGGAGGGAAATATTAGTTAAGTCGCCTTCCCGCAAATTAATCCCCTGAAAATCTCTTTCTCCCTCCCGATAGCGTTGACAAAGTTTTTCTACGAGCATGGAAATTTTTCCTTATCATAATTGAGGTAAAATGTCAAGGGTTTAGCGATTTTTATTTAGGGAGATGGAAAGCCGGCAGACTCTCGAATTCTCGGGCCCGTTGACGCATTTGCTGACTAATGCGATCGCAAACCACCTGACAGAGATCATAGATCACGGGGTCGGTAATTTGATAGTAAACGCTGACTCCTTGGGGTTGCCGCGAGATAATTCCCGCTTGGGTTAAAGCTTTCAGGTGTTTGGAGAGATTGGCTTGACCTAGTCCGGTAGCTTCAGCGATTTCTTTACCATTCATCGCGCCTAATTGCAAGCAACTGAGAATCTGTAGGCGACTGACTTCCGACAGGACTTTGAAATAGTCCGCCACGGAAGCGAGGACGACGCTAGAGGTTTGGGGGGAGAAACTGTCTAACATAGGTAGGTAATAAAGTGACCAGTTAAAAAGGCTGACAATAGGTGATCGTTTAAAACTTTATAACTATTGACTACTATAGTTTAACTGGAGAGGTAACTAGAGTCTAGTCTGCAAGCTCGATCGAGATTGGGTCATTCAGAAATCTACTGCTGCAAGAGTGCCTCCTGACTCCACCAACAGACTTTTTATCGCAAACCCTAACTATCACCGAGCATGGTACTGATTAACTGCCGGACAGTAGTGCTAGGATGGTTCTCTAAATTGCTTGGTAAAGCCCATTCTGAGTCAAGATAGGACATCTTCAGTAAATCTCTCACTTGTTTTGATTTAGCTTGTCCTGTACTTTGAGCAACCCCAAAAGCTTTATAAAGTTCTGTGGCCGAAATGTGGGGATTTTGAGTAGGATCGAAGAGAAAATTGACCATTCCTAGGGCGTGAGTAATGCCGGCAGCCCAGGAATTAGCCTTACCTTTTTCTAGGGGAGAGGGACGCTTACGAGCTAAAGTTGCGGTTAATTGGCGAATAAGTTGGGCGTATTCTTCATTAAGATATTTAGCGGCAAATTTATCGGTAATAGCGGTAATTTCTTGATATTTGGCCTGCATTGCCTTGGGAACATTTTCCGATTTAGGAACAGCTGGGGGCGTTTTTTTCAATGTTGCTGCCGCTTGCTGTTTAGCACTTTGTTCAGCATTATATTTTTCTTGAAAAGCTGTTAAACCCTCCTGACTGGTGATATCAAAACCCTGCTGATGCGCTTGTAACAGGAGATTTTTCATAAAACCGGCACTGTTGGGATCGTTCATCAGTTGACCAAAGCGATCGCCTAATTGCTCTAAATATTTAATAATAGCCTTAGCCTGAGTTAATTTATATTCTCGTCCCAAAAATTGCCAAAAACTAATTAATTCAGGGATAGCATCTTCGGTTTCCGTCGGATCGAGGATAGTAATTTTGCGTGGTAAAATCTTCTCCATTAAGATCTGCACATATGCTTTAGTCATGGTAGCAAGGGTATAACCTTCATAGAGATAGCCCAACTCGACAAAGGTAGCAATCCAACCACCACCTTCTTCTTTTTCTTGATAATAGGCCTCTCCCTCGGGCGAATTGATATATTCTTCGATCGCTCCAGTAATATAATCTTCTAGTAAGGGTTCGGCTTCATCGTAGTCTAAATTATCTAATTGTCGGATATTAAAAGTCATAACTCTAGTTTTCCTGCGAGGCTTTCCTTTAATTTTAGGGGATTAGCTGACCGACAGCCAAACTGACGCTAAAATAGTCTTTGCTGTCCGGGGTTGTTGCTTGCTCCTGACGGTGGTTGTAACCGGTAACTGAACATGACTTCGATTCGTCAACTGCATCAACAACTCGTTAATAAAGAAAAAACAGCCGTCGAAATCGCCACAGAATTTCTCGCTCGTATTCAAGCGATCGAACCACAAGTAAAAAGCTTTCTCCATTTAACCCCGGATTTAGCCCTCGCACAAGCCCAAAAAGTGGACGAGAAAATCGCCAGAGGTGAATCTCTGCATCTGTTAGCAGGTATTCCCATCGCATTAAAAGATAATCTCTGCACCAAGGGTATCCCCACCACCTGCGCTTCTCGGATTTTAGAGAATTTTGTCCCCCCCTACGAGTCCACCGTTACCCAAAAATTACGGGATTTAGGGGCAGTTATCGTCGGTAAAACCAATTTAGACGAGTTTGCCATGGGTAGTTCCACCGAAAACTCCGGTTATCACGTTACTGCTAATCCTTGGGACTTATCCCGGGTGCCGGGGGGATCTTCGGGGGGTTCGGCTGCGGCTGTGGCCGCTCAAGAATGCGTGGTGTCCCTAGGATCGGATACCGGTGGCTCAATTCGTCAACCGGCTTCATTTTGTGGCGTTGTTGGGCTAAAACCGACCTATGGCTTAGTTTCTCGCTTTGGTTTGGTGGCTTACGCTTCTTCTCTTGATCAGATCGGTCCCTTTGGTCGTACCGTAGAAGATGCGGCGATTTTATTACAAGCGATCGCAGGTTACGATCCCCAAGATTCTACCAGTCTCAATCTGCCGATTCCCGACTATAGCCAATTCCTGAAAACCAGTTTAAAAGGGTTAAAAATTGGCGTAATTAAGGAAACTTTCGGGGAAGGGTTGGATCAGGTGGTTGCCGAGGCAGTTAATCAAGCTTTAGCGCAGTTAAAGGCCCTCGGTGCCACGATTAAAGAGATTTCCTGTCCCCGTTTTCGTTACGGATTGCCCACCTACTACATTATCGCCCCCTCGGAGGCATCGGCGAATTTAGCCCGTTACGATGGGGTTAAATACGGTATTCGGGAAGATGCCGATAGTTTGATTGATATGTACACCAAGACTCGCGCCAAGGGTTTTGGTGCGGAAGTCAAGCGCCGGATTATGTTGGGAACCTATACCCTCTCGGCGGGTTATTATGATGCTTATTACCTGAAAGCACAAAAGGTGAGGACTTTGATCAAAGAGGATTTCGATCGAGCTTTTCAATCGGTAGATGTGTTAGTTTCTCCCACTTCACCGACCACAGCTTTTAAAGCCGGGGAAAAAACGGCGGACCCTCTGAGTATGTATTTATCGGATTTAATGACTATTCCCGTCAATTTAGCCGGTTTACCCGGGTTAAGTCTTCCCTGCGGTTTTGATGGGCAAGGTTTGCCAATTGGTTTACAATTAGTGGGTAATGTGCTGCGCGAAGATCAATTATTTCACGTCGCCCACGCCTACGAACAGGCCACCGATTGGCACAAACGTCAACCATCTTTTACAAATTGATACAATTGCCGGTGGCTATCTTTTGCCGGTAGCCATCAAGTAAAAATCAGCAACACCGAAAATCCCTCAAGCCTTCTCTTAATTGGGGACAATTTGCCAAAAAAGCGTTTACCTCATCATCCCACTCTAACGATTGAGATGAGCTGCTACAGCCAAACTTTGGCTTTTATAAATCACTTTGGTAAGGTCGAATCCAACACGGTGTTAGCTTGCTCCAACGTTTTGCCGTAACCAGTTGGTAAAGGCATCACGTTCTAATTCACCAGAGGCTAAAGCTAAAATGACTCGTTCTTGCTCATCTACAAAAGCATTAATCTCTAGTCCATTCAACACCAGAAATGTTTCCATTGCCCCATGACCAGTGCGCTTGTTGCCATCAAGAAATGGGTGATTCATCACAATTGAAAACCCCAAAGCTGAAGCTTTATCAACAATTGTCGGATAAAGATCCTGCCCACCAAATGTCATGCGTGGTTGAGCAATAGCAGACTCTAGAGAACCTAGGTCACGAATACCCATAGCTCCTTGGGACTGTTGAATAATTTGATCATGTAAATCGAGGACTTCCACTAATGTTAGATAGCGTATCATGCTAAACGACGATAAAGTTCAGCGTTTTTCTTGAGTACATAGCTTGATGCTTGAGTAAATTCGTTTTTAGGACCCACCAACCAATCTTCTATGCTGGCACTGAGTAAGTCTTCAGGGGAAACTTGGCTGTTCTGAGCTAACTGTTGTAATCGTCGAAACTGCTCATCTGAGATATTAACAGTAATGGAAGCCATCAAAAACCTCTCAATAGTCTAAATATTTAACATTATAACCTCAGTGAGATATTCCTCTATCTCCACCAAACGGACTTAAGCAACAACTGGCAGGGAGTAGTTATTTATCCTCGGCGTTCAGTGGAAAGCGTAGAGACGGCTCGTTATGGGGAGTTAATCAACTCAGGCAGGATTTTACGTTTTTATCTCGAGGAATTAAGAGAAGGGGAATCCCTGGGAATATCGATGTTACAATTAATTATAGCACCAACCGCCAGAGCGATCGAGCAAGGAAAACAATTAATTCCACGGATTAGACAAGAATTCCCTAAGTTCAAACAACAGCAAGAACTTTTAGAATTGATAGAGACAATCTTGGTTTATAAGTTACCCCAAGTCAGTAGAAAGGAGATAGAAGCGATGTTTAGTTTAAGTGATTTAAAACAAACTAAAGTGTATCAGGAAGCTTTAGAGGAAGGTAGAGAGGAAGGTAGAGAGGAAGGTAGAGAGGAAGGTAGAGAGGAAGGCCGACAAGAAGGCGAATTAGCGGCAAAATTAGCCTCTATTCCTCGCTTATTGGCCTTAGGATTAAACTTTGAACAGATAGCACAAGCTTTAGAATTAGAGATCGAACAGGTTAGACAAGCGACTCAAGGGGAATAGGAAAAGTTAAAACTTTGATAAATTAATATAATTGCTGGTGGCTATCTTTTGCCGGTAGCCATCAAGTAAATCGAAGAATAAAGTAGGTGGGGTTGAACGATAGTGAAACCCGAAATTTAAGTAATTGGGTTGGGTTTAGTCAAATAAATTCCTGTAAAATAGCTTCGATTTGTCCTTTTAGAGGAGGAATATCATTTTCAACAATATCCCAAATAATCTCTAGATTAATACGAAAATATTCATGAATAGTTAAGTTTCTTAGATCGCTGGCATCTCGCCAAGGAACTGCGGGATATCTTGCTTTAAATTCTTGAGAAGTTGCTCTAGCTGCTTCACCAATAATTTGTAAATGATAGACAATCCAAGTTTGAATTAATTCTTGTTGTTCAAACACGGTTTTTCCCTGTCGAGCATACTTTTCTACACGCTCAATTGCTTCTAAAATATCCCGCAAGCGTTCGGTATCATCCCTCATAGTGGTATTGCTTCTTTAAGTACGCGCTCTCTGATTCTATCTTTAAGTCCCTGTTCGGTAACAATATCAACTTTGCAGCCTAACAAGTCTTCCAGTTCTCGAATTAACGGCAAGGGAAACCAGGGACTCCGACGTTCGCTACAATAATCAATTAATAAATCAATATCGCTTTTTTCGTCAGCTTCTCCCCGTGCAACAGAACCAAAGATTCGCACGTTATTTGCGCCGTGTTTAGCAGCAATAGCAAGGATTTTTTCTCGTTTGTTCTTGAGTAATTCGTCAATTTTCATGATCTACTTAGTTTGCGATAAATTTTGTCGAAAAAAGCTTCCTTGTACCGATTCTTGGGGTAGGGATTTAGTTTGTTTCTCACTCTTTATTTAGGGCTTGCTGAATATTGGTAAAAGCTTTACTAGAAAAGGGTTATGTGCTTTTTTTTCAAAAAAAGTGCAAGAAACAAAGGTTGAGGAATCGATCTGAGGGACTTAAAACCCTTGCACTTTCATTAAACCCTTCTATCCAACGTCCATCATACCCTATTTAATCTTGCTTCCGATAGTGTTGGGTTTCTTGCCTTTAACCAAACCAAAGCGACAAGACGGCGATTAAACTATACAATAAAAAAAGAAGACCATACCCTAAAACAGACATTCGTATTCTTCAAGATACCAGTCTCTCCATGCTAATCGTGGCAAATGCCCACGAGGAGCATTTAAACTAAATGTTAATACTGCTCGTTATGGGGAGTTAATCAACTCAGGCAGGATTTTACGTTTTTATCTCGAGGAATTAAGGGAAGGGGAATCCCTCCACCCTACCCCCACGAAAAACTTTTTGCCGCAAACCCTAATTAACCCTGAATTGCTTTAGCTAGTTGAACGTGAAGTTTATGACTGGCTTTAAAAGCCATGTAATGAGCGGTGGGAATGGTTCCCAGTAAACTCAAATCACCAATTAAGTCCAATAATTTATGTCTTGCTGGCTCATTATCAAAGCGTAAAGGAGGATTTAACCATTGATTTTGATCGCAGATCAAAGCATTTTCTAAACTGCCTCCTTTAATTAAACCAGCCTTTTGCAGATATTCAATTTGATCGGCAAAACCGAAAGTTCGAGCATCTGCGATCGCATTTTGAAAACTTTCTTGATTAGGACTCCAACTATACCATTGATTACCGATCGGTTTATAAGTAAAATCGATGCCGTAGGTAAAACGTAATTCAGGAGAAGGAATCGCCGCCACAAAAGCATCGCCTTCGTACAACCAAATCGGTTGAGAAATGGTTAAATCTGATGGAGAAAAAGAGTTATTTAAACCAGCATTTTTGATCGCTTCCACCCAGATTTTAGCCGAACCATCGAGGAGGGGAATTTCCGCACCATCCACCTCAATGCGAGCATCCTCTACCCCCAAAGCGGTTAAGGCCGCTAATAAATGCTCAACAGTTCTAACCTTTGCTTCTCCTCGTCCCAATTCTGTTGATAAAGTCGTTTGGTAAACCGAAGAAACTAGAGCGGGAATAATCGGTTGATTGGCTAGATCTCTGCGGACAAAATAACGTCCTTCTCCTGGATTTGCCCCACAGACGCGCACCCGTGTTATCTCCCCCGAATGCAGTCCAATTCCCGATAATTCAAATTGTTTAGAGATAGTAGAAACCATAATTATCAAGTAATAAAGCTTTTATCAGTGAACAGCAAAAATAACTAAATTCATCGATAACTGGTAACTGATAACTGATAACTGATAACTGATAACTGATTAGAATCGTTCCCCGATACCGAAATGGATACGAGAACTACCATCGACATTAAAACCGTAGTCAACCCGAATTTGGCCGACAGGAGATTGTACCCGAACACCTAAACCGTAACCGAGACCAGTACCGGGTAAATCCCGGACAATACCGGGTTGACCGGGGACATCACCTTGGGAACCAATAGTAGTGCCGAAATCGACAAATAACGCC
Source organism: Microcystis viridis FACHB-1342 (assembly GCF_014698335.1). Classification (GTDB taxonomy): domain Bacteria; phylum Cyanobacteriota; class Cyanobacteriia; order Cyanobacteriales; family Microcystaceae; genus Microcystis; species Microcystis ichthyoblabe_A. Next base: position 11,381 of record NZ_JACJSV010000003.1, on the reverse strand, counting down.
CCCCCGATAATTGCCACAATGGGAAAACGATATTCGGCCGTCGCTTGGAAATAACTGCGACCGCTACCCACTTCTCCCTCGGCGTAACCCCGTACAGAGTTACTACCCCCAACAATAAAAGCATCGTAGGGGGGTAAGTCGCCTAATACTGTCCCTGCTTGCACATTAAAAGCTAGGGATTGCTGACCTTTAAAAATATCGGTTTCAAAGAGATTAAAGGGATTAATAAACTGAACGGGGATAAAGTAACTGTAACTACCCCGAACACGAGTTCCGAAAATACTGCCAGAACCAACCGGGACAGTTTGTTCTAAACCTAGACGCAGGAAAGAACCACTGGTGGGTTGCAGGGGATTGTCGCGAAAATCTTGAATAGCGCCAATATTGAGGGAAAATAGATCATCGGTCCCAGAGGAACTAAACGCCAGTTTTTGACTGCCAAAACCATTGAGAGGTGCAGACAGGGGGGAGATGTCACCATTGGCATTTTGCACCTGTACCTGTTGATAGTTAAAGCCTAGGGAAACCACCCATTTTGGTTTCGTAAACACATCAGGGGCCAAAGGACGGACAAAAGTAATACCGCCACCCGTCCGGACGATACGGGGACTATCATTATCGTTAAGGGTCCGAATTGAGGAATCTTCCCCATCATAAACTAGAGAAATCGACTGTCGCCGGAAAACGTTCACTGTGTAGGAAGTACGGAAATTATCCGTGGCAATCCAAGGATCGGAAAAACTCAGATCGAATAAAAATTCCCGTTCCCCTAACTGAACTTCTGCCCCTAAAGTTTGGTTATTACCGCCAAAATTGCGCTGCTGATAGCTGACAGTGCCGAATAAGCCTGCATTCGAGCTAATACCACCCCCAGCGGCCACGGAACCGGTATTACCTTCCACCACATCGACGTTAACAATCACCTCCCTTGGGTCGCTGCCGGGGGAAAAAGACAGACGCACATCCTCGAATAAACCGAGACCGAAAACACGCTGTAAATCCTGTTGGGCAGTATTACGGTTGAAAATATCCCCCGCTTTTAGGCGCATTTCCCTAGTAATGATAAATTCTCTGGTTTTAGCCTTGACTGGTTCCTGTTCGACGTTAAAATAACGTACTTGAATTTTTTCGATTAAACCTTCGGAAATGACCAGAATCACCCGACCATCGGGATTGACTTGCGGCGCACCGATCACCTGGGCTAGATCATAGCCGTTTTTGCTGTACCAGTCATTGATTTTTTTTACCCCCGCCTGTAGTTCCCGTAAATTCAGGGTTTTGCCGTATTGACTAGCGAAAATTTCCTCGACCACCCCGGCAGGTAAAATCGATTTGTCCACGGTTTCTGGGGCAATTTGAATCTGTACACCCTGAAAAACGGGGTTAGGTTGCACCTCAAAGGTAACTCGCACTCCTAGGGGCGTATCTTGGGGAACTGCCCGCACATCGGCAAAAAAGCCCGTGGCAAAAACGGCGTTAATATCTTCTTGTAATTGCGATCGAGTCGCGCTTCGTCCAGGTCGGGTGCGAATGGTATTATAAACTAGATTTTCTAATTCTCGATTAGCCCCTTGTACTACCACTTCAGCCACCAAAACCCGCGACTCCTCCGCCGGTGCCGGTGGAGCTGCGGTGGGAGTTTCTGTAGGGATTGGGTTTTCCGTCGGAGTTTCCGTCGGTGGTGCCACGGGTGGAGTAGTTTCTCCCGTCGCAGGAGGAGACTGTACTAGCTGCTCGACGCGGGGAAAAACCGTCTCTGTGGGTTCTTCTTCGGCCATGACCGTCCCGTGAAATAATCCGAAAATAGCCAGCAGCAGGGCCAGCGAGGAGTATCGCCTCGAAAAATTGAGATTTTTAAGCACTTCCACACACCCAGTAACACCATTATGGTTTTGTTTGTTTTCTCTGCCCGAGAAATTTAACGAACGTTAAAACTCTAGCAGATCGCTTACTCTCAGTAAATCCCGGCTTGACCGGTGATTCAAGAGATGCTGCCTCAGGTCTGATATTTGTCAGCCGTCAGCATTAAGTTTTTATCTTGCCATATCTTAGCTTTTTCTGGTTTGGCTCTATCCCAATTCACCATCGAGAATTATTGCCACCTCGGTTGGCGCACAATTAGTTACGTCGGGGCAGCTGTTAACGTCTCGTTTGTAATAACTGTACCAGTTGCGAGACCTGTTGGCGACTGAACATTTGCCGCAGGGTACTAGCTGCTAATTCGGGTTCTAGGGTAATCAGGATTTGTGGTAATTTGGCGGTGGCTAATAATTGCAATTCTTGACTGACGGTGATTTCTTCCCCGCGACCCCATGCTAATAAATCACTGGCTTGTTTTAATTCTTTAATGATAACTGGGGCGAGAGTACGGTAGGAATGTTTGGGGTTAGCCAGAGCCGATTGAGCATTTTTAACTAAATATTGCCATTGTTGCTGTTCTGAAGCCAATTGAGACAGAGATGAAATTAATTTTTGTAATTGCTGACGGGAAGCGCTGGTTTCTTGCTGTTTAAACAGTTGTAACATCTGTTTGAGTATATCTCTGACGCTAATGGAGATAGAAGGGGCTGCCGCAATAGCAGAGGTAGATTTTCCCTGGCCGAGAAGATAGTTAAGATGGGCCTGTAATTCGGCAAAAGTCGCTTCACCGTTTTTAACGATGGCGTTAGCTTCCTCGCTTTGCAAACCTAAGGGCTCCCGCAGCTTATCGATTAATACCTGAAGCAGATCATAACCCTTGAGGAACAAAGACTCTAATTTTTGATCGACTTCTAGAGGATTTTCTTTTAGTATTTTGAAAGCATCCTCAAGACGGTGAGCAGTTTTTTGGATACTGCTATAACCTAACATGGCCGCCCCCCCCTTGACGGAATGGACGGCACGAAACATCTCGTTCATCTGTTCATTGTTGTTGACGAGATTGCCTAAGTCTAAAATACCCTGTTCTAAAGTTTCCAGGTGTTCTTTTGCTTCTTCGATGAAATAGCCGAGAATTTTCTGAGCGTTAGCAGAGTCCAAAGTCTTATCCCCCTCATCACGATGCTGTTTAGTTCTAGATTGCCCAGTTTTTCAGTAAATATATCACTTATCAGGCAATGGCTAGGAAAACTGGCGGCTCTTCTGGTTTATGTGTGGAAACGAGATCTATACTGATAGTCTCTTCCCCAGCTCGACTGAGCGTTCGTGTTAGTGAGCTTGTCGAACTACTGATCTCACGCCGAAGTCATCGCCGAACGTTAAAATAGCCCTAAACGTCTTGCCCGATAAGCATTTCAAGATTCCATAAGCGAAAATTATCACACAAAGTCGAGAAGAGCCCTGATATTTTTTCAGTGAAATTGAATTAGCAACGATAGATATACATTTGAGCTATCGAACTATTTAGTTAGTATATACACCCAAAGCAGGCTGTGATCAGGTTATAATTTTTGGAGATGTTTAATGAGCATGGTGCGTTCCCCAAAATCTATCGGTTCGGCAGTAGGAGCCACATCAAGGAACGCACACTATAGCTATGATGATCGCTATCCTAGAAATAAGCTCTGTTCCGTCCGCAGCAACGAAGTGTTAGACATCTTTTAGCTCTTCAAACCTTGACAAGAGCCTATGAGGAACTAAGAAAATCATTTTAACACGAGAGTTTGTCGGTTTTGTTTCAATCTTCATGAATTTTGGTTGGAAATTATCTCCATTCTCATCCTTAGATTTGACGAAAGCAAAACAGGTAAATTCAATAGATTTAATAAATTCGAGGAGCTTCTTTGTTGGATAAATTTCCGACAAGACCAAAGGCTGATCTCGAATGAGAAGATTTTTGCCACCCATTAGTATATCGAAGTCTGCACCTTCAGCATCCGTTTTGATACAGGAAACACTCAGTAACGGATAATCAGACATCAATTTGTCTAAAGTATTTACCTTGACTGTCACCTTGTTCTCTTGGGGACTATGCCTAACCAGCGAATTTAGTTCAGGCATTGAGTTCAAATTAAGATCCATAGTGCCAGGCTCGGAAAAAAGTGCTTCTTCTAGAATATGACAATTTTGAAACTGGGAAAGATTTCTCTTTAAGTGTTCAACCATTCTCGGATCGGGTTCAAAGGCATAAACCTGATTGGATGAAGGAGCAGCCAGTAAACTGTAATAACCAATATTAGCCCCAACATCAATAAAGTCTTTATTAATATCTAAGAACCGATGAAGGATAATTTCAGATCCCCAATCTAACTTGCTTCCCTTGAGGAAAATTTCCGTTCCGAATCGACTATCATAGGGCAGAGTCATTTCTACATTATTAAATAGAACCATTTTCTGGTTGAGCTTGGTTATCTTATAAAATGCTCGTATTACATAGCGGTATAGGAAATTCCAGCCACCAATCTCTCGAACCAATCCAAGAAAATAACTGAACTTATGCCAATAAGTAGTTTCTTTCAACATATACTCTCACTTCAAGTTAGGCATGAAGGCATCTAAATATTAATTATACCGCTCTCTGCGGTCGAGCCTCCTCCTCTGTCCTACTATCCTACCCCATCGGTCCGACACCCCCTCAATAAAACCCAATACCGCACTGTGGGGTCTAATCACTATCGGTGACTAGGTAATTATGAACTCCCGATTTTAATGGCTCTTCCGAACTTGTCGTGTAAAATCAAAGAAAAAACAGACACTTATTGCTGACCAATAAAAATAATAATTTATCTTTAAAAGCTAACTATGCTTGCAATACAGCAATTTATTGGTTAAAATATAGACAGCCAAGATCAGCAATTTTAGACACAAGCTATACTTATGCCATCAAATCCACAATTAAAGTTAATGACCGAGCTACTTCACCTAGAAGGAGTTGTCGTTACCAATTATCAAATTATTACCGATATAGGAATTGTTTTACATTTAGAAAATATGTCAAGAGAAAGCCAGTGCATTCATTGTGGAAGTAAAACGGAAAAAGTTCATCAAAACAATGAATTAACAATCCGAGATTTACCCTTTGGAGAACAGGCATTATATCTGAGAATCAATCGTCGTCAGATGAGATGCGAGAAATGTGGGAAAAAATTCACAGAAGAACTAAATTATTTGCCGAAGAAAAGAACCTACACAGACAGATTTAGAAAAAAAATAGTGGACGAAGTCCTGAATAGTGATCTCAAAAATACGGCAGAAAGAAATGGAGTAAGCGAACAAGAAATAGAGACGATGCTCAAAGACTTAGGAGAAGAGTTAATAACCGCAAAACCTCAAGGTCTAAAAAAACTAGGAATAGATGAAATAGCCATGATAAAGGGAAAAGGAAATTACTATGCTGTGTTAGTAAATATAGACACAGGAAAAATTGTAGGTTTAGTGGAAAAAAGAACAGAAGAAGCATTAACAGAATATCTGAAACAGTGGGGAGAAGAGGTTTTGAGCCAAATAGAGGAAGTAAGTATAGACCTGTGGATAGGGTATAAAAATGTGGCATAAAAACTAATGCCTCAAGCTCAAATAGTAGGGGATAGATTCCATGTAATGAAACAAGTAAATAACGAGCTAGATGAAGCAAGAAAGGAGGTAAAAAGAGAGGCAGCTAAGATAAAAAATAAGAAAAATAAAGAAAATATCTTAGCAGGAATAGCCAAGAGCAAATATGCCTTATTAAAGAATGAAGGAGACTTAGTAGAGAAAGAAAGGAAAAAATTGGAAGAAGTATATAAAGTGTCTCCAAAACTTGGGGAAATGCACAAATTAAAAGAGGAATTTAGAGAAGTATTTGAGAAAAATACGGAGGGGAATGAGGGATTATTTGCCTTGAGTGATTGGCTCAAAAAGGCGATGGCTTACTTTCCTAAAAGCTGCCAGACAACTCGGCGGTGGATTGACGAAATAACTGCCTATTTTGATAACCAAACAACCCAGGGAACAGTGGAAGGAATTAATAATAAACTGAAGGTGATTAAAAGGAGAGGCTATGGATTTAGAAACTTTAAAAAACTTTAGTCTTAGATGTTTATTAAATTGGCATTTTGCTAGTTGATTTTACATGGTAAGTTCGGAAGAACCGGAAATCTTTAGCTGGCATAAGTAGAATTTTTCTCAAGTTACTATTTCTATTTTAGGTGGTTTAAGTGCGTTTTAGCTTACTACCGAATCATTACCGCTGGTTTTATGCTTCTAGAAATTCCACCCGTGCCTGGGTGGACTGCAATTCTTTGACTAATTCCCGATAGACCGAGAGGGGAACCGAGGGGCGACCAGTGCAACTCTGGGGTACTTGGGGGAAATACGCGGAGTAGTGGTTATGAATTGACTAATTTAGGGCTTTTAAGCGGTAAAAATGGCCTACTGGACCAGTTCCGCTACCGATAGCGAGGGAATGCTCAAGGGCGTTAGTAACGTACTCCTTGGCTTTTTTCACCGCTATTTTTAGGTCATCACCCAAAGCGAGGTTAGCCGCGATCGCTGCCGATAGGGTACAACCAGTCCCGTGAGTGTTATTGGTTTCGACGCTTCTGGTCTTAAAAGTTTGCCATTCCTCCCCATCAAAGTAGATATCAACCCCACGCAGCCGGCCTTTCATGGCTCCTCCTTTCACTAATACCGGTGTGGCTGACTTCTGGAAAATAATTTCGGCGGCCGCTCTCATCGTCTCAAAATCATTGATCTCGATGCCACTTAAAAGCCGTGCTTCGTAACGATTAGGGGTAACAATCGAAGCCAGAGGAATTAAACTATTAAAAAGACTATCTATAGCCCGATCATCAATTAATTTGGCTCCTACCCGCGAAACCATAACCGGATCCACCACTAAACTGATTAAACGCCAGCGCTCGATCGCCTCGGCCACCGCTTCGATAATCTCGCTGCTGAACAGCATTCCCGTCTTGACCGCTTGCACACCGAAATCCCTGACCACCGCATCGATTTGGGCTGTTACCATTTCTGGACTTAAGGATTCGACGCGCTCGACCCCCAGGGTATTTTGGGCAGTAACGCAGGTAAGGGCGCTGGTACCATGAACTCGGTGGAAGGCGAAGGTTTTCAAATCAGCTTGAATTCCCGCGCCGCCACCACTATCGGAACCAGCGATGGTGAGGGCAATGGCAGTCATAGGCGGTTAGCGATCAAAAGGACGACGACGTTGCAAGAAATCGGGGATATCTAATCCCGCCGGTTTTGGTGGTTCGGGAGTGGGTGCCGGACTGGGTGCGGGGGTATTGATCACCACCTTGCTACTGGTGGGACGAGAGGGGGATTCCCCAGAAAAACCAGTGGCAATGACGGTAATTCTGACTTCTCCCTGCATTTTCTCGTCAATTACTGCCCCAAAGATGATATTAGCGTTGGGATCCACCACTTCATAGATAATTTCGGCGGCGGCATTGACTTCGTGTAGGGTTAGGTCTTGACCACCGGTGATGTTAAAGACCACACCTTTCGCCCCTTCGATCGAGGATTCCAGTAACGGCGAGGAAATAGCAGCGATCGCTCCTTCCTTAGCCCGAGATTTTCCGGAACCGATGCCGATGCCCATTAAGGCCGAACCCGCATCGGCCATTACTGCCCGCACATCGGCGAAATCCACATTCACCAGACCGGGGATAGTGATAATGTCCGAGATGCCCTGCACCCCTTGCCGCAGCACATCATCAGCGACGCGAAAAGCCTCCTGTAGGGGAGTTTCGGCGGGTATTACCTGTAATAACTGGTTATTGGGGATAATAATCAGGGTATCGACCCGACTTTGTAAACCGCCCACCCCCTCATCGGCCTGATTAGTGCGACGACGACCCTCGAAGGTAAAGGGACGAGTCACAACTCCCACGGTCAAACAGCCGATTTCTTTGGCAATTTCGGCCACAATTGGAGCAGCCCCTGTTCCCGTACCGCCGCCCATGCCGGCGGTAATAAAGACTAGATCAGTTCCTTCCAATGCTTGGGCGATTTCATCCCGGGATTCTTCCGCCGCCTTCTGTCCGATCGCCGGATTGCCCCCCGCCCCTAGGCCGCGGGTTAATTTTGTCCCGATTTGTAACCTCTGGGGGGCGGAGGAGTGGGCCAGGGCCTGGGCATCGGTGTTAATTGCCCAAAATTCGATTCCGGTCACGCCACTGGCGATCATGCGGTTAACGGCGTTACAGCCCCCACCGCCGACCCCGATCACCTTGATCTTGGCGACATTGCTCGGCACGATGCGATTACTACGACTTTCTTCTCGGGGTGTCATCTGTGATTCATGGGGACGAGTAAATAATACTCCAGCATTATTCTGAGAGTAATGATTATCTTCGCTCATAGCTGAACTGGCATAATCGTTACTGTTCAGATTGGGATAGGTGGGAACGATCTCATTAATCGATGTCATTGGAATTGGAACACTCTTAGTACAAGATTCTGTTATTGATTTGATGAATTAGAGATGCACTGTTAACACTATCACTAATATTATGTCGGTTCCAGTATCTACAGTATCAGTTTCTTGTTCATAAAATCATAATTTGGTTTTTTTGCCAATACCTAAAGGGAATAATTGCGGTTATTTACTGATCAATTCCAGTTAATCCCGACCGGTTGCCGTTACTTTGGCAACCCTAGGGGCTGGCTGTGGCTTTAATTGTACAGTGGGAGCATCGGGATTGCTCAGATCAATGTAGATAATTCGCGCTAGAGGTATCTTGGATGACAATTGCCGCGATTGTACGAGAGCGGTTAATTTTTCGGGCAATCTATCTTTATAAAAACCTAAATAGACCTGTCCTAGCTCGGTTTTTAGTACAAGATTACTAGGATTGCGCCAATCGATGGCGGTAATTTTAATGGATAAGTTATCAATTAAGGGATAAATTTTTTGCCACTGTTGTTGATATTGTCGGTCGTAACCAAGCACTTCTAGGCTAGGTAATTGGCTTTTGGGCAGAGTTCGACCATAATAGTTTTGAGGAATTATCGTTCCCGAGGCATCTAAAAAACCTTGCTGTTGATGAGAACGCCAACGGGCAACAGGTTTTCTTTCTTGAATAGAAACAATCACTTTCGGGGGTAATAATTGCCGCTCGATCTTAACGTCGGCAATAGCGGGAATAGCCGCTAATTTTTCTCGTAATTGATGGGTAGGTAATTCCCAGAGAGATAGAGGATAGCTTAATTTCAGCCAAGCGCGAATCGACTCGGGGGACATTAATTCCGTGCCTGCGATTTCCACCTGTCCAGCCTTGGTAATTGTCCAATAGGGTGAAGTCATCCCCCAAGCTAATCCCGTCGCTAAACCACTAACCACCAGAAAGCGACCTAGAGCTTGCCACACCTTCGATCGCCTTTGGTGGCGCAGGTTTTGTCGTTTTTGTTCCAGGGAGAGGGATGAAAGAATTTGATCGCTCATAGGGAAAATCTCGGACAGTTTTGCTGTTATCTTATACCAAATTTCTAAATTCCTGACAGACATAGAGCTTCTAAAATCCAAGACCATCCCGTTAAATACCCGATAGTGTCAGGCTCTTCGGTTTGTGTTATGCAATGAACGGGGGTTATAAGGGATAGAACCCCCTATATAGAAAGGCATTTAGCGATTTTTGTCAATTATTTTCGATCTAGAGCGAACTAATCAATTAAATCCCTTGCCAGATAAGGATTTAGTCGATTTATGCCCCCCTATCGAACCATACCAAGTAACGAAGAGCCTAGTGTCATTGGATAAACGATTTAAAAGAGCATCGAGTTTATCTCTTAAAGCATCAAGAGATTCAAAAGTTTCCCATGCCAGAAAATTTTTCAGGTACAGCCAAACTCTCTGTTGCGGGGTTAACTTCAGGACAACAAGAAGGTTGATAAAACAAGATAATATTGTCGGGAATTTCTAAGTGTCCCGCCATATGTGCAGGAGCGTTATCTACTTGTAAAATATGTAATTCATTGGGAAAAGCTTGCGATAGTTGTAATAGATATTCTCCGAAACAATCCCCATCTAAATGGGAGAATTCATAGAAGAAGCTTCTGCCCTGTCGAGGCTCTACAGCCCCGTACAGCCAAAAGCATTGGAAGTTATATTAAAAATTACCAATCGGCTTAACTCCGAAAAGAGTTATTTTATTCCGAGCAATAGTGTGATAACCAAATCTACTTTCATCCTCGCACCAAAAACTTACTTTCTCGTAACGCTTTACTTTCTCGCTTTCCCTGTCTAGTAAAGCTTTTAGTCGTTTAGATAAGTTCGCTTTAAACTCATCTACTTCGCCAGGCAATTGTCTCGGATTTCCTGGTCTAGGTACTTTTAATTTAGCTTCTAATTCCTGTCTAACGAGACGATAAACTGTTGTATAGCTGACGGAAATTTCTGGAACGACCGAGAGCCAAAAATAAATCTCTTTATAGCTGGTGAAACCCACTGGGTCTTTTAATTCGTTTTGTAAAAGAGCGAATTCTTCTACCGAAATCTTTTTCGGTCTTCCTGGTGGGTTTCCTTCAGATAATAATCGCTCAATTCCTCCTTTTTTTGTAGAAACTTAACCAGCGATGGATTATTCTTTCCCCTCGTCCCATTAATACCACTAAATGGCGAACCGTCTCTACCTCCCCCATCTTCAAAAAATATAAGGACTGTACTTTAGCGTAGGCTAAACTACTTTTTTGTTGTTTCATTAATTTTTTTAAATCTTCTACTGACTCAACAATATCAATTTTGGGTACGACCAGCATCGCCAATTTATCCACTTAATAATCTTTTCTATAAGTATGCCATAGTTTTTGAAATTTGGTATTAGGGTTTGCGGCAAAAAGTCATTGAAAAGTACAGGTCTCTTAATCAATGATTTCACTTAGCTACAAGCATAAGCTTTAGTTGTTGATTAATTTTTAAGTCATAACTTATCCTAATCATTGACCGAGAAAAAGTGCTGTTTTTCCATTTCAGACATAAAAAAGCCCAAAAAACCTGCCTCAACAGGTTAGAAAGATTCATGACTAAAAAAGTAATAGCAATCGCTGAAAAGGAAGTATGAGGAAGTTTAGCCATCACTTTACCTAAACTAAATCTTCTTTTCCCTTGTCCAAATTTGCCCTCTATACAATTCCGAATCCTCTCATCATCAGCAGCTTGTTTCTTTTGTTCTTTACTAACATTTTTGGCTGGTCTTCCTAATGGGGAACGGCCAATTCAAGTCTGAATTGCATCACTGTCTGATCTACCTTTATAGAATACCTCATTCGGGGTACGATAGTCAAGACATTTTCGAGGACGATTGTTAATCAAGTTTACGGCTCTTTCCACCTCCTCTGGCTTAACGATTTTAAAATTCGTTCCCTTGGGGAAAAATTGTCTTAACAGTCCATTGGTATGCTCGTTTAATCCCCTCTCCCACGAATGATAAGGAGTAGCAAAATAAAAATCTGCTCCTAGTTTC
>NZ_JACJSV010000029.1 GCF_014698335.1 Microcystis viridis FACHB-1342 | reverse complement strand
TAGGCTGGCAGCCGTCGGTGACGTTCGAGGGACTGGTAAAATTAATGGTAGATGCGGATTTAGCGGCTTTGGGGATTAATCTTAATAACGGTGGTGATAGCGGACAGTTATTAAAAGATTTGGCTTATCTTCGCAATCGTTCCTTAATTGCCGTCGATTAACAAAGTCGGGTGGGTTAGGGAAGGGCAACCCACCCCCGTCTTGATCCATGGCCATTTTTACCTGACTTTTAGGAGTAAATCGGGTCTTTTTCCAGCAAACCTAGCAATTTTTGCATTTTAATCCAAGCCCTTCTCATTTGCCAGAATTTACTTTTTTCCATGGCGGCTATTTTACTCTCAGCTTTTTGTAATTCCTCGTCTCTTTCTCGATAATCTAATTGGGTTTTTTGCAAGTCTTGTTGCAATTCTTGTTCATGAATTTCTAATTGTTTAATTCGTTCTCTAGCCTGTTCCAACTGAGCGAATATATCAACTTTTAAGGTGACTAAAGCAGCAAAAATGGCTTGGATATTTTGGGAGTAAAGTTGGGGATGATTATAAAAAAGTTGGGTGTAGGAATAGATATAGTGTTCTGCGGTCATTGAGCGACTCATAGAATCAGCTTTTTGTCGATAGAAAAATAACACTTCTGGGATACGATAGACTTCTCGACCTAATTCGATCAGCGATAGCCAGAAATCGTGATCTTCCCAACCATAAATTAAATTGCTATTATATCCCCCCACAGTTTCCCAATCGGATTTCCGAAACAAACCGGAGCAAAATATCATATTATCTACTAATATATCGGGAAATTTATACTCAGGCAGCGGCCAAGTTCCTTGTCTATCCCCAAAATACTCCGCTTCGCAATAAACTATACCTAATTGCTGATTACTTTCTAGCAAAGTAACCGCTTTTTCTAGATAGGAATCGGCAATTTTATCATCGGCATCGAGAGGAAGAATATAAGTTCCTTGCGCTTGGGCAATTCCTAGATTTCTGGCTGCGGCAACCCCTTGATTTTCTGTGCGGATGATCCTAGTTTTTGGCTGTTGATAATTTTGTAAAACCTCGATGGTTTCTGGTTCTGTGGATCCATCATCAATGACAAGGATTTCAAGATTTTGGTATGTTTGCACTAAAACAGATGCGATCACATGATCAAGATAGCGACCTTGATTATAGCAAGGAATAATCACGGAAACTTGAGGAGCATGACTCATTGGGGGCAATTCTCTCCTACTCGAGCAAAAACTAGGTTATCAATAGCTTATCCCAAAAGTTCCCCTTTATCGTTTTTCTAAGTAAATAAAGTGTTGATATCCCCACTAGCAATTTCGGGATAGTAGGACATATTATGGATAAATTCTTAAATTATTGTGATTGCTGGACAAAATCACCCAATTGGGTGATCCCCGTGAGGGAAGCATCTCTTTTTAATAGAGGATAAGTTATTCAATAATCAGATTGTCATTATAAATGATCTTTAATCATGGAAGCTCATCAACAAAAACAACTCCGCACTTTCCTCTTGGAAAAATTAGCAATTTCCCCCCGTTCCCTCGATATGGCTGTGCGTCTCTGTGAAGCATCGGTGGGTTCTTTGCCGATGGTTTTATGGCAGTACGGTTTAATTGATTTGTCGCAATTGAATCAAGTTTTTGACTGGATGGAAACGGTATAATCGAGATCGATCTGGTCTAAAATACTAATTTATCGACTCGATCGCCTTTTTGCTTGTCATGATAGTAAGATAGGAAGGGACTTAATTAATCTGGCATAGGTTCTTGAGTTAGACATCGACTATATGTAACTCTTTGAGGGCTGGATAAAAGTTGAGATTTTCGTGACTGGGACGACTGAGTTTAATCAGGGCAAAACGTTGGAATGGTTGCAATTTTTGCCATTGTTCTAAACTAATTTCAATCTGGAATTCTCTAGCTTTTTCTCGGACTGTATCAGGAATCTGGCTATCATCTAGCCAAGGAGGATGGGGATCTATTGCTAGTTCTCCTGCGGGATTGCCAGTTTTTTCCGTGATTAATTTTTGTAGAAAATCTCGATAAATTGCAGCTTCTGCTGCCGTCGTACAAGCCATATTAACTAACACCATTCTTTCTGGTTGACTCAACTGCATCCAATGGGATAATTTTAATTTAACTCCACAGGTATCTAGTTTCATTCTCACGGCCATCGGTATGCAACGTAAGGATTCAACAAATTCGGCTTCAAAGTCAAAAAAGGTGTTCATATTATTTCATTGATTTACTGAGGATAAATCTATAATACAGTGCTGGGGTATAATTGTTAGAAAAAATGTTATTTTGATTGAAGAAAATTGGCTCGATATTGATGACTCGATATGAGAATTTCTTCTAGTTCCTGCCATTTTTCTCCTGCAATATAGTCAATAATTTGATCAAGATTTTGACGATAATTTTTCAAGGATATCAATAAAGCTTGACGATTGTATTTAGCCATCATTAAACCTAATTCGGGATTGCCAGCACCGACGCGACTGGTATCGCGAAAACCAGAACTAGCTAAATTTTCCGCTAATTGGCGAATATTCGGATCTTGTTCTTTCCCACAAGCTTGGATTAAACTGGTACTAATCATTACTGGCAGATGGGAAATCCATGCCACGGCTCGATCGTGTTCTTCGGGGGAGGAATAATAAATTTTACAGCCTAATTTTCGTACTATTTCGGTTAAGATTTCCACGGCACAGTTAGGAGTAGATTCAAGGGGAGTAATCAGATATGGGGTATTGACAAATAAACCCGATTGTGCAGCATTAATTCCCTGTTCTGTTTTCCCAGCCATGGGATGACTACCGACAAAATTCGGCCATAATTGACTACAATTGTCCACAATTGCCCCTTTAACTGATCCCACATCGGTGACAATCGTTTGGGTTTTTAAATAGGGAGTTAATTTTTCCAAAGTTGGCACAATTAAATGTATAGGAGTACAGATAAAGATTAAATCGGCAGTAGCTAATAATTCTAAACTGGTACTAGATTCATCTACCACTCCTTTTTGTACAGCGATATCACAGGTGGATTGTTGACGAGAAACTCCCAAAACCTTATAACCTTGTGAGCGGAAATCTAAGCTCAAGGAACCACCAATTAAACCCAGTCCAATAATCCCAATATTCATTATTTTTACTCAAAGATAATTTCGTCTTCCAGTCGCCAAGCTGGATCAACAATGCACAGGAAAATTAAGGGTTCCTCTCCACAATTATGAATATATTGTTTAGCTAGAGGAGGTATATAAATGGCAGCACCGACAGTCACTAATTGCACTTCCTCATCGATGTGCATTTCCCCTTGTCCTTGGAGAATATAATAAACTTCCGCAGTTTTTAAAGCGTGGGGAGTAGAAGTTTCCCCCACATCTACCCGCGCGTGGGCTAAACTATAACGTAGATTTAACGGCTGTTTATCGGGATGCAATAACTCACGCAATCGGGTATGATCACCGGCGATGAATTCCTGACATTCGAGCAGTTTTCTGATTAACATAGTAAAATTAAACCTCGAAGATTGTTTTTATTTTATCATTGAGTGAAAAGCTAAAGACTAATAGCCGTTATCATAGAAATATTCAGCATCGCCAGAATTAACGAATGACTTGGTTAGAACATAGTGTACAGGTAGAAGTGGACGCGCCGATCGATCTGGTTTGGGAACTCTGGTCAGATTTAGAACAAATGCCCCACTGGATGAAATGGATCGAATCGGTGAAAATTCTAGAGGAGGAGCCAGAGCTTTCCCGTTGGAAGTTAGCCAGTGGTGGTCTAGAATTTACTTGGTTGTCACGGATAATGAAAATTGTCCCCCACCAGATGATTCAATGGGAATCCGTGGACGGGTTGCCTAACCGCGGGGCGATCCGTTTTTATGACCGTCATGGTAGGAGTATTGTGCGACTGACAGCAGCCTATGCTATACCGGGTTGGTTAGGAAAATTGATGGATAATCTTTTCCTCGGTCGAGTGGTGGAATCAACCCTGCAAGCTGATCTAGAGCGTTTTCGCCTTTATGCGCTCAATATTGTCAATAATACGCCGCCAAGGTGAGCTAATCATCCGCAGTTAGGGAATTTATTTTTTGTCCGATGGCTCTAGTCAGTCACCGACTAGGTACAAGAACTTTAGTCCATTTTAATCGGCTGCATCTCATATTTGTGGCTCTCTCGTACTTGTAGTGATCAGCAGCAGTTATTAAAAGAGGGCGAATGCAATGCGCCCCTACCATAATATTATGGTAGGGGCGCATCGTGGTCATTGAGTTTATTGAGATGCACCCTTTTTAATGGACTTTTCGTCTTGGCTATGAAATTGCTGACAACCGACTCCCTAAAAGGAAAACTTCCTAAGAATATCCCAAGCAAATTCCGCTATCATGGTTGAGGTATTTCTACTCGATTTTATAGAGATAGGCTTCTGGGGTTTCCAGAAGGGAAGTCATCGGGCGATCAAGAGGGGGAGTTTTGACGAGGGTAAAAATTGGAAATAAATCGTTCATTTGCATAGCCATTTTAAATTTCGGCTGTATGTAATAACTACCCGATGGGCAGGCATTGGTGATCATTAGCTCTCTTTTGGTCATAAAGGTATCGATATAATCATACTGACCATGCTCTTTTCTTTTGCCTTTCTTAGCTGGATCGCAAAGGGTTGAACCGACCGGAATCTGATTGATAATTTCCACTGTATCGGCCACGGATAGGAGTCTTTCGGAACCGTATTTACTAGCAAGATAACGTTGATTAAAATACAGATTAGTTGCGATAGAATAGCCGATGATAATTGCTAGAACTAGAGCGAGGATCCTGTGGAAAGTCTTAGTCAAGTTTAGATAGGCCAGGCTGGCGATCGCCAGAAGTATAGAAGCAAACCAGAGTAAGATTTTACGATGGGAATAAAAATGCTCATCAGGATAATTAGAGGAAGCGTAGATAAAAATTATCCAAGTAATCGCAAAAAAGCCGATCATTGTTTTATTGCCTCGATATTTTTTGATGACTATGTATAGAGAAATGCCGAAAAAAAATAGCCGAAACTACGACATTGAAAATCGATATATTGTCATTCAAAAAAACACTTGATTGCCTAGATAAACCATTTGACAAGGGTGATTAAGGGAAAACCGACTTTTTAAGTATTCTTGGCTTTTCTTAATGAAAAAGAGATAAACATGACACCATCTGCTATTGATTTACCGACAAAATCAACGATAATCACCTGGGAAAAACTGCCAGATGATTTTATTCTACCTGACGAACCTGTGGACAACAACTTGCAACCTCTCTTAGCAGCAGCTTTACGCGAATCCCTAGAATTAGCAGGATTAATTCTAGAATCGATGCTAATTGCCTCTAATTTTGGCTTGTGTGCTACCGTTAAAACTCAAACTGTTGTCAAAGCGCCTGATTGGGTTTATATTCCCTCGGTAAAACCGATTCCTAGCGGAACAATTCGGCGCAGTTATACTCCCCACATTGAAGGAGAAATTCCTACCATCGTCCTAGAGTTTATCTCGGAAACCGAAGAGGGTGAATATTCCATCAACCCTCACTATCCCTATGGAAAATGGTATTTTTACGAGCAAATCTTACAAGTACCTGTCTATGGAATTTTTCAGCCAAAAACAGGAGAATTAGATGTTTATTGTTTAGTGGCAGGAAAGTATGAGCAGCAGTTGCCAGATGAGAATAATCGTTACTGGATAAAAGAACTTAATTTGTTTATCGGTATCTGGCAAGGAAGCAAAGCTGAATTTACTACTAATTGGTTGCGCTGGTGGGATAAGTCGGGAAATCTGTTATTATGGGGCAGTGAGTTAGTAGAGCAGGAAAAGCAACGAGCCGAACAAGAAAAGCAACGAGCCGAACAAGCTGAGTTAGAACTTGAGCGAGAACAAATTTCTCGCCAACGTTTGGTGCAAAAGTTAAAAGAGTTGGGAGTTAATCCTGAGAATCTATAGCCCATTTTAGATATTTGAATTAGTAAAATTACTTATGACAGCCATGCAACTACTTCAGTCAAACTCCTTACCAACTATTACTTGGGAAAAACTGCCAGATGATTTTATTCTACCTGACGAACCTGTGGACAACAACTTGCAACCTCTCTTAGCAGCAGCTTTACGCGAATCCCTAGAATTAGCAGGATTAATTCTAGAATCGATGCTAATTGCCTCTAATTTTGGCTTGTGTGCTACCGTTAAAACTCAAACTGTTGTCAAAGCGCCTGATTGGGTTTATATTCCCTCGGTAAAACCGATTCCTAGCGGAACAATTCGGCGCAGTTATACTCCCCACATTGAAGGAGAAATTCCTACCATCGTCCTAGAGTTTATCTCGGAAACCGAAGAGGGTGAATATTCCATCAACCCTCACTATCCCTATGGAAAATGGTATTTTTACGAGCAAATCTTACAAGTACCTGTCTATGGAATTTTTCAGCCAAAAACAGGAGAATTAGATGTTTATTGTTTAGTGGCAGGAAAGTATGAGCAGCAGTTGCCAGATGAGAATAATCGTTACTGGATAGCAGAGATTAACTTATTTTTGGGAGTCTGGCAGGGAAAAAAAGCTGAAGTGACAGCCTATTGGTTACGTTGGTGGGAGCTGTCGGGCAATCTGTTATTATGGGGGAGTGAACGAGTCACACAAACTGAATATCAACTCGAACAGGAGCGAATGTTACGACAAAAATTAGCTGAAAAATTAAGAGAATTAGGCGTTGAACCAGAAACCTTGTAGCATACTTGTCAAATGCTGATAAAATCATAGAATGTATCTTCTGGATCGGGGTATTTCTAGGATTAACGGAGGAGATGTTAGAGTAGGTAAATTTGCATTGTTGGCATTTTTTGGAACATTTTTATTTTTTTGGATGTTTTTTATGATTAGACAATATAATGGACTTGTTTGTTATCTCTTTTTTGAGTTACCCTTTTCTTATCCCATTGGATAAAGTGAATGTAAAAATCTATTGCTTTTGATTTTTGTGTCGATTTGTCTTTTTCTACGAAATGGATTGGCTAAAGATGCAACCTAACCTAACAAATGACTTAAATCACATTCTTGCCCACACTAAAGACCTCTGGGAAGAATTGCGGGGACAGCGGATATTTATTACCGGAGGTACAGGCTTTTTTGGCTGTTGGTTATTAGAAAGTTTTATCTGGGCTAATGATCAGCTAGACTTAAAAGCATCGACAAGGAAATCTATCCTCGATGGGATACTAGATATTATTCGGGATCACAAACCAATATTTTTCTGAGTTAGAAAATTATGAGACATAAAATTGTTGAACAAGATTTGAGGCAAATTATTGCAGCTGATTTACCTTGGCAAACTTTGGCAGGGAAAACAGTTTTTATTTCGGGAGCCAATGGATTTTTACCAGCTTACATCGTGGAAACCTTGCTCTATTTGAATGAACAAAAAAGACATTCTTCTATCAAAGTTATTGGCTTAGTCAGAAATAAGGAGAAAGCATTAAAACGATTGGAGTTTTACCAGAATATAACCGATTTAGAGTTAATTGAGCAGGATGTTTCTAGTCCGATTTGTTTAGACTTGAAAATAGATTTTATCATTCATGCTGCCAGTCAAGCCAGTCCGATCACCATCAGTCCAATAGACCCACCTTCAAGCTATCGCTAACTAACAGAAACCCGAAATTTGAGTTTTTATTAGAAAAAAAGTTAGCGATCACTCGTCAACCAAGGGTTTCAGAATCTGGATTCGGTCAGGGATTTCCGAAAGTTCCAGAAGAGCGATATGATCAAACATCAAGAGAATGGTTATCTGGCCAAACCCTTCGAGGTGGAAGACTTGACACGGGGAATTAATTGGGTATTAGAAGATACAGAAAGGTATAACCAATTGTGCATTCGAGCAAGGCAAAAAGTGGAGCAAGAATTTACTCTTGAGATTCAAGCATCTAAGTATTTAAAGCTGTATAACGAAATATTGTAATATAAGCAACCTCGAAAAATTGCCTCTCTTTTCAATAACAGAAGCCTAAAAGCGCATAAATTCCTCGATCATTCTCAATAACCTTGATTCCTTGAAGTGTCCTAACAGCGCAACGACCAGATTCCAGAACTCAGAACTTAATTCAAAAAATGGAGGTTATTAAACCGTGAAATCAATAGAAACCTTAGAAATTCCTGTAATTATTGCCCATTTTGGTGGTAAGCCAAATTATTTAAAATTTGCCTTGAAATCAGCGGCAAACTTTAATAATAAAGTTGTGCTTATAGGAGATGACAC
The DNA here is from genome assembly GCF_014698335.1 of Microcystis viridis FACHB-1342. Taxonomy (GTDB): domain Bacteria; phylum Cyanobacteriota; class Cyanobacteriia; order Cyanobacteriales; family Microcystaceae; genus Microcystis; species Microcystis ichthyoblabe_A. The sequence goes on along the minus strand of NZ_JACJSV010000029.1, from coordinate 46,492 downwards.
TAATAAAGATTTTTGGCAAAATCATTGGGATACCACTCTAGTAGAGTTTGATAAATATGAAAATTTTCAGAAATGCTACGTTGAGATGTCCGATTACTCGAAAAAATATGAGATTCCCGTTTGGAAACGTATGTTTGTGTTGGGAAAATGGATGAAAGAGAACGATCATAGACGAATATTTCTAGTAGATAGTGATGCCATGACCTTTGCAAATTATCCAGAGGAAGTTTATCCAATCTTACCTAATGATTGTATAGCTGCTTTAATGACATCTACTCCTAAAAATCAAGATAATTTTAGATGGGCATCTTCTCCTCATTTTTCATATTGAACCCTTGAGGCATTGGAGGATTTTACGGATTTTTGTATTGAAGCATACAGCAATAAAAACATACGAGATAAGCTAGAAGCTAAATGGCAATGGCATATTGATAATCATAAGCTAAGAGGAATTATAGACATGACTCTATTATATCTATGGTCTAAAGACAATCCCAAAGTGGCTAATCTTACTACAGTCATAAATAATAATATGACACTAGATCACAATATTAATTCATCAACTAATTACTTAGAGGATGAATACCAAATGCAATTTGGTTTAAAAAAACTTATATTCAAAAATGGAATTCCTTATGGATATAATAAAAATTTAAATAAAGAGATAAAATTTTTGTGCATTCATTGTCAGGGAAGGGCTAAAAGCGTGATGAGATTTCTGTATTAGAAACAATTAAGAGATTTTTATTATATTGGAAACCTTGTTCAAGCAACTAAAGCAAAAATGAAGCTCTTAATCAAAAAGATTATAAGTAATAAATGAAAATAATAAAATTTGGAAGGATGTTGCAAATGGATGGCATTTTCTTTAAACCAGATTAAAAATTTAATCTGGTAAAACATGAGTAAAGTTGTTTGTTGATATCCTTTCTCAAATAGTGCTACCCTATGTACATAATGTGTACACAACGAGAGAGACTATGGATAAGCATGACATTGAGAAAATTGGGGTGCGAGAATTTCGGAGCGAACTCCCTAAATACATATACGGTGAGACTCCCGTTGAGGTACTACGTCACGGTCATACTGTTGGGTTCTATTTCCCCGTTAAACAGAGGAGTAAAAGCGCCGATATCGCTGCCTTACAAGCGGTGGCCGCTCAATTTGAGTACCTGTTAAGTCAAAAAGGAATTTCCGAGGACGATATTGTTCGTGAGTTTCGTCAGATGTGTGAAGCGGACAGAGCGAATCAGAGAAAGGATTTAGGCGGGTGAGACTCAAATTCCTCGTTCTCGACGCTAATATCATCATAAGAAATAGACATCTCCAAAAATCTATGCTCCAGTCCTAGCAATGGTATTCCTACTTGGTAATGCGATTTCTTATCCCTTTAGCTAAACAGCAACATTGCTCCTATGAAATTAGCCCCCATCCCAACAAAACAGTACATCGAGCAACGAGACGAAGAATATTGGCTCGAAGGAACTCGTATCTCCCTTGATTCAGTTGTCTATTCTTTCTTAAACGGAGAATCGCCCGAAAGCATTGCCCAAAATTTCCCAATCCTTTCCCTCGAACAGGTTTATGGTGCGATCGCTTTCTATCTGGCCAATCGAGAGCTTGTCGATGCCTATCTGAAAAAGGGTGAAGCCGAGTTTCAGCGACTACAACAGTCTTGTAGAGAAAAGAGTCCTTTGCTGTACCAAAAATTGAAGGCGGCTCAAGCCAAGAAGTAGAAAGCAGCATGACAAAAATTCGCTTTCAAGCTGATGCCGATCTCAGACAGGCAATTGTGACTGGCGCAATCCGCGGACAACCAAATCTGGATTTTCAGTCAGCCAATGAAGCAGGGCTTGAAGGAATAAAAGATCCAGAAGTTTTAACCATTGCAGCACGGGATGGTAGGGTGCTGGTCACGCACGATCGCAAAACCATGCCGACTGAGTTTGGTCAATTCATCTTGTCGCAAACGAGTTCTGGTGTTCTAATTCTTTCTCAGAATCTTCCAATCGGCGAAGCGATCGATGCAATTATCTTAGTGTGGGAAGCATCTACGGCTGAGGAATGAATCAATCAGATTATGACTTTTCCATTTTAAGTGGCTACGCTATCTGGCCAAACCCTTGTAGGTGGAAGACTTGGCACAGGGAATTAATTGGGTATTAGAAGATACAGAAAGGTATAACCAATTGTGCATTCGGGCAAGGCAAAAAGTGGAGCAAGAATTTACTCTTGAGATTCAAGCATCTAAGTATTTAAAGCTGTATAATGAAACATTGTAATATAAGCAACCTCGAAAAATTGCCTCTCTTTTCAATAACAGAAACCTAAAAGCGCATATAGCGTTTCCTGTTCGCAAGAGGTATATTATCGATGTTAAAAAGCTTAATTAGCAAAGGTTTAACTGTGCCACACAGGTGTGAGAACCGCTATATATCACTACACTACCCCTGGTGGTCTCCTGACTTTTCAAACATCCTCTAAGAAAAACATGGGACAATTAAAATTATTTCTATTCGGGGAAGTTTCTTAACTAAAAAGACTTTTAGTCTTTAGATAATATTACGTCTAGATCTGCTGTTCACCGATTACTGACCTAGGAAATTAACTTTGCACGATTACTTAATTTCTACGGGTTCTAAATTATCAGCAGGAGTAAAACCAAAGAGACGGGAATAAAAATAAAATTCTGCATCTAATGCTCGTTTTATCGATTCAGCTTGACGAAATCCATGTTGTTCTCCAGCAAAGGGAACGTAAGCAACGGGTAAACCTTTCGCTTTTAAAGCTTCTACCATCATTTCCGCTTGATTGGGTGGAACCACTCGGTCTTCTAAACCTTGGAAAAAGATCACCGGACAGGATAACTGACTGGTAAAATGAATAGGCGATCGCTGATAGTAAATTTCCTTTTCTTCAGGATAGCGTCCCACCAATTTATCTAAATATCTCGACTCGAATTTATGGGTATCGGTGGCTAAAACCTCTAAATCACTAACTCCGTAATAACTAGCTCCTGCTTTAAAAGTATCATGAAAAGTTAAGGCCGCTAAAGTTGTATAACCACCGGCGCTGCCTCCAGAAATTGCCAATCTTTCCCCATCGACTAATCCCTGATTAACTAAATATTTTGCCCCGTTGATGCAGTCTTCCACATCGACAATTCCCCAATTTCCCAGCAAACGCTGACGATATTGACGACCATAACCCGTACTACCGCCATAATTAACATCTAGATAGCCAAAACCGCGACTGGTCCAGTATTGCACCCGCAGACTTAAACTAGAGGTCGCCGCGGCCGTCGGTCCACCGTGACTTTTGACTAAAAGGGGCGGTAATTCGCCATTGGGGGCGGTATAATCGGGGTTTTTGGGGGGATAATACCAAGCATAGGCCGTTAGTCCCTGACTGGTGGGAAAAGCGAGCATTTCTGGAATCGAGAAATAATCGCTAGAAATAGTTAAATTACTAGAAGATTTGAGAATTTCTCTCGTTCCTGTGGTTAAATCCATTGAGATAACTGCTGTTACTTCCCTGAAAGAACCGCCAATAAAAACTATTTTGTTCTCGCTAACTTGTAGGGAAGAAATGTTAGTATCATCAGTAATAATTTCTTGAAATTCTCGATTAACAGTATCGATACTTCCTAAATACCAACGACCATCTTTTGTATAGCTACAAATAATCTGTGATTCCCTGGCAAAGCCGTAGTTAGATAAACCAAAAACCCAATGAGGATAGGCAAATTCAGCCTCTATTGGTTCGAGAACTGGTTCGATTTGTTCATCGTGGTTAAAGCAATAAAAGTTCCAGAAATCATTGCGATCGCTGGTAAAATATAACTGTTCATCGGCGGACCAGCGCGGTTCACATACTGACTCATTTTCACCACCAGCAATGACCCGAATATTACTCAAATAAAGATTATTAATATCGGCCACCCAGAGAAAAGAACTATCCCAGGGCATATTAGGATGATTCCAACTAATCCAAGCTAATCGAGAACCGTCGGCACTTAAGCGAGGAGAGGTATAAAAATCGTCGCCTGATACTAAAGTTTTTATTTCTCCTGTATCCACATCGATGCTGACAATACTATTAACTGGTTCTCGATCTTTTTGGCTATGATCTTCACAAACACAGATTAAACGATTGCCAAATTTATCGAGAATTAAATCCGCATAACGACAGGAATTTTCTGGGGTCAGAGGTTGGGGTAAACTATCAGCAGTTTGGCGATAAATTCTTTGGTCAGCAAAATTACAAAAATAGATAATTCCGGCAACAATTAGATAGGAACCTCCCCCGTATTCATGGACACGAGTTCGCACATTAAAAGGCACTGGAGTGATGTCTGTAGTTGTGCCGTCGGGGTTTAATTTAACTAAAACATTTCGCCCCTTTTCCTGTGGTCTGCCTTCTAACCAATAAATATCTTCTCCATCTACAGTTACACCACCAAGACTAATCGATGCTGCCACAATTAGATCGGAGGTAATCGGTGATTTCCAGGAACCGTAAGCTGATATTTGATGAGACATTTTCGACTAAAGCAGTGATTCTAATGGTGAACTAACTTGATCAGAAACGCTGATAAATTAAGAAAATTCCGAGTAAACAGAACAAAGTAGGGATTAGGTGCATCCCTACCTGACTCTCTGTTTTCCTGCAATCGGAGCGGCGGGATTCGAACCCACGACCCCTACTACCCCAAAGTAGTGCGCTACCAAGCTGCGCTACGCCCCGATATTGAACCTTAACCATCATAGCGATAATCGCGGCATTTTGCAAGCTTTTTTTTTCTTCCTTTCTCCCCCATCCCCGGAATTAGCGGCCAGCTATCTAGCTAATTGGGGAATACGTCCTTTTAATCCCGTCATTAATTGCAGGGCAAACAATTTCAACGGGGGGAAACCGCGCATAATTGCCAATCCGAGACGACGGATGAGAACGATGGGCGCCCAATTATTGGAGAACAGGCGATCTAGAAAATCTGTGAAGCCTAAAATCGCTAAATTCTCCGATATACGCCATTTTTCGTAGGATTTTAGGGTAGAAAGCGCTCCTATATCCTCTTGCTTTTCCGCTGCTTCCTTTAATACCTGCGCTAAAGCGGCTGCGTCGCGAATGCCTAAATTTAAACCTTGACCACCGACGGGATGACAACAGTGGGCGGCATCACCAATTAAAGCCAGTCGGGGTTTAACATAGGTATCACTCTGCATTAACTGTACGGGAAAGAGAGCGCGGGGGCTAACTAATGCTATTTTTCCCAGTAATCCCCCCGTATATGCTTCTAATTTGTCGATAAATTCCGCTTCGGGCATTTCTTGCAGTTTTTTCGCTTCTTCATGGGGATTTGTCCAAACGATCTGACAGCGATTACCCTGGAGCGGTAAAATGCCCATCGGACCGGTGGGCCAAAATCTTTCAAAGGCGGTATCGTTGCGATCGAGTTGATGTTTAATGGTGAAAGCGACACAGGATTGCCAATATTTCCAACCTTTGGTTTTAATTTGCGCCCCTTGCCGGATAGCGGATTTGGCTCCATCAGCCCCGATAACTAATTTTGCGGTGATTTTTCGGGTTTGACCAGCTTCTTCCAAGGTGACAGTGGCTGTTTCTGCTCCGTACTCCACTTCTAACACTTTGGCAGGGGATAACCAATCAATGCGATCGCAATCTTGGCTGGCATTGTGCAGGGCGGTTAAAATCACTTGATGTTCGCCCACATAGCCCAAATAATCGGTTTTTAGCTCATCAACCACAAAGGGGACAAAAATCGGAAAATCGGCATCAGAAAGGCGAATATGACGAAATTTACCGATACTGGGCGATATTTTATCCCAGATACCCAAGCCTGTAAAAATCCGGCTGGACATCAAGGAGAGAGCATAAGCTTGACGACGGGAGGCGGCCACCTCTAGGGGACGTTCCTCGATCATAGCGATATTTAATCCTGTATTTTTTAAAGCCACCGCTAGGGTGGTTCCGACTATGCCGCCCCCGACAATGATTAAATCGTAGTTGTCCCGTCCTAACATATAAATATTTTTCTCAAAGATAATCAGTGACTACACTGATCTATTCTGACACGATTTTCGGGGTTGCTGTCGGGTTTGATTCTCTTCACCCCACCTAGCCATTGATCGACTTGAAAGGGTTTTGTCCGTGGTTGAGAGTTTCGGGTTATCGCCCTTCCAGAAGTCCAGGAAGAGCGATAATACTAAATCTGGTTATTAAAGACTGATTATTCGTGGTGATTCGGTAGTAGTGATGGCGGCTTAATCCTTTGCTTTGCTGTGCATTGTAGTCATGGATAAAATACCAAAGGGTTCCCCAACGTGATTCTCCATTTTTTTAGAGAAAGATAGACTATCTCTCACCAACCGAGAAATCCTTTGTCGAAAGGTATTATTTAATCTTTCAATATGATTAGTTTGACCAGTTTCTTTACCTACTGCCCGATAACGTTTACTAGGAATTCCTGTCTTATAGGACTCCCAAAAGTCTGTGTAAGCAACAGCGCATTGTCGGTAAACACCGGGTAAACTAGCCCCAAAGTTTTTTGGCTGATTGACGACTCCTATCTCCGCGCATAGCAACCAATAATTTCCCTTGTATTTCTATCAATTAACCGCCAAATATAAACCTTTATCGTCTGAGAAAAAACAAAAGACCACATCTCATCATATTCTATAACCAATTTACCTTTTAGTTTGTCCAAAACCGTTATTTGACGGGAGACAGCCGCCAGTTTATTGTTGACATAATTTTGTAACCATGACCAACTTACTCCTGTTACTCTAGCAATTCATCGCAAAAAAATTCGTTCGAGCAAGAGTTTATCAATTAATTGTTTGGTTTCGTCAGAGACGGTTTTATTAGTGGGATTGATCACAAACGGTTGACCACACTCTTTACATTGACGTTTGGGTTTTCCATTATGAATAGAACCATTCTTAATCATATAATGAGAACCACAATTAGGACAGGGGAATAGAGGTGAACTAGGGGGAGGATTTTGTTCGGTGCTAGACTGATATTTCAGTAAGCCAGACAGAAGCCAGAAAAAGATATTTATCAGAAAAGTCATGATCAAGCTAGAGGTTTAAAGGCTCTCTTGGATTTGGTGGGTAAAATGTATTCTAAGATACATTCCTCCTAGCGAGGGGTGGAAGGAACCACAAAGACACAGAGGACACAAAGATCGATCACTACTATATAAGTTAAACTGATCACACAAAGAATAAGAGAGCCATGACTGTTTACCAATCACTAAACAAACCCCACACCCCCGAACATTTGTCAAGACTCCTGGGGAAAAATCCGCGTTTGTTCACACAGCTTAATTAAGAGTTGTAACTTTTAATGAACAGGAAGGGAGTCTAGGGCTGAGAGCTTGCTATAGTGAATCCTAGCCGTTTTTTCACGGCTGGTCATTATCATCTCAGAGCCTTTACTCGTCTCAATCATCATCCCAGAGTAAAATCAATAATCCCTATGGTCAGCACGATCCAAAAACCAGAATTCGAGGAAATCCGTCCGGGTATAAAAGTTCCCGCTAAAGAAACGATCCTCACTCCCCGCTTCTACACCACTGATTTTGAAGCGATGGCGGAAATGTCGATCGCCGCTAACGAGGAAGAACTGAAAGCGATTTTAGAGGAATTCCGTACCGATTATAACCGGCATCACTTCGTTCGCAATCAAGAATTCGATCGCTCTTGGGAGCATATTGATGGCGAAACTCGCCGCTTATTCGTGGAATTTCTGGAAAGATCCTGCACGGCCGAATTTTCCGGCTTTCTTCTCTACAAAGAACTCGGCAGACGTTTAAAAAACAGAAATCCCGTCCTCGCGGAATGCTTTAACCTCATGTCCCGGGACGAAGCGCGTCACGCTGGGTTCCTTAATAAGGCTTTATCGGATTTTAACCTCTCCCTTGACTTGGGATTTTTAACCAAAAGCCGTAACTACACCTTCTTTAAACCGAAATTTATCTTCTACGCCACCTATCTTTCCGAAAAAATCGGTTATTGGCGCTATATCACCATTTATCGTCATCTCGAACAACATCCCGAAGATCGGGTTTATCCGATTTTTAACTTCTTCGAGAATTGGTGTCAAGACGAAAACCGTCACGGGGACTTCTTCGATGCGATCATGCGTGCGCAGCCTGATATTCTTAATGATTGGCGCGCTCGTCTCTGGTGTCGTTTCTTCCTGCTTTCGGTCTTCGCTACGATGTATCTCAATGATACTCAGCGTTCTGGTTTCTACGCCATTCTCGGTTTGGACGCTCGCGAGTACGATAAGTATGTAATCGAGAAGACCAATGAAACCGCCGGCCGCGTCTTCCCGATTGTTCTTGATGTGGATAGTCCTGAATTTTATGATCGCCTAGAAATTTGTGTTCGCAATAACGAGGGATTACGGGCGATCGATAGCGAAAACAGTGCCGCACCAGTTAAATTCCTGAAGAAATTGCCTATCTTCGCCTCTAACGCTTGGCAATTCCTCAAATTGTACCTGATGAAACCGATTCGGGTCGATAAATTAGCCGGTAGCGTCCGTTAAAAAGTTTGTTTTCTTGAGACATGGTGAGGGTGGGTTAAACCACCCTTTTTTTGTCGATAAAATTCTTAAGAAAATCCTCTGATATTTCTATCCTCGCTAGACTGGATCCTAGGGGTGTGAACTAGGTTTTTACTTTTTACTTTTCACTGTCAAAAATATGGCTATTTATAGTGAATTACCCACAGGACAACGTCTCTATCTCGATAATCAAGGGCTGCAGACGATTGTAACCCTCGCTAGTGGTGCAGTGGGACAACAACAGCAGTCTAGCAGTAGTTTTGCTACGGGAGTTTGGACAAAAGAACCCCAAATAGAGATAATTCCCCAAGGGGCAATTATTGAAATTATCACTGAAACCGGACCCCACAGAATCCAAATTCAAGGAAGCAGTATCGGTTTTTCCTCTCCTCATACCTCTGGAGTTTCTCAGTCCTCTCAATCGACAACCGCTACCAGTTTCTCCTCCTCACCGATGCAACCGATGCAACCAATGCAACCGATGCAACCGATGCAACCGATGAAAATGGGTAATATGTCGATGAATTTTGCCCCCATGGAAATGGAGATGGGAGATATGAAAATGAGTATGGGAGACGCAAAAACCGTCAGTAAAACGCGATTTTGTAGTCAATGCGGGGCAAAAGTAGCGGCAACCGATCGCTTTTGTAGTAGCTGTGGTCATCAGTTACAGTAATAAAACCTGTTTAGCTAAATCTATAACTCCTTTTCGGGCAAAATTTTGGGGAGCATCTCATTTATGCAGGTTAGTAGTTATACTTGTCACTAAAACTGTTTTCTAGCAAGGCTTTCAAAATAGCTTGACATAAAAACCTGATTTAAAGGTTACAAAGGTGAGATGCTCCCAAATTTTGTTTATATTAGCTAAATTTACCCGCTTCTAACCAGATTCGTCCACAGCGATCAAAAAGTTTATCGAATAGGAAATTGGCTGTGCCAAAGTAATAAAGCAACCGGTGTAAAGATCAGTTGCTCTGGAGAAGAACTGTATTTCAAGGGGGAATTGCTGAACTGCCCAATTTTGCTATACTGAAACCCATAACTCAAAATAGCGTTTGTTAAGTCGAGGTGTTAATGCAATGGAACCCATAGCTCTTATTTTGACAGCATTGGCGGCAGGTGCGACTGCGGCAGCGAAGGATACGGCTGGTACGGCGGTTAAGGATGCCTATAATGGGTTGAAACATTTGTTGAAGAAAAAATTTGAGGGTGATGCCTTGGCTCAGGCAGTAGTTGATGCGAAACCTGAAGATATTGACAAAGCAGAGGGACTACTAAAAACCAAAATCACTGAGTTTAGTGTTGAAAGAGACACCGAGATTTTGCGAGCAGCAGAGACATTAATTGATACTTTAAACTCTGAATCTGTTATTCAAGGTGGTTCTCCTTACGTAACTGTCGGTGGTAATTTTCAGGGGATACTTGGAAATGTTCACACAGAAAAAGGTGATACCCATATTACGTTTGGGTAAAAGTCAAATACAATAACCGAACTGACTCACAATCTGTACCTCGCAATAAACGTTTTTATTCATTGAAATATTTACTGTTAGCAATGCGACTATGAACGAAAACAACAATGTAAACATACAAGGTGATCATTATGGTGTTGCGGGAAATGTCAACGCTAAGATTGTAAATATTAACTTTAACGGAAGGAACTCATCTGAGCCACAATCGAGTTCAGGTTTAAATCAAATGGGTTTAGCCAGTAGCGAAGGTAGTGATCAAAGATACATAGAACGTCCACCTCTTGAGAAGTTTTGTCGTGAGCAAATTGACGAAGCTATATGCTTGCTTCGGATTACAGCCCCAACAAGAATGGGAAAAACTATGTTAGTCAATCGTACATTAGCTTTGGCTAGAGAAGGAAACTATAAAACTATCAAAATTGATTTCAAATATCCGAGTTCACCTAAAACCAAAGATAATTTTTTGTCACATCTGTGTTCGGAGCTTTCTGATATTTTAAACATCCATTGTTCTAGAAATAGTATTAACGAAGACTGTTTAACATTTCTATTAGAGCGGATGACAAACAATTTAATTCTAGCACTAGATAGCTTTGAAGTTTTATTTTTAACAGAAGGAGACTGTGTAGAGATTGGTTCTTTTTTAAGGTTCTGTCATGAGCAAGCAAAATCAAATGATAATGTAGGCAGAAATTGGAGAAAGCTACGAATAATGATAGCTTATTCAACAGCAAAGATTCCTGATTTTCCTGTCAATCAATCTCCTTTCAATGTGGGAACAATAGTAGATCACAACCTAGGGCTAAAGGGTTTTACAAGTGAACAAGCAAAAGAGTTACTATCAATTAAGTATCCTCAATTAATAGGACAATTAAGTGATACAGATTTAAAATCTCTCGTTGAATTTTTGAATGGACATCCTGAATTAATCCAGCAATCTCTTTTGCATTTAAACTATTGCCCAGAAACAATGAAAAGTTTCTTGGCAAAAGCTCCTACCGAGGAAGGTATTTTTCGTGACCATCTTAGCTTAATACTAACTACTTTAGAAAAACAAAGTCAAAGTCAAAGTTTAATAGAAGATTACAAGAGAGTATTGACTCAAGGCCCTATACAATTAGAGGACAATAGATCATCCTTTGTACTACGCAACTTAGGAATAATTAAGCCATTGGGTAATGACTATATTTCAAGCTGTGATCTATATCTTAAATACTTTTCCAACCAATTTGGTTTAAATCGACTCTTCTGGTTTTTGTTCTGGTTTTCGTGTGGAAACGAGGTCTATACTGATAGTTTCTTCCGCAAAATAGCCCTAAAAGTCTTGCTCAGTAAGGATTTATACGACTTCATAAGCAAAGCTATCACACAACAAGGAATCACTTAATATGACTAATCTTTATTCTTATAGTGGTGCTTTATTAGAGGAGTCTCCTACCTATGTTAAACGAGATGCAGATGATCAATTATTTGACGCATTGAAACATGGAAAATTTTGCTATGTTTTGGAATCTAGGCAAACAGGAAAATCGAGTTTACGTGTACAGATAATGAAACGACTGAAAAAAGATAATATTTACTACTTTAACTATGACATGAGTAAACTAGGGAAATCTGCGAAAAGTGCTGAGGAGTGGTATCAAGATCAAATTGCAAATTGTATTAAGAATTTTATACAAAATTATGAGATAGACCTACTAAATAAAGATACAAAATTGGATGAAGTGTCAAGCAAGTTAAAAGAATGGTGGGAAGCCCGTTCTGGCTCCAATCTTGGCAAATATGAGGATTTTCTTGAAGGATGTTTATTAAATAACATCAAGGGAAATATTGTTTTTTTTATTGATGAAATTGACTCTGCTATACATCTGCCTTTTTCTGTTGATGATTTTTTTGGATTTATTCGCGGCTGTCACGAAGACAGAACAAGCAAGAAACAGTACGAAAGATTAACTTTTTGTCTTATGGGAGTGGCATCACCCAATAGGTTGATTGAGGATGGAGATAGAACACCTTTTAATCTTGGAACTGCCATCACTCTAAGTCCGTTTCCAACTGATCTGGCCAATGGGAAGTCATTTGAAATGATGAAACCATTATTGAATGGTGGCTTAGAAGATATAAATATACTTCAGGAAATTCTTAATCAGACTGGAGGGCAACCTTTCCTAACTCAAAAGCTTTGCGACCTTATAGTGAAAGAACGTAAAAATAACTCATTTAATACGGTTGAAGAAGTTGTAAATTTAAAAGTTATTAATAATTGGTCTATTCAAGATGAACCCGCACATTTAAAAACAATCCAACAACGTTTTGATGAAAACAAATATAAACCACTCGCTTTCCGTTCACTCGATTTATACGAAAAAATCCTTGAAAATCAGTCTTTAAATGCAGATAATAGTCAAGAAGAAATTGAGTTAAAGCTTTCTGGATTAGTTTTACAACAAGAAAATATATTAAAACCTTATAATCCTATATACACAAGTGTATTTGACAGAAATTGGGTTAAAGCTGAAAAGCGTAAAATTCGATTATTTTCAAATGAACTTGATTTATGGAAACATGAAGATAAAAGAAAAAAACAATTGCATCTCCTTCATGGGAAAAAATGTGAAGATGCTAAACAATGGCGAAAGCAATTTGAGCAAAATGACGGACATCGTATTGACAAAGATGAAACTGATTTTATTGATCAGTCGAGTAATTTCTGGGAAGCTATACAAAAAGCTTTCCCTGGAATGTATAATTATAAATTAATAGTTGATTCTATGAATGATTGGACAAGTGGTTTTGATGATTTTAATAACAGAATTTTGCAACTTGCGGAAAAGGATAGTAGCTTGGGAATAGGAGACTCTTTCAGAAGATTGGTTGAGGAAAACCTAAATTATTTTAAAGAATATGATCTATTTCCCCAAGATCGAGACCAATTTTTAAATCAGGACGACAGTTTTGAGTTAATTTCTCTCTTTGAAAAAATTACTCAAAACGAGCCGATTCTCTTCGATGAAAAAAATCCACAACATCGTAAACTAAAAGATATGTGTTTTATAATTCTAGATAAGGAGCATAATTTAAGAATACTCAACAAGATTTATGAAAAAATTCTAGATCAAAACTGGATCAAGGAAGTCATGGCGGGACTCCGTCCCTATACAAAAGCTTTTCGAGATTGGCAACATTCGGATCGTCAAGAATCATCTTATTTATTACAAAATAATGATCTAAAACTGGCCCTAGAATGGCTAGGAAAAAAGCCCACACCTAAATTAGAGGAAGGAGAGATTGAATTTGTAATGACCAGTTTAGTGGCGGAAGTCTGGACAACAGCTTCACCTTCTGTTCAATCTGAAGCTGTTTTATTGATCAAAACTTCTCGACCATCATTACAAGGGAAAAATAACTACTCTGACTTTCTACTCCGAGAGATTTTACAATGGACAACCTCTCAAACTGCTGCCTTAAAAAAGCTTTTAGAATGGGTAAATGAGTCTGATATTCCTGTCGAAAATATCCGTAAATACCTAGAATTTCTTGTTAGATCGCAGATCAAAAACTGGAGTTATCAAGAACTATTTGACTTTGCTCTTGCTCCCCATAGCTCTTACCCTGAGAGAGAACAAAGAATTTTTATTACCTTCGACCAATACTGTCTTGGGGAAATAGACCAATCTCAAATCCAAGAACCCCTAAAAGAATGCGGAAAAATACTTGACAAATATCAAAATTTAAACGAAAATGATTTTCAGGAATTAGTATTTAACTTCCTCAAGACTAAAATTGCGAGAATCTCTCTTATGACACAACAACGACCCGAACAAGAAAAACTTGATGTTCTTCTGGACGAGACTGTTACCACCTCAAAAGGACACCTAAAATCAATCCTTATTTTTAATCTAGAGAATGGACTACCACTGTATCACAATAAACGACTCAAATCTGATGATCCAGAGCTTTATCGTGCTCTTTTTGCAGACGGTGGTGATGCAGTAGGAGAAGCAATTGAAGGATTTGAATCCCTCAGCAAGATTCAAGAAGCTTTAGATAATTTTGGCAAGGTAACTGCCTTTGGCAATCTCACATACTCAATTTTTAAATTGGCGGGGGGAACGATGATGGTTTATTTTGTCGAACTAACAACACCTTTTGCTATTTGCTTTATCGCTCCTGATGGAATTAATTTAGGACTGGTTGTAACACGCTCACAAGCAAAAATTAAGGAGATTAAAAATGAGCTAGAAGAATTAGGTTTTTAGTCTTTTTTTGGTTGCTGTTTTCATTTAGATATATTTACTATAAAGGAGTCAATTTTATGGTCATTCTCGCTGGCAAAATTGCAGGTGATAAAAGCGAATTCGGTCTTTTTACTCACAAAAAAGATGACTCTCAAAAAAAAGTGATGCTGGATGCCTTAATTGCCCATGAAACTTATACAACTAAGGATTATGCTCAAGGCTTGGAAAACATGATAGAGACATTTTTAGAGCAATATTATTATGGGCAATATAGTGATAATGAAGATATTTATGGTGCTTGTTTTGGTATAGCAGGACCTGTTGATCATGGCGAGGCTAGAGTTGATCGCAAGGAATTTAAAGCAACTTTTACAGAGCATGACTTCAGACAAAAACTTCCCTATAACAATGTTCCTGTCTCTTTTATCAATGATATGGAAGCAATTGGCTATGGTATTTTTTTGGGAAATGGAGAAGAGCAGCTAAAAGAACTTTATCCTGGTAAATCTCACCCAAATCCTGAAGATCGCCGAGTATTAATGCTAGTGAGTGGAGGTTTAGGTCAAGCATTATGGTATAGCCATGATGAAAAAAAAGGGTTAAAACCAATCTCCTCGGAAGGTGGTCATGCGGACTTCGGTGCTAGAATAGATAAAGATTGGGAACTTTTACAATTTCTGAAAGAACTGAAACAAGAGCAGGGGGATAATAGTCCCGTTAGTTATGAGTATGTTCTTTCTGCTCCTGGTTTAACCAGAATTTATCATTTTTTTCAAAGTCTTTCTGAATGGGAAAATCAGCCAAATATCAATGATGCTGATGCTATCATTCAAGCTGCCCAGGAAGGGAATCCATTATGTAAAGAAGTTTTGGATTTTTTTATCTCTATTTGGGGAGCGCAAGCAGGGAATTTGGCTCTTACCTATAAAGCCAGTGGCGGAGTTTATATTGGCGGTATTGATATTCCCATTGAAATCTTGAAAGAAGGCAAATTTATCAATGCCTTTATTGATAAAGAGGGAAATTTCAAAGCTTATAACGAAGGCATTTCCGTTAAAGTTTTTCAAGATCACAGCATTGTCATGTGGGGGGCAGCTCGACACGCTATTGAGGCGGGTTTTGTAACTAATGGTAGATTTGCAATTATGAGGGCAAATCAACAAAAAGGGCATTGAATACCCTCACAATCAAGACAACTTCTAGAATTGTCTATCCTATGCTTCTACATTTTTGTAGCAGCGTATTTTACTGCACCTCTTAATCCCTCTAGGGTATTTAAGACAATATGGACAGGAACTTTTTCTAGCAAAACAGGATTAACCCGTGCCTTATCTGTAAATGCCTTAATAAAACTGCCATTTTGCATCAATTCAATATTTTGGGCTGCAATTCCCCCCGCAATATATAAACCGCCAAACGGTAAAAAACTCACCGCCATATCCCCTGCGGCGGCCCCAAAAGCTTCCACAAAAATTGCCATTGTTTGCTGACAAAGAAAATGACCTGCTGCTGCTCCTTTAGCGATCGCCGCCCCAGGATCAGGTTGACTTAAAAAATCACCCGCATCTTCAGAAGCAAACTTGCGATCCTGCAAAAAACGAAAAATATCAACAATTCCTGGGCCAGAAACCACCCGTTCCACATCAACCTTGCCGTCGGCCCGAAGATATGCTAATAACTCCTGAGCTAACAAATTATCAGGAGCAAAACTTTCGTGGCCTCCTTCCGTTGGAAACACTCGATAGCTATCACCTTCAGGAACTGCAAACGCCTTTCCCAGACCCGTACCCGCCCCAATAATAGCGATCGGCGCATCAGGCAAAAATTCACCTTCCTGTAAAGTAACTAAAGATTTATTTTTTTCTAAGACAATATTGTAGCCAATTGCTACAAAATCATTAATAAGACTCACTTTAGCAATGTTCAATTCTTCTTGTAACCGGGCCGCATCTAATTCTGGCCAAGGTAAATTAGTGATTTTACATTTGTTGTTCAGAACAGGGCCAGCCAAGGCAAAACAAGCCTTATAAACATTAGACTCATCACCCAGGAATTGTCGCACTAAAGGAACTAAACCCTCATTGCCGCTCGGATAAATTTCTTCCCGGAGGGTTGATTCATTTTTTCCGTCCGTTTCTACCAAACACAACCTGGTGTTAGTGCCACCAATATCACCGGCTAAAACTAGCATGGATTTAACTCCTAACGAAACTGCTCAAGATTATAGCATATCGAATATATTACGATCGCTATTCTAATTATCAGAACACTTAAGTAGGGCTTACTGAATAATGGTAAAACCCTTTTAAAATAAGGCTTTTGACCTGTTAAAATCCGATGTTCATGCTGCGAAAATAGGATTGGGACTTTCAAAAACCTTGCATTATCCTTCTTGTAGTACATCAATTGGTACAAAAAACAAGGGCAACAAAGCCTGAAACGACCGGCTACTGACTCCTGACTCCTGACTCCTACCCCCAGGAAAAACTTTTTCAGCAAACCCTAAGTACCACAGCTAGTAGAATTACCTTACCTCAGAATTAGAACGGGGTAGTAGCTTTTCTGTCCGTTTACCCGCCTATAACGATCGATAATAGAAAAAATACTTTCTGCCGATCGGTCACTGTTAATGGCTTCTAATTGGGATATCTTGTTAATACAAGCGGCACGTCAGGGCAATCTGGCGCGGGTTCAAGCTTTACTGAGTCAGGGGGCAAATGTCAACGCCACCGATGGCCAAAATACGACGGCTTTAATCTATGCCGTGCAGGGGGGTCATCGGGAAATTGTGGCAATTTTGCGAGAATTTGGGGCAGATATCAACAAAAGTAAACAACCTCAAGGTTTAAGCCCTCTCATGTTAGCGGCTGCCCTCAATCACAGTGAAATCCTCGCTCAATTAATCGCCGCCGGTGCTAATGTCAATCAGGTTAATCAAGATGGTACACCAGCACTAATGATCGCCACTTATAAGGGTTATACAGCGATCGCAGAACAGTTATTAACCGCCGGCGCTCGGGTCAATATGCGCGATCGGGATGGAGATACGGCTTTATCTGTAGCAATTAGCCAAAATTACGATGCAATTGTCGGTTTACTGCTCGATAGTGGTGTAGATGAAGAAATCCGTCAAGAAGCTTGGTTAGAGGCTCTCAACGCTAATCGTCCAGAAATCCTCCAATTGTTTATTAACCGTGGTATGCCCCTCGATGCTCCCACTTTATCCGGGGAAACTCCCCTCATTTTGGCTGTAGAGAGGGGAAATCTCGGCAGCGTGCAAACTTTACTGCAAGCGGGAGCAAATCCGAATATCAGCACGGAGGAGGGAGAAACTGCCCTGATGCTCGCCGCTGCTGAGGGATATTTCGATATTGTCCGACTTTTACTCGCTCAGGGGGCCAGTGTTGACAATCAAAATCAGGCCGGAGAAACGGCCCTGCATTTAGCCACGATCGAAGGACATTTAGAGATCGTTCAGGCCCTACTACAAGCCGGTGCTTTTGTCAATCACCGCAACCATTTTGGGGATACACCCTTGCTCATCGCCACAGTGCAGGGATACGAAGCGATCGTTTTAGAATTGTTAAAACAGGGAGCGGAGCCTAACCTAACTCAGCAGGGAGAAACACCATTAACTTTGGCTCTACAGCGCCAATTTACGAAAATCTGCCGTTATCTCCTCGACTACGGGGCCAATGCCAACGCCGTTTATCCCGATGGCAAAACCGTCCTCATGAAAGCTTGTGAGGGCAATAATAGTCAATTGGTGCGCTGGTTAATCGATATCGGCGCTGATGTCAATAAACTCGATTTTAGCGGTGCTTCCCCGTTAATGTGGGCCAGTTATCACGGTTGTCTCGACACGGTTAAAGTTTTGTTAGACGGGGGAAAGGTGAACTTAAATCAGAAAAATCAAGGGGGAATGACTGCTTTAATGTTAGCTAAATTTAATCACCATCAGGCGATCGTTTCTTTATTACAACAAGCAGGAGCGATCGAGTAGAAGTGCAAGTTTAGCGATCAGCGATCGCTATTTCCTCTCAATTCTGCGTTACCATGACCACGGTGATATTATCAGAACCGCCGGCTTCTTTGGCCGCTGCCACTAAATTCTTGACAATTTCCTGACAATCAGCACCAGTTTGCAAATAATCGCTAATTTCCTGGTCGGACAGTTCTTCCGTCAAACCATCACTACAGAGAATTAAACTATCACCGGATTGCAGATCGAGGGGAGATACCGTCACTGGGGGCAAATCGCGACGACCAAGACATTGAAATAAAATATGTCGCCAAGGGTGGTTTTTCGCCTCTTCTTTGGACAGATCACCCATTTTGATCGCCCTAGCTATCCAAGTATGATCCTCCGTCACCTGTTCTAATTTTTGCTCACGAAAGCGATAGAGACGGGAATCACCAATATGGGTGTACCAAGAGCCATCATCTCGGACGATAGCCATGACTAGAGTTGTCCCCATGTCCTGTCTTTCGGGATTTTTCAGTTGATCTTCAATAATCTTCTCGTTAGCGACGGTAATTGCCTCCTGTAGCAATTCTCCAGCAGTCAGGGGCGAATTCCAGTGTTCTTCTAGATGAGCTTGGATAGTTTCAGTGGCGATTTGACTAGCTTCCTGGCCCCCCGCATGACCTCCCATACCATCAGCAACGATAAAAAAGCGCTGCTCGGGGTCAATATAATAACTATCCTGATTAACCGATCGCACTACACCTGGATCAGTCATTCCTCCAAAAGAAAGATTGTTCATGGAAATTTTTGGTGCTAACACAATATTTATTATCCCGCAATCAATTACATCATACGATCCTGACGTTCAATTTTTCGCCAAAGTCTCACAAGAGCTATCCCCGGCAGCAGGGAAATCGCCATCGGTATTAGAGTTAACCAACCAAAACCACTGACGAATAGAAGCGTCGCTGAGATCAGCAAAGCACTGATCAGTAAAGTGTAGTTAGTTCCCATTTGAATCATACCCAATCGCCGCAAAAGTCGATCGGATTCGCTGGAACGTACCCGGACACGGATATCACCCCGTTCTAATTTTTCGATCGTATCATCGATGCGTCGGGGTAAACTCAGGGCGGTGCTGCTCACTTGGGCTGCTTGTCGTCCTAACTCATCGAGGATATTACTGCCATTATTTCCTGTCATATCATTTACTAATTGCAGGGCAAAAGGTTGGGCCACTTCCATAAAGTTAAATTCGGGATCGAGTCCTTTGCCTACCCCTTCTAGGGTAGAAAATGCTCGCATGACGAAGGTAAAGGTAGCGGGAAAGCGAAAAGGCTGATCGTAGGCGATTTCATAGAGATCATCGCTGATAGAGGCCACGGATTGCTCCTCAAAGGGTTTATCCATGAAGTTATCGAGCATATACTGGATCGATCGCCGCACTGCTCCCATATCACCATTAGCAGTTAATGCTCCTAAATCCACCAGAGAAGTGACCACGCGATCGGCATCTTTTTGGGCAATTCCCAAGAGAGTCTGCATTAATTTTTCGCGCACGTTGGTTTTAATTTGTCCCATCATGCCGAAATCGTAGAAAATTAGGGAGCCATCACTATCAACGGCAATATTGCCAGGGTGAGGATCTGCGTGAAAAAAGCCGTTATTGAGTAGTTGAATTAGATAGGCTTTTGCCCCTAGTTTAGCCAACAATTTGCGATCGAGTCCGGCCGCTTCTAGGGCTTCATAATGACTGATTTTGATGCCGGGGAGGTATTCTAGGGTTAAAACCCGGGGAGCGGTGTAGCGCCAATAGACTTTCGGTACTTTCACCCAATCTTCCCCGCGAAAATTACGGCGAAAAGTGTCAGCGTTACGACCTTCATTGAGATAATCGGTTTCTTCCCAGAGGATTTTACAGCATTCTTCATAAATACCCGTCCAATCGCGACCTTTACCCCATTTGGGATGATTTTGGAAGTATTGGGCGATTTTTTTTAGGATGGTCAGATCGATACTAAATAATTTTTTTAATCCGGGCCGTTGGACTTTGACCACCACATCTTCCCCGCTCTTCAGTTGGGCCCGGTGAACTTGCCCTAAACTAGCGGCTGCCAGGGGAATAGGATCAAAGCTTTTAAAGAGTTGATTGAGGGGTTTACCGAGGGATACCTCGATAATTTTGCTGGCCTGTTCGTAGGTAAATGCGGGAACCTGATCCTGTAGTTTCGAGAGTTCTTCCACATATTCGAGGGGAAAAAGATCGGCCCGGGTGGAGAACAGTTGACCGACTTTAATAAAAGTCGGTCCCAATTCTAGCATGGTTTCCCGAATCCAAGCGGCTTGTTTTCTGCGTCTGCTGGCGAGTTTTTCCTCGCTATAGCTGCCGTTATAGCTCCATTTTTTACCGTTGAGCCAGAATTGATAAAGTACAGTCAGAACGAATCGCCAAATATCTAGACGACGACGATTGATGGAATAGTTTTCTTGATTCCAACGATAGCTATTTTTGGCGACTTGAAGGGCCGGCATTGCTGGGTTTAACTCTAGGGTAACGGGGACGGGTAGAAGGGCTGACACGCAATTTTTGGGGCTTTAAAGCGACTAAAAGAGGGTTTTTGGTTAATTTCGGTAGTTTTTTAGTTCCGAGCGCAATTGGGCGATTTCAGCCCGCATTTCGTCGATGTTTTCCTGCACATCGGCACTGGAGGAACTACTGGAGTCTGTACCAGTATATACTCCCTTTTCCATGGCTCGCTCGGCTCTCATTTGCACTTCTTCGACGAATTGCCGCAGGTTTTCCCGTTGTTCGGCATCAAATTTGCCTAATTCGCTTAAAGCGTTGGTAAACGCATCTTCTAGCTGTTCACTGACCACTTCAGCGATCGCTCGTCCGAGGAAAAAGGCGTGAATAACGGGGTTAGTCATAATCTTAAATGGATGTTTTCGCTTGCTGGGGTTTGTGAACGGGAAAGGCGATAATAAATTCCCTAACTACTAGGTTAGGCGACAGAACCAGAAAAGGCAAATCGTTTTTCTGAAAAGGGAGGTGAGACGGGGAGGTTAATCGACAAAATTAGGGGAAACAAAAGGCGCTAAGGGAGCAAAATCTGCTTCGATCGCGTCGAGAATTATCGCTGAAATCAACCCGATTAGCGAAATAATAGTGTCATCAACAATATCAGTCCCCGGAGAGTTAAGATGCTCAGAAAACGTTTATTAATCCCCTTAATACTATCCCTAGTCACTTTCGGTCTAGTGGTGGCCTGCAATTCCGGCACTCCCACCAGTCAAACTAACCCCAGTCCCGCAGAAAACGCCGCCACTGCTGCTATTCCCATCGGTGCAGCTTTAGCTCAAACCAGCAATCTCGCCCTATTGGGACAGGAACAGGTGATCGGTGTCAAGATGGCTGAAACATATTTTAATAAAAAGGGCGGAGTTAATGGAACACCGATTAAAGTTATTATCCAGGATGTGGCCGGGGATGAACAGGGCGCAATCAACGCCATTAATACCCTAATCACTCAAGATAAGGTGGTGGGTATTCTTGGTCCGTCCTTGTCTCAGCAAGCTTTTGCCGCTAGTCCGATCGCCGATCGAGCTAAAGTTCCCATTCTCGGCCCGTCTAACACGGCTAAAGGTATCCCCCAGATCGGTGAATATGTGGGTAGGGTGTCCGCTCCTGTGGCTGTGGTCGCTCCCAATGCAGTTAAAACCGCTTTAAAAATCGATCCCAAGATTAAAAAAGTGGCTGTCTTTTTTGCCCAAAATGATGCTTTTAGTAAATCGGAAACGGAAACTTTTCAAGAAACTCTAAAAAGTTTAAATCTTGATATTGTCACCGTGCAGAAATTCCAAACCACCGATACAGATTTTCAAAACCAAGCCACCGCCGCTATTAATATTAAACCGGATTTAGTGATTATTTCTGGTTTGGTTGCTGACGGGGGCAATTTGGTCAAACAGTTGCGACAATTAGGCTATCAGGGGTTAATTATTGGTGGCAATGGTTTAAATACTTCTAATATTTTCCCGGTTTGTCAAGCTCAATGTGATGGTATTCTCATCGCTCAAGCTTATAACCCAGAATTAGATCATCCTATTAATCGGGATTTTGTCGCCGCTTATACAGCAGAAAATAAAAAAGCACCGCCCCAATTTACCGCTCAAGCTTTTACGGGAATTCAAGTTTTTGTCGAGGCCCTAAAACGGGTAGATGATAAAAATAAACTCAGTACACTTTCCCTCGAACAAATTCGCCAACAATTAAATCAGGAAATTTTAGCGGGTAAGTATGTGACTGTCCTGGGAGATATTGCTTTTACTCCCGAAGGGGAAATCATTCAGGATAAATTCTCCGTGGCACAAATTAAAATGGATGCCGATGGTAAAAATGGTAAATTTACTTTTGTGAAAAATTAATCAGTAAAGGGTTCTTCTCATTTCTATCTCGTTGCAAGGAACTCCCTTGCAACGCATTTCCAGAGGTTCTAGCTTTTGTGTCATAATCAGACACGCTATAAACTAGGCGATGTTCTTTTGTAATGCGTCGTGACCATAATCCTGATAGTTCATGTTTTAATGCTTCTGATTTTCCTAGTCCAGAAAAAGGCTCTCTTTGAACATCTTTAATAAGGCTGACAATTTTAGCGTAAACTTTCTTGTCTGCGATCGCCTATTGGTTAAACTCATCAAAACTTCGGGTTAGAAAGGCGACTTTCCTCATAAGTTAGCAGCATCTACATAAATATAACTATCAGGATTTTTAAGAGATTCTATTGCCTCTTGGAGATGTTGACGGTTAGCTTCTGTGGAAAGCAGATAGTCCGTTTCATCCAACTGATAATTGCTGATTGTCGGTATTTCTGCAAATGTGGGATGCACCCAGGGAGAACAAAGCTGCCCATTGCCTATTGCCTATTGCCCATTGCCTATTGCCTATTGCCTTTTCTGACTGATGGCTGGGGGCTAAAAAGCTGATAAAATTTGACGGCTGAAAACTAATTAAGCCAGAAAGCTAGAGATTGATTCTAGATTGAGTAACAAAGTGAAATATTTTTTCTTAACGGCAGGTTGGACAATAGGACGGGTGTGGGAATTTGGGGGTTTGTGGGACCATGCGAGTAGTTGGCGACGACCACCGCAGATAGAGCGATTAAATATCGGTATTTTGGAAGGAGAACAGGTTTTATGGCTTTATAAGGTGGAAGAAGCCGTGATTATGGTGGAAGTTGCCCCCAAGAGTGCCGAAATTGCTGATACTGTCCCCACCATCGGGCAAGTGGTGCTAAAACGCTTGATTAGTGCCGAACAAGTCCTCGAAATCCTGCAAAATGCCGAAGAACTACTGAGGAAGTAATCAGTTATCAGTTATCAGTTATCAGTTATCAGTCATAATTCCCCATCTCCCCACACCCAACACCCTACACCCTACACCCCACACCCTACACCCCACACCCCACACCCCACACCCTACACCCTGATCTAGAATATTCTGGCGGAAGACCGATCGCCAACACTTGAAATATCTTCTAACAATAGTTACACTTCTTTAGAATAGATACACTTTTCAAGGGATAATGTAGGTTGGCTAACTCTTGCACTTAACAGTCGAGATTGTTGGGCTTATATTTTGACCCTGAATATAAAAAGCGTCTAAGTGGACACTAAATTGTCAATAGGAGGAGCGTAGTCAATGGGACTACCTTGGTATCGAGTACACACAGTCGTTCTCAACGACCCGGGCCGTTTAATTTCCGTTCACCTGATGCACACCGCACTGGTAGCGGGTTGGGCTGGCTCCATGGCCCTCTATGAGCTTGCTATTTTCGACCCCAGCGACCCCGTATTAAACCCGATGTGGCGGCAAGGAATGTTCGTGCTGCCCTTCATGGCCCGTTTAGGTGTCACTGGTTCTTGGGGTGGCTGGAGCGTCACTGGCGAAACTGGTGTTGACCCCGGTTTCTGGTCTTTTGAAGGCGTTGCCGCCGCTCATATCGTCTTATCCGGTCTGCTATTCCTAGCGGCGGTTTGGCACTGGGTTTTCTGGGATTTAGAATTATTCGTCGATCCCCGCACGGGCGAATCTGCGCTCGATTTGCCGAAAATGTTCGGTATTCACCTGTTCTTATCTGGTTTACTTTGCTTTGGTTTCGGTGCTTTCCATCAAACAGGCCTTTGGGGTCCCGGGATGTGGGTTTCCGATGCCTACGGTTTAACTGGTCATGTGCAGCCCGTAGCTCCGGAATGGGGACCTGCTGGTTTTAACCCCTTTAACCCCGGGGGTGTGGTAGCTCACCACATTGCTGCGGGTATCGTCGGGATTATCGCCGGTTTATTCCATTTAACCGTTCGTCCCCCCGAAAGACTCTATAAAGCCCTGAGAATGGGTAATATCGAAACGGTGCTTTCTAGCAGTATCGCCGCCGTTTTCTTTGCCGCTTTCGTCGTGGCTGGAACCATGTGGTACGGTAATGCTACCACGCCGATCGAACTCTTTGGCCCGACCCGTTACCAATGGGATAAGGGCTATTTCCAAGAAGAAATTGAGCGTCGTGTGGAGGCCAGCATCGCCAATGGAGCCACCATCGCCGAAGCTTACCAAGCAATCCCCGAAAAACTGGCTTTCTATGATTATGTCGGTAATAGCCCCGCTAAAGGTGGTTTATTCCGTACTGGTGCCATGGATAGCGGTGACGGTATCGCTAAATCTTGGTTAGGACACCCCGTGTTCAAAGATGGCGAAGGTCGCGTCCTCAGCGTGCGTCGGATGCCTAATTTCTTTGAAACCTTCCCCGTTGTCCTGACTGACTCGGAAGGTATCGTTCGCGCTGATATTCCTTTCCGTCGTGCGGAATCGAAACTGAGTATCGAACAAAGTGGTGTTACCGTTTCCTTCTACGGTGGCGCTCTCGATGGTCAGGTGTTCAGCGATCCTGCTGATGTGAAGAAATTTGCGCGTAGAGCGCAACTCGGTGAAGCTTTCGAGTTTGACACCGAAACCCTCAAGTCTGACGGGGTATTCCGCACTTCTCCAAGAGGTTGGTTTACTTTCGGTCATGCTGTCTTTGCTTTACTATTCTTCTTCGGTCACATCTGGCACGGTTCTCGTACCATCTACCGCGACGTATTCGCCGGGGTCGATCCAGATCTGGAAGAACAAGTGGAATTCGGTTTATTCCAAAAATTGGGTGATCTTAGCACTCGTAAACAAGAAGTTTAGTTTTAGCTAAATCATCCATATAACTAAAGGAGTCAAGTCTTTGACTCCTTTTTTTAATTAGGGTATGCTGAAAAAGTTTTTCGTGGGGGCAGGGTGTGGGGTGTGGGGAGAAGGGAGCAGGGAGTGGGGAGCAGGGAGAAACAATTGATAACTTGAGAGTTAATCACACTATTAAAAACGGATTTGGTATTAAAGTTCGATCGAGCTTTACTTTTCACCGAATACTGAAAAAACCGCTAGTTATTTCTATAACTAACGGCTTTTTGCTGGGGGAAATTACCCGTAATGGAATTACATAGAGGAACCTAAACCGGCGTAAGCTCCGTAGAAGAAAAGACCAAGCACAGCGATAACGCCTAGACCGGCGATGGTGGCGACTAACCACAAAGGAATACGACCTTCTGCGAACATGAATAACACCTCCTAATTGCGATGACAATAAATCGGGACTAATTAGTTAAAGAAATAGCTGGAAAATAAAATTCCCAAGACAGCAACTAGGAGTAAACCTAGATAAAGAGAAGTACGATTTAACTCGACGGCTTGCCGATTCGGATTAGGTGTTCTTTCCATAATTGTTCTCCTAGCGTTGAATAAACTGCATTGCCGCAATTGCACCGATAAAGAAGACAGTGGGGACTGCTAAGGTATGAACTGCCAACCAGCGAACGGTGAAAATGGGGTAAGAAATGGGTTGATTGGGATTACCACTAGCCATTGTTTTTATCCTTAATTAAAGTAAACTACTGATTAAACTGCTCGATTTGATTTTTGGCCTCAAAGCGATCATTAATGATCGGTAATTCTTGACGCTCTTGAGTGTAATACTCATCGGGACGGGGAGTGCCAAAAACATCGTAAGCTAAACCGGTACTCACGAATAACCAACCTGCGACAAAGAGCATGGGGATGGTGATGCTATGGATAATCCAGTAACGAATACTGGTAACGATATCGCCAAAAGGACGTTCGCCGGTACTACCTGACATGGATGGTTCTCCTCGGAATGATAGGACTTGAAAAATTCAATCTCTATAATAGAGACTTTGTTGACCCTGAGACAAGTTTTAGGCCGGCTCGCTGGGGGGATTATATTTCAGTAAAACCCCATTTTGTCCCAAGACAAAACCCTTGTCGGAATTGATAAAAACAATTCGATAGAGATTGGAGGGGACACTTTCCACCGCGCGATCTTTTTGCCAAGATTGGCCGTTGTCATGACTGACCAAGAGATTGCCGCTACCACCAGCGACCCAAATTTCTTCGGGGGTGCGGTAGTTGAGGTCCAAAAGTCCCCAACTGGTGGAAAACTCGGGGAATACCTTATCTTCCCATGTATCGAGATCATTGGGGCTAGTAAATTGTAGTTGACCACCCCGGGCCAGGGCCCACAATTCCCCTTTTTCACCATAACCGACTTTTTGTAAACGGCGGGAAGAAAGACGATTGTGGGGTTGCCATTCTGTTGACCCCGGTTCCCAAGTGGAATAAAAGTTCCCGCGTGCGGAAACGGCCACATATTTACCATCATGGGAACGAACAATTGTCCGGGCCACACCCACAGCACCTTCCACTAAAGCTTGCCAAGTTTTGCCTCCGTCTTTGGTGCGGTAGATAGCGCCTAAATCCGTGACCATTTCGGCGGTTTTGTCGTTCAGAGCGATAATTCCGTAGGGAGAACCGGGTAATTTTTCACTTAAGGAGATACGGGACCAGCTGCTGCCCCCGTCTTCGCTATGGAGAAGAATTGAGGGTTTACCGACAATCCAACCCTCTTGGTCGTGGAAACTGACGGCGCTAAAGCTAACTTTTTCGTCGCCAAGGTTGAGGACTTTTTGCTGCCAACTGTTCCCCCCATCGCTGGTTTCAAAGAGGGTAGATTTGGTTCCCACTAACCAACCGTGCTGCAGGTCGTCGGTAAAGGCGATATCGGCAAAAGTGGAGTCAGTGTCGAGGGTGAGGATTTGCCAAGGACTATTGCTCAGGGATGGCACACTACTACAGCTAAAGCAGAAAAAGGCTACAGCTAGAACTATTACAAATTGTTTCAGTTTTCTCATCAATGGTTCAGAGGTATTGGTCAAGGAATCGGGACGGATTAAGGTTTGTACCCGATGAGTTACAGGCTCATAAGAGCCGTTAGATTTAAAGATAATGAGTGCTTGAGTTAGTTTAAACCATACAAACTAATAAAGAAAACAAATCCTAGCGCTAAAGCCCCGAAAATCAAAATATTTTTTTGTGCGGGAGTGAGACGGTTGACTCCAAAACCATAGCTAAGATTTTCTTGGAATCCCGAAGGAGCATCTTTAGCTCCGATGTTGATAAATTGGGAACGACGCACACCACACACGGGACAGCGCCACGTTTCTGGCAATTCCTCGAAGGGGGTTCCAGCGGGAGTGTTGGTTTTACTATCTCCCTTGCTGGGGTCGTAAACGTAGCCGCAGGAGCGACATTCGTGGTTGGCAGGGGCCTGGTCGGCTAGGGTTAGTTCTGGTGGGCGATCGCTCATGACTAAGATTAAAGGAATTTTCAACACTCTGTTACAAATTATCCTTGAAAATTGACCTCTCTGACGGCCAACCCCTAACAGAATAGTCAGTTTTCAAGTCTGAAAAGGATTAGCGAGGCAGCATATCGGCTTAAAAAAAACCAAGATTAATCTATTAGGGCTTAAATGTCTATTAAAACTTTATTAAGTTGATATTTGGGCTATTTACCCTGATTTTGGTACTCAAATTTAGTCTGAGAAATTGAGAAATTTCAGGCAGGGAAGAAATTAGGGGTCTGATTTCTCATCTCTAACTGATTATTCTTGACCAAATTGACTAAATCCCCGGCTTAATTTCTTCTTAGAGGCGAGAGTGAAGCTAAATTACTTGTCCCTCTCCCTTATGGAGACTTTCCATTTAATTAATTTCTAAGTGCGAGTAGAGAGTCACTAATTCTACCCGTGTCACCAAAGGCATGGTATTCCGTCAACCCCGTTAAGCTTTTTTCACGAAAATAACGTCTTTTTCGACCTTGACTTGATAGGTGGTTAGATTGCCTTTTGGGGGTTTATTCGTGACGACTCCAGTGGCGGTAAATTTTCCCGTATGGCAGGGACAAGCTAAAATCTGTGCGCCAGTATTCCATTTCACCGTACAGCCTTCATGGGTACAAGTCGGGTTTACTGCACTGATCTTTTTCGTCTTTTTCTCCCAGATCAAGAGCAAGGAGCCGACCGGGGATTTTTTATCCAGAAAACTGCCTTTGGCTTCCAATTCTTTGAGGGTAATGCCCGTCACTTTCACAAAGCCATCCGCCGCTTGGGCCGGGGTCATCTCTTGGTCGGTAGTCGTCCCTAGGATTTCTGGGGCGCAGGCCATGGCTCCGCCAACACCAACGAGGGCAACAAATTCACGACGATTCATGGGATTAGGTTTTTTCCAACAGTAACGTTAACTTTCACTGTACTGTAGAAGCTCTTTCCATTCAATTAATTTCTAAGTGCGAGTAGAGAGGGCCTGTAAGCAAACGCCTGACCAGGATTAGGCTTCAGAAGCTAGTTGCGACCGATAATTAATTTTTGAGGGTTCAAAAATGGCAAAAATAAGGATTAAATGGCATAAAATATGTAAATAGACTATTTAGTTAATTATTATTCATTCTTAATTCTCCTGACTCCTGACGACCGACTCCTGACTCCTAACCCTAACAACAATTTTTGATTTTTACAAGACTCCTAATGAATCCCCTCGTCAATTATTTTCGCAACCTGCACGAAATCCACTCCTCCCAAGCAGCGGTAAAAGAAACCTCCTACTACGGCACTCTCGAAACTCTCCTCAACGAAATCGGTAAAACCCTAAAACCGCGAGTGCGCTGCATTATCAACCTCAGAAACCAGGGTGCGGGATTGCCGGACGGGGGACTTTTTAACGTCGATCAATTCCCCAAAAATCAAGAATTAGAACCTTTTACGGCGATTTTTCCCGAAAGAGGCGCGATCGAGATTAAGGGAACCAGAGAAGATATCAAAAAAATCGCCGCCAGCGAGCAAGTACAAAAATACTGGCAAAAATACGGTCAAGTATTAGTCAGCAATTATCGCGATTTTCTGCTCATCGGTCGCAATAGCCAAGGTCAACCGGTAGAATTAGAAGCCTATAGTTTAGCCCCGTCAGAAGCCGAGTTTTGGCTAAAAACCTCAAATCCATCCAAATTTGCCGCCGAACACGGTGATAGCCTCTTAGAATACCTAAAGAGAGTGCTTTTACAGGCGGCTCCTATCACCTCACCGGCCGATGTTGCTTGGTTTCTTGCTTCCTATGCGCGGGACGCAAAAGCACGCTTAGAACATCATTCCGATCTTCCCGCTCTGGCCAATATTCGTCAAGCTTTAGAAAATGCCCTAGGTATCAAATTTGAACGGGAACAGGGGAATAAATTTTTCCGTTCTACCCTCGTGCAAACCCTCTTTTATGGTTTATTTTCTGCTTGGGTATTATGGCACAAGCAAAACCTCAATCGCGAGGATAAAGAGGATAAGTTCGATTGGAAATCCGCAGCCCACCATCTCCATGTTCCCATGTTAGCGATCCTATTCGAGCAGATCGCCGCACCGAGTAAGTTAAAATCTTTGGGATTAGTAGAAGTTTTGAACTGGACCGGTGCAGCTTTAAATCGAGTGCGACGAGAGGAATTTTTTCGTCAATTCGATGAGGGACAAGCGGTACAGTATTTCTATGAACCATTTTTGCAAGCTTTTGATCCTGATTTACGCAAAGAATTGGGAGTTTGGTACACTCCTCCGGAAATTGTTCGCTATATGGTAGCGCGAGTCGATCGAGTTTTACGAGAAGAATTAAATATCGAGGACGGTTTAGCTAATCCCGATGTTTATGTTCTCGATCCTTGCTGTGGAACTGGTGCTTATTTAGTCGAGGTTTTGCGCTATATTACCGATACTTTACAGGAAAATGGGGCGGGTGCTTTAGCCATGGCTTTGGTGAAAAAAGCAGCCATAGAAAGAATTTTCGGTTTCGAGATTTTAACCGCTCCTTTTGTCGTCGCTCATCTACAATTAGGTTTATTCCTGCAAAGTTTGGGTGTACCTTTAATAGAAGATAGTGAACGGGTGGGGATTTATCTGACTAATGCTTTAACCGGTTGGCAACCTCCCGATGAGGAAAGTAAACAGAAAATTCAACAGCTACAATTGAGTTTTCCAGAGTTAAATAAGGAACGAGAAGCAGCCGATGAAGTTAAGCGCGGTAAACCGATTTTAGTTATTCTCGGTAATCCTCCCTACAATGCTTTTGCTGGAACAAGTCCCGCAGAAGAAGCAGGTTTAGTGGAAGTGTATAAACAGGGTTTAATCTCCGATTGGGGGATTAAAAAGTTTAATTTGGATGAGTTATATGTGCGCTTTTTTCGTTTAGCAGAAAGATGTATTTCAGAAAATACTGGTAAAGGGGTTGTTTGTTATATTTCTAATTTTTCCTATCTCGGTGATCCTTCTTTTGTGGTGATGCGTCAAAGATTTTTACAAGAATTTGATCGTCTTTGGTTTGATTGTCTCAATGGGGATAGTCGCGAAACGGGAAAGTTAACCCCTGAAGGTAATCCAGATCCTAGTGTTTTTTCTACTCAATACAATAAGGAAGGGATTCGAGTCGGGACAACTATCGGACTAATGGTAAGAAAGGAAGTAAGGAATAAAAATGTTGATGTCTATTTTCGCCATTTCTGGGGAGTTGCTAAACGAGAACAGTTATTAGATAGTTTAAATAATCAAGATTTTGATGCTTTGTATCAAGTCTCTAACCCAGAACAATCTAATCGTTATTCTTTCCGTCCCTCCGATGTTTCTTCTCACTATTTAGCATGGCCAAAGTTAACAGATTTATCTGATGAAGCTCCAATTACAGGTTATAAAGAGAATCGAGGCTATAGTTTTATTGATAGTGATAAAACTATTCTTTCGGAAAGGATAAGTAAATACTTTGATCAAAATGTTTCATGGGAAGAATTAGCATCACTTAATACAGGTTTAACTAAAGATGCAGCTCGATTTGATGCCAAAAAAGCCAGAGATAAAGTCTTAAAGTTACGCAAAAAATTTAATACTCAAATGCTGTTACCTTATCTGCTCAGACCCTATGAGGTTAAGTGGTGTTATTATACTCAAATTAGACCGCTTTGGAATGAGTCTAGACCTTCGCTATTTATTCATCAATTTCAAGGTAATTCCTTTTTAGTCAGTCGTCCTGCTGGTGTTGCCTCTCCCGAAGGAATACCATTTTATTTTACTAACTGTTTAGGAGACTTTGACTTTATTAGAGGTCATGCTTATCACTTTCCTATACGATTACGTCAAAATTCAGAGAAGGTGAATACAGAAGATAATACTCAAGGAAAATTATTCGATTCCAGTAACTTTAATAGTCTTTCAATAAAAGCCAATCTCTCGGAAAAATCTCGTCAATACTTAAATGAACTGGGTATTAATAATATCGATGAAAATATCGAGAATGCCTCCTTAATTTGGCTGCACTCGTTAGCGATTGGTTACTCTCCCTTGTATCTTCGGGAAAATGCCGACGGTATTCGTCAAGACTTCCCAAGGATTCCCCTTCCTAATAGCCAAGAATTATTAATTAAATCTGCCCAACTAGGACAAGCGATCGCATCTCTTTTAGACACAGAAAACCCCGTTATAGGAGTCACCAAAAAACCGACCCCTGCACTGCAAAAAATCGCCTTGATTTCCTGCACTGATGGGGGAAATTTAAACCCGGATAAGGGGGATTTAATTATTAACGTCGGTTGGGGACATGGGGGTAAAAATGGTGTGACAATGCCGGGTAAAGGAAAAGCGATCGCCAGACAATATACAACCGCAGAAATGAGCGTAATTAGCCCAGAAATGCGAAAATTATTAGGAACGACCACCTATGATATTTATCTCAATGATCGAGCCTATTGGCAAAATATACCGGCCCGGGTTTGGGAATATACTATCGGGGGTTATCAAGTCATTAAAAAATGGCTAAGTTATCGCGAGGAAAAATTATTAGGACGGGGATTAACTATCGCAGAAGTGCAGGAAGTCAGCGAGATGACGAGAAGAATTACTGCGATTATTCTCCTAGAATCAGATCTAGATGATAACTACCAAAATATCAAAACAGCCGTGTATTCTTTTTAATTAAATGATTGAAACCTGTCATTTCCTAGAGTTAAGTAGGTAGTCGTTAAAAATTATCAGATTCCCCCCTTATCAAGGGGGGCAGGGGGGATCAAACCCCCCTTATTAAGGGGGGAGTAAGGGGGGATCAAACCCCCCTTATCAAGGGGAGCAGGGGGGATCAAACCCCCCTTATTAAGGGGGGAGTAAGGGGGGATCAAACCCCCCTTATTAAGGGGGGAGTAAGGGGGGATCAAACCCCCCTTATCAAGGGGGGCAGGGGGGATCAAACCCCCCTTATCAAGGGGGGCAGGGGGGATCAAACCCCCCTTATCAAGGGGGGCAGGGGGGATCAAAACTAAAATCGATTGGTATTAGGTGAACTGGACTCAGAGCAGTTATCAAAAGTTGAAGATGTTTGGCTTTTTTGACTTGGGCTACTCTAGAACTATGAATTTCTGAAAATGCGATCGCTTAAGTTAAAATAGAGAGGTTCAGTTTCAGGGACGAAAAAGGTAAAATAGATTAAAAGCTTACAATCTTCTAACTCGCTGCTATGCCAGTCACTCGCCAAGCTCTTAAGCAAGACCTTGACCAACTAACTAATGATCAACTTCAGCAAGTTGCTGACTTCATTGCCTTTCTCAAGTTCCAAGATAAACGCCGCCGGATCATTCTTGATCCTAGTCAACTTGTTTCCCTTGCGACTGATTTCGCCGAGGAAGACCGTATCTTTGCCGAAGCTGGAATGGATGATTATGCAGTGATGCTTGCTCAGGAAGATCATCAATGACTGAACAGCTTAAACGTGGGGAAGTTTGGTTAGCAAACCTCAATCCTGCTCAAGGTTTTGAGCAGGCAGGTATTCGTCCTATCATTATTTTTCAAAATGATATTGTTTCTCAATTTTTCACAACAACCATTGCTATTCCCCTAACGACAAACCAACGCCGTGCTTCATTACCAATCTGTATGTTGATTAGACAGGGAGATGGCGGGTTATCGCAGGATTCAGTCGCACTTTGTTTTCAAATTAGAGTGTTAGATAAGACCCGTTTAATTCAGCGGTTAGGACTACTTAGGACTGAAACAATAGCTCAACTAGAAGATGTTGTGTTGATAACATTAGGATACCAACTATAAGGATAGTACGATCACCGCTCTTGTCGGGTGCAAAAACCCGCAGGTAACGCATCAATAATATCTTTGAGGCTCATCCCAATAATTTTCTCTAGCTTGGGGAATTTCTATGAAGAGCCGGTAGGCGTTAGGCTGTATTTGTTTTGACATCAACGCCCCGTATTGTTCTCGGTAAAACCCCACACCCCACACCCCACACCCCACACCCCACGAAAAACTTTTTGGGCAAACCCTAATTATTGCCCCCCCAATAGCCATCATTGCTCCTTGCGAGCGGCGAATCATTAATAATTTCTTTAGTAAACGGCAAAACCGATAAAAATTTTCTATCAAAAAACTGGCAAAAATTGGCAGGACGAAAAATGCTGATCAGCTTGGAACATCTGAGATAGAGCATCGTCAATCTGGACATTCAAAATGTCACCAACTTGCCGTGATCCCGGTGCTAATGGTCAGAGATAGACTTGCATAATTTCAAAATCTAAGTTAATCTCACCTAAAAGTCACCTTTAGGTATTTTGACTAAAAAGTAAAGTTGCTTAACTTCTACTCTAGCCTCAAGGCTAATGCTGAAAGCTAGACCCATCGGCTTAATCCACTGGCTCTAGCTAACTCTTTACACCACAGGAGGTCTGTTTGAAAGAGACTTTTATCCACAACCCCATGACATCTGCTACCCCAGAACAGAATTGCACCGCTGAGTCTAACCGAGTCCGTTACTCAGTTGCTCTACTGGGATTAGCACTCTCTCTGGGAGTACCTAGCATTCTCAACTCCACCTCAGAATCAGCCCAGGCCGCCAATTCTGTACCCTTAGAATGGGAAGTGATTGACCTGGCCCAAAAAGCCAAAGCTGCGGGTAAAGAACTAAAAGAACCGCAAATAATCCAATCCCAAGCACTCGCCACCGTCAAATTCATCGCCA
The DNA here is from genome assembly GCF_014698335.1 of Microcystis viridis FACHB-1342. Taxonomy (GTDB): domain Bacteria; phylum Cyanobacteriota; class Cyanobacteriia; order Cyanobacteriales; family Microcystaceae; genus Microcystis; species Microcystis ichthyoblabe_A. The sequence continues at coordinate 11,750 of NZ_JACJSV010000029.1, read as the reverse complement.
CATCAGTGGTTGAGCATCAGGTGAAACCGGGAGAATCCCTGTGGAGTTTAGCCGACAGCTATCAAACCACCCCCACAGCGATCGCTGCCCGCAATAATCTCTCCCCCCAATCCGATTTGATTATCGGACAAACCTTAAAAATTCCCACTCCTGAGCAGTTGCCCCCGGCAGCCCCGGCAGCAACTCCTGAGCAGTTGGATAGTTCCTCTGCTAGTCTCCGTCAAACCCGTCAACGTCTCCAAGAAAGTTTGGCCGCCTTGCGAACCGAGGAAAACCCCCATCAGTCCAATTCCGGGGAAACGGTAATCGTCACCGAAACTACCGCTCTCGTTCCCGATAATTCGCCAACTAGCGTCGAGATTCCCGTTATTGCTCCCGAAGAATCCCCCCGACCAACCAGTCAGGTGATCCCGATTCCCGTTCCCACCCCTGAAAGCGATCGCCCGATAGCCACAATTCCCCTTAATCCTCCCTTAACCAGCAGACCGGAAATTCCTAGCGTTGCCCTACGAAATCCGGCTCCTGTGACTGAAATTCCTGCCATTCCCAATCCTCGGGTCATAGTTCCCCCAGAAAACCAAGTTTATCGGGTTCGGCCAGGGGATACCTTAAACACGATCGCTCGCGCTCTCGGCATCACCCCCGCCGAATTAGCTAGGGAAAACGGCATTGACAACCCCAACCGGATTAAAGTTAATCAAACCCTAGTGGTTCCTGATCGCTCTGCCAACGCTAGAGTTAATCAAAATCTTACCCCTTTGGACGGCGATCGCACTAGGTTGTCTTTTAACCCCAGCAATCGGCAAAATTTGCCAGCCGCCACCGCCACCACGGGGACGGAAGAATTTCCCGAAAATATCACCGGCAGCTATCGGGAAAGATTGCGCCAAGAGGTGGCTAATCTGCGGGAAACTAACCTTTCGGAAACCCAGAAAAGTATCGCTATTCCCGTCGATAATCCCGCAGAAACCCCCGATGATCGGCAAATAACCCCTAATCCCCAATGGACAGCCCTTCGTTCTCGTTCTAACCAAAGCACCCCCCCCCAGATTATCGGTTCGGCTCCTACCAATGTGGAAGAATATAATGACCGCCTCCGAATTCCCGTCGGCGAAACCGTAGAACCTTCCCTTCCTCCCCTCACTAATCCCGATGAGCATTTACCTAACCCCGCCCCGATTTTTACCGGCTTTATTTGGCCCACTAGAGGTGTATTAACCTCCGGTTTCGGTTGGCGCTGGGGCAGACCTCATCGCGGCATCGATATCGCCGGTCCAGTGGGGACCCCGATTGTGGCGGCGGCAGCCGGTGAAGTAATCGCCTCCGGTTGGAATTCGGGCGGCTATGGCAATCTGGTGAAACTTCGTCACCCCGATGGTAGCACCACTCTCTATGCCCATAACAGCCGTCTGCTGGTGCGTCGCGGCCAAACTGTTCAGCAAGGCGAACCGATCGCCCAGATGGGCAGCAGTGGCTTTAGCACCGGCCCCCACCTACATTTCGAGGTTCACCCCTCCGGCCGGGGAGCAGTTAATCCCATGGCTTTCCTGCCAGGCAGACGTTAAAGATGCCCCCAAAGGGAAGAAAAAATCTTCCCTTTTTTGCTCTTGTGCAATTGGGTGATTATGTGTTATGATTGGTAACTGTGTAAACAACGGCTTAGTAGCTCAGTTGGTCAGAGCAGGGGACTCATAAGCCCAAGGTCGGCAGTTCAAATCTGCCCTGAGCCATTTTAGGAAAACCTAAGTGTAGAATTTTAGAAATACAGAATCTTGCTTGAAGATTATCTCGTTCCCCAGTTCTACCTGATCACTGCCCCCACCAAAGCCTTTTTTTTGATTTATGGAAATTCGCACCCATAAGTATGGGAAAGGGCTTGACTTAGGCGGCGGTTTGCGTTATGCTTTTTTTATAATGGGAATCTGTGCCAATTTAGATAATTGTCAATGTTTCCATTATGAATAAAATCTTTTAGAAATATTATCTCAAAATCTCCCCAGAAAAGCAAGCAAAATTTTGCCAATAATTGTTAAGTTTTGTTAAAAAGAAATGGAGAGATCAGCCTTTATTTTTTCCCTTGCAGTAAGCCAAAACGAATTAAACCCGACTCGTAACCGCGCCGCATTAACCCTAAAGATAAAGCCCCTTGGATAGTAGTGTAACCGCTGGCTAACAAACCTGCGATCGCATCTGGGTTTAGGGCCGAGTCAATCACCACATCCCAAAAGGCCGCCACCGATAGTGACCAATCATCGGTTTTTAGGTCTTGAAAGCCAATGTCACTGGCAATATCGGCGTATTCTGGCAAAGAAATCACATAGGGCAGACAATAAACCTGATAAATCTCGTTTAATAGTTTAATCTCTCCTTCCGTTAAATTACCGGCCAGAGAAGTGGTGGGACGATGACACCAAGTAGCCATCAAAAAAGTCCCCCCGGGCTGCAAAACCCGATAACATTCCCGCAGAAATTGCCTTTTATCGGGCATATGTTCGCCACTTTCCAAAGACCAGACCAGATCAAAATTATTCTCAGGAAAGGGGGTTTTTAGGGCATCAGCCACGCAAAAACTCACTTGTTCTTCTAAATTGAACTCTTGCGCTCTTTGGCTGGCTCTAGCGGCTTGTACCGGGGATAAGGTAATCCCCACTCCTTGGCTGTGAAATTTTTCGGCCAGATAAAGACTACTGCCACCAATACCACAACCGACATCGAGAATCTGATTAGCGCCGGTGACACCACCCCAAGTTAATAATTCTTCTATTAAATCAATTTGTGCCTGACGGCGATCGAGTTTAATCTTGCCGCCGCGACCGTAGTAACCATGGTGCATATGTTCGCCCCAAATCCTTTCCCATAGTCCACTAGAGGAGTCATAAAAATCGGCTATTCGTTGATAAAGTTCCATGGTGATTTCCTAAGTGAGTGGGTGGTGTCTTTTTCTCCAAGTTGTTGATTCATATAGTCCACAATACCTAGCTCATCAATGATAGCGGCGATGATGCCTAAATGGTCGAGATTTTTAACGGTTAGTTGAGTCATTGTCAGGTGAGTGACTGGTTGATTTGATTGTAGCTATTCCGTCGCTATTTCTGAGTTTATTTTTTACCTCCTCTTAACCAGTACGGAATATGGGTTACAAAGGTGAGATGCTCTCCTCTAATACCATTTTTCTTTATTTGCGTCACAACGAATGCAAGCTTGGCAAGCATTCGAGCGTGGATGTCTGTCATGGATTTAGAAATTTGGTATAAGTCCTAAAAATAATCTCCCGACTCCTGAATTCTGATAACTGATTCAAGGCTAAGGGTCAACAATGCTAGGATAAAGGCTTGAGTAGAGAACGATCAAGCGAAAGCCATGTCATCGACAGAAGTAAAAACCCCGCCCCCAGACAGTACCGAATTTCTCGACGAATTGCCAGGAGAAGTGGAAATGTCCTTATTTGACCACTTGGAGGAGTTGCGGCGCCGGATTTTTTATAGTTTAATTGCCGTGGCTGTGGGTGCGGTGGGATGTTTTATCTTCGTTAAACCCCTAGTACAAGTGCTGGAAGTCCCCGCCCAAGGGGTAAAATTTTTGCAGTTGGCCCCGGGAGAATTTTTTTTCGTCTCCCTAAAAGTAGCTGGATATAGCGGCATACTGGTGGCTAGTCCGGTCATTCTCTTACAAATTATCCTCTTTGTGCTGCCGGGGTTAACCCGTCGCGAACGGCGTTTAATTGTCCCGGTAGTGTTAGGATCGAGTGTTTTATTTTTTGCTGGTTTATTTTTTGCCTATATTGCCCTGATTCCCGCCGCTTTAAACTTTTTTGTCAGTTATGGGGCGGAAGTGGTCGAACAAGCTTGGTCGATCGAGCGCTATTTTGAATTTGTCTTACTTTTACTGTTTAGTACCGGCATCGCCTTTCAAATTCCCGTTATTCAATTGATTTTGAGCTTTTTAGGCATTATTTCCTCACAAACGATGTTATCGGGGTGGCGTTTCGTGGTTTTGGGGGCGGTGATTTTAGGCGCGATTTTAACCCCTTCCACAGATCCTCTCACCCAATCCCTGTTAGCAGGGGCGGTCTTGGGTCTATACTTTGGGGGCATTGGGGTGGTGAAATTAACGGGACGTTAGCAGTTTTTTGATAAAATTTGACGGCTGAAAACCAATTAAGCCAGAAAGCTAGAGATTGATTCTAGATTGAGTAACAAAGTGAAATATTTTTTCTTAACGGCAGGTTGGACAATAGGACGGGTGTGGGAATTTGGTGGTTTGTGGGACAATGCGAGTAGTTGGCGACGACCACCACAGACAGAGCGATTAAATATCGGTATTTTAGAGGGAGAACAGGTTTTATGGCTTTATAAGGTGGAAGAAGCTGTGATTATGGTGGAAGTTGCCCCCAAGAGTGCAGAAATTGCCGATGCTGTCTCCACTATCGGGCAAGTGGTGCTAAAACGCTTGATTAGTGCCGAACAAGTCCTCGAAATCCTGCAAAATGCCGAAGAACTGCTGAGGAAGTAATTAGGGTTTGCTGAATAATGGTAAAACCCTTTTTAGATAAGGCTTTTGACCTGTTAAAATCCGATGTTCATGCTGCGAAAATAGGATTGGAACCTTCAAAAACCTTGCATTATCCTTCTTGCAGTACATAAACTGGTACAAGAAAAGGGGGCAACAAAGCCTGAAACTCCTGCCTCACAGCCTCGGATCATTCTGCCTGACCCTATTCTAGGCCTTTTTTAGAAAAAATTAATTAATAATTATTCTCAATTATTTGAGAAGATTACTCTAGCTGCGATCCAAGATTCATGCTGAAAAGCCTTGATTTTCAAAGGCTAAACCGGCTAAAAATACTAATGTATTAAAGTATACCGAGCAACTGTAACAATTCTTAACTTGACTTTATTGAGAATTATTCTAGACTAAGACTTAAAGCTTATTGCATATTATTATCAATAAGCTTGGTTCTATTTTCGTTAAAAGATGCCATGCAGACCTACGACAATCCTCAGATCAAGTACGACTGGTGGGCAGGAAATGCCCGTTTTGCCGATAAATCAGGCTTATTTATCGTTGCCCACGTTGCCCAAGCTGCTTTAATCGCTTTTTGGGCAGGAGCCTTCACCTTATTTGAAATTTCCCAGTATCGCCCCGATATAGCCATGGCAGAACAGGGCTTAATTTTACTGCCGCACCTGGCCACTTTAGGCTTTGGAGTCGGAGAAAAGGGGCAAATCATCGATATCTATCCCTTTTTCGTGATTGGCTCAATTCATCTGATTTCTTCGGCAGTTTTGGGAGCAGGAGCCTTATTTCACCTGTTAAGAGTCCCAGAAACCCTGAAAGATTCCTCTGGTCCGGGGAAAAAATTCCATTTCGATTGGAGTGAACCCCGACAATTAGGAGTTATTCTCGGTCATCACCTGCTCTTTTTAGGTATAGCTGCATTATTATTAGCGGCCAAAGCTATGTACTGGGGGGGATTATACGACGCAACTATCGGCGCTGTCCGAGTCGTTAGTGAACCAACCCTCGATCCTTGGGTTATCTATGGCTATCAAACCCACTTCGCTACTGTGGACAATCTCGAAGATTTAGTCGGTGGTCATATCTACGTCGGTTTAATGTTAATTGGGGGCGGTATCTGGCATATTATCGTTCCCCCGCTCAAATGGGCGAGAAATGTGCTGATTTTCTCTGGAGAAGCCATTTTATCCTATTCTTTGGGCGGAATTGCCCTAGCTGGTTTCGTGGCCGCCTATTTCTGTGGGGTAAATACCCTCGCTTATCCAGTCGAATTTTACGGGCCAATTTTAGAAGTGAAGTTAGGAATTGCTCCCTACTTTGCCGACACGGTGAAATTGCCCTTTGGAGTACATACGGCGCGCTGTTGGTTAGCTAATGCCCACTTTTTCCTCGCTTTCTTCTTTTTACAAGGTCATCTCTGGCACGCTTTACGCGCGATGGGTTTTGACTTTAAACGAGTAGAAAAAGCCTTAAATGCGATAGAAGCCTAGTTTTTTCAAGGAAGATTAGGATAAATTATCGATTTTCCTAATTTTCCCCGCTGATCAATCTTTCTAACTGTCCCTTATGCCTTACTGTACCTGTTGTAACACCAAATTGCTGCATCACATTGGACGCTCTCGCTCTTATTGGTACTGTAGTTCTTGCCGGCAGGAAATGCCAGTTTCAGAGAGAGAAAACTGTAATCAGGGGCTTTATTCCCTATCAAGGAGAATTAAGAGTTAAACTCACTTATTTCGCAACAAGGACAAATTTTATGGCAAAAATTGGCTTATTTTTTGGCACGCAAACCGGCAAAACCGAAACGGTAGCGGAAATGATTCAGAAAGAATTTGGAGGTGAGGCAATTGTAGAATTACACGATATCTCCTCCGCTTCTACCGAGGATTTTGCCCCCTACGATGCCCTGATTATCGGTTGTCCCACCTGGAATATCGGCGAATTACAAAGCGATTGGGCGGGTTTTTACGATGAATTGGATGACATTGATTTCGTCTCCAAAAAGGTCGCTTATTTCGGGATGGGGGATCAAATCGGTTATGCGGATAACTTTCAAGATGCTCTGGGGATACTGGAAGAAAAAATCGCCTCCCTGGGGGGTAAAACTGTCGGTTACTGGCCGACAGAAGGTTACGATTTTAACGAGTCGAAAGCCCTAAAAAATGGCAAATTTGTCGGTTTAGCCCTCGATGAAGACAACCAATCCGATTTAACTGAACAACGGATCAAAACTTGGGTCGCGGGACTTAAGGGCGAATTTGGCGTTTAGTTAGCTATCAATCAGTTATCAGTTATCAGTTATCAGTTACCAGTTATCAGTTATCAGTTACCAGTGAATAGTATTAAGTGGCTAGTTCGCAGCTTTCTTTTCACCGACTACTGATGGATCTTCGTTACTTGATATGGTTCGATAGGGGGGCATAAATCGACTAAATCCTTATCTGGCAAGGGATTTAATTGATTAGTTCGCTCTAGATCGAAAATAATTGACAAAAATCGCTAAATGCCTTTCTATATATGGGTTCCATCCCTTATAACCCCCGTCCATTGCATAACACAAACCGAAGAGCCTTACTGTTTACTGATCGCTAAAAAATCCCCTATATCCTTGATTATTATGTCTCGATTACCTGATGCAGTTTGGATTAATGTTAACCCCAGTTTTCGCCGTTTTGATCGCCCGGTGTTGGATTGTTTAGCCCGGGAAGTTGCGATCGCTGATTGGCAATACTGTCAATCTCTTGATCAGCCAGCTTCTCTTGATATCGCCTTAGTATTAATACAAGATTACCTGAAACAATGCGATCGACCGCTGCATTTAGTCGGCCACGGCACGGGGGGATTAGTAGGATTACTGTATGCGCGTCGTTATCCGGAAAGGGTAAAATCCTTAACTTTGCTCTCTGTGGGAGTCTATCCGGCGATCGATTGGCAAGCTCATTATTATGTGCTATCAAAATTACTGCCTTGTTCTCGTCAAACTCTGCTCAATCAATCGGTTCACAATCTTTTTGGTCATCAATCCTGCGCTTTAACCCAAGAATATCGCTATCTCTTGGAAGAGGATTTATTATTGTCCCTTTCTCCCCATAATCTCTATCAGAATGCCCATTTCCCCCCGGGGACAGTTCCCGTACCCCTGTTAGTCTGTGGGGGAGATATCGATACGGTAATTGATCAGCATTTATTGCAGGGATGGCAACCATGGTTAAAGTCAGGCGATCGCATTTGGAGTTGTCACAAAGGGCGTTATTTTTTCCACTATTCCCACCCCTACAGCGTCAGTCAAGAGATTTTTAGTTTCTGGCGATCTCTAGTTCCACAGGAATTTCTTTCTGAGCAAACTGTAATTATTCCTTAATTGACAAAAATCGAGATTTATGTTAAGGCTAATACCGCTCTTTTGTCCGATCGCAATCTGGATAACGCTGCTGTTCTTTTTTACTGCCCTTTTTCTTGCTGTTGCCCAAGGGCGCCGGCAGTTGCAAAAGCTGCATCGAATTCCCTGTAGTCGCTGTGTTTTTTGTACTGGAGATTATCGCTTGAAATGTTCGGTGCATCCAATGCGTGCCTTTTCGGAAGAGGCGATCGATTGTCGGGATTTTGAGCGAGAAATTCAGGAAAATCAGAAAATGGGTTTCTTGAAGAAACCTGTTTTCTCAGTTTCTTTTCTCGTCATCATAACCTGGATTCTGGCTGTTAAGTTGAGAATATCATCGGTAATACCTGCTTTTTAAAGTAGGGAGACTTCCAGTTTGAGCGGTAAGCTATCAGCGTTGAGCTTGCCGCTAGAGGATTTGAGCGCATTTTTCTCTCAGACATCAGCCCTCCTCTGCTAAGATGATAATCATTATCATTTTAGCTGGCAATGGTCAATCAGATTAAGTCCCCCCGAGCAGAAAGCTCCGTTATCGAGGAAGATTCGCAAAAAATCGTAAAAATACGCCATACTTGCGCCCATATCTTAGCGATGGCTGTACAAACTCTCTTTCCTGAAACCAAAGTCGCTATTGGTCCCTGGACAGAAACGGGATTCTACTACGATTTCGATCGCCCAACACCCTTTACCCCCGAAGATTTGGAGAAAATAGCGGCAGAAATGGGGCGAATTATCGGGAAAAACCTGCCAATTATCCGAGAAGTGCTGGAAAGAAGCGAAATTACCGCAGAAATCGAGCGCCTTAATCAACCCTACAAAAAGTTAATTTTAGAGAGAATTCCCCCAGATGAAACCATTACCCGTTATTTTATCGGTAGTCCGGACGCAGGACGGAGCGATCGAGAACCCTCGTTAATTGATGGCGCTGTTTCTCCCCCGGAAGAATTTTGGTGGGATCTGTGCGCGGGACCCCATCTCAACTCGACGGGGGAAATTAACCCAGATGCTTTCGCCTTGGAGAGTGTAGCGGGTGCTTATTGGCAAGGAGATGAAAAACAGCCGCAATTACAGCGAATTTACGGCACAGCTTGGCAAACCCCCGCAGAATTACAAAATTATCTCCAACAAAAAGAAGAAGCGCAGCGACGAGATCATCGCAAATTGGGACAAAAATTAAAATTATTTAGCATCCAAGAAGATGCCGGTGGCGGTTTAGTTTTTTGGCATCCCCGGGGTGCAACAATGCGTTATTTAATCGAAGATTATTGGCGCCAAGCTCATTTAGAAGCGGGTTATCAATTTCTTTATACTCCCCATCTAGCTAATTTAGATCTGTGGAAAACTTCTGGACATTGGGACTTTTATCGCGACAATATGTTTGAGGCGATCGAGTTAGAACAGCAAAGCTATCAAATTAAGCCGATGAATTGTCCTTTTCATGTTTTAACCTATCAAAATGACCTGCATTCCTATCGAGAATTTCCCCTCAGATGGGCAGAATTAGGCACAGTTTATCGTTACGAGCGATCGGGGGTTTTACACGGATTAATGCGGGTAAGAGGTTTTACTCAAGATGATGCTCATATTTTCTGTTTGCCCGAACAAATTGCCGCAGAGATTCTAGGAGTTTTGAATTTAACCGAGAAAATTCTCTCCGATTTTGGCTTTACTAATTATGAGGTAAATTTATCGACTCGTCCCAGTAAATCCGTGGGTAGCGATAGTGTTTGGGAATTGGCAACCGCAGCTTTAATTGAGGCCTTAAATGCTAAAAAGTGGGATTATATTGAGGATCAGGGAGGTGGGGCTTTTTATGGTCCCAAAATTGATATAAAAATTCAAGATGCGATCGGTAGAATGTGGCAATGTTCCACGATTCAGGTCGATTTTAACTTGCCAGAACGCTTTGATATGCAATATGTCGCTAGGGATGGTACTCGGGAAAGACCGATTATGATTCATCGAGCTATTTTTGGCTCTTTGGAAAGATTTTTTGGTATTTTAATCGAGAATTATGCGGGAGATTTTCCTCTCTGGTTAGCACCTATTCAAGTCCGTTTATTACCCGTTAGTGATGAACAGCAGCATTATGCTTTAGAGGTAGCAGTGCAGTTAAAACAAGCTGGTTATCGAGTGGAAATCGATAAAAGTGGTGAGCGTTTAGGCAAACAAATTCGTACAGGAGAACTAGAAAAAATCCCTGTCTTAGCTGTGATTGGAAAACGAGAAGTTAGCAGTAAAACTCTAAGTGTTCGCACTCGACAAGGGGGTGATTTAGGTTCGATGACGCTGGCAGATTTATTAGAAAAAATGCAAACGGCGATCCTATCTAAAACTAATCTCTGAAACTTTTGTATAAACCGGCAAATAGGGGAGATCGATCCCCTCCAGACGAATTTAACAGGGTTGAGAAAAGCCTATTTTCTGCCAATTAATTAACTTACAAGTGGGTTAGCTGCCATGAGTTCTTTGATAATTCCTCTCTCCGATTCTCTCCCTTGCTTGCCTAAATCGGGAATGCCTGTGACGATCATTACTGGTTTTTTAGGGAGTGGAAAAACTACCTTACTAAATCATATTCTTGACAATAAAGAAGGGTTAAAAGTTGCCGTATTAGTCAATGAGTTTGGGGATATTAATATTGATTCTCAATTGCTTGTTTCCATCGATGAAGATATGGTAGAATTGAGTAATGGCTGTATTTGTTGTACGATTAATGATAGTTTAATTGAGACAGTCTATCAGGTCTTAGAAAAAGAAATACCCGTGGACTATCTAATCATTGAAACCACAGGATTAGCCGATCCTTTGCCAATTATCCTCACTTTCCTGGCCACGGAATTAAAATATCTGACTCGCTTAGATTCTATTATTACCCTCGTGGATTCTGAAACCTTTACTGCCGATCATTTTGATAGTAATATTGCCCTTAGTCAAATTCGTTATGGTGACGTGGTAATTCTCAATAAAATAGATCGAGTCAGTCCCAAGAAATTAGATGATTTAGAAAAGTTTATTCGTCGAGAAAAAGAGGGTATAAGACTCCTAAAAAGTAGTTATGGTCAGGTTCCTTTGGGTTTATTGTTAGATCTAGGTTTAACTAAAGAAGAATTGTATAAAGTCCAGTTGAGAGACTTTCAAAAAAATCGCCCAATCTCCATTGATAATCAATCTCCTGAAGACTTTAATTTTGTCTCCTTTGTTAGCGATAAACCATTTAATCTAGATAAATTTGAACCTTTTCTCACGGAAAAAATTCCAGTAAATGTTTTTCGAGCTAAAGGTATTCTCTGGTTTCAACAAAGCGATTTAAAACATATTTTTCAATTGAGCGGTCTTCGTTACGATCTGCAAGCGGTAGAATGGGATACATCTCCTCAGAATCAGTTAGTTTTTATCGGCAGAAATTTAAATAAAGAGGAAATCTTGACACAACTAAACGAATGCTTGGCTAGTTCTCAAAAAATTAAAAAGCACAAACTAAGTAGGTAGGTGTTAAAAGTTTTCAGACACCCCCCTTATTAAGCTATCCATTAGTCAGATTTTTCTTAACAAAAAGAGAAGAAACTTAAAAAAAGGGGAAACGATTGATAGGTATAGTTTTGAAAGAAGGAATTAAGGTGGAGGTAAGCAAAAAAATGGAGAAATGGGCAGCCCAAGAATTACAGTATGCAGACCTAGGGGACACCAGAAGAAAGAAAAGGTTAATCAGTATCGTAGAAAACTTGGCCAGCCAACCTAGTACAAGTGTGCCACAAGCTTCGGGAAATCTAGCCGCAGCGAGTGCCACCTACGACTTTTGGAATTCCCCCTATTTTCACCCCTCAGATATAATTGCCGCCCAAGCCAAAAG
>NZ_JACJSV010000028.1 GCF_014698335.1 Microcystis viridis FACHB-1342 | reverse complement strand
GAAACTATCTCATCAAATTAGTCCCCCCATAGAACCCCCTTGAGCCATCTTGCACACTTTTCTCTTTTTGTCAAATTTTATGTTAAGAAAGATGTGACTAATGGATAGCTTAATAAGGGGGGCAGGGGGGATCAAAGACAAAATCTATCTTCAATTTAATTATAACCAGCTACTTAGTAAATAAATTGGCTCTAATTTAGCAGCATTAGTGACTATATTGTGCTAGTTACTCGATAGATTCAGTTAGGGATTGATCCGAGATATTCGCTCCCCTTTTTGCCCAGAAAGTTTTTTGATTCCGTCAAATTTCTATACATTCGCGAGGATATTTTTATGAGTTATGATTTTGATTTATTCGTGATTGGTGGTGGTTCTGGGGGTATTGCCACCGCTAGACGGGCAGCCGAATACGGGGCAAAAGTGGGATTAGCAGAATATGATCGCTTGGGAGGAACCTGTGTTAATCGCGGTTGTATTCCTAAAAAATTAATGGTTTATTCTAGTCGTTTTCCGCAACTATTTAAGGATGCGGAAGGTTACGGTTGGAGTCCGGTAGAGAGTCAGTTAAATTGGCAAAAATTAATTAGCGCGCTTAATCAGGAAACTATCCGTTTAAATGGCATTTATCAAAAGATGCTCGATAATTCTCAAGTGACGATTTTTCCTAATTATGCCAAGTTTCTTGATAGCCATACCCTAGAGGTGGGAGAGGAGAAAATTACTGCCGATAAAATTTTAATTGCCGTGGGGGGACATCCGGTTAAACCCGATATTCCAGGGATCGAACATACGGTAGTTTCTGATGCCATGTTTCAACTGCCAGAACAACCGAAAAGAATTATAGTTTTAGGAGCGGGATATATTGGGGTAGAATTTGCCGGTATTATGCACGGATTGGGGACAGAAGTGGTGCAGTTAATCCGTAAAGACAAGATTTTAAGAGGGTTTGATGAGGATATCCGCGATGAGATTCAAGCGGAAATGATCCGTCAGGGAATTAAAATTATGCCCGAAACTTTCCCCACTTCGATCGAGAAAACTGAGGAAGGGTTAAAGGTACATATTCAGGGTAAAGAAACCTCAGAAATCTTATTTGTTGATGCTCTAGGTTTAGCCGCTACTGGCAGAATTCCTAAGCTGGAAAAATTAGGCTTAGAGAATGTCAATGTCGAGGTAAAAAATCGGGCAATTGTCGTCAACGAGTATAGCCAAACCAGTGAAGATAATATCTATGCCGTGGGTGATTGTACCGATAAAATTAATTTAACTCCCGTGGCGATTAATGAGGGGCGAGCTTTTGCCGATACAGTCTTTGGTAATAAACCCCGGTTAATGAGTTATGAAAACGTTCCTTCGGCAGTATTTTCTACTCCTGAAGCGGCGACGGTGGGATTAACAGAATTGCAAGCAAAAAAACAATATGGTGACACGGTAATTAAAGTTTATCGGTCTAAATTCCGCCCTGGTTACAATGTTTTACCAGGCCGAGAGGACAAAACTTTGATGAAATTAGTTGTCCATCAGGAAAGTGGTAAAATCCTTGGGGCGCACATGGTGGGAGATCACGCCGCCGAAATTATTCAAGGAGTAGCCATTGCCGTAAAAATGGGGGCGACAAAAGCCGATTTTGATGCCACTGTCGGCATTCATCCCAGTGCTGCCGAGGAATTTGTCACCATGCGTTAATTAAGTAGGTAGGCGTTAAAAATTATCAGACACCCCCCTTATCAAGGGGGGATTAAGGGGGGATCCCCCCGCCTATCGACACCCCCCTTATCAAGGGGGGATTAAGGGGGGATCCCCCCGCCTATCGACACCCCCCTTATCAAGGGGGGCAGGGGGGATCAAAGACAAAATCTATCTTCAATTTAATTATAACCACTTACTTAAACCAACCTAACACACCAGAGAAAATTAACCTTTTTGGCTATTGACAACTGAGCCATTTTATGATTTTTTTTCAGTTAATTTTTGAGCGAGATTTAAGATATCGGAGGGGAGCATAATCACGGTACTGGTGTTATTTTCCGCTCCAATTTCCGTTAACATTTGTAGGCGGCGTAATTCCAAAGCGGCGGGATTTTCCATGATTAATCGGGAAGCTTCCGCTAATTTTAGCGAAGCTTCCTGTTCTGCGGCAGCTTTAATCAAACGGGCCCGTTTTTCTCGCAATGCTTCCGCTTCCTTGGCCATAGCTCGCTGCATACCAGTGGGAATTTCCACATCTTTCATCTCCACCCGTTCGATATCGATGCCCCAAGGTTCGCTAATTTCATCGACAATTTGTTGAACCGCTTGATTAATTTTGTCTCGTTTTTGCAAGACATCATCGAGATGATTTTGACCGACGACATTTCTTAAAGTGGTCATGGCCGCTTGATAAACGGCCGCAGGATAGGATTCGACTTTATTAATCGCTTTGCTAGGATCGATAATGCGATAGTAGAGAACCGCATTAACCTTAATTGTGACATTATCGGCGGTGACAGTTTCTTGCGGGGCAATATCGACGGTTTTGGTGCGAATATCCAGCTGCATTTTTTGGTCAACTAGGGGAATGATCCAGTACAGTCCGGGGCCTTTGGTGTCTTGATAACGACCTAGGCGAAAGATAACACCACGCTGGTATTCTCGATCGATTTTAAAGCCATTTAACCCCAGAATGCCCGCTATCAACAGCAAGGGTGCTAGAAATTCCATATTAATTACCACTTATCGGGTTCAAGTTAATCAGTGTGCGGTGACATCTCAATTGCCATCTCCTCGCTCCTGACCACTAATACATTCATTCTAGACAGTAACCGGGCTGTCGGGGAAACTCATAACGAAATATTACAATTTTTAGGAATTGCCCACCCAGCAGGGATGACTCGACTTCCAGACCCCGACCTGAGATAAACTACAGAATGTTATCAGAATTTACCTTGATATTATGAGCGTAGTTAGCCAAGTCATCCTCAAAGCCGACGACGAACTTCGTTATCCTAGTAGTGGTGAACTACAGGGTATCGGGCAATTTTTAAAAACCGGTGAGCAGAGAATTCGCATTGCCGAGACTCTCGCTGAAAATGAGAAAAAAATCGTCGATCAGGCTCAAAAACAACTGTTCAAGAAACGTCCCGATTATAGAGCGCCGGGGGGTAATGCCTACGGTCAGCGTCAATATAATCAATGCTTGCGCGATTATGGTTGGTATCTGCGTCTAGTTACCTATGGGGTATTAGCCGGAGATAAGGGTCCGATCGAACAAACCGGCCTGATCGGGGTCAAAGAGATGTATAACTCTCTTAATGTTCCCGTCCCCGGCATGGTGGAGGCGATTCGTTGTCTCAAAGAGGCCGCTTTAGGTCTTTTGACTCAAGAAGATGCCGTGGCAGCAGCCCCCTACTTCGACTTTATCATCCAGTATATGTCCTAAGCGATCGGGACAATCCCAGAGGCCTGAAGTCTGAAAAGGGGCAATTCTCCCCTCTTTCAGGGTTCAGGCTTGACTTTTTTCAGTGATCAGTAAACAGTGATCAGTAAGCAGTAAACAGTAATCAGTGAAAAGACAGTAGTAAACTGGCATTTGATCAGGCTCACTTAATACATACTGCTCACTTAATACTCAAAACTGATAACTGATAACTGATAACTGATAACTGATTATGTTTTGGCGCATTATACTACTTACTTTTCTAATACCATCGGTCTATGGGCTGTTTGGCTGGTCGATCGCCCAGGAGCGTTTATCATGGAGTGATTGGTTACTTGCCCGCGGTGATGAGATGAATTGGACTCTCACTAGCGAATGGCTAGAAATCATCATCTATATCCTAGCGGTAGGGGTTATCCTCTCAATTGCCCTAGGATTAACTCTGTTTAGTAACTTAATGCCGCTATTTTTCCGCAGTTGGTTTAAAAATGATATTAGCGCTGTATTATCAATTCTTGGCTGGTCCTTGGCGGTAGTCTTTATCTTCCACAAGTGGGCGGTATTTACTCGAGCTTTAATTCTGTTAGCTGCTGCTATCCTCGGTCGTCTAGAACTTCAGGAAGCGGGTTACAATAGGTGGCAAGTTTTCCTGACGATCACCATTCTCTGCTTAGGTAGTTTTAGCTTGGGAATTTGGGCTTATAATCTTTGGGGTCACGAATTTCATCAAGTTACTACTGATTAATCTTATCTCTAATCTTGAAAAAGTATGCCCAAAAAAAATAACGATACCCTCAAACGAGTCTTAATTGTTTCCTCTGGTTTAGTATTTTTGGCTTTAATGGTGGTGCCAACTTTAGGTTTATGGAAAAATAATAATTCTAATTCCCCCCAAGGCAGTCAACCCGGGCAAGAGGCAACTATTGCCCCCGAAAAATTACAAGAAATGGTCAAAGGTTACGAGAAAATTCTTGAACGCGAACCAGATAACCCCACTGCTTTGCAAGGACTGGCCCAAGCTCGCCTACAGTTAAAAGATTTTATCGGAGCTAGAGAACCTTTAGAAAAGTTATATCAAAAATATCCCAACAATCTGGAAGTTATGCTGGTTCTTTATGGAACAAGATTACAAACTCAAGACGTTTCTGGAGCGAAAAGTCTCCTAGAAAAATTAGTCAAAAATTATCCCCAAGAACCGAAGTTTAAAGAAGAATTAACTCGTTTAAATCAAGCGATTGCGGCAGCTTCCAAACAGCAAACCCCAGAACCTAAAAAGTAATGAAAAAAGAATTAATGGCTCTCCTAGACTGAGTAGGATCGATTAGTAACAAAACGCCAATTTAGGAGGACTCTTCGCCTAAAGTTATCAAAGTTGTTTAACCGATAAGCCTGACTGCTTGACATAAGTGGGTGAAAGCTAGTAGCAGAGGAACTGGGAGAAAAAAGGGTAGAGAGATATAATTGGTTGAAGTAATCACACTTTCGCGCTCCTTTAAGTTTTGATAAGCTAAGACGCATTTAAAACGCTTATTCTTAGATTAGCCGAACCTTCCCCAATCCCTTTACTGTTGCCTTTTGACTCTTGCCTCTTGCCTCGTCTCAACAAGCAATTTAAATTACGAACAGCTTAATCCATATTTTTGCTAATAAACATAGCAAAAGTATGGATAATTTCTTGACCTAAGATCACATCACATTTTATTCTTTTTTCCACTTCTATCTAAAAATCGAGAAAAAAGCAAGACTTTCCATTATACCATAAAAAAATCATACAAGAAGTCTATTATAGAACCAAAACAATCTATTGGCCACCTGAAAAATCTTGAGCAATTGGGACTCGATCGAGGATAATTAGAGAAAGTATCTTTGCTGGTGAAATTGAGCAGATTAGTCCAGGAAAACCCTGCCCTAGACAAAGTAAAGATCAGAAAATCCTACACCATCAATACTCTAACGATCGCTTGGATAGTCGTTCCCTTTTTGAGCGGCTTTATTGGCTATTTACTGTCTCGCTGGGCTAAATATCTGTCCTTAATTACTTCTGTTATCTCTCTCGCCTATTCTCTCCTTCTATTTAGCCAATCCGCCCCCATAACCCTCAACCTACTGGATAATTATGGCGTGAAACTGGTAGCCGATCAGTTAAGTGCCTATTTTATCCTCACTAATGCCCTCGTGACGATGGCGGTGATCCTTTATAACTGGGAAAGTAGCAAAACCGCCTTTTTTTACGCCCAAGCTATCATTCTCCACGGCAGCATTAATTCTGTCTTCGTCTGTGAGGATTTTATTAGCGTTTACGTTGCCTTAGAAGTAATTAGTATTGCCGCTTTTCTGGTGATTGCCTATCCTCGCAGCGATCGCTCTCTCTGGGTTGCCCTGCGTTATCTGTTTATCAGCAATGTGGCGATGTTATTTTACCTTATTGGCGCAGTTTTAGTCTATAAAGCCAATAATTCCTTTGCTTTTGCTGGTTTAAAGGACGCACCTCCCGAAGCCTTGGCTTTAATCTTCATGGGATTATTAGTCAAAGGGGGAATCTTTGTCTCGGGATTATGGCTACCGATGACACACTCGGAATCGGAAACCTCCGTCTCGGCGCTGATGTCAGGGGTGGTGGTAAAAGCGGGCATTTTTCCCCTCCTGCGCTGTGCTTTAATCCTAGAGGATTTGGATGGACTAATTCGGCTTTTCGGGGTGCTAACGGCGATTTTTGGTGTACCCTATATGATTTTTGAAAAGGATAGCAAGCGGATGTTAGCCTTTAGCACGATCGTGCAGCTGGGTTTTATTTTAGCCGCCCCGGTAGTCAGTGGTTTTTATACCCTTACCCACGGTTTAGTTAAATCTTCCCTATTTCTATTAGCGGGAGTTTTACCCAGTCGCAATTTTAAAGAATTACAGCAACAATCGATCCCTAATTCCCTCTGGATTGCTATTGTTATCGCCAGTTTTTCCATCTCTGGATTCCCCTTATTATCTGGTTTTGGGGCGAAAGCGTTAACGATGAAAAATTTATTACCTTGGCAAGAGGTAGCCATCAATTTAGCAGCCGTAGGTACAGCGATCGCCACTGCCAAATTTATCTTTTTACCCCACGCAAAAGTTACCACTGGGAGAAAGTTAACCTTGAGTGGTTGGTTAGGAATAATACTATTGTTAACTGCCTTATTTGTAGCCAATGCTGTCTATTTCGATGCCTACAATCTGGGAAATATCAGCAAAGCTTTAGGGATTATTGCTATCGGTTGGGGGTTGTATCTAGGGATATTTAAAAAGCTGTCCTTACAATTATCAACAGCTTGGGAACAATTTGATAATCTCGTCGGTATGATGGCTGTTATATTAATGCTGTTGTTCCTTTCAATTCTAGCCCAATTAGCTCCCTCATTCCTAGCTTTTAGCTAATAGTAACTATAGATCTTCACCAATTCACCGATGATTCAAGGAAGAAGCGGCAAAGCCTGAGAATTTTTTGATCAATTGGGACTCGATCGAGGATAATTAGAAAAAGTATTTTGACTCATAACCAAATCTAATCAAGAAGCCCAGTGACGATTCCCCTGCTAGAGTTGTTTGTATTCGCCACCGTTTTGTGCGGATTTTTAGGAACATTCCTGAAAAAAAACTTAATCATGAAGATTATCGCCATGGATGTCATGAGTACGGGCGTTATCGCCTACTATGTGGTGATTTCTTCCCGTGACGGTTTATTTACTCCCATCCTCGGTACAGTTAAACAGCAAAATTACGCCGATCCTGTACCCCAAGCAGTGATTTTAACAGCGATCGTCATCGGTTTTTCCATTCAGGCGTTAATGCTGGTGGGAGTGATGAAATTAGCCAAAGATAACCCCACCCTCGACAGCAGCGAGATAGAAAAAAATAACACACCATGAATACTTTAACGATCGCTTGGATAAGTTTACCCTTTTTGATCGGCTTTATCATCTATTTATTGCCGCGATTAGACAAATATCTTGCTCTCGCCGCCACTATTATCTCTCTCGCCTATTCTCTCCTTCTATTTAGCCAATCCGCCCCCATAACCCTCAACCTACTGGATAATTATGGCGTGAAACTGGTAGCCGATCAGTTAAGTGCCTATTTTATCCTCACCAATGCCCTCGTGACGATGGCGGTGATCCTTTATAACTGGGAAAGTAGCAAAACCGCCTTTTTTTACGCCCAAGCTATCATTCTCCACGGCAGCATTAATTCTGTCTTCGTCTGTGAAGATTTTATTAGCGTTTACGTTGCCTTAGAAGTAATTAGTATTGCCGCTTTTCTGGTGATTGCCTATCCTCGCAGCGATCGCTCTCTCTGGGTTGCCCTGCGTTATCTGTTTATCAGCAATGTGGCGATGTTATTTTACCTTATTGGCGCAGTTTTAGTCTATAAAGCCAATAATTCCTTTGCTTTTGCTGGTTTAAAGGACGCACCTCCCGAAGCCTTGGCTTTAATCTTCATGGGATTATTAGTCAAAGGGGGAATCTTTGTCTCGGGATTATGGCTACCGATGACACACTCGGAATCGGAAACCTCCGTCTCGGCGCTGATGTCAGGGGTGGTGGTAAAAGCGGGCATTTTTCCCCTCCTGCGCTGTGCTTTAATCCTAGAGGATTTGGATGGACTAATTCGGCTTTTCGGGGTGCTAACGGCGATTTTTGGTGTACCCTATATGATTTTTGAAAAGGATAGCAAGCGGATGTTAGCCTTTAGCACGATCGTGCAGCTGGGTTTTATTTTAGCCGCCCCGGTAGTCAGTGGTTTTTATACCCTTACCCACGGTTTAGTTAAATCTTCCCTATTTCTATTAGCGGGAGTTTTACCCAGTCGCAATTTTAAAGAATTACAGCAACAATCGATCCCTAATTCCCTCTGGATTGCTATTGTTATCGCCAGTTTTTCCATCTCTGGATTCCCCCTATTATCCGGTTTTGGAGCGAAAGCGTTAACGATGAAAAATTTAGTCCCCTGGCAAGAGATTATGATCAATCTTGTGGCGGTGGGGACGGCGATTTCCTTTGCTAAATTTATCTTTTTACCCCACGCGGGTGGCGAAAGTAAACAGAAGCTAACTATCGGTTTCTGGATAGCAATAATTCTGCTCCTTGCCGCCCTATTTTTATCCAATGCCGTCTATGTTGAAGCTTATAATATCCCCAATATTATCAAAGCTTTAGCTGTCATTGGTGCCGGGTGGTGGTTATATCTGGGAGTTTTCAAAAAGTTATCCCTAAAATTATCACGGGCATGGGAACAATTTGATAATCTCATCGGTATGATGAGTATAATGTTAGTTCTATTGTTTTGGATGGTTTTAGCATGATCGGACATATAATTCTGCGTTTAACTATGTGGTTTTTACTCACCGCTAATTTTACCCCCGCTAATATTATGATCGGGGTGGCTATTGCTTTTCTTTTGCCCCGTAATTTCGCCTCTAGCGAAACTTTAGGCGATTGGTTAAAGGTAATAATTAAAGTCTTTATGGCTATTCCCCAAGCTTATAAAGAAGCGTTTGAAATTATCTTTCGTCCCCACAAGGAAGAAGAAATTATTTTCGAGAGAATTTCGGGTAAACGTTCACCCAGACTGGCTTTTTGGGATATATTTCTCATTACCTTTACCCCGAAAACTATCGTCACCGAATACAAGGAAAATGAGGGTTATGAAGTTCATGTAATTAAACGGAGTACCCAGGGATGAATATTGTTCTCATTGCCATGATTGTCGCCCTATTAATTCCCCTTTATGAAGTGGCAAAAAATGATGACATCTGGCAAAAAATGGCCGCCTTTGCCAGTGCTTCCAGTAAATCATCGATTATTATTCTAGTGGTGTCGGTTCTGCGGGATGATTGGATGATTGGAGTGGTAGGAGTGATTATTCTCAGTGTTGGTAATGCCGGTTTTATGTTATTAGCACAAATTCTTAAACGATTGAACGAATCATGATTGACATTTTCAGTTATATCTGCATCGCTATCGGAGTTTTTTTCTGGTTTTGGGGAACGGCGCATCTTTTAGACAAGCGCTCGGTATTATATAAATTACATGGTCTATCTGTCGCTGATACTTTGGGTTCGATGGCGATTATTTTCGGGCTACTTTTGAAAGTTCCCCATAATTGGCCTTTATTATTATTGGCAATAATTTCCCTAGCAATTTGGAACACCATGTTAGGCTACGTTTTAGCTTATACTTCTAGCGATCGAGAGTAGAATTAAAGATGAATGAAAGTTATCTCTATGTTATTGTTGCCCTCTTGCCTTTAACTGCGGCGATGGTGATGTTACAATCTAATCCCTACCAAGCTTTAGTAATTCGCGGGGTTTTAGGGGCAATAGCCGCTTTAGTTTATGCTTTATTAGGGGCAGCAGATGTATCTTTAACCGAAGCTTTGATGGGAACCATGTTAGCCGTAACTCTCTACGCGGTGGCGATTCGTTCCTCTTTAGTGATGCGTTTAGGAGTAATTGCCGAGGAAACCGATACAGTTTTAGAACAGTTAAAAACTCAACTACAAACGGTTTTAAGTAAACGTTTTATGCGTTTAGAATTAGTTGCCTACAGTGATAAACAAGCTTTGCAACAGGCACTTATAGATAAGGATATTCATGCCGTCTGTATCCGTCAAGACAATCCAGAAACCATCCCCTACGAAACCACAATTAGATTACCCTATCTCTACGATATTTTTAAAAATGAATTAACGGCAGCCAACACGATTTTAACTTGTATTGAAACCCCAAAATTAGAGGAGAAACACTAATGAAATGGATTTATACTCTAGCCGCTATTGCCTTCGCTGTCAAAATGGTAATTATTCCCAATACTGCTTCCTCTATATCATCCTTAGAAATTGTTGAATCCCTGGTGCGCGATGGCGGTGTTCCTAATGCGGTTTCGGTGGTTATTTTTCGTAATCGTCTCTACGATACCATCTATGAAGTGGTTGTTTTTACCATTGCCATTATGGGGGCGAATTTTCTTTTAGCCACCGAAAAACCCGCCAGTAAAATCCATCAATTTACCGACCAACCTTCAATTATTTTAGCCCGTTTAGGGTCAACAATTGCCGCTTTAGTGGGCATTGAATTAGCTATCCGCGGACATTTAAGTCCGGGGGGAGGTTTTGCCGCTGGAGTCGCCGGAGGTACGGCAATTGGCTTAATAGCAATTACCTCGTCTCCCGAATGGATGCAAGCAATTTATCGCCGTTGGCAAGCGGCAACATGGGAGAAAATTTCCGTCTTAGTTTTTATTGTTTTAGCCGCCATTACTCTCTCAGGATTTGAGTTACCCCACGGGGAATTAGGGGCGCTATTTAGTGGGGGTATTTTACCGATACTAAACATTTTAGTCGCCGTTAAAGTAGCTTTAGGTTCTTGGGCAGTAATCCTCGTTTTTATCCGTTATCGCGGTTTATTGTGAGAGGTTAATATAGTCATTTCAATTAAGATTGGGCTCTTCTAGGTTCTGTGTGATAAGTTTAATTGACATAATGATCGATCGATCTTTGTGTCCTTTGTGTCTTTGTGGTTCGTTCCACCCCCTCGCTCTTGAGAAATGTATCTTAGAATACATTTTACCCACCAAAGCTGGGAGAGCCAAGATTGAGAATATCAATGTCGGGGTAAGCGCATCTTAACAATCCTTGACAAAATGAACTTTATGTGAGTTGCTTACCCAGAGGACGATTCAAGCATATTTGAGTAGAATTTACCATCTCAATTGTTAAGCAAAAATAGACCAAATGGGTCGATTTCCTAACTATTCTAATCGACTGGTATCACTTGAAAGTCCCACGCGGATCACAAAATTGGCCAATTGTCAATAGCGTTTGAGACGCTTTCACCCTGCTCGCTTCCCCACTTCTCTCTCCCTAACCCCCAACAGCACAAATTAAGTTTTGTATCAAAAACTTGCTAATTTTGCTGTTATGTGCTATACAGTTACGCATCAAAACAGGATAGAAAAACGAGATTTTCTTAATTACCAGACATTTTCTCAAATTTTATGGCAACTCTCCCAGAGTCAAATTATCCTGAAAGAAATCCTCTCCTAGAAAATCCGACAAGACTCAGAGAAATTGTAGCCATTAATGCTTTTATCCTTGTATTAGGACTTCGATAATGAAAGAATTGGAGCGATACTATAAAGTTTTAGGGTTAGATCACGGGGCATCTCTCGACGAGATCAATCAAGCCTACAAAGATTTGGTGTTTATTTGGCATCCCGATCGCATTCCCAAAGATAATCAGCGTCTTTTGGAAAAAGCCACCGCTAAACTGCAAGAAATTAACCAAGCTAGGGAACAATTGCGGCAAATTCATCAAAATTCTCCTAAACGCTCCAATTCCGCCCCTAAAACTGAAACACAGCCCGCCCACGCCTATAAAACTGCTTCTCCCTATCAGCCTCACCCTAGCCAACCCGGCCAAAATTCCCAAACCCACAGTCATAAAACCCACAGTCAACAAACCCATAGTCAACACAGCCACTCCCAGAATAACCATCAGGTTCACAATCATGGCGCCTGGCGCCCTCACTATCGGGATTTAAACGGAGCCGATTTACAGGGAGCTAACCTGAAAGAAAAAGATCTCTCTAGTCGCAGTCTCATCGGGGCTGATTTAAGCCATGCCGACTTAAGCGATAGTTTCCTGCACAAAATTAACCTAGAAAAAGCTAATCTGTACAAAGCTAATCTTTTTCGCGCCAATCTCCTCGAAGCGAACCTTAAAGGCGCAAATTTACAGGAAGCCAATCTCATCGGGGCGGATTTAAGCGGGGCGGATCTGTCGGCGGCGGATTTACGCGGGGCAAAAATTGGCTTTGGTAAGCGTATTATGGTGAAATTAACCGGGGCAATTTTAACAGGAACAATTCTCCCCGATGGTTCGATTCATCAATGAATAACCTCCTGCTAATTTTGATTTTTCTGGTTCTTCGGTTTGTCTTATGCAATAGACGGGAGTTATAAGGGATGGAACCCTTATAGAGAAAGACATTGGGCGATTTTTGTCAATTGTTTTTTATCTAAAGCAAACTAATCAATTAAATCCCTTACCAGATAAAGATTTTGTTGATTTATGCCCCCCTATCGAACCATAACAAGTAACGAAGAGCCATTTTTCTTTAATAGGAACTATCACCTGATGGGCATTTATTACACAATCGCTGCTGTTTTTCTAGGGATGCAATTAGCCACAGGAGAAAATTTATCGGCGGCAAACCCTGATTTTCTCCAGCTGCAGAAAGCTTTAGAAAAACACAATTTCATCGTCAAAATTGCCCCGCCACCAGCACGAGGAGCCTACGGTTTATTTGATAGTAAAACTAGAATTATTTGGATTCATCCTCTGGTTTTTGACTTAGGTATTGCCCGACCAACATTAATTCATGAAGCTGTCCATGCCGCTCAACTTTGTCATGGAGGCAAAACAGTTAAAGCTCTTAATTTAGGCATAGAACCCCCAGCAATGACCAGAAGATTTTTTATGAATTATCAGGGTTTTAGCAGACAAATTGAAGCCGAAGCCTATACTGTTCAAGTTCAGCCCGATGGTCTAGATTTAGTGATTTCTTTACTGCAAAAATATTGTCCTTAGAAAACCTGTCGATAAATCTACCAATCCCGTTCTAATTCTTCGGCCACACGACGATAATCGGCGCTGGCTTCTTGGGCATTTTTACCGCGCCAATTGGTAATAGCAACCCCGTCTAAAACGGCTTTTTCGTGGGCCTTATAATTTCTGACAAAAGCATGACAAGCAGGAATACCTAATTCTAATAGAGTATTTTGTGCTTCTAAAGTTTCCTTAAGACTACGGGAATCCACTTTTGTTAATAAAACCCGATAGGCAATTCCTAGGGGTTTAACTGCCGTGCGTACCGTGTCAATTAAAGCCATTAAATCCATCGGTGCGGGAGGAGTCGGTAAAATTAAATAATCTGATTCTGCTATTACTGCCGTCAGTAATTCGGAGCGCAAAGCTGGTGGTGTGTCAATCACGATCAGATCATACTCGATAATTTGACGCAATTCTCCTAATTTCTCTGTATTAATTTGTTTGGCTAAATCAAATACCATACCCGCTTGATTTCTTTCTACCCACCAAGTGGAGGAACCCTGGGGATCCGCATCCACCAGCAAAACACGCTGATTCTGTCCCCAAATTGCCGCTAAATTAACCGCAGTGGTGGTTTTACCCACACCACCTTTACCGTTGACAACAGCGAGAATTTTTGGGCTATTAGGCTTTAATTGCGAGGTTGTTGGGGAATTTGGCATTTTCAGTTATCAGTTATTTTAGCTCTCAGGAGACAGGAGACAGGAGACAGGAGACAGTATTCGGGAGAGTGTTTTTATTTATTCTCCCCCCTCCCCAATTCATAATTCATAATTCATAATTTCTACTGATTACTGATCACTGAATATAACTAACCAGAAAGTTTTTGATCTAAGATTTGGCTAGTTAATTTAGGATCGGCTTTACCGCCGCTTTTTTTCATGACTTGACCGACAAAAAATCCCTTAAGATTGGTTTTACCCGCCCGGAATTTTTCTAACTCGCTTGGATGGGCAGCGATAATTTCCTCGATCAGTTTTTCGATGGCAGAAGTGTCAGAAATTTGTATTAATCCTTTCTTTTCCACCAGCGCTTTGGGTGAACCGCCCTGGGTGAGAAGTTCGGGTAAAATTTCCTTAGCAATTTTACCACTAATTGTTCCCGTTTCAATCAGTTTAACTAATTCAGCTAAGTCTGACGCTTGCAGGGCAATTTCCGTGATCATCAGCTTATTATTATTCAAATAAGCGGCGATATCTTGACTGATCCAGTTAGCGACTAATTTCGCATTGGCCCCCGCAATTACGGCAGTTTCAAAATATTCGGCCACGGTGCGATCATCGGTCAAAACCCTGGCATCGTAGGGGGAAAGACCAAATTCTTCTTCATAACGACGACGTTTACGAGCGGGTAATTCCGGTAATTCTTCTGCCCAAGCTTTTAACTGTTCGGGGGAGACTTCTAGGGGGGGTAAATCCGGTTCGGGAAAATAGCGATAATCGCTAGAACCTTCTTTTTTCCGCATACTAATCGTCCGTTGAGTAGCTTCTTCCCAAAGACGGGTTTCCTGTACAATTAGTTCGCCATTTTCGATCGCTTCAATTTGTCGATCAATCTCGTATTCTATGGCTTTTTGGATAGCACTAAAGGAGTTCATATTTTTAATTTCTACCTTAGTCCCGAACTTTTTAGTGCCTTTTTTGCGAACAGAAATATTGACATCGCAGCGCAGGGAACCTTCCTGCATATTACCGTCACTGATGCCGAGATAACGCACTAAACGCCGTAATTCTTGGGCATATTCCGCCGCTTCGGCCCCGGTGCGTAAATCCGGTTCCGAGACGATCTCCAATAATGGTACACCTGT
Organism: Microcystis viridis FACHB-1342; assembly: GCF_014698335.1. Lineage (GTDB taxonomy): Bacteria > Cyanobacteriota > Cyanobacteriia > Cyanobacteriales > Microcystaceae > Microcystis > Microcystis ichthyoblabe_A. The sequence goes on along the minus strand of NZ_JACJSV010000028.1, from coordinate 39,961 downwards.
ACGATTAAAATCCACGAGGGAATGGGTGGAACCGGAGAGACGTTCGCTGCCAGCATGAACCAGTTTTCCCGCGTCTTCTTCCATGTGCAGACGGGTAATGCCGATAATTTTGCGGCTAACTTCCTTAGTTTTTTTATCGACGATCTCGATTTCTAGTTGACCCTGTTCGACAATAGGGAGATCATACTGGGAAATTTGATAATTTTTCGGCAGGTCGGGATAAAAATACTGTTTGCGATCGAATTTGCTATGAGGTGTGATTTTACCATCGATAGCTAATCCCAGTTTAACGGCACTGGCCAGGACTTCTTGGTTAAGGACGGGTAATACCCCCGGATAACCCAAACAGATGGGACAGACGTTAGTATTGGGGGGACTATCGAAGTTGGTGGGACAGGAACAAAATATCTTGCTTCTGGTGTTCAGTTGACAGTGGGTTTCTAAACCGATAATTGCTTCGTATTCAGTGGCAGACATATTTTCTCGCTCTCGCCGACACAGGAATGATCTGTTTAATCATTATAGTCGCGATTCTGGATCATTCCCTCCCTTCATAAAACTTAATACTGTAGTTACTAATAACTTTATGCACCTTTAATATAGCTCAAAAAAGATAATTTATTCAACCAATGTCCGCCATTATTTTAATAATATCAAAGGTATAAGACAGGGAAGCTTATCGATAATTTTTCACCGATAAACCTAGCTTTTTTAGTATCGACCACCGACTCCCGAAAAAGAAAACTTCCCAACTCACCATGAAGATAACCGACATAAATCGTAGCAAAAATTAACTTCTAGAGGCGGGATATTCGCTTAGTATAGAAACAGAGAGATTATGTCCAAGAACTGACCCCATAGCCGGACAAAAGCAATATAAGCGGCGAAAGTGAGCATTTTCTAGGCAAATATTGCCTTAGTAAGTAGGTGGATGTTAAAAATTGTCAGATACCTCCCTTATTAAGGGGGGATCGGCACCCCCCTTATCAAGGGGGGCAGGGGGGATCAAGGACAAAATCTATTTAATTGAAACCACTTACTTAAGTAGGTAGGCGTTAAAAGTTGTCAGATCCCCCCGCCTATCGGCACCCCCCTTATCAAGGGGGGCAGGGGGGATCGAACCTAAAATCTATCTTCAATTTAATTGAAACCACTTACTTAATTGACGATTTTTACTTTTCACTTGATTTTATGTCTTTAACTCTCTCAGAACAACTCAAACGAGAACAATTATCCTACCCTCAAACTCTCCTCCATCATCTGCAAAAGTTACGGCATTTTGTAACAGTAGAAGGAGAGGAGAAATTGCAGCAGTGGAAAAACCTGATTGAAAAGGATAATTTTCAACCTAGCACCCGTAATTTAGCCTATTATCTCGCCCTGAGACAAGAAGATATCCGGGATTTACAATTAGCTTTAATGCCCTGGGGATTATCTTCCCTAGGCCGGATTGAATCGAAAGTTTTACCGACTCTCGATGCGGTAATTGCCACTTTAGGGGCGGTTTGTCATCAAGAAGCCTCATTATTACCCAAACATCCCCCTTTAGAGGCATTTTTCCAAGGAGATCAACTTTTAGCCTCCCATAGCGCGGAAGTTTTCGGTCTGCCTTCCCCCCGGCGTCGGGTGCGAATTATGGTGACAATGCCGACGGAGGCGGCAACCGACCCCGATTTTATCGCTCAATTACTGCGTTGCGGGATGGACTGTATTCGCATTAATTGCGCCCATGATGGACCCAAAGAGTGGCAGGGAATGATCGAAAATCTGCGCGAGGCGGTCAAAAATCCCGAAAATTTAGTCAATGGACATACCTGTAAAGTTTATATGGACTTAGCCGGTCCAAAAATCCGTTTAGAACAGATTTTAGCTCCCCAGTCCCAAACCAGACTATATCAAGGGGATTTTCTCCTCTTAACCACCCAACCGCCCCACACTGCTCATCCTCAGTATTTTCAGGCTAATTGTTCCCAACCGGAAATTATTCCCCAAATTCCCGTCGGGGCGAAAGTTTGGATTGATGATGGTCATATTGGGGCTGAAGTTATTGCCATAATGCCGGAAGGTCTTTTACTAAAAATTACCCACGCCAGGGAGAAAGGGGAAAAACTCAAAGCAGATAAGGGACTAAATTTCCCCGATACCGTCTTAAATATCGATCCTTTGACCGCAAAAGACCGGCAAGATTTAGATTTTATTGCCGAAAATGCCGATATTATCGGTTACTCTTTTGTACAAAAAGCCAGCGATATCGAGACACTACAGCTAGAGTTACAAAGTCGTTTGGGGGATGCTTGGCGACAAAAAGCAATTGTGGCCAAAATAGAAACACCTTTAGCCGTGAAAAATCTACCGGAATTAATCATCCATGCCGCCGGTAAACAACCTTTTGGCGTGATGATTGCCCGGGGTGATTTGGCCGTAGAAATTGGCTATCAAAGATTAGCAGAAATTCAAGAGGAAATTCTCTGGTTATGCGAAGCGGCCCATATTCCGGTAATTTGGGCTACCCAAGTCCTAGAAAATCTGGTCAAGAAAAGTATTCCCTCCCGGGCCGAGATTACCGATGCCGCTATGGCCGAAAGGGCCGAATGTGTCATGCTGAATAAGGGGAAATATATCCGCGAAGCGGTGACAATTCTCGATGATGTTTTACAAAGAATGCAGACCCACCAAGCTAAAAAAACGCCCCAATTACGCGCTCTCCATTCTTGGGTTTAAGCAGTTATCAGTTATCAGTTATCAGTTATCAGTTATCAGTTATCAGGAGTCAGGAGTCAGGAGTCAGGAGTCAGGAGATTATTTTTATTTATTCTCCCCAGTTCATAATTCATAATTCATAATTTATAATTACTCACACCTTTTAAACAGGATTGAGAATCAGAGGCAAATTAACGCATATTATTGACCGCACCGCTAACCAAACCAGCGCTAACATAGCGACCATAACCATCAAGACGGTTTTGTTGAGCGATTCGAGAGGGATTATTGACGAGATCGGCAACTCCCACACCCATCATCACCACGGAGATAACTGCGATTAAGTAGTTACGGACAAAAGTTGGATTTTGGTGGCTGACTAACATGGTTGTTACCTCTCTTTCCTGTCGATAACCTTAGAATACGAGAGGGTTTGGGGTGATGTCAGTCCCATAATTCCGGGTGACAGAAGTGGAAAAAAGTGGAATCCACAGACAAGCTATGATTTTTTGTCGATTAGAATCGGTAGATAGGGAATCGGGAACAGGAAAAGGGCAATATTCGTCATTAATCTGGTTAAATAATCAGTAAATTGCCTAAAAACTCAGATATTCTCCAGAATATGACCTTAGAAACCGCGATTATGACCATAAAATTTTTCTGGCCTTTAGTTTTAGGATTATCTATTGTTATTATTGACAATGGGCAATATTTGAGAGCAGAAACGGTAACTTTGAGCGCCAGTCAACGCCAACAACTGCGATCGCTAGATGCTAAGATTATTTTACCTAACTATATCCCTCCTGGATTTCGGGCCAGCGAGATTAAAATCCTCGCAGAAGAGGGGAAAGGATACGCAGTCCTCTTTGAAAATGCCGAGAATAGCTGTTTTTTGGTGGAAGGAATCGAAAACGCCAGGGGCGATGATGGTTTAGAATTAGAGGGAACCCTAGCGCTCAATTCCCCACTATTTGGAGAAGGATACTGGCTTAATTATGGTACACCCAAAGACTCGGAATTAAGGCAACAATTTCCCGAACCCGATTTGTATTCCGATTGGATGAAAATGGGAGAATATTTTTATCGTCTCAGTGGGGCATTAATTGCCCGGGAGGAGTATGATTATCCTAATTGCCGTCAAGATATTTCCCCATCGGAAGCGGTTAAAATAATCGAATCTTTTGGAGATAACAATTAAATTGAATTTATCTACAGTCATTTCTAATCTACAACAAAAAGGCAAGGAGCGGTTAGCTTGGTCTGATTTTTTTGGGTTAGGATTAGTAATAATTTTGGGACTGGTTATTAGGTTAACACAATTAACGAGCAAACCTCCCTGGACGGATGAATTTGCCACTATGGTTTTTAGTATTGGCAATAATTACCAGATAGTGCCGTTAAATCAAATAATTTCCCTAGACACTTTATTAGCACCTCTCCAGAGCAACCATCAGGCAACTATTGCCGATGTAATTAAATTAGTTATTCAGGAGGACAATCATCCACCTTTATATTTTATTTTCGCCTATTTCTGGAATAAATTATTCTTTGATCGGGGAGAATATGTATCCTTAGCAGGAATGCGATCGCTGGCAGTATTTTGGGGAGTTATTTCGATTCCTCTAATTTATTTTATCAGTAAATTGGTCTTTAAATCTGGCTCGATCGCTTTTCTGTCGGCGATTTTAATGGCGGTTTCTCCCTACGCGGTTTTTATCTCCCAAGAAGCGCGTCATTATACTTTAGCGGTTGTATTTGTCCTCATATCTTTAGGCTGTTTTCTGAGGGCAAGCAGCAAAATTATCGACCATAAGAGAATATCCCATACTTTGGTTTTTTTCTGGTTAATTGTCAACTGTCTAGGGTTATTAGTCCACTATTTTTTTAGTTTAACTATCCTAGCGGAAGTGCTAACTTTATTATGGATTTTATTCAATCAAATCAAACAAAAAAACTTTTGGATAACTAATTGGTGGCGTTTAAGTTTAGTTTTTTTAGGTAACTTGAGCTTTATTATTATTTGGTTTATCAGCTTTGTACCCAAAGATTATGGCAATCAGATGACTGGTTGGATTCAGAGAGACAATGATAGTTTTTTAGCCGTAATTAGCCCCCTTTTTCAGTTACTGGGAACATTAATAACTATGCTTTCCCTGCTCCCCGTTGAATCAGAATCTTTAATAATTATCTTGATTTCTGGGGCAATAATGATCGGTTTTTTTCTCTGGATTATCCCACAATTAAAAACAGCATGGCTAGACTCCTATAAACCAGAATTAGGCATTCTCTCGGCATTTTTTCTCAGTTCAATTGCCATTTTCTTTGTCATCACTTATCTGCTTTCGATCGATATTACCCGGGGAGCTAGATATAGTTTTGTTTACTTTCCCTCGGTAATTTTAATTCTGGCAATTTTATTAGACAATTGTTGGCAAAGGCAGCAGAAAAGAATAGTAATTATTGTAATTATCATGGCTTTAGTTAGTTCCCTAAGTGTGACTTTTAATTTAGGCTATCGTAAGTATTATCGCCCAGATAAATTAGTTACCACTATCGAAAATAATAGCCGTTATCCGTTAGTAATTGCCACTAGCTATAGGAGTTTGGTGCAGGTGGGAGAAATGATGGGAATTGCTTGGGAATTTAACCAAAGATTTCCCGATAAAAACCCTAAGTTTATCTTAGTTAACCCAGAAGAAAAGCCAAATTTTAATCGGTCATCTTCTCCCCCTTTTGAATTATGGTTAATCAATTTCCATTCTTCAATAGATTTATCGGACTGTCAACCTTCAGAGTTGTCCTCCAATTATGTAACAGGTTATCAATATCAAAAGTTTCTCTGTGGGCGATCGATGGATTATAATAATAAAGTTAAGTAGGGCTATTAACTATGATTATTTGGGTAAATGAACAGATTGATCCCTGTGGTTTAGTACAAGCTTGTATTGCCTGTCAAGACGAACAAGCGGCAAAAGATTGTCATCAAAGTTGGTTAACCAGTCTTACGGACGAACAAAAACAAGCGGGGTGGGTGGCAGTTTTAAGAACCGTAGAATCTTGGGATGATGTACCAGTAAATGCTCTGAAGTTAAGTTATTAACTAGGGTTTGCGGCAAAAAGTTTTGCGTGGGTGTGGGGTGTTTTTAAAGTTGAATAGGGAGTTAATCCCACTATTAACAACGTCAATCGATGACAAAATTTTGGCTGCCAGAGCTTTGAGAGCAAAAACAGGCGAAAAGACAGAAGAGAAAGGAGATATCTGGCTAAAATAACGTCAGTTCGGGTTAGGCAGATTTTGCCATGACTTTCAGGAAAGAATAGGACTGACTGGCTAAGGTAAAATTAGGGTTTCGGCTTATCTTGAACTGAGGTTAAAATAAAAAATATTTCAGTTATCAATTTTTCATGAATATCAGACAAGAAATCACTTTATTGATGATGTGCATGGCATTTTCGAGTACATTTTTCGGTGAGGTTTTCGCTGCTCCACGTCTTGACTGGCACAGTGCCGATTTTGAAGGTCTGCGAGTAATTGCCGAGTCAGCTTGGAAGACCGAATACGAAGCAAAGAAACGCGGGGAAGAACTACACTTCAAATATGGATTTCAAAATCTGGGTATTCTTTGGATTCCTTACTATAGTAATCTATCGGGAAAATCGCTCTATCAAACAATTATCGTTCCAGAGGGCAATTGTGATCGATTTTTACAAGAGAATATTCGACGAATCAATCGCGATGCCTACTGCTTTACACCCAGTAATCGTGGTTTAGCCCCCAATCGTCGAGGTGGTCGGATTTTCTAATTTTATATCTCCCTGGCTGTGGTAATTCTCAACTCAATTTTAGAGTGAGCAAGAAGGCTAAAGCCTAAAATAAAAAAGAGGGCAGGTTTTACCCCACCCTTTGATCTTATTTTAAACGAATTACTAACCGGCGATCGGGTTCCACGCCGCGACTTTCCGTGGTTAAATCGTTTTCTTCCTGAAAAAAGGCATGGATTTGGCGACGTTCCGCCGAAGATAGGGCTTTTAATTCTATTTCCTGTCCTGTTTGCCGCACTTGCGTCGCCGCTTGATTAACCCAGTCGAAAAGTTCTGACTGTCTTTGTTGACGATAGCCATTGATTTCGACAATATAGAACTGATGTTCTGCCGACTCGACATCAATATTCAGAATCGTATTAGCTAGGGATTGAATCGCATCCAGTCCCTCACCCTTGTTAGCGAGGAGAAGTTCCACTTGTTGGGGACTCAATTGACTGCTATCAATAATTAACCAACAGGAGGAAGGTCCAGTTCCCAATTCCTGCACTCCAATCTGGACATCTGCGGGCATGGCCATCAACTTTAGCAGTTTTTCCAGCCATTGTTTAGCTTTCTCGCTATTTTGCTCCCATATACTCATTACGATGTTTTTTCCTTTTTCTTGCTAGAACGTTTTTCAAAGGGGAGAGCATCGCGGGATTTTTCCGTTTTTTCCTGTTCCGCTACCAATTTTTGCAGGTTTTCCGGTAAAGGTTCCCGCATCAAAATCACCGTTTGAATAGTTTGGAAGATGTTCGCAGTTAAGATATACATCAATACCCCCGCCGGTAAGGGGAAAAACAGGAACATCATACTAAAAATTATCGGGGTGATTTTATTCACCGTTTGCTGTTGTTGGGCTGCTCCCCCCGAAGGAGCGCCGGCGCCGGATAACTCTTGGTTAACATAGATACTAATACCGAAAGCGATCACCATCGCCAAGATATCCCAGTGAATTTCACCATTGGCACCGGTTGCCCCAATTCTTCCCAGGGCCTCAATAAAGAGAAAACCCGTATTAGCGGCAATCCCCGGCACGATAACTTTAATACTGGCATCTCCGGGGGCTAAAGCGACGATAGAACCGTCTTCATTAACTTGCACCAGTTCTTGACCTTTAACCACCTCGTAGGTGGGTTTTAGGTTATTTTCGGGTGCTTCCGTGGCTAATTGGCTTAAAGACTTGCCCTGGTCGTTTTGCAGGTCGATTTTTACCTGTTCTCCCGGGGCGATTTTATTGCCTTGGGGTAAAAAAGCAGTGATGGGATAGTGGAGAGACTCGTCAATATAAACGTTTTGGGGTTTGGTGCCATAGGGTTGGCGCTGGACGAGGGCGATTTGTTCGCTCGGTAACACCTGTAAATCGACGGTGTAGTTAATATCCGAGAAGGGGGAACCCCGCAGCGTCGCAAATAAAGCCAAAAGAATCGGCATTTGTAATAACAGGGGTAAACAACCGGCCAAGGGATTGCCCAACTCCTGCATTAATTTGCCCATTTCCTCCTGTTGTTTTTGGGGGTCATTTTTGTAGCGTTGTTGAATTTCTGCCTGTCTTTCCTTCATCAAGGGTTGAGTGATTCGCATTTTTCTCATATTGCGAATCTGGCCGGCGCTGAGGGGAAAGACGGCAAATCTGACCACCAGCGTTAAAGCAATGATGGCGAAACCGTAACTATGCACAATCCGAAAGAAAAAATCTAGGATTGGCAACATGATATTTGTGGAAATAAATCCGACTCCAAAATCCATGGCTTTAATCTATGCCTTCTCGTTTAATGGGGGTTCACTTTGACAAATCTAATTTATCGAATCGCGGCGATCGATTATTTTGTTTTATTGACTGATGATCGATTCTAGGGGACGACCGGTTTTATCGGCGACTCTTTCGGCAATGTAGTCATGAATTTCCCGGAATTTCGGCATCGCGCGCATTTCTAAACGACTTCTATCCTTGAGAGTTACGACAATGTCTCCCCAAATACCAATTCCTCTCGGCATTTTTGCCACTTTTGCCACTTCTGAATAGATAATATCTGTGCGATCGCGTCCCATCCAACCCCCAGTGATTGAAATCCGCCGATCGGTTATCTTATATCTTAACCAGATTGCCCGCACCACTGCCCCAACGGTTAAAGGTAAACAAATCACTGTAAATCCTAGCAGTATATTGATGATTAGGTCGCCGATGTGCGGACCGCCTTCATAAAAAGTTTCTTCTTTAATGCCCATGAATTATATTGGCCTTCACTAACAACTGCTTTAATTCTCGCAAAAAATGTTCATAATTGCACTCGATCGCCCCGGGACGGATAATGATTATTCCTCGCCATCCTGTCGCTATTTCTGGCAATAACTGCCGAATTACCGCTCTTATTTGCCTTTTTAGTCGATTACGAACCACCGCTTTTTTACTAACTTTCTTGCTAATCGAGATGCCAAAACGACTGGGAAGAGGCTTATCCGGGCCAGAATCCTCTAAACTAATTAAGGTTAAGTGGGAACCGTGATAACGCTTCCCTGTTCCATAGACAGCTTGAAAATCCTGTCGATGTTTTAAGCGATGAACTTGGGGTAATCCCACGAAAATTAGTCGGTTCCCAGAATAACCTAAACACTTAAACGATAGCGTCCTCTTTTCCGACGAGCTTTAATCACTTTACGTCCGTTGACGCTACGCATTCTCGCTCTAAATCCGGAAGTGCGCTTCTGTTTGCGCGTGGTTCCTTCTAAAGTACGTTTACTCACTGCTGATTTTTCTCCTTAAGATAGAGTTAGTCTATAGATATTAAAGACACAATTTTTGATTATAACAAAATTCCTAGGAATTTGGAAGCCTATGGTCAAGCTCCGTTTTGGTCGAGATATCTGTAATTGTCTCCCGGTGGCTGAAAAGCGCGAATGGTTAGTCACTAATGGTATTGGGGGTTTTGCCGCGGGAACTGTGGCCGGATTGCTAACGCGCTGTTATCATGGCCTGTTGATCGCTGCTTTGGCTCCACCGACGAAAAGAACACTTCTAGTGACTAAAATCGATGAATCGGTACAATATAACCAGAAACTCTATCATCTGGCCAGCAATCGCTGGTTAGGTGCTACGATCGAACCACAAGGCTATATTAATATCGAAAGTTTTCATCTGGAAGGGACAATTCCCGTCTGGACTTTTATCTGTGGGGATGCCTTACTAGAAAAGCGTATCTGGATGGAACAGGGAGAAAATACCACCTATACCCGCTATACCTACCTTCGCGGCAATTCTCCTTTAACCCTGAATCTGACTGCTTTTGTCAATTATCGTGATTTTCACGGCAATACCCAGGGTTTTAACTGGCAAATGGCTATTAGTCCCCTAGAAAAAGGAGTAAGAGTGATTGCCTATGACAATGCTGTACCTTTTTATCTATTAATCAGTCAAGGAGAGGTTTTTCCCGCTCATATCTGGTATTATCGCTTTGATTTGGCTGTGGAACGTTATCGTGGTTTAATCGATCGGGAAAATCATCTCCATGCCGCCAGTTTTTCGGCTACTCTTAAAGTGGGAGAATCGGTGACAATTGCCGCTAGTACCCGTCCCGATCCCAGTTTAGACGGTCAATCTTCTCTAGAGTCTCGCTATCGCTACGAAAATAGTCTGATTAATCCCCAGCAGCCGCCATGGATTCAACAACTTACCCTCGCTGCCGACCAGTTTATCGTTAGTCGTCCTCTCCGGGATCAACCGGATGGCAAAACGATAATCGCGGGTTATCCTTGGTTTGGTGATTGGGGTCGCGATACGATGATCTCCCTAAGAGGATTAACTTTGACTACAGGCAGATCTGCGATCGCCCGTCAGATTTTACTAACTTTTTCCCGTTATCTAGACCGGGGTTTATTGCCCAATTTACTGCCCGATGGCGGAGAAATGCCCGAATATAACGCTGTCGATGCTATTCTTTGGTATTTTGAAGCCATTCGTTCCTATTTTAACCAAAGCCAAGATTTTGAGTTTCTCAAAACTATTTATCCCGCTTTAACGGAAGTGATCGCTTGGTTTCGTCGCGGTACTCGCTACAATATTCACCTAGATGACGATGGTTTGATCTATGCCGGCGAAACGGGAGTACAGTTAACTTGGATGGATGCCAAAGTTGATGATCTGGTGATTACTCCCCGCATCGGCAAACCCGTAGAAATTAATGCCCTTTGGTTCAATGCCCTAAAAATTATGGTTCAATTTGCCCATTATTTGGGCATGGATGCCACTGATTACGAAAAAATGAGAGAAATGACCTTAAAAGGGTTTTCTCGCTTCTGGGACGATTCTCTAGGGTACTGTTACGATGTTTTAGATACGGACAAGGGTAATGATGCCAGTTTACGACCGAATCAACTTTTTGCCCTGTCTTTGTCGGTGGAGGAGTTATTAAATTCCCCACAGAAAAAGGCCATTCTCGATATTTGTGCTTTAAAACTTTTGACTTCTCGCGGTTTGCGATCGCTAGATGTGGATCATCCTGATTACCTTGGCGTTTACAGTGGCGATCGCTTAAAAAGAGATAGTGCCTACCATCAGGGGACAGTCTGGGGATGGTTATTAGGGGCATTTATCGAAGCCCATCTAAAAGTCTATCGCGATCCCATCCTAGCCCAGAGTTTTTTAACACCGATGATTGACCATCTTCGGGATAGCTGTATCGGTAATTTAAGTGAAATTTTCGATGGTAATGCTCCTTTTACTCCTAGGGGTGCTTTTGCCCAAGCATGGACGGTGGCAGAGGTATTAAGGGTTTGGCAAGGGATCCAAGAATTTCGGCCATAATCCTTTAAAATAAGCAATGGTTAGGTGTGTTAAACCCCCCAAAAGACCGACCCTAAAAACCTCAGTTAGACCGTTAAAGACAAAACTCTTATGCAGAAACCGCAAGTTATTTTTCTCGATGCTGTGGGAACCCTTTTTGGGGTAAAAGGCAGTGTCGGAGGAATTTATAGTCAAATAGCGGCGGATTTTGGGGTAGAGGTGGCGGCCGAGAGTCTAGAACAGTCTTTCTTGGCTATTTTCCCCACTTCTCCCCCCCTAGCTTTTCCTAAGGTTGAACCGGCACAAATTCCTGAGTTAGAGTATCGCTGGTGGCGATCGCTGACTGGGGCAGTTTTTAATAATTTAGGTTATCTGGGAAGATTTCCCGATTTTGAGGCTTTTTTTGGCGAACTTTATCATCATTTTGCCACGGCCGAGCCTTGGGTGCTGTACGAGGATGTCATTCCCGCTTTAAGACTCTGGCAGATTCAGGGGATCGAGTTGGGCATTATTTCTAATTTTGATAGTCGTATCTACCAAGTTTTGGCCGAATTAGGCTTAGAATATTTTTTTCGATCGATCACGATTTCTTCCCAGACAGGAGCAGCTAAACCCGATCGGGAAATTTTTCAAATTGCCCTGCAAAAACATGATTGTCCCCCCGCACAAGCTTGGCATATTGGCGATAGTAAAAAAGAAGATTACCAAGGAGCAAAAGCCTTGGGTATAGAAGCGTTTTTAATTAAAAGATAAAAGCGAGAAAAAGTCTTTCAGTGGGAAGAGGGGATAGGGAGGAAACACATATCCCCAAAACCAAAATATCTGAACACTTTTTGATGTGGAGGTGTTAGAGAGATTCCTGGGATGGAATGGAAGGAGATTCGGACTGATCAGCGTTAGGATCTGTCTCTTTGGGGGCGGCCACTTTTACCAAAGCATGACGCAAAACATCTTCTCCGAGAGTGTATCCTCGCACTAGCTGCTCGACTACCGTGCCTTCGGGATGTTCATCGGTGTACTCCCGCATCATCGCTTCGTGGTAGCTAGGATCAAAGGGTTGACCTTCCGGACGCATGGGGGAAACGCCCAAACGCTTGAGACTGTCCACTAAGGTTTTATAGACCCCTTGGTAACTCTTGTGAATACCCATCTCGCCATCGTTAGCTGGTTTAATTTGAGTACGAGCGCGCTCAAAATTATCCACCACACCAAGAATTTCCATCAGGGTTTTGCCCTTGATTTTTGTTTCCAGTTCCTCTTTTTCCTTGGCCGTGCGTTTGCGAAAATTGTCGAACTCGGCTGCTAGAGTGATATAGCGTTTCTTATAGGCATCAACCTGTTGGGTTTGTTCCTCTAACTGCTGTTTGAGAGTATCAATTTCCTCTTGTAGAGTATCGATAGTCATTCCACCTAGAAAGGAAAATTCCTCGCTAGAGGCGGCCTTGTCCGTCACCGTTTTGGCTTCATCGGTGACACTGGCTTCTGATTCGTTTGTAGGAGATTCAGGGGAATTAGAAGAGGATTCTTGGTTTTCGTCGAAAATTGCCGAGGTATTTGGTTCTGCACTCATGGTATAGGATTTTAGTGGGGAATTTGGCAATATATGACCATTTAATGCTGATTTTGGTCTTTAAGTACCAGCTAATAATCAAGGTTTAACCCTTAATGTAACATTTTGTGGACAAGATCCGTAACCAGATATAAGCGGCCCCGATCGATAATCAGTGATCTAGAAAAATTTTTGCTAGAATGCAGTTTTCTCAGTAAAATTGGGAAGATTAAAGGGTAGTGAAGAGGTTAGGAATCGTCTATGACATTTTCTTCCAAGAAAACCCGTGCTGTCGCCCTACGCAATTACTTTTCCCCCTTTGGTAACAAGTTAGTGCAGTCGGGCTATATCGGTGCCGAGCAAATGCAACAGGCCCTGGTAGAAACGCGGAAATCGGGACGATCGCTAGTAGAAATATTGCAAAAACTAACCGGGCGGCCTTTGCCCCCGGATTTACAGCGACAGTATAAGAAAAACCAGTTATTTGAACTAAAAATCCTCTACGGAGTCGAATCGCTCGACCCAGAATTGAGCGATGTGGATGGACTGGAAATAGCCAGGCTGATCGATTCTTTGATTCCGATCGATCTTTGTCGTCGCTATCGTCTCATCCCCCTGCGTCGAATCGAAGGAGAGCCAGCCGCGATTTTGATAGCCATGGTCGATCCTGACAACCTCGAGGCTACTGACGATATCAATCGTATCCTCCGCCCCAGGGATTTAGGTTTACAGCGTTTGGTGATTGCCGGGGAAGATTATGAAAGATTACTGGAAAAATTCCACTCGGCTCAATCGGAACTAGAACGGGAGAAAGCCCGACTGCAAAAAGAAAAAGAACTGGAAAAACTCTCGGATCTGACCGATATTGTCGGCAGTCTTGATTTGACCTCTGGTGTTGCTAACGATGAAGTGGCCGATGATCTCGGAGAAGGGGATGCTAATCAAGCCCCCGTCATCAACCTTGTCAATAAAATTATAGCTAAAGCTCTACAGGAAGGATCCTCCGATATTCACATCGAACCCCAAGAAGAATTCCTGAAAATTCGCTTTCGCAAAGATGGAGTTCTTCATCAAGCTTTTGAGCCACTGCCGAAAAAAATTGCCCCGGCGGTCACAGCCCGGTTTAAAATCATGGCCGATCTCGATATTTCCGAACGTCGTCTTCCCCAGGATGGTAAAATTCGGCGGATGTATCAAGGACGAAAAGTAGATTTTCGGGTTAATACCCTGCCCAGTCGCTACGGGGAAAAAGTCTGTTTAAGGATTCTCGATAACTCGGCTACCCAGTTGGGTTTAGATAAACTAATCACTGATCGAAATACTCTGCAAATCGTCCGAGACATGGCTAGTCGTCCCTTTGGTCTGTTGCTGGTGACAGGCCCCACCGGTTCAGGGAAATCCACCACTTTATACTCGGTGTTAGCGGAAAGAAATCACCCTGGGGTCAATATTAGTACGGCCGAAGACCCGATCGAATATTCTCTGCCAGGCATCACCCAGGTGCAGATAATTCGCGAAAAAGGCATGGATTTCGCCTCGATTCTGCGGGCATTCCTGCGACAAGACCCGGATGTGATTCTGGTGGGAGAAACTAGGGATAGGGAAACGGCTAAAACGGTGATCGAGGCCGCCTTAACCGGTCACTTGGTCTTAACTACCCTACACACCAACGATGCCGCAGGTGCGATCGTTCGTCTTGATAAGATGGGGATTGAACCGTTCATGATTTCTGGTTCTCTGTTGGGAATCTTGGCCCAGCGTCTCGTGCGGCGCGTCTGTACCCAGTGTCGGGTCGCCTATCACCCTAGTCAAGAGGAATTAGCCCGTTTTGGTCTTTCCGCTGCCAATGAACAGGAAGTGACTTTTTATAAGGCTAATACCCTAACTATGGAGGAAATTCAACAAGCGCGAAAACAGGGCAATCTCTGCCTTAAGTGTGCTGGCAGCGGTTACAAAGATCGCATCGGTGTCTATGAGGTAATGCAGAATAGTGAACGAATACAGCAGTTAATTAACCAAGGGGCGACAACCGATCGCATTAAGGAGGCGGCCGTTGATGAGGGCATGGTGACACTCCTAGCCTATAGTTTAAATCTGGTGCGCGAGGGTTACACCACCCTCGAAGAAGTAGAACGGGTGACACTGACCGATTCTGGTCTAGAAGCGGAATTAAAAGCCAAACGGAAAAGCGGTTTAATCTGTAGTGGTTGTCGCGCTGAACTACAACCAGAATGGCTCGATTGTCCCTATTGTATGACACCGCGATTTAGTTATTAAGACAGTTTTTCAGTTATCAGTTATCAGTTATCAGTTATGAGATTTGAGTTTTAAGTAAGGAGTATTAAGTGAGTAGTCTTAAATAGCACTTTCCCAATGTCTTTTCACTGTTCACTGATTTTACCTTATAGATGGGGTTTAACTTATGGAATTAATGATCGAAGATTTAATGGAACAATTGGTCGAGATGGGCGGTTCCGATATGCACATTCAGTCTGGGGCGCCGGTCTATTTTCGCATTAGTGGCAAACTGTCCCCGATTAATGAAGAATCTTTAACCCCGCAAGATTGTCAGAAATTGATTTTTAGTATGCTCAATAATACCCAAAGAAAAGAGTTAGAGCAGAATTGGGAATTAGACTGTTCCTACGGGGTGAAAGGATTAGCAAGATTTAGGATCAATGTTTATAAAGAAAGGGGAGCCTATGCAGCTTGTTTACGCGCTTTGTCCTCTAAAATGCCTAACTTTGAACAATTAAATTTACCAGAAGTGATCCGAGAATTATCGGAAAGACCGAGGGGATTAATTCTCGTAACTGGCCAAACAGGTTCAGGTAAAACTACCACTTTAGCGGCAATTTTAGACTTAATTAATCGGACTAGGTCTGAACATATTTTAACTGTAGAAGACCCAATTGAATACGTTTTTCCTAATATAAAAAGCCTGTTTCACCAACGACAAAAAGGAGAAGATACCAAGAGTTTTGCTAACGCACTAAGAGCAGCTTTACGAGAAGACCCTGATATTATCCTTGTGGGAGAAATGCGGGATTTAGAAACAATTAGTTTGGCAATTACGGCCGCGGAAACCGGTCACTTAGTCTTCGGAACCCTACACACTAGCTCGGCAGCGGGAACAGTGGATCGGATTATTGACGTTTTCCCCGCTAACCAACAGGCACAAATTCGCGCCATGTTATCCAATTCTTTACTAGCAGTTTTTAGTCAAAACCTAGTCAAGAAAAAAAATCCCAAACCGGGGGAATTTGGCCGGGCAATGGTACAGGAAATCATGGTGGTAACTCCAGCGATCGCTAACCTAATTCGCGAAGGAAAAGCCCCCCAAGTTTACTCGGCAATTCAAACGGGAATGAAGCTAGGAATGCAAACTATGGAACAGGGATTAGCTAATTTAGTTGTTAGCGGTGTTATATCCTTTGAAGAGGCAATTTCTAAAAGTAGTAAACCCGATGAATTACAACGTCTGGTCGCTGGGTCCGTTGCTAACGCCAAAACTAAAACCCGTTTCTAATGATAAATACTGTTTAAAAGGCATAGGAGATTGGGGAGTACCGAAGCAGGGACAATAAATAAAAATAATCTCCTGACTCCTGATGGCTAACAGCTAACAGCTAAAAAACTGATAACTGATAACTGATAACTAATTTGTCCTATGCCTACTTTTGTCGCACAAGTTAAAAGCAGCTCTGGAAAAGTTTTCCAAGAGAAAGTTGAAGCTATGTCTCCCGATCATGCTCGAATGATACTGAAGGCAAAATATGCCGCCGTCGGTAAAGTCAAAAAAGCGGGAGGAGAGATCGATCTTTCTAGTTTAGAGTTGATATTTGCCAAGATTTCCATCAAAGATAAAGCGGTTTTTTCCCGTCAATTTTCGGTAATGATTAATGCTGGTGTGCCGATTATGAGATGTTTGGGAGTTTTGGGGGATCAATCCAGTAATCCCAAGATGAGAAAAGCACTACAAGCGATTAGCACCGACGTACAGCAAGGGAGTCCGTTATCGGAAGCGATGGCCAAACATACCGAATGTTTTGATGAACTTTATGTCAGTATGATCGAAGCTGGAGAGACGGGGGGGGTACTCGATGAAGTGCTGCTCCGTCTCTCGAAACTTTTGGAAGATATGGCCCGCTTGAAAAACCAGATTAAATCAGCGATGACCTATCCGGTAGCGGTGGGAATTTTGGCGATAATTGTGTTTTTCGGGATGACCATCTTTTTAATTCCCGTGTTTGCGAAAATTTTCACCGATTTGAAGGTGCCACTACCAGCTTTAACGCAATTTATGCTCTTTTTAAGTGGTGTGATGCGTAGTTGGTTGATTTTAATTCCGATTGTCACCATTGCTGCCACGGTTTTTTTGCTGCGTCGCTATTACAAAACCCCGATAGGTCGTCTGCAAATTGACTGGTTTTTCCTTAAAATGCCCCTTTTTGGCGATTTGAATAAAAAATCGGCTGTGGCTAGATTTTGCCGGGTTTTTGGGACTCTGACGCGTTCTGGTGTCCCGATTTTGAATTCCCTTGATATAGTTTCTAATACGGTGGGTAATCAGGTAATTGCTAATACGATCGCTAGTGCTAAGAAGGAAATTCAGCAGGGGGGAATGATGAGTTTGTCCCTACAAAAAGCCAATGTTTTCCCACCTTTGGCCATTCAAATGATTAGTATTGGTGAAGAAACAGGAGAATTAGATACCATGATGATGAAAGTGGCGGATTTCTACGAAGATGAGGTGGAACAGGCCGTTAAAGCTTTAACCAGTATCATTGAACCCTTGATGATGGTTGCTATTGGGGTGATGGTGGGAACTATTCTTGTGTCTATGTACCTACCCATGTTTAAAGTCTTCGACGCCTTGCAATAAGTTTATCAGTGATCAGTTATCAGTGACTATTGCCGGTAGCCTGAAATCAACCAGATTTTAATTTTCATCTCCTTTTATTTGATTAGGTGAATCTGTCTCTTAGGAAACTTTTGGTTGTTCAAAATTACCGGCCAGCTTTGGTTGATGATTCCTTGGAATTAGTCGATCAAGATTAGCTGACTTTCTGGGGTTAGAGCATAAAGGGAACAATTTACGATGGTTAAGCTCCTAAAATCAAGCGCTGACGATGAAAATTAAGCAGCGAAATCTCTTGGCCAGAAACCCTTTCTAACATCTCGACGATATGATCGGGCTGTAGTAAAGTGCCATCATTGCGACAACTGCCCACATAGCACAAAACGGCTTGTTTGTCAACAGTTTTTAACTCTAATTCATATAATTGTTCTCGCAGATTAATCGTGACTTTTTTGCCGGATTTGGTGGTTTTTTCCCGTTCCATCACCGTTGCTTGTTTAATTGCCTCGATCCAATTTTGCCACTGTTGGCAGTCAATTCCCTCGCTATTAAAAGTGAGCAAATACTCGGCTTTTTCTAACACACGGGTGGCAGCAGGAGCATTTAAGGGAATTTCTTCCACCTGATAAACCGGCAAATCTGCGGGTAATTGTGCGGTTAACTGCTGTTTAAACGTCTCTAAATCCATCACTTTTGTCAATTCAAAATCGACAATCTCACCGCTACTGGTTGCTCCCAAGGATAAAGCATTGGCGATCGAAATGCGCGGACCGGGGTGAAATCCACCAGTAAAGGAAATGGGAATAGCAGCCCGACGGACGACGCGATCAAATAAACGCACCAGATCCAAGTGGCTAACTAGAGCCATTTCGCCAATTTTGCCAAACCAAACCCGAATTCTTTGGGTGCGTTCTTGATTGGGTTGAAAATGTCCGGCAAAAGCGGGAATCGGGGGCGCTTCAATGACGATATTATGACCAAAATCGACGCTACAAACGCCACAATGGGAACAACCCTCAAAAGAACAATCGGGAACCGTTGCCGCGTCTAGAGCGCGTTTTAAGTCCTCCTCTAGCCATTTTTTATCGATACCGGTATCCAGATGATCCCAGGGCAAAGGACGCTCTAAAATATCTTTGTCTGTATCGGCAAAAATATTCCATTCTCCCTGTTCTATCTGACGATATTTCCAGGTTAAACCGGATTCTTCGATCGCCTGTGACCATGCTTGATAGGCTTTTTCCGTATTATCCCACCAAGCATCCATCCCGGCTCCCAATTGCCAAGCGCGCAGCACCACTTTCCCTAAACTTCTGTCACCGCGACCGATAAAATCTTCCATAGCCGAGATGCGGACATCGGTATAATTGACTTTTACCCCTCTCATGCCTTGGAATTCCTGTCTTAATAACTCCTGTTTGCGGATAAATTCGGCCGTGGAGACGGAATGCCACTGGAAGGGGGTATGGGGTTTAGGGGTAAAATTCGAGATAGTTAGGGTAAAATCGAGGGGTTTCCGCTTCGGTAAACGACATTCCCGACGCAACCAGCGCACCGTTTCCACGATACCGATGACATCCACATCGGTTTCCCCCGGCAAACCGATCATAAAATAGAGTTTGACCTTATCCCAACCCTGTTCGACGGCAGTTTTTATCCCTCTGAGTAATTCTTCGTTGGTTAACCCTTTGTTAATCACATCGCGCATTCGTTGGGTTCCCGCTTCCGGTGCAAAGGTTAAACCCGATTGACGATTGCCCCCAATTATGTTAGCAATATTTTCGTCAAAGCGATCGACTCTTTGACTGGGTAAGGATAGAGATATATTCTCATTCTGGAGACGGTTTTTAATCTCCATACCCACGGCAGGTAAAGCTAGATAATCGGAGCAACTGAGAGATAATAGAGAAAATTCGTTATATCCCGTCGCTCGCATTCCTTTTTCAATCGATTCGATGACTGCTTCCGGTTGCACATCCCGCGCAGGACGGGTTAACATCCCCGGTTGACAAAAACGACATCCCCGAGTGCAACCGCGACGAATTTCCACCACTAGGCGATCGTGAACCGTTTCCACGAAGGGAACTAAACCGATAGAATAGGCTGGGATAGGAGTGGCTACCCGGCGTAAAATTCTTTGCGGTACATCGTCACGATTGGGGATAACTGCACCGATTGGGGTGACATCGTAGAAACGCGGCACATATACCCCCGGAATTTGGGCTAAATCTAGCAATAGTTCTTCTTTGCTTAGATTAGCTAGTTTACCTTCTTCTAAAATTAAACCGATTTCTGGCAATAATTCTTCGCCATCACCAAGGGCGATAAAATCAAAAAAGTCGGCGTAGGGTTCGGGGTTAGAGGTGGCAGTTTGTCCCCCGGCAAAAATTAGCGGATAGTTACCCGCATCTCTTGCTCTCCAAGTCAAGGGAATTGCCGCTAGGTCGAGCATTTCTAAAATATTGGTGGCTCCTAGCTCATAACTGAGACTAAAACCCAGAATATCAAAATCTGTGAGGTAACGACGGGATTCTAGGGCAAATAAGGGGGTTTTTGTCTGTTTGAGTTTTTGGGCTAAATCCGGTGCGGGTAAATAAGTGCGATCGCAGAGTTGGCGGGGTTGTGCATTGAGGATATTGTAGAGGATAATATGGCCGAGGTTAGATGCCCCCACTTCGTACACTTCCGGATAGGTTAACACCCAACGAACCACCGCACTTGCCCATTCTTTATGTTTAGCACCTAACTCGTTGCCCAAATAACGCGCTGGTCGAAAAATGTCGGGGGTAAGCAGTTGGTCTAAAGCAATAGTCACGGCAATCTACCTCAGATATCGTCAGCAATGGGTGCTTTTCTACTATAGCAGCCAGAATCGAGTCAGTATTCAGGAGTCAGTATTCAGGAGACAGGAGATAGGAGATAGGAGACAGGAGATAGGAGGCAGCTTTATTCTCCCCACACCCCACTTCCCCACACCCCACACCCCACACCCCACACCCCACACCCCACTTCCCCATCTCCCTAAAATTCCAGAGGTTATAAGATAATTAAGCGACGATGAAAGAACCGTTAATTGAATTGAGAGGAGTATCGAAAAGATTCGGGGATAACGTTATTCTCGACGGATTAGATTTAACC
Source organism: Microcystis viridis FACHB-1342 (assembly GCF_014698335.1). Taxonomy (GTDB): domain Bacteria; phylum Cyanobacteriota; class Cyanobacteriia; order Cyanobacteriales; family Microcystaceae; genus Microcystis; species Microcystis ichthyoblabe_A. The sequence continues at coordinate 19,129 of NZ_JACJSV010000028.1, read as the reverse complement.
ATTTATCGAGGGGAGGCCCTGGTAATTATCGGGCCGTCGGGGACGGGAAAATCAACGGTTTTACGGTTAATTGCGGGATTAACGGGGATAAATGCGGGAGAAATTCGTATTAAAGGCCAATTGCGTCAGGGATTGCTAGAAGATGGTCGAGAAGCGATGCGAACTTCCTTAGTTTTTCAACAAACAGCCCTGTTTGATTCTCTCACCGTCGGGGAAAATGTCGGTTTTTATCTCTACGAACAAACTAACTTAAAAAAAGCCATAATTAGGGAATTAGTGGAAAAAAGCTTGGAAATGGTCGGTTTACAGGGAATTAGTGACCTTTATCCCTCGGAACTATCGGGGGGAATGCGTAAACGGGTGGCTTTTGCCCGCGCTATTATCACTAATCCCGATAATCCGGCTGATAATCCTGAATTACTGCTGTATGATGAACCTACCGCCGGATTAGACCCAATAGCTTCTACAATTATCGAGGATCTAGTGCGGACTCTCCATGAAAAATCGGGGTCTGCGAACACTTATGTGATGGTTTCTCACCAACAAAGCACCATCCGACGCACCGCCGATCGAGTAGTATTTCTCTATCAGGGAAAAGTGCAATGGCAGGGATTAGTGGCAGATATCGATCGTACCGATCATCCCATGATCCGGCAATTTTTTAGCGCCAGCATTGAAGGCCCGATTAGGACAATCGTTTAAGCTAGATTAAGCTAAATTAAGAACTATCGAGAATGAGAGAAAAATCATGCAGAGTTCGCGAGCTTTACGGGAAGGAAGACTAGGTTTGTTTGCCCTAGGCGGATTATTGGTCTTTGGGGTGCTCGCTATCTGGGTTCGCGGGGGGGGATTTGGTCAAAGAACCTATCAATTAATCTTCGAGTTTGCCGACGTGGAAGGGTTACAAGTCGGGGCGCCGGTGCGTTTTCGCGGGGTGAGAGTGGGAAGAATTACGAGTTTTATCCCGGGAAGCAATCAAGTGGAAGTTATTGCCGAAATCGCTTCTGCTACTTTAGTTATGCCTAGGAAGGTAACTGTTACTACCAATCTTTCCGGATTAATTGGGGAGGCAGCCATCGATATCACTCCCTTAGTTTCTTTAAGTGCTGAGGCCAAAAATCTCGACCCTCTGGGTCCCGACTGTGATCAACAGTTAATTCTCTGTAATAATACTCGTTTACAGGGGACAACAGGAACACAATTAATGTCTAGTGTTGGTCGTTTAGTGGATACTTTTACCAGTCCTGAATTTGTGGGTAATCTCAATGATGTCACCAAAAATACCGCTATAGCAGCTCAAAAAATCGCCCGTTTATCCGATGATACCTCTCAGACTATCCGTAATGCCCAAAGAGAAATCTCTCGTCTATCTTTGGAATTAGCTACCACCAGTCGCTCGGTCACTAATACGGCTAATAATGCCTCCCGTTTTGTCAATACTTTAGATAATACCGTTCAGGAAAATCGCAGTCAAATCAGCAGGACTTTTCAACAATCCTCCCAATTAGTCGCTAATCTCAATGCTGTTCTCAGCGAAAATCGGGGACAAATTGTTAATACTCTCGATAATATTAATCAAGCTAGTTTAGGTATTGGCAGTCTCGCTAATAATCTCAATAATACCGCCCTGAGGTTGAATGCTGGTTTAGATGAAATTGATACTAAACAAGTCATGCAAAATATCGAGACGATTTTGAATAATGCGGTGGAGACATCGAATAATTTACGAGAAATTACTAAAACTATTAACGATCCTGCTACAATAGTCCTGCTGCAAAAAACTCTCGAATCCGCTAGGGTGACTTTTGAAAATACTCAAAAAATCACCTCCGATATCGATGAGTTAATCGGTGATCCCCAATTTCGCGAGAATTTAAGACGTTTAATCGATGGCTTAAGTAATTTGCTTTCTTCTGGGGAACAATTAGAATATAATTTGCGTATCGCTCAAACTTTAGATACCATGACTCAAGAGTTAGCCAAACAAAAAGTTTTGACCATCTCTCGACCTTCTTTAAATCCTCAGCAAATGCAACTCTATCCCCAAGTTATTGTTCAACAAACCCCCACCGGTGAAAAATGACAAAACAGCACAATTCAATAGATTTTCATGGATCATTCAACAGTAATCAGTGAACTGAAAACTCACATCTGATAACTGATAACTGATAACTGATAACTGATAATAATATGTCGAAATCAATTTGTATTACTCTTGGAACTCGTCCCGAAGCGATTAAATTAGCTCCCGTTATTCGTGCTTTTCAAGAATCGGAACAGTTTCAAACCCATGTAATTCTGACGGGACAGCATAAAGAAATGGTAGCGCAGGTGATGGAATTATTTGCTTTAAAAGCAGATGAAAATCTCGATATTATGCAAACCCGTCAAACCTTAACTGATATTACTTGCCGCAGTTTACGCGGTTTAGAAACGGTCTTTGAGCGCATAAAACCAGATTTAATTATTGTGCAAGGTGATACTACTACTGCTTTTGCTGCTGCTTTAGCGGCTTTTTATCAACAAATTCCTATCGCTCATGTGGAAGCAGGATTAAGAACTAATGATATCTATAATCCCTATCCCGAAGAAGCTAATCGCCGCCTAATTTCTCAACTGACTACCCTACATTTTGCTCCCACTACTTTAGCCGTGGAAAATTTACAAAAATCTGGGGTGACAGGAAATATTCACCACACCGGTAATACAGTTATTGATGCTTTATTAACCGTAGCCAAAACCGCCCCAGAATGTCAAATTGCGGGCTTAAATTGGTCAGATTATCGGGTTTTATTAGCCACGGTTCACCGCCGGGAAAATTGGGGCGAACCCTTACAGGATATTATCAAAGGATTCACTTTGTTGTTAGAAAAATATACCGATACAGCCCTATTATTACCCCTCCATCGCAATCCCACCGTCCGAGAACCAATACAGTCCGCTTTGGGCAATCATCCCAGGGTATTTTTAACTGAACCTCTCGATTATGCCGAGTTAGTGGGGGCGATTCAACGCTGTTATTTATTATTAACTGATTCTGGAGGCATTCAAGAAGAAGCACCGAGTTTAGGAAAACCGGTTTTAGTATTGCGAGAAACCACAGAAAGACCGGAAGCAGTGCAAGCGGGAACAGCGAAATTAATTGGGACTAATCCGGAGCAAATTTTAGCCGCAGCGGGAGAATTATTAAGGGATAAAATCGCCTATGATCGTATGGCTAATGCCATTAATCCTTTTGGAGATGGACAAGCATCCCAAAGAATCCTCCAAATCGTCCAAGATTTTTTGGCTTAATCTATGACTACTTGGTTGGGTATCGACCCCGGATTAGCGATTGTCGGTTGGGCTATTCTCCGGGATAATAGTGAGTTAGTGCCGATCTTAGTCGATTACGGCACGATCGAAACTTCTAAAAATCTTTCTACTGCCCAGCGTTTGATCGAAATTGAACGGGATTTAAAGGAGTTAATCGCAGAATATAAACCGGGGGAAATTGCCGTGGAAATGCCCTTTTTTAACCGGCAAATCAAGGCAGCCGGTGGAGTCCTGCAAGCATTGGGAATTATCAATCTGGTTAGCTGTCGCGATGGAGGAATTGAACCGATTTTCCTCCATCAAGCTAGTTGGAAATGTCATCTCGGCCATGGTAAAGCCACTAAAGCTGAGGTGGCTGAACAAATTAAGTATTTATTCGGATTGACAAAAATGCCTATTAATGATGCTGTAGATGCTATAGCGATCGCATACGCTGCTTTCAGTGGCGTTCGCAATCAAATCTCTTGAAGCAATTTGACGAAATTGGCGCAAAAATTTAGCTGACAACTAAAAGCCATCTTTGGATTTAGTATAATGGGGCTTGACAGGTGGTATCAGTTATATCACCATAAGCGAATGCGTAATACCCGTCCTATATCTTGGATTAAAGCGGCACGGAAAGATTTTCAAAAGTTTCCCAAGGAAGCCCAAGAAATTGTACTTGACGCTTTAACTATTGCAGCAGAAGGGGCAAAATCATCCCTAACCAAGCCTTTTAAGGGGATAGGTTCTGGTGTGTTCGAGATTGCTCTACCTTTCAAGGGGGATGCCTATCGAACTATTTATGCTGTCCAGTTAGGTGAGGCTATCTGGGTGATTCATGCCTTCCAGAAAAAATCCCCAAAAGGGATCAAAACACCACAGCAAGAAGTCGAAGTTATCAAAGCACGGCTCAAGCGATTGAAGGAGGAACTCTCATGAGTGAAGAACAATTTGAACTGGTACAAGGTAGCGGGAATGTGTACCGCGATTTTGGCGATGTAGATGCGGACGTGCGACAAGCGAAAGCACTGCTTGCTGCTGAAATTATCAAGGTTCTGGAGAAGGAAGACTTATCAACCCGCGATGCTCAAGTGCGAACTGGAATTAATCACAGTGAATTTGTCCAGATTCGCCGTGCTAATTTGGGACGCTTTACTATTGACCGTTTGATATCAATTTTGGGTCGTCTCAATCAACAGGTTGAAATTACTATTACGACCCATCCAAGAACCACTGATTCTTCACCAATGGCATCCTAACTGTAATTGAGTGTGGGTCGATGGGAACGACCGCGCCACCAAGCTAGTAGGGTACTAGCGATAAAAATACTCGAATAGGCCCCCGCTACAAAACCAATAATTAAAGCTAGGGCAAAATATTTTAAGGTCGTGCCACCAAAGAGAAAAATCGCCACCAGAGGCAATAAAGTAGTCAGGGTGGTATTAATTGAACGAGTTAGGGTTTGACTCACCGCATTATCGACAATTTCATCCACGGATAATTCGGGGGTATTAGCAAAATTTTCCCGCACGCGATCATAAATTACCACTGTGTCATTAACAGAAAAGCCCACAATTGTCAAGAGGGAAACCAAAAATAAACTATCCACTTCTACCCCCGCAATTAAGCCTAAAACCGCAAAGACCCCTAAAGTGATCAAAACGTCGTGCAGCAGGGCGACAATGGCAAAAAAAGCGTAATCCCGTTGAAAACGGAAGCTTAGATAGACAGCAATGCCAAAAAAGGAAACTAATAAAGCTAAAAATCCCGACCTAAATAATTCTTGACCGATGGTGGGACCAACTGTATCGATTTGACTGGTTTCGGGGTCAAAGGCTCCGATTTTCTGGTTTAAGGTGTCGAGTAATTTTGTTCTCTGTTCTTCTGCCAGGGTTTTCGTCCGCACCGATAAAGTATATTTATCCAACACCTGCACACTACTGTTACCCAATCCCTCCTCGTCTAAAATCCCTTGCACTTCGGCAGTAGTTAAAGGTTTCTCACAGGTATTCTTTTTGGCACAAGCTAATTCTATCTGAATTCTCGTGCCACCAACAAAATCTAAACTCGGTCGCAAAGGCGCTTGAATAGTGAACCAAGAAATTACCATGGCCAAAATACTACCAATCGTCAGCAGGGCCGAGACTGTCCACCAAAAATTACGCTGTTTTGTAACGTTAAATGCCATATTTTTAAAGGAAAAAGGAAAAAAGGAAAAAAGGAAAAAAGGGATTTGGGGAGTGGGTTATGGTAATCGGTGGGTTACGGCGAATCAGAAATTATTGGTCAACAGCATAACTTATCGTCGCCTAACCCACCCTACTGATAACTGGTAACTGGTAACTGATAACTGATAACTGAATTATTGGTTTGCCGGTAAATTAGGGCAGAAAAGTTGGGGTTTTTGGCGAATGCTAGGGACGCTTAACACAGTGATTAACAGGAGAGTACGACTACAGGTTAAAGCGGTAAACATACTCACAGCTACCCCAATGGCTAAAGTTAAAGCAAAACCCTTGACTAATCCCGAACCCAACCAAAATAGGGCAGCACAGGCGATTAAAGTAGTGACATTACTATCAAGAATACTGGAAAAAGCCCGGTAAAATCCCGACTCCACCGCCCGAAATAGGGATTTTCCGGCCCTTAATTCCTCCCTGGTACGCTCAAAAATCAGTACATTTGCATCAACTGCCATGCCGATACTGAGGATAAATCCGGCAATACCGGGTAACGTCATCGTGACTCCCACTAGGGCAAAAGCCCCCAGAGAGAGAATAGTATAGATAATCAGGGAAACATCGGCAATAATCCCGGGTAAACGGTAATAAACCGCCATGAAGATTAAAACTAACAGTAAACCCACTAAACCGGCGTAGATACTACGACGGATGCTATCCTGGCCTAAAGTTGCCCCGACAGTGCGAATTTCTTCCACTTTGACGGGAAAAGGTAGGGAACCACCGCGCAATTGAATCGCTAGATCGTTGGCAGTTTCGGCGGTAAAATTACCAGTAATCACGGCCCGGCCCCCTGTAATTCCCGTTTGGGCAAACTGCACATCAACCACAGGGGCGCTAATTAATTCATTATCGAGGAAAATCCCAATACTGCGACCAGTACCAGCGATCGCTTTAGTCAGTTCGGCGAATTTACTGCCCCCTTCCGAGTCGAAAGTAATGGCCACTTCCCAGTTAGTGCCTTGGGTGGAACTAATAGTGGCATTTTGCAGATTTTTTCCAGTTAAGTCCACCGATTCAAATAAATTTAAAATTGCCTCTTTAGATTTCTGGAGAGATTGTTCTAGTTCGGCAATTTTAGCGGCATTTTCGGGTTTATTCTCGGCTTTGAGGGCGGCTAATTCCGCTTTTTTTTGTTGAAAAATTGAATATTCAGCCCGAAATTCTCCTTCTGTACCTTGTTTTTGCTGACGAAATTCTAATTGGGCCTGAACATTTAAGTTTCTCTCAGCTTCTTTGGGATCTGTGACCCCGGGTAGTTGCACGATTACCTGATTTTTACTGTCCACAGTCTGCACTAATGATTCAGAAACACCGAGGGCATTAACGCGATTTTCAATCACATTTTGTACGGCTTTTAAATCATTAGGTTGAATGGTTGTCACGGTTTCAGTGGGTTTAACCTGAATGGTTAATTGACTACCCCCGCGCAGGTCTAAACCTAATTGTAGGGGTAACTTAATCAGGATAAAGATCGAGGCAACAACTAGGCCGACGATCAGTAACAATAACCAATTTTGTCTCTGCATAACTTCAGTATCAAAAGGAGAATTTGTTAAATGCGATCGCCGACCATTTTTTGGACAGCTTCGACAATTTGATTAGGTTGAATAATCGTCAATCTTTCTAGATTACCGTTATAAGGTGTCGGTATATCTTGGGAAGATAATCTTAACACGGGGGCATCTAATTCATCGAATAACTGCTCGTTAATTAAAGCAATTAACTCGGAAGCAATTCCCGCCGTTTTCATACATTCTTCCACGATAATCACCCTATGAGTCTTGCGAATCGAAGCGGCAATCGTCTCCATATCAAAGGGTTTCAGAGAAATTAAATCGATAATTTCTGGATCATAGCCATCTTTTTCTAACTGTTTTAATGCCTGTAAACAGTGATGACGCATACGCGAATAGGTGAGAATAGTTATATCTTCTCCCTTGCGAACGATTTCCGCCTTATCGAGGGGTAAAAGATACTCGCTATCAGGTAAATTTTCCTTGAGATTATAGAGAAGAACGTGTTCAAAGAAAAGCACGGGGTTATTATCTCTAATCGCCGATTTTAATAAACCTTTGGCATTGTAGGGAGTGGAACAAGCGACAATTTTTAGACCGGGTACCGCGTGAAAATAGGCCTCTAAACGTTGGGAATGTTCCGCACCTAATTGTCTCCCTACACCCCCCGGACCGCGGATAACCATGGGGATTTTAAAATTACCGCCGGAAGTATAACGTAACATCCCGGCATTGTTGGCAATTTGGTTAAAGGCAAGCAGAAGAAAACCCATATTCATGCCTTCAATAATCGGACGTAATCCCGTCATGGCTGCCCCCACTGCCATGCCCGTAAAACTATTTTCAGCGATGGGAGTATCTAAAACCCTTAAATCGCCATATTTTTTGTAGAGATCTTTGGTAACTTTGTAGGAACCGCCGTAATGACCCACATCTTCACCCAAAACAAATACTGTCTGGTCCCGGCCCATTTCCTCATCGATCGCCTGTCGCAAAGCATTAAATAATAGGGTTTCTGCCATATCAAGTCCCCGCTTACAATTCGGTCATCTTATCACTAAACTTATTATCTTACCCCTTTTCTGGTCCGAGGGAATAGGAAGTGGGGAAGTGGGGAAGTGGGGAGGTGGGGAAGTGGGGAAGAACGTAGGTTGGGTTGAAGCATGAAACCCAACGCCCGATTATGTTACGCTACCGCTAACCCATCCTACAAATAATTTTGCCTCCCTACTGATGAATAAAAACAATTTTGACATCCTCACCGCCGTAAACGGACGGCGATTCCCAAACCTCACGATTTAGGTTTCTGCTTCTTTCCCTTGCGGGGTTCCGCACCTGCCTTAACAGATTTACTCTGTTCTGGTCTTATGGTCGCTCGACAGACTGACACCGCAAGCCCTGCGGCCAAAATATTTTTACTAGCGTTAACATCTCGGTCATGGTGTGTTCCACAGTCTGGACAGTCCCATTCTCGAACATTTAACGGCATTTTCTCAGCAATATACCCGCAATTACTACACCTTTTAGAACTGGGAAACCATCTATCTATTTCGATGTAATTTCTGCCATACCAACGGCATTTATAGGCTAATTGTCGAGTGATTTCTCCCCAACTAACGTCAGATATTGCCTGAGATAATTTCGGGTTTTTGACCATATTCTTGACGGCTAAATTCTCAACCACAATCGTTTGGTTTTCACGAACTAATTGAGTGGTTAGCTTATGTAAATGGTCTTTTCTGCTATCGGTCATTTGAGCGTGAATCTTGGCTACTTTGATTCTTGCTTTTTCCCGATTTTTTGACCCTTTCTGTTTTCTAGAAAGGCTTTTAGATGCTCTTCGCAGTCTCCGATAATGCTTGTTAAAATGCTTGGGATTAGATACTTTGTCACCATCGCTGGTAATCACAAGGCTACTAATTCCTAAGTCAATTCCGATGGCTTTATCGGTTGGGGGTAATGGCTTAATCGTTGGGTCATCAAATCTTATTGAGATATGCCAACGTCCTGATGGATGTAATCTGACTGTTACTGTGCTTGGTTCACAGCTTTCTGGTATTTGTCTTGACCATCGAATAGGTAAAAGTTCTGTGCATTTAGCTAAATAGATTTGTCTGTCTTTAAATTTAAAAGCAGATTTGGTAAATTCGGCACTTCCTCCTTGATGTTTTTTCTTAAAGTTAGGATACTTAGTACGACCAGCAAAGAAATTAGTGAAAGCTGTTTGTAAATGTCTTAACCCTTGTTGTAAAGGTACACAGCTAACTTCGTTTAAAAACTCTAATTCTTCTTGTTTTTTCCAATCGGTTAGCATTGAAGAAGTTTCAGCATATCCTACTCTTTCTTGTCTTTCATACCATGCTTGTGTTCGTTCGTGGAGAGCTTTATTGTAAACTAATCTTACACAGCCCAATGTGCGCCGCAATAGCGACTCTTGTTCTGGTGTCGGGTAAAATCGAAACGAATAGGCTTTTTCCATGCCTCACATTCTAGAATATATCGTCTAAATGCGCTAGTATTTAACGGTAAAGCCGCCGTAAAACGGCGGGGTTTCAGACCCAATTTTCGATGAAATTACCCCGTCTTGCCGCTTTAATCATTGGTCTGAGCTTTATTTTCGGATTAATGTTGTGGTTAGTCAACTCTATCTATCGTCTTTACAGAGATATCGTTTTTCTCGCTCCCCTACTAGCCAATATTCTGCTTTTACTGATTATCGGACTGCTGGGCTTGCTGATCTACATTCTTTTGTACTACTTTTATCTGCTGCCCCAGCAGCAAAAAAGTCGCCGCGGGTTGCGTTCTTCCTCCCGTCCACCCCTAAAATTACCAGTAGAAAAAACCGAGGCCGCCGGGGAAACCTTAAAAGCTATCCGGCAACAAGTGGAGCAAATTCAAGATAAAGTAACCCAACAGGTTTTTATTAATCGTTCCCAAGAAATTGAGCGAAGTTTAGCCAGAAAAGAAGTTAAAATCATTGTTTTCGGCACAGGATCGGCGGGAAAAACCTCCCTAATTAACGCCCTCATCGGTCAAATGGTGGGCAATGTGGAGGCAACCATGGGAACCACGGAAAAAGGGGAAACCTATAGTTTAAAAATGAAAGGTGTGAATCGGGAAATTCAAATTACCGACACTCCCGGCATTCTTGAAATTGGTGCAGCTGGAGGTCAAAGGGAACAGTTAGCGCGACAATTAGCCACGGAAGCAGATTTACTTTTATTTGTCATCGATAACGATATTCGACAATCGGAATACGGCCCTTTATTGGGTTTAATTGATATTGGTAAACGTTCTCTCTTAGTCTTTAATAAAATCGATCTCTATAGCGACGAAGATCGAGACATTATTTTAAAACAATTACGAGAACGTCTAAAAGGAGTGATCCTTTCCGCCGATATTATTGCTGTTACCGCTAATCCCCAACCAGTACAGTTAACCAGTGGACAAATGATCACACCAGAACCAGATATTTTAGCTTTAATTAAACGTTTGGCTTCAGTTTTACGGGCCGAAGGGGAGGATTTAGTGGCGGATAATATCCTCTTACAATCCCAACGATTAGGAGAAGAAGCTAGGAAAATTATCGATCGCCAACGTCGTCGCCAAGCTGATAAAATTATTGATCGCTATCAGTGGATCGGTGCGGGAGTGATTGCCGTGACTCCCTTACCAGTGTTCGATCTGTTAGCAACGGCGGCGGTTAATGCTCAAATGGTCAGAGAAATTGGTCAAGTTTATGGCTGTGAAATTAACAGCGATCGAGGCAAGGAATTGGCTCTATCTTTGGGTAAAACTCTAGTTAGTTTGGGAGTAGTGAAAGGAGCAGTAGAATTATTAGCCAGAATCCTACAATTAAATTTTACTACCTATATAGTCGGTAAGGCAATTCAAGGGGTCAGTGCCGCCTATTTAACCCGCATTGCTGGCAAAAGTTTTATTGAATATTTCCGTCAGGATCAAGACTGGGGTGACGGTGGTATGACGGAAGTGGTACAAAGACAATTTCAACTCAGTCGCAAGGAAGAATTTATTAAGTCTTTTGTGGCCGATGCGATCGGTAAAGTGGTACAACCTTTTCAGGATGATTGGCAGCAAGAAGAAGTTTTAGAAGCTAGTTGCGAGGATGATTGGTAAAGATCGAACCCGGGAGCGATAGGCAAAATTGTATAGTAATTGTTACAATCGTTTTGGGGTTCCACAAGGGCAAAAAAAAGATGCGACAGCAAGTTATCGACTGGTTAAAAGAAAACGTCAACGAACACCGTCTGCGACATATTCTCGGTGTGGAGACCATGTGTATTGATTTAGCTCGTCATCACGATCTCGATCCCGTCCAAGCAGGGCAAGCTGGGTTGTTACACGATCTGGCTAAATTTTTCAAGCCCAAAAAACTGCTAAAAATGGCAGAATCGGCGGGAATAGAGGTGGATAATATCTGTTTATCCCATCCCCACTTACTCCACGCCGACGTGAGCGCAATTGTCGCCCAAAAAGAATTTAACATTACCGATGAGGAAATTCTCGAAGCGATTCGCAATCATACCCTCGGTAAACCCAATATGAGCGATCTTAGCTGTATAGTCTTTATTGCCGATGCCTTGGAACCCAATCGCGGCGATACACCCGAATTAAACGCCCTACGACAACTCAGCTATCAAAATCTCCATAAAAGCGTTCAACAAACCTGCGATTATTCCCTAAAATATCTTTTAAGTAGCCATTGTCCCATTCATCCCCGCACCGTGCTAACCCGCAACTGGGCGTTACAAATTGTTAAAGAACAACTAACGGAAACTAAAACCATTGATTAACATAATCTCAAGACTCCCTTACAACCACCTCAGCCAAAGGATAACCACAACCTGAATGACCAATCCCACTGGAATTATTACCCCCGTCGCCGAAAATCTCAAGACCGAAAATTTTCTAGAGACAATTGTTACCGCTGCCGAAGACAAGAAAGCAGGGGACATCGCCATCCTGAAAGTCGCCGATATCTGTTATTTAACCGATTATTTTCTGATTATTACCGGCTATTCTACCACTCAAGTGCGAGCGATCGAGGATGCGATCGAAGCCGCTATGGAACTAGAATGGCAACAATCCCCCCGACAAGTGGAAGGAAAAAGCGAGGGTAGCTGGATACTGATGGATTATGGCGATATCATTGTCCATATCTTTTTACCAAAAGAGCGAGAATTTTATAATTTAGAAGCATTTTGGGGTCATGCTCAACGGATTCCTCTACCTAGCGACCATTTGGAGGAGTAGAATCCATGAAATCCTCCCTTGATTTCTGTCCCGTCCCGGAAGAACAGCAGCCGGTTAACGAGTACGAACAGTTAAAAGAATCTTGGTTTTTCCGTTGGGCGAGGCTAGATGTAGCTTCTTATACAAAAAAATTTCTCTGGTTATGGTTGTGGACATGGTTAATTGTCGGACCGATTGCCGCCGCTAGTTTTCCCCTCAAAAAGGCCCCTTTTCTCTTCTTCTGCGCGGGGATTTTTGGCTCGACAATTTTGGTAGGATTGGTGTTATTGCGCTTGTATTTAGGCTGGATCTACGTCTATGACCGCTTGCAATCGGAGAAAGTATTTTATGAGGAGTCGGGCTGGTATGATGGCCAAATCTGGACAAAAACCGCCGCTATTTTAACCCGCGATCGTTTAATCGTCTCCTATCAAATCCAGCCCATTCTCCGCCGTTTACAAAAAACCGCCCTGATTTTAGGGGCAATTGTCGCTATCAGTGGTCTTTTCTGGCTATTTTTCACTCACTAACCGCAACCAATCACCAATCTGAATGAATAGGGTAAAACGTTCACCAACCCACCGCTTAGAAATTCATCTCCTCCGGGAAGGCATTATTGAATCGGTCCATCATGTCGAGGCCGCTATTTGCGATGACCGCGGCCGGGTATTATCCACCGCCGGCAGTGCCGAAACTAGCGCCTTTATTCGTTCGGCCCTAAAACCTTTTCAAGCACTGGCTGTCATCAGTACCGGCACCCTCGAACGCTACGATCTCAACGATAAGGATCTAGCCATTATCTGTAGTTCTCACCAAGGCACAGTGGAACACGCCCGTCAAGTCTTTAATATTCTCTGGCGTGCCGATATCGATCCCAACGCTCTGCAATGTCCCCTCCCGTCCGGTAAACCCAGTCGCCTTCAGTACAATTGTTCTGGTAAACACGCCGGGATGTTAGCGGTGTGTCAACAGCGTGGCTGGCCGTTAAATAGCTATCTGCGGCGTTCTAGTCAGATACAGAAGCTAATTTTAAGCAAAATTGCCGAATTATTGGGGATGCCGGGAGATGAATTAATCAGCGCCCACGATGACTGCGGTGCGCCCACCTATTCAATGCAGTTGGGGCAAATGGCCCATCTCTACGCCCAGTTAGCCTCTGGCAACCGTTTAGACTTAGAAAGAATCGTCCGGGCGATGACCTATCATCCCCGCATGGTAGCAGGAGAAGGGGCTTTTGATACGGAATTAATGCAGGTTAGCCAAGGGGAAATCGTCAGCAAAGCCGGGGCTGAAGGGATTCAATGTATTGGGCGCGTCGGTGAAGGTTTAGGATTAGCAATAAAAGCTTTAGATGGTTCCAAACGGGCTAAATATGCCGCCGCTTTGCAAATTCTCAAACAGTTAGGCTGGATTACTCCCAATGTGGCCGAATCTCTCTCGGAAAAATTCCTCAAAATCGGCAGTTATACCCGCTTGGAAGTGGTGGGAGAAATGGCTTTATTATAAGTAGTGGGTTGACCAAGGGTAACACATCAAAAACTTTTCTTTTTGGTGTGTTAGGGCAGTATTTATATCTTGATTTTTTTCCCTAAAAAACGTTATTACCCATTTACAATCTATAATCGCCATACATAAGGAGAATAATTAACTATGACCGAAAATAGAAACCCGATTCCCGTGGTTGTCAACGGTGCAGCCGGCAAAATGGGACGGGAAGTCATTAAAGCCGTTGCTCGTGCCGACGATATGATCCTAGTGGGTGCAGTGGATCGAAATCCAGCTTTTCGAGGTCAGGATGTGGGAGAAGTGGCCGGTTGTGAACCCCTAGAAGTGCCGATTCTCGACGATTTACAGAGTGTTTTAGTCCTGGCAACTCAGGAAAAAGTGCAGGGGGTGATGGTGGATTTTACCCATCCCGACGGTGTTTATGACAATACCCGCAGTGCGATCGCCTATGGAGTGCGTCCGGTGGTGGGAACTACGGGATTATCGGCGGCACAACTGCAAGATTTAGCCGAATTTGCCGAAAAAGCCAGCACCGGCTGTTTAGTTATCCCCAATTTTTCCATTGGCATGGTTTTACTACAACAGGCTGCCGTGCAAGCATCTCGCTACTTTGATCATGTAGAAATTATCGAACTGCATCACAATCAAAAAGCAGACGCACCCAGTGGCACAGCGATTAAAACCGCCGAATTACTGGCAGAATTGGGTAAAATCTTTAATCCTGCTCAAGTTTCCGAAAAAGAAACCATCCCCGGCGCTAGAGGCGGTTTAACTGCCGAGAACATCCGTATTCATAGCGTCCGTTTACCCGGTTTAATTGCTCACCAGGAAGTAATTTTCGGTTCCCCCGGGGAAATCTATACCCTTCGTCATGATACCAGCGATCGCTCCTGTTATATGCCGGGGGTTCTCCTTTCTATCCGCAAAGTTACTCAGCTGCAATCCCTCATTTACGGTTTAGAAAAAATCCTCTAAATCGAGATATTTGAGAGGAAGGAGAGGAAAAGGGCAAAGAAGAGAAATCTCGACAAATTGCCCTAAAAATGCTATCTGCTGGCTTTCCTATACCCAAACTTTAGACTTAGAGATTGAACAAGTAAGTAGTCATGCAAAATAAATTTCCTAGTGAAGACAGGCAAGAGGCAATAGGCAAGAGGCAAAAGCTTTATCGAAATGTGTAATTAATTTTGCTTAGGTACTTACCACAAGTCATTGAGGGACAAAATTGAGTGAAAACGGACAGTATTTTCTATCGTCTCTTTCAGACTTTTCCCGAAAGTTTCTTTGATTTGCTCAATCTTCCCCCAGAAACAGTCAATCATTATCAATTTTCCTCCCTAGAAGTTAAACAACTAGCTTTTCGTTTAGATGGGGTTTTTCTTCCCGATAACCTCAATGACCCGATTTACTTTGTTGAGGTACAATTTCAAAAAGATGAACGGTTTTACTCGCGCTTTTTTAGTGAAATATTTCTCTATTTTCATCAAAGCGAGTTAAGCCAGAATTGGCAAGGGGTGATCATTTATCCCCATCGGGAAATTGAAAATAGTCCCAAATCTCGTTATCAAGAATTCTTTGAGTCAGGACGGGTTAACTGTTATTATCTGAATCAGTTAGATGAGGGGGATTCTCTGGGGGTAAAAGTGTTACAATTAATTGTGGAATCGGAACAAAATACCTTAGCTCAAGGAAAACAACTGATTCAACAAGTTAGACAACAATTCCAGGAGTCTTTAAAAAGACAGGACATTCTAGAATTAATTGAGACAATTCTCATTTATAAATTGCCCAAATTAAACCGTAAGGAGATAGAAAAAATGTTTAGTTTAAGTGATTTAAGAGAAACTAAAGTCTATCAAGAAGCTTTAGAGGAAGGGCGAGAGGAAGGCAGAGAGGAAGGCAGAGAAGAAGGAGAATTATCTGCTAAAAAAAGCCTAATTTTGCGTCAGCTAAATTTAAAACTAGGTTCTATTCCTTTAAAGGTAGAACAAAAAATTAAACAGTTAAATCCTAATCAACTGGATAATTTAGCTCTTGCTTTATTGGACTTTTCGGATTTGGAAGATTTGCAACAATGGTTAAATTAATAGTATTAACTATAGAACAAATTGCCCAAACTTTAGACTTAGAGATTGAACAAGTAGCACAAGTCATTGAAGGACAAAATTGAGTGAAAACGGACAGTATTTTCTATCATCTCTTTCAGACTTTTCCCGAAAGTTTCTTTGATT
Organism: Microcystis viridis FACHB-1342; assembly: GCF_014698335.1. Lineage (GTDB taxonomy): Bacteria > Cyanobacteriota > Cyanobacteriia > Cyanobacteriales > Microcystaceae > Microcystis > Microcystis ichthyoblabe_A. The sequence continues at coordinate 3,085 of NZ_JACJSV010000028.1, read as the reverse complement.
TGCTCAATCTTCCCCCAGAAACAGTCAATCATTATCAATTTTCCTCCGTCTCTTTCAGACTTTTCCCGAAAGTTTCTTTGATTTGCTCAATCTTCCCCCAGAAACAGTCAATCATTATCAATTTTCCTCCCTAGAAGTTAAACAACTAGCTTTTCGTTTAGATGGGGTTTTTCTTCCCGATAACCTCAATGACCCGATTTACTTTGTTGAGGTACAATTTCAAAAAGATGAACGGTTTTACTCGCGCTTTTTTAGTGAAATATTTCTCTATTTTCATCAAAGCGAGTTAAGCCAGAATTGGCAAGGGGTGATCATTTATCCCCATCGGGAAATTGAAAATAGTCCCAAATCTCGTTATCAAGAATTCTTTGAGTCAGGACGGGTTAACTGTTATTATCTGAATCAGTTAGATGAGGGGGATTCTCTGGGGGTAAAAGTGTTACAATTAATTGTGGAATCGGAACAAAATACCTTAGCTCAAGGAAAACAACTGATTCAACAAGTTAGACAACAATTCCAGGAGTCTTTAAAAAGACAGGACATTCTAGAATTAATTGAGACAATTCTCATTTATAAATTGCCCAAATTAAACCGTAAGGAGATAGAAAAAATGTTTAGTTTAAGTGATTTAAGAGAAACTAAAGTCTATCAAGAAGCTTTAGAGGAAGGCCGAGAGGAAGGCAAAGAAGAAGGTAAAGAGGAAGGCAAAGACGAAAAAGCTCGACAAATTGCCCTAAAAATGCTATCTGCTGGCTTTCCTGTCCCAGAAATCGCCCGATTTACCGATTTATCCCCCGCAACTATCGAGCAATTACAAAGACAAAACGCTCACGATGTTTGATAATATTTGTAAATTTATCGCCGAAAACTTCTCCGATGATCTAGCCACTTGGTTGTTGGGTTCTCCCCTCTCCTTAACCGTCCTCGACCCGACGGAATTACAATTAGACCCCATTCGTGCCGATTCTCTGATTTTTTTGCAGTCAGAGCATTTAATTCTCCATACCGAATTTCAAACCGATCCCGACTCCAAAATTCCTTTCCGAATGCTTGATTATCGCATTCGCGTCTATCGTCGTCATCCCCAAAAACAAATGCGTCAAGTGGTAATTTATCTGCGACGCAGTGATTCCCCCCTAGTACAAGAAAATACCTTCCGTCTGGGGGAAACCTTTCATTCCTTCCAAGTCATCCGTCTTTGGGAAGAAAATACACCACAATTTTTCCATCATCCCGGTTTATTACCCTTTGCCGTCCTCAGCAATACCGATGACCCTGAACAGGTGTTAAGTCTGGTGTCCCGTTCTTTAGAAACTATCTCCCAAAAACAGGTGCAAAGCAATCTCGCTGCCGCTACCAGCATTCTCGCCGGGTTAGTATTAAATCGAGAGACGATTAAAAAAATCCTTCGGAGTGACATTATGAGAGAATCCGTCATCTATCAAGATATTTTAGAGGAAGGCAGAGAGGAAGGGGAAGAAAAGGGACTACAAAAAGGTAAAGAGGAAAAAGCTCGACAAATTGCCCTAAAAATGCTATCTGCTGGCTTTTCTATCCCAGAAATCGCCCAATTTACCGATTTATCCCCCGCAACTATCGAGGAATTACAATCGAGAGACGATAAAAAAAATCCTTCGGAGTGACATTATGAGAGAATCCGTCATCTATCAAGATATTTTAGAGGAAGGCGAGGAAAAAGGACTACAAAAGGGCAAAGACGAAAAAGCTCGACAAATTGCCCTAAAAATGCTATCTGCTGGGTTTCCTGTCCCAGAAATCGCCCAATTTACCGATTTATCCCCCGACGCGATCGAGCAATTACAACCGAGAGAAGATCAGAAATATCTTTCGGAGTAGGATTATGGGAGAATCCGTCATCTATCAAGAAATTCTCGAAGAAAATGAGCGAGAAGGTTGACAATTTAGAAATTATCCGAAATAAGCTCGATAAATCGGGGGTCTTGACGAATTTTATCGAAGTCAGAATCTTTTTTCGCCTGTTCTCTATCACTGGGTCTTAATTGAATCGCCTTGGCGAGATATTCGACCGCTAAAGGAATATTATCCTGAATAGCGTAGTAGCAGGCTAGGTTGTAGTTTGTATTAGGGTGGTTTGGATTAATGGCTAGGGCTTTTTGTAAAATTTGTTCTACTTCCTCATATTGTCCTAAGCAAGTTAGAGAAGCGGCATAGACATTCCAAAAATCAATTGTTTGATTGTCTTTGTTTTTATACTGCTGACAAGTTTCAACAATTAAATGGAATTGCTGGTTTACAATATCTTGATGACCTAATTTTTTTAAAAGTATTGCTTTATTGAAGATTGCTTCAATGTAGTCCGCTTTAAGCTTAATTGCTTCATCATAGGCGGCGATCGCTTCTTCATACCTTCCTAAATTTCCTAGACAAGCGCCTTTACTATACCAAGCGGCCTCATAATCAGGTTTCAATCGAATGGCTTCCTCGTAAGCAGACAGCGCCTCTTCATAACGCCCTAAATCGCCCAATTCATTGCCTATATTGAGTAAAGAACTAGAGCTTTGAACTGTTTGGGGATCTAACATTGCATCCATTCCTTCTCTATCATTAGAGTCTTGAAAAATTGGTAACCAATTTTTTATATACTCGTCTGCTTCTTTATATCGAGCCAAGCTGATTAGTAAGGATGGGTAAAGATAAACTTTTTTAAGCAGAGCAGAACAACGCTCAACAACAGGCAGATTATTTAGACTTGATAATTGATAAGCTTTATAAAGCAACTGATATGATAAGATATCGTTATCTAATTCATATTTAGATATTTTTGACAACTCCAAATAGTCAATAACTAAAATAATCAAGTTTTTATCATTACCATTTTTTAACTTGGATAATTCATTTTCATAAAAATTTAACCTTTTCCGAATTGAGTAAGTTTTATTAATAACCAAATTTCTACTGTCGATTGCAGATGTATAATCAGGTTTCAATCGAATAGCTTCCTCGTAAGCAGATAGCGCCTCTTCATATCTTCCTAAATTCGCTAGTTGATTACCTTTACCAAGCCAAGCGGCTTCATCATCAGGTTTCAATCGAATAGCTTCTT